>JBJETB010000023.1:0-22182 GCA_051883095.1 Anaerovoracaceae bacterium
ATGACTTTATGCAAATTCTCGAATTTCACTTGACTTTTATATAGTTAGCTTTCTGTTGCTTAATACATTTACTATAACCAGAATTACAAGAACCAGTACAAAAATCACAGTAGACAACGCATAAAGGGTAGGTCTGATTCCCACCTTCACCTGACTGTAGATCAGGGTGGAAAGCGTGTTTATGCCTGCTCCTCTGGTAAAGTGAGTTATTACAAAGTCGTCTACGGACATGGTAAAGGAAAGCAGAAATCCCGATACCACTCCCGGCATGATGTCCGGCATTACCACCTTGAAAAAGGCGTAAATGGGCGATGCTCCCAGGTCCAGAGCCGCCTCGTAGGTGTGGCTTTCCAGCTGTTTGAATTTAGGCATCACCGACAGTATCACATAAGGTATGCAGAAGGTAATGTGGCTGAAAAGCACTGTCCCGTAGTTGAGAGATATGCCGCAAACTATGAATGTCATCATGATGGAGATACCTGTCACGATGTCTGCGTTGAGCAGCGGTATATTGTTGATGCCCATGAGCACCAGCCTGCTTCTTTCCTTCATGGCGCTCATGCCTATGCAGGCCAGAAGTCCCACAATTGTTGCAATGGTCGCCGCCCAGAAAGCTATGGTAAGAGTGTTCCCCAGAGCATCCATGATGGTTTTGCTGGCGAACATTTCCTGATACCATCTCAGGGAAAAACCCGTCCATCGTGACATGGTCTTGCCTTCGTTAAAGGAAAGCACCATGAGTGTGAAGATTGGCAGGTATAAAAAGAGGAGTATGAGAGCCAGATACAGACCCTTTCCCAAGGATGCAAAGGCTGCAGCGCCGGTGCGTCGGTTTTTTGCCGTCATATCATGTTTCCCTCCCCTTCTCTGTCGAATTTTTCAATTAGGGCCATGCTGATGATGATAAATACCATCATGACCAGAGAGAGCCCCGCTCCCAGATTCCAGTTGGAGCTTACGGTAAATTCCTGTTCGATAATGTTTCCTATAAGGTTTACCTTGCCTCCGCCCAGCATGGTGGAAATGGCAAATGTGGTCAGTGACGGCACGAACACCATGGTTATGCCGCTGACGATTCCCGGCACCGAGAGAGGTATAAGCACCTTTCTGAGTACCAGACCCTTGTCTGCTCCAAGATCGTAAGCCGCTTCAATCAGGCTGTTGTCGATTTTTATAAGTGCATTGTATATAGGCAGCACCATGAAAGGCAGATAATCGTAGACCATGCCCAGCACCACTGCCGCCGGAGTGTTTATAATATCCAGCAAAGGCAGTCCCAGCGCTTTCAGCACTATATTGATGATGCCGTTTCTCTCCAGCAGCACCTGCCATGCCATGGTCCTCAGCAGGAAATTCATCCACATAGGCAGTATGAATACGAACACCATGAACCCCTTCTTTCCCAGCTTGCTATCCTTGAGTATAAGACCAAGAGGAAATGCCAGCAGAAGGCAGATGGCCGTACTGATGAAAGCCAGACCCAGAGAAAGCCCCAGAGCCTGAGCATGATTACCAGTTGCTATGGCCATTACGTTATCAAGGGTGAAGGCTCCGCTTCTGTCTGTAAAGCCGTAAAATGCTATTACTCCCAGGGGAACCAGTGTGCCGCAGAGTATGAAAGCCAGAAAAGGCCCCGAAAACACTCTTTTAAGGTTTCCGTTCATGGAAATATTACTCATCGAGAGAAATCGCCTCCTCGTCTTCAGACTGCGGCTTGTGCATGATCTGAATGTTTTCCGGGGTGACTCCTATGGAAACTCTGGTGCCCACAGGGTAGCTGGTGGTGTTCTGCGCCAGCCACTCGAAACCGCCGGCCTCTATGCACATCTCGTAATGAACGCCGATAAACACGTTTGACGTAACCACGCCGTCCATAATGCCCTGACCCGGCTTTCCTATTATAATATCTTCCGGTCTGATTACCACATCCACAGGCTTGTTTCTGCCGAAACCCTCGTCTATGCACGGGAAAACAGCTCCGCATATTTTTACTACTCTGTCCTCCAGCATTACACCGTCAATGATGTTGCTGTCGCCGATAAAGTCAGCCACGAAAGCGTTTTCAGGCTCGTTGTATATTTCCTCCGGTGTTCCCATCTGCTGGATATAGCCCTGATTCATTACCACCACCTTGTCGGACATGGTCAGAGCTTCCTCCTGGTCGTGGGTAACATATAGGAAGGTGATTCCAAGCTCATTCTTGAGACGGATGAGCTCGTACTGCATCTCCTGTCTCAGCTTAAGGTCCAGTGCCCCCAGAGGCTCGTCGAGAAGCAGCACTCTGGGCTCATTAACTATGGCCCTGGCGATGGCTATTCTCTGCTGCTGACCTCCGGAAAGAGAGTCCACTGAGCGCTTTTCATAACCCGAAAGGTTTACAAGCTTCAGTGCGTACTTTATTTTATCGTTTATATAGTCCTTGCTCTTGCCGCTGATTTTAAGGCCGAAAGCTATGTTTTCGGCTATATTCATATGAGGGAAAAGAGCGTATTTCTGGAATACCGTGTTTAACTGGCGCTTGTTAGGTGCCAGATTGGTTATGTCCTCTCCCTGAAACATTACGCGACCTGTATCAGGTGTCTCAAAGCCGCCGAGAATTCTCAGTGTGGTGGTCTTGCCGCATCCCGATGGTCCCAGCAGCGTTATAAATTCGTTTTCCTTTATTTTTAAATTGAATTCGTCGAGAACCAGCTCGCCGTCAAAGGATTTTGAAATGTCAATTAATTCAATTAATGCCATATTTGCTGTTTAGAAACTCGGTGGTGCGCTGACCCAGAGAATCTCTGCTCCTTTCTTTGAGGTGATGTAATGTTTGCGGTCCGGCGTGTAATAAAAGGATTCTCCCGCCTTGGCCTTGTATCTTTCCTTGCCCAGTACTATGACTATTTCTCCTTTGAGGACGTAGCCGAACTCCTCACCCTCGTGAGGGTTATCCGGATATGTGCTTCCGCCTGCCCTGAGTGAAAGTCTGATAGGCTCCATTATGTTCTTCTGTGCATTTGGGATTATCCAGTGGGTGGTGTTTCCCAGTTCTTCATCTATTTTTTCGAAATAGTCTTCTTCGCCGAAGACTGTCTGAGGAGGTTCATCGTCCTGCGAAAAGAACTCGCTGATGGTCATGCCAAGGCACTGGAGAATATCTTCCAGAGTTGATATTGACGGCGACGTGACGTCGTTTTCCAGCTGGGATATGAAGCCCTTGGAAAGCTCGCTCCTGTCCGCCAGTTCCTCCTGAGTAAGCCCGTTTAATATTCTTAGTTCTCTTATTTTGGAACCGATGTCCATCTTAATGCCTCCCTGCACCCGTTTTGGAATAATAAACTTTTTGTTTAGAAATACTAAACCAAGTGCAAATAATATTATACTCTAAACCCTTGAAAAGTCAAGGCTTTTCTTGTATAATGCAGATATTGCCTCAAGGCAGAAAGGACTTAAATGATATGGAACTAGTTTTTGGAAAAATCTTATCAATATTTTTAATTATAGGTGTCGGTTTTGTGGCCAATAAAGTGGATGTAATGCCTATGGCGGCCAACAAGTACCTGGTAGGGATTCTCATCCGTGTGACCTGCCCCTGCATGATTGTCGCATCAATTACTTCCAATGATCTTCAGGATGATACATTGAGCCTGAGCCTTCTTACACTGGCCGGCGGTGCGGTGTTCTTCGCAGTCTCTGCACTTCTGGGCTGGGTGCTTTCCTCAAAAATAATAAAGGTTGAACCTTCCTCTAACGTGGGAGTATATACATATGCCTTCGGATCCATAAACAGCGGGTTCATCGGATTCCCCATCACCCTTGCAATCTTCGGTTCCGGAATCCTGTATCTCATGGTAATTCACAACGTGGTACTGAATCTTTATATTTACACTTTCGGAATTCTCCTGGTTAATCTGGGGGCTTCCGGCGGCAGGCTGGACTTCAGAGATTTCCTCAATTCATTTAAGAATATTAATGCCCTCGCTGCTATAGTCAGCATTTTCATGCTCTTTGCCGGTCTCAAGCTGCCTACAGTCATATTCGATTGTGTTGATATGATAGGCGATGCCACCACACCCCTTTCCATGCTCATAGTGGGAATGCAGCTGGGCGACTGCGATTTCAGAGAGGTATTAAAAAACAGAAAGCTTCTGGGCATTTCACTTCTCAAAATGCTCCTGCTTCCTGTTCTGACTTTCCTTTTGGTTAACTGGCTGCCTTTGGATGTTTCCGTCAAGGTATGCCTGATTTTCGCAGCGTCTTTCCCTGTTGCCGTTGCAGTGGTTCCTGTTACCAGCGAGCAGAACCGTGATTCTCTGATTGCTGCGGAAATGGTAGCTATCACAACTTTGTTCTCTCTTGCTGTTATCCCTGCAGTGGCTACTTTCCTGCTGGGGTACTACGGACTGTCCTAAAAAAGTCCAAGGCTCTTCAGCACAAAAATCCAGCAGAACATAGTCAGGCATGAAAACATCGAGGAGAAGATTACGCAGGCTCCTGCCAGCTCTCCGTCGCTGTCCATCTGCTGTGCCATGGTGAAAGATGATACTGCCGAAGGTGCTGCAAATATGGCTACCAGGGTCACCAGTGCCACATCTCTGAAACCTGCCATAACTCCGCAGGTAAGCGCAATAAGAGGTACCACAACGAGTCTTCCTGTAACGCAGATTATAAGGTTTCTCTTTACTTTTTCCACGCTCTTTATGTCAAATGATGCTCCCAAAATCAGCAGCGCCATAGGTGTAGCCGCATCCGCCAGCATGCCCACAGTATTCTCTGCGAAATCCGGCAGCTTGATATTCAGAGCCACCGCCAGCATGCCCAGCACTGCACCTATAATCATTGGGTTTTTCAGTATACCGGCGATTACATGCAGCAGGCTTGGTCTGCCTCCTCTGAAAATCTCCAGAGTCACCACCGCCAGAATGTTGAATATCGGCACTATTATTGTAATCATCACCGATGTCATGGCAAGGTTATCACTTCCGAAAATATTCGCAACTATAGGGATGCCCATTATTACAAAATTGCTTCTGTATATTGCCTGAATCATGGCTCCGCGGCTCTTCTGATTTTTTTCCACCTTGAGTACAAAAATTACTGTGACCAGGTATATTGCAGCAAGCATGCCCACCGCAAAAGCTGCGAGCCTTGGATTGAAGGCATCCGACAGCTCCTTTCCGTAAAGATTGCTGAACATGAGGCAAGGGAAAAGTACCACAAATATCAGCCGGTTTACCCTCTTTACCTCCTGCTCATTTATAAAACCTTTTCTTCTTACTAATACTCCCGCCGCCATTACTAAAAACATTGGTGCGACGGCTTCTACAGAAATAACGAAATTATCCAGCAACATCTTTTATCACCATTTATTATTTTTTTTATTTGTATTCTCGCAGTCTGTCCGGAACTTAAAAGTCAGCCCCGCTTCGGATACCATTTCAGCCAGTCCTGTAAGGTAATTCTGTACCAGACACTCTATGTATTCGTTGTCCAGCCCACCTCCGGGCTTGTCAGCTGTTATTATAAGATTCTTAGGCTGGTAAATTCCGTTCATATGGTAGAGCCTGAGCTTTTCCATATTCCGCTGAAAATACGCGTCATCGTCCAGCAGTCCGTTATGTTCCAGGCCTATTTCATAATACGGAGTTAATGGAATTACGAAATCCAGATAAGCTATCTTTTTATTTCCGAACTCGTCATACAATATTATCTTCTTCTCATAATACACCGAAAAACCCGAACGGTAAATGGTTTCTGCAAGAATTGCCTCACTTTTTGACCTTGTTTTTAGTCCGAAATATGTGGAGTTAACCAGCTTTTCTCTCATGTATGGGTTCTCCGACTGGGTGAAATGCTGTCCTTCTCTTCCAAAATATATTTTTTCGCCCGGTGCAAACTCAGGTGTGACCGGCTCAAGGCCTCTGTACGCCTGGGGCAGATTTCTTTCTATTTCATCAAAGTTTATAGGCTCGTATTCCTTCAACAAGCGTTCCATGGCCTTGATGTTTCCTTTTGCTATGCTCTCTGCCGTCTCCAGCACCCGCCTGCGCTTGAGATTGTTGACCAGATTATACTGGTTCTTGGGTATGTAAGTCTGGGTACCATCTATTCGCGTATAGTATTCCGATCTGCCTTGTCTAACCCTTCTCTGCAGAGTGCCTTTAGGCAGATTATTCAGTTCATGCTGCGTCTCTAACAGTAAAATCTTCTCTTTTTCCAGATTGGTCTGTGTGATTTCATAAAATCCCATTAATCTCCGTCTCCCTTTCTAAGTAAATTCTACCATTATTTATATTATATCGTCAATACTTTAAAGGTATTTTTTTACTCATATCTTTCTATTGGTGGACCCACTCCACAAAAAATCATATAAAACAGCGAATTGATGGGAGAATTTTGGAGTTTAATGTAATTTATGGGTTAAATTCTGACGAAAATTGACTGAAAGAGCAGGTTTTTTCCCATCAAATCGCATTTTTTGAGCATAATTTGTGGAAAAGCCAGACCGAAAGCCAGACCGAAAATCGCCTGGTCCGAATAATCCAAATTTTTTCTTGACAAGTGACGCGGTTTTCTTCTAAAATTTTTACTATGTTCTTCGAAAGGAGGGATAAAATGAATTATAAAGAAAAATACCCGTTGACATTCACCAAAGGTAAAATCGGAAATGTGGAACTTGACCACAGGATTATCATGACAGTAATGCACACAGGCCTGTCCATGGCTGCGGAGACAGAGCTGCTTGCAGAACGTGTTAAGAACGGTGCATCACTGGTAACAGCATGCATGGGTGTCCATGAAGACGGCGTAAATAACGATATGCACGTTATAAGTGATGAAAGCCGTTCTGACATTCGTGCCATGGCAGACGCAGTACATGCAGGCGGCGGTAAACTGGCTATACAGATGTATCATGCAGGCCGCAACGTATATGGCAACAGAAAAGTAAATAAGGATACCATGCCTCTGGCTCCGTCTCCAGTACCGTCTCCTATTTATAAAACCATGCCAAGGGCACTTACTGCAGGAGATATAGAGGACCTGTACGAAATCTACAGAAAAACAGCCCGTATTCTGAAGGAATGCGGTGTTGATGTAATAGAGATATCTGCAAGTGCAGGGTATTTGCTTTCAGAATTCTTTTCATCTCTTACCAACCTGAGAGAGGACGAATACGGAGGAAGTCTTGAAAACAGATGCCGCTTCCCACTTAATGTGGTTAAAGCCGTACGAGAGGCAGTAGGCCCCGACCAGGCTGTAATCATCAGAATATCAGGCAGTGATATGCTCGGCGGTTACACTCTTGGCGACATGCAGTACTTTGCCAGGATGGCAGAGCCTTATGTGGACGCTTTCAACGTGACAGGAGGATGGCACGAAGCAGGAATTCCTCAGATTTCTTACCATCTGCCGCCGGGAGGCTTTGCGTTTCTTGCCTCTGCCATCAGGCATGTTGTCAAAGTGCCGGTTATTGCATGTAACCGCATCAACAGCCCGGAAACTGCAGAGGAGATTTTGTCAGAAAATCTGGCTGATTTTGTAGGGTGCGCCAGGGCCTTCCTTATAGAACCTGAATTTATAAGCAGAATCAAGAAAGGCGATAGTTACAAGAAGTGCATAGGCTGCAACAGAGGCTGTATAGAAAACGTACTCCGGTGCATACCTGCAACATGCATATTTAACCCGGCAGTCGGTCATGAAAAAGAATTTTCCGATAGAATCCGGCAATCCAAAGAACAAAAAGAACGCGCTAAAGAGAAAATTCTTATAATAGGTACCGGTCCATCCGGACTTACAGCAGCAAAGTACTTTGCTGAGGCAGGCCATAATGTAACCGTCATTACCAAGGATGACCGGCTGGGCGGAAATATGAACTATGCTGCCAAAGCACCACATAAAGAAACGATTTCGTGGAATATACAGGCTATGGGTGATGATGCCGCAAAAGCCGGTGCAAAAATTATTTTCAGCACACCTGCAAGTGGTGAATATATCCGCAGTTTTAACCCTGACAGGGTAATAATGTGCTGCGGTACCGAAGCGGTAATTCCTCCAATCCCCGGAGTTGAAAAATCGCACGTTTTCACTTTAAAGCAGGTTTGCGATATGGATCAGCAGCAGCTCAAATCTCTTATGAGAAAAAATATCTGTATGATCGGCGGAGGTGCAAGCGGACTTGAAATTGCTCATTTTCTTCTTGAAAGTCAGAAGCTGATGAAAGACAGCATTGAGTTTCTGGATATATTTAATCCTCAAGATATGGAGGAGCAGTTGAGATTTTCAGGTAAATTTACGGTTGTTGACACCCTTCCGAAGCTGGGTAAAGATCTCGGTGCAAAAAGATGGATAACAATGAAAGAACTCAGACGCTATCCGATCAATATGATGCCGGATACGAAGGCAGTCTGCATATATGACACGTATGTAGAGGCAAAGCAGGGCGAAGAAACTGTTAAAATACCTGCAGATGCAGTTATCCTGGCCTCAGGCTTCCGTCCCGCCAATCAGAATTTAATAGAATGGATGGATGAAAATCACATCAGGTACGATGTACTGGGCGACTGCCGCGGCGACCACCATCAGTCAATAATGGAAGCCACACGCGATGCCTACAGACTTTTTATGAACCTATAAAAACGAATACCCGGAGGCAGACGGGTATCAGTAAAAATCAGGGCGGTCATTACTGACCGCCCTTAACTATAACATTATGATTCAGACTGTGTATTAAGTCTACTACAGCAGTTCTTTTCTTGAAAGATTGATTCTGTTCTGTGCGTCAATCTCGGTAACCTTAACCTTTACGGTGTCACCTACGTTCATAACGTCCTCTACCTTTTCAACTCTTTCCTTTGCCATCTTGGAGATGTGCAGCAGACCTTCCTTGCCCGGCAGGATTTCGATGAATGCGCCTACAGAGCCTTTGGCAGTTGACAGGATTCTGGTTACCTTGCCTTCGTAAACCTCGCCTACTTCAACATCCTTGGTGAGGATTTCAATTTCTTTCTTGCAGGCTTCAGTCATTGCAGCATCTGTACCGTAGATGGAAACAAGGCCGTCATCGTTGATGTCAATCTTGACACCATACTTTTCAACGAGTCCGTTGATGGTTTCTCCGCCCTTGCCGATAACAACTCTGATCTTATCCGGGTCGATGGTCATGCTGATAGCTCTAGGAGCCCACTTTGACAGCTCAGGACGAGGTGCAGGAATTTCCTCAAGCATCTTGCCCATGATATACATTCTGCCTTCCTTGGCCTGGTTGAGAGCTTTCTCAAGAATGTCTCTGGAAAGTCCGTGAACCTTGATATCCATCTGGATAGCTGTTACACCCACCTCAGTACCTGTAACCTTGAAGTCCATGTCGCCCAGGAAGTCTTCCATGCCCTGGATATCTGAAAGGATTGCGAATTCTGATGAACCGTCCTCCTTCACTCTCTCGATAAGTCCCATAGCGATACCTGCAACAGGTCTCTTAAGGGGAACACCGGCATCCATAAGTGCCAGACATGAACCGCATGTTGAACCCATGGAGGTTGAACCGTTGGATGACAATACCTCAGATACCACTCTGATGGCGTAAGGGAAGTCCTCAACTGACGGAAGTACCGGGATGAGAGCTCTTTCTGCCAGAGCGCCATGACCGATTTCACGACGTCCCGGTGAACGTGATGTCTTGGCTTCGCCTACAGAATAGCCCGGGAAATTATAGTGGTGCATATATCTCTTTGAGGTCTGCTCCGTGATGCCGTCGATGGTCTGAGCTTCACTGGCAGGTGCCAGTGTGCAGACTGACATAACCTGAGTCTGTCCTCTTTTGAAGAGACCTGTACCGTGAGTTCTCGGCAGCACTCCGGTCTCACACCAGATAGGTCTGATTTCGTCCAGCTTTCTGTTGTCCGGACGTATTCCCTCGTCCAGAATCATGGTTCTTACAGTTTCCTTGGTGATGTTGTAAAGGACTGAGTCGATGTCCTTGGCTCCTTCCGGATAGATTTCCGCAAAGTGCTCCTTGGTCTCAACTTCAACAGCGTCCATGTTTTCCAGTCTTTCAAGCTTGTCCGCAGTGTGGATGGCCTCTCTCATCTTAGGAGATGCATATTCTCTTACAGCAGCGTCGATTTCTTCTGACGGCTTGTAGAGTACAACTTCCTGCTTAGGCTTGCCCACTTCTCTTACAACCTCTTCGATAAACTCTACGATTTTCTTGATTTCCTCGTGAGCGAAAAGGATTGCATCCAGCATTTCCATCTCAGGCACTTCGTTGGCTCCGGCTTCAACCATCATGATGGCATCCTTAGTACCGGAAACTGTCATGTGCATGTCGGATTTTTCTCTCTGCTCTAAAGTAGGGTTGATGATGAGCTGACCGTCAACTCTGCCTACTACTACTGAACCTGTCGGGCCGTCCCACGGAATGTCCGAGGTTGCCAGTGCAACGGATGAACCGATCATACCGCATACTTCAGGTGAGCAGTCAAGGTCAACTGACATAACTGTCGCTACGACTACTACATCGTTATAGTAACCCTTCGGGAAAAGCGGGCGGATAGGTCTGTCGATAAGTCTTGATGACAGGATTGCATGCTCGCTTGGTCTTCCTTCTCTCTTGATAAATCCGCCGGGAATCTTGCCGGCAGCGTACATTCTCTCTTCATAGTCCACAGAAAGCGGGAAAAAGTCGATATCCGGCTTTGGCTCTTTGGATGCGCATGCTGTTACGTTTACAACAGTATCTCCGTACTTGACCATTACCTGACCGTTTGCCTGCTCGCAGACCTTGCCGATTTCCAGCTCAAGGAGTCTGCCTCCTACAGCTGTTCTGAATACTCTGTAATCTTCAAATCTTGACATAATTAACAACTACCTCCTGTTAATTTTCTCTTTAATTATAACGAAAGCGGGGATAATACGCCCCGCTTTGCTGTTATTTTCTTAATCCTAAACGTGCGATCAGAGTTCTGTATCTCTCTAAGTCATTTTCCTTCAGGTATGCAAGAAGGTTTCTTCTCTGACCTACCATCTTTAAAAGACCTCTTCTGGAGTGGTGGTCTTTCTTATGAACTTTCAGATGTTCGTTAAGGTCGTTGATTCTGTAAGTCAGAATGGCAACCTGAACTTCAGGGGAACCTGTGTCTCCCTCTTTAAGCTGATAGTCCTTGATGATCTGCTGTTTCATTTCTTTAGTAATCATTTTTAATTCTCCTTTTCTTCATTCGCCTCAGCCGGGTTATGCGCCGGAGTAGCGTCAAAACGCAGCAGAGGTAATAATTTCAACAATTTATGATACCACAGGCACCGGCCATTGTCAATAAAATCTTTACCACTTGGTCTTTTTGATGTTGTTGTTCTTCATCTTTACAGACTTCTTGTAAAGAAGGTAATCTATGGTCGGTCTCTGGAAGGTCTCAATCTTAGGATATCCCGGTGCACGGTTGATTTCCGGAAGTTTCATACCGTCCTCTGTGATGGCAACGTCGAAGCCCAGATATTCAAGCTGCGGCATTTCCTTATTGAGGTCGATAACCCCCTGCTTGATGATATCCCAGTTAGGAAGATCTCCTTCCAGCAGAGCTCCTGTATCAGGGTGATGATCACATGGCAGAATGTTGTTTTCTGTAATAATCTTGCCGTTATGGAAATGTCCTGTCTCCATATCAACCTGGACGAACATGCCGCCGGCTCCCATGTTGTCAACAGCTCCCGTCTTTTTGGAGCCAACTCTCATATAGGCATTTCCTATCTGCGGAGTCTTGCCGTCCCTCATAAATGTGATGATTCTGAGAGTATTTACAGCGCCGGAATAGATGTTGTCTATAACGTGATGCTGCTGTATGTACTCTGTAATCAGGTACTGAGACTCAGGGTCACCTAAAATCTTGAGGATATCCTCCCTGGTAGCCTCCTCATGGTTGAGGAAGTACTTGCCGTCGTGATATGAAAGCTTATAGAAGCCCTGTCCCTGGGAACCTCTCTGAGGCTTACAGGCCAGCGCGCCTTCATGCTTTGCCAGCTCGAATACTGACTCCAGGTCGTTGGAACAGTAGTCCGGCAGGTCCATGAGAGGAATTATTCTCTTTTCGCCGTTTCTGACGGAAACGTGATAATAGTATTTAGGGAAGAACTGAGAGTAATTGCTGCAGATATATTTTACAGTAATCTTGTCCTCCAGCCATACTCTGTATTTATTGTTTATATGTCTCAGGTATCTGTAGTCATAGTCTGAGATGAAATTTGTATAGTTTTCCCTGGTTATGCCGTACTGCTCCAGTCTGTAGGAAAGGAATCCGTGCTTATAGGCCCAGATCTTGTCCTTCAGTGAAACTCCGTTGTGTGAGAAGAAGTCATCCTTTACGGTTACGTACCACCACTTGTAGATGAGCGGTCTCATGTTAGGAGGGCAGAAAAGCTTGGCCAGTCTTATCCAAAGGAAAGTATCCGATTTTTTCCTGAAGTTGTTCTTTCTGAACTGAGGGTCCTTGGCCTGTTCATACTTCTGATCCACCTTCATTCTGAAATATTCGGTCATTTCATCATTGAATCCGATTACCTGAGGATAGTACGGCTGATCGGAAAAGTCCACCAACTTGAAGCCATCCTCGGTGATGAGGATATCCACTCCCATGAGCTCAATCTGCGGTATGAATCTGCAGATTTCGATTATGGTGTCGTTAAGCTTCTGCCAGCCCGGAATCTTCTCCACCTTTTTGCCGTCTGCTCCTGTAAACTCAAAACCTTCCTCGATATGGTTGTTTTCGTCAAGATGTTTTCCCGGTCCTATTTCTCCTGTCTCCACATCTACCGGATAGTAATAGAAGCGGGCTATCTTGGCAGGCTGTCCCTTCTTAGGCAGAACCGTCTGGTCCTCCATGAAGTTCTTTTCGTAAACACCGTCGTCGGAGTTGATTTCTTTCTGGTCTTCGCTGTCACCGCTGAATTCTTCAACGTTATCGCCTGTACGCTCCTCCATGTCATCGATATCCACAGTTCCTTCCTGTGGTGAAACACGCAGATATGCCTGCCCTATTCTGGGATTGTCCGCATACTTGTTATATACCATAAGTCTGAGGAGACTTGTGGCAGTTTCCTTATCGGCTCTGTAATCTGCCGCTACGTCAACATACTCGGTGAGAACGTATATGCCGGTTTTGGCCATCTCATGCAGCTTTTGGGCCAGCTTTTTTTCTGATATTTCACCGCCGTTAAAGTAGTATGCCCCGTCTCTGTATTCAATTTTTTCGCAGGACAGACCGGCTGTCTTCCTTAGAGCGGTCTTGCCTTTTTCCTTTATGAGATTCAGCACATCATCCATGGTATCGCCGTACTGCTCAGGGCAGTCTCCCAGCTTGATTATCATGGTTTCACCATCTCTCAGGTAGAGATGATAGTACTGATAAGGTAAATATTCTTTATATGGTTTAAGTACTTTTCTGGTAGTAACTCTGTCCTTTATCCATTTTCTGAAAATATCGTTGACCGGATAAATATAGCAGTAATCGTGAACGGAGATGAAATCCTTCACATTGCTGTCGTCTATTCCATATCTTTCAACAATCTCAGGCAAAAACCCATGCTTGTAGGCCCACTTTTTTTCTGCCTCGGAATATCCGGTGCTATGGTTCTTGCTGTACTGAACTGAGTTAAGCCACCAGCGCGCCTTGGCGCCGTAAAAGCCCTTGATACGCATGTCCATTGACTTGAATTTTCTGATTAAACTGCTCATAATATATGCCCTTCTCAATCTATTAATTAAATGCACTCTAATTATATACTCTTGCCGTCTGTAAATCAATATTCAATATATTACAGACCGTGATAATCCCTGGCCTCCTGACAGTCTCTGGCTATCTGGGCTGAAAGCTCCTCAACGCTGCTGAATTTCACCTCGTCTCTGGTCATTTTGACAAACTCCACCTTTATGTATTTGCCGTAAAGTTCCTTGTCAAAATTGAAGATGTGAGTCTCCATATTCTTCTTGAATGTGCCGATGGTCGGTTTGACTCCTACGTTGGTCACGCTCGGATATCTTACACCGTTGTACAGGCAGTATGTCACATATACACCGTTTGGAGGTGTCACCATGGTCTCATCGATCATTATATTGGATGTCGGAAAGCCGATAGTCTTGCCCAGACGGTTGCCTACAACCACTTCTCCGCCTATGTCGTAGTTTCTGCCCAGATATTTAGGGCACTCGTCCACTTCACCGGCTTTGATGAGACCGCGTATAAGTGTGGAGCTTACCACATCGCCGTCGATAATAACAGGCGGAATCTGGTTGACACCGAAGCCGTACTTCTGTCCCAGTTCCTTAAGCATTTCATCATTTCCTGCCGCCTTGTAGCCGAAGCGGTGATTGAAGCCGCAGAAAACTTCCTTTGCATTGAACATATCCACCAGAAACTTCTTTACGTATTCTTCCGGCGGTGTAGTCATTATTTCCTTCGTGAATTCAATATTGAAAAGATAGTCAACCCCCAGTTTTTCGATTAGGTCGGCCTTTTCTTCCTGATAAATGATATTCTTTACCGGTTTGGAGCCGGGAATCAGATTTTTAGGAAGGGTGGAAAAGGTGAAAACGGCACTCTTCAGTCCTTTTTCATGTGCCTTTTCCACAGCTGCTCTTATCAGAGCCTGATGTCCTGCGTGTACTCCGTCAAAATTTCCAAGAGCAACGCAGCATGGCTGAATATTTTTTATTTCCTCTATAGTATTAAATGTTTCCATTAATCATCACTCCTTGCAAATACCTTGTCTGCCACAAGCTTTTTATACTTGTCACTGTGATAAGCAACTCCCAGGAAAGCTTTTCCTCCGGGGGCTGCCTCGTCCTGTGCATACATTCTGTACATTCTGCGTCCGTCTTCATTCCATTCTCCGGCGGCTGCATCTGGTTCTGTCACAGAAATGCACTCGCCATAGGCAACGTGCCATCCGTCAATAAACCTCCTGCCGGTCTCTGGAGCCATTACTGCTTCTCCGAACCTGTCAAGAGGATAATCTATGCCCTTTACATATTTTTCAAAAACCTCAGGTATATCTTCGCCGAATTTTCTTTCCGGTGAAAGTCCTGCAGCCTCGGCCACAGACCTGAGCTCATCCAGCGTTACAGCTTCTTCAGCCGTAAACCTTCCGCTCGCCAGCCTTTCCAGACTCTCCAGACTTGCCCCGCAGCCAAGCGCCGCGCCGGCATCCTGACAGATTGTCCTTATATATGTTCCTTTGGAGCATTCCACGGTGAAGGTAACCTTTTTGGAATTGCTGTCATGAGCAAAGTCAATAGCCTCGATTTCCAGACTTCTGATGAAAATCTTCCTTGTCTTCACATCGACTTCCTCACCGGCCCTGGCATACTCATAGAGCCTGCGTCCCTTTACACGCACTGCGCTGTACATGGGAGGTTTCTGCTCTATCCATCCCCTGAAGCCTTCAAAAGCCTTATATACATCGTCTGGTCTGATGCAGGATGTGTCAGCAGTTCTTGTTATTTCTCCGGTAACATCCTGAGTATCTGTTTCAATGCCCAGCACCATGGTGCACCTGTATTTTTTCAGATCGCCGTCCAGGTACTCGCATACCCTGGTGGCCTTGCCGATACATACCGGCAGAACACCTGTAGCCAGCGGATCCAGAGTCCCCGTATGTCCCAGCTTCCTGATGCCGAGAATTTTTCGAAGCTTGTAAATCACATCGTGGGAAGTCAGTCCCGATGGCTTATATATGTTTATTATTCCGTCTTTCATAGTGCCTCGATCGCCTCACTCAGCTTCGATTTCATCAGGGCCACAGCCTCTTCTACCGTCATATATAAAGTGCAGCCTGCAGCCTTTACATGACCGCCGCCGCCAAGTTCAGAAGCGATTGTCGCCACATTTCCGCGGCGCTTTGCTCTCAGGCTCACTCTGATTACTCCGGGCTCCTTTTCTTTTACAAAGGCAGCATATTCCACACCGGAAATGCTTCTGAGATTTTCGATGACGCTGTCCGTCTCAAAAGGCTCTGCTCCTATTTCCTCCATATCACCGAGGGTTATATATGCCACTGCACCTCTGCCTCTTCCGAAAATCTCGAGAGTGGAAAGGGCTCTGGTGGTGACCATCAGCTTCTGCGGCCTCTCATTTTCGTAGATTTCCACGCTGACCCTGTTTGTATCCACACCCAGGTCAAAAAGCTCCGCCATGATGATGTGGCAGTTCTTCGTTGTGTTGGAATACTGGAAATTACCCGTATCAGTGGTTATGGCAGCGAAAATCGCTTCTCCGGTTTCAACGTCAGGTTTAACACCCATTGCCTTTATTAAGCCGTAGATGAGTTCACCTGTAGCTGCCGCCGCCGGGTCCACGTAATTATAGTCGCAGAAATTTTCCGTCGTACCGTGATGGTCTATACATACCGTGATTTCTGCCGAATCGAACTTCTCCCTGCGCTGCGGAAATCTGCTGTAGTCTCCGCAGTCCACGCATACGGACACATCCGGATTCTGTATGGCCGAGAGGTCTGAGGTAAACAGTCCTTTGTCCATAAATCTCAGGTTGGCAGGAATCTGGTCCTCAACGAGAACGTATGCGGTCTTTCCCAGGCTTCTCAGTCCATGGCAGAGAGCCGCCGCCGAACCGACAGCATCTCCGTCAGCATTTATATGCGGATAGATGAGAATCTTCTCCGCCTTAAGCAGAACCTCTGCAATTTCCTTGAAAGTATTATTAGCCATTATTCTTCTGTGTCCTTCTGATAGCTGTCAAAATCAATATTATCCAGTATTTCGTCTATATGTCTGCCGTAGTCCATAGAATGATCCGGTTTAAAGATCAGCTCAGGAATATGGCGGACCTTCACCTGTCTTGATATTTCTTTTTTCAGCAGTCCCTTGGCGCTGGAAAGGCCGGCAAGAACCTCCTGTTCCTGCCTTTCCTTTTCCTCAGGGTCTTTGCTGAAATTAAGCACGGAAACATAGCAGGTGGCGTAGCTGCCGTCGCTTGTGACATCGACACCGGATACGCTGACCATGTTTCCTGTCAGTCTGGGGTCCTTGATGCCGCTGATGAGCATTTCGCTGACGATTCTGCGAATCTCCTCCCCCAGCCTGCCGCTTCTGTATCCTTTACCCATAAATTATTTCCTCCAATTTAAGTTCGCAGGAGTGGAAAGGATAATTTGTGTTCGATTCCGCAGGAGCCGCATAAGCGACCAATTAAGGAGCAGAACAGAGCGGCTAAGAGCGTCGGCACTGTCTGAGCCTCTGACGGAGGCGAGTTTGCCGCGCTCTCCGCGATGTCTGCACCGTATTGCTGCCGCTTACGGCGACGAGGACAAGAACACAAATTATTTCCTTTCCACCTCAACCATGTGGAAGCACTCGATGATGTCATCCACCTTGATGTCGTTGTAGTTTTCTATGCCGATACCGCACTCGTAGCCCTGGTTGACTTCCTTGGCGTCGTCCTTGAATCTTCTGAGAGACGAAATCTTGCCCTCGTGGATAACGATACCGTCACGAACAAGTCTGATTTCGGCATTTCTGACAACCTTGCCCTCCTGAACATAGGCGCCGGCGATTATGCCCACATTAGGAACCTTGAAGGTTTCTCTTACCTGAACTTTGCCCAGAACCTCTTCCCTGAACTCAGGATCAAGCATACCCTTCATAGCATCCTCAACATCGTTGATGATGTCGTAGATTACTCTGTAAAGTCTGATCTGGATGTTTTCTCTGTCGGCAAAGGTCTGTACAGCAGTGGTAGGTCTTACATTGAAGCCGATGATGATGGAGCCAGTGGTTCCGGCCAGCATAACATCGGATTCCGTAACAGTACCTACACCTGTATGGATTATCTTTACTCTTACGTTTTCGTTGTTGAGCTTTTCAAGGGATGATACGATGGCGCCTATGGAGCCCTGTACGTCGCCCTTGATGATAAGGTTGAGGTCCTTGACCTCGCCTTCCTGAATCTGGCTGAATAACTGTTCCAGAGTGGTGCTTGCGTTTCTTGCAAGGATTTCCTCTCTCAGCTTGGCCTTTCTGTTCTCTGCGATTTCTCTGGCCACCTTGTCTTCCTTGACTGCGTTGAATTCATCGCCGGCTTCCGGTACATCGGTAAGTCCGAGGATTTCAACTGCTGTGGCAGGGCCGGCCTTCTTGATGGTATCACCCTTGTAGTTGGTCATAAGTCTGATTCTGCCGGAGCATGTTCCTGCTACAACGCTCATGCCTGTCTTCAGGGTTCCGTTGGTTACTAATAGTGTTGCCACAGGGCCCTTGTTTTTATCCAGTCTGGCTTCGATAACTGAACCCATTGCAAGTCTCGACGGATTTGCTTTCAGTTCCAGCACCTCTGCCTGTAATAAAATCATTTCCAGAAGGTTTACAATACCTTCGCCTGTCTTGGCTGATACAGGAACCGAGATTACATCGCCGCCCCAGTCTTCTACCAGGATTCCGTGCTCGGTCAGGTCCTGCTTTACTCTTTCAGGATTTGCGCCCGGCTTATCTATCTTGTTGATTGCAACGATGATAGGAACTCCGGCTGCCTTGGCGTGGCTGATGGACTCGATGGTCTGAGGTTTTACAGAGTCATCGGCAGCTACAACCAGTACTGCGATATCGGTGATATGAGCTCCGCGGGCACGCATTGCGGTGAAAGCCTCATGTCCCGGTGTATCCAGGAAAACGATCTTCTGTCCGTTTATCATTACTTCAGAAGCACCTATATGCTGAGTGATTCCGCCTGATTCCGATGCGGTTACATTTGTCTTTCTTATAGCGTCCAGAAGGGATGTCTTGCCGTGGTCAACATGACCCATTACGGTGATAATCGGAGCTCTAGGCTTCAGATCCTCTTCACGGTCTTCAAAGAGTTCAAGACCTTCTTCCTCAATTTCCTCCTCAACCTTGGCCACCACTACGCTGATTCCCAGCTCGTCTGCCAGAATGAGAACTGTATCGTCGTCTATATTCTGATTGATGTTGGCCATGATGCCCATCTTCATAAGGGCCATGATGACCTGTGATGTGGAAATGCCTGCCTGTTCGCAGAAGCCTGCTACGGTTATAGGTACTGTAACTGCAATTGTGCCTGTGGGAAGTTCTTCCATGATGTCCTCTTCTTCGACAGCTGCCGGCTTCGGTTTGTTGTGTTTCTTAGGCTTGGATGCCTTTTCAAGTGAACGCTGCTGCATTCTGTCCTTATTCTTCTTGCCGGTGCTGCTGCCGCCTTCCAGCTTAGCAAATTTATTTCTTTCCTTTTCGTGATGATCACGTTTTTCGGTGTTTTTCTGGTTAGGCTTGGTTTCCATTCTTTCCAGCTTCGGTCCGTCGTTTCTTTCTCTTCTCTGAGGCCTGCTGTCACCCTGACGCTGAGGTCTGCCACCCTGTTCTCCGCGGCTTCCCTGACCGTCTCTTGAGCCCTGGCCTCTGCGATCCTGCTGGCCGTCTCTAGGCTGGCGTGCAGGTCTGCCGTCTCTGTCGCCGCGGCTGTCTCTGCCGCCCTGTCCTTCTCTCGGCTGACGTGCCGGTCTGTCAGATCTGTCAGATTTTCTAGGCGCATCCTTTCTCGGTGCAGCATCATCTGCCTTCGTTGCTGCTGCCTTCGGTGCTTCTGCTTTAGGTGTTTCTGCCTTTGGTGCAGGTGCTTCAGTCTTCGGTTCTTCTGCCTTTGGCGCAGGTGCCTCTGTTTTCGGAACCTCTGTTTTCGGTGCAGCTGTTTCAACTGCAGGCGCTGCTGATGCAGGAACTTCTTCCTTGGCCTTTCCTCTCTCTGAAACCTCCTTAGGCACTACAACCTTTCCTACCGGTGGCTTGGTTCTGTTCTCTAAATCCTTATTTACTACAGGCTTGCCCATAGGCGGTCTTGCAGCCGGTCTTTCTGAAGCCTGAGACTGAGGTCTTGCAGGCCTTGCTGCTCCCTGATTTCTTGTCTGAGGAATTACCGCAGCCTTTACCGTTACTCTTGGCTGAGCGTCTTCCTGGCTTTCCGTCTTCTTAGGCGTTGCCTTTACTATTTTCGTTTCCTTTGTGTTTGTTTCTGTCATTAGAACACCTCCCTTTCTAATGCTTGAATATGGTCAATCTCTTCTGAAATTACTTTTGCAAAATTTTCATCGGTGATGCCGAAAATTCCCTTTCCGGCTGTTCCGGTCATATGGGACATTTCCTCCGAGTCACCGAAAACTCTGTATTCCACATTTAATCTGCCTGCAGCGGCTGTCATCTTTTTCTTTGAATTCTCAGCAAGGTCCTCCGCTATTATCAGCAGTCTGACTTTGCCCTTTTCCATGGTGAAGATGCATGTGTTGTAGCCGTTGACAATTTTTCTCGCTTTAGCTGCAAAACCCATATAGCTCATCAGCTTTCTTCTCGCTGCTTCTGCACTGTTCAACCCGCTATTCATGAGACATCTCCTTAAGCTCTGCAAAAATTTTTTCCTTTTCCTCAGGCTTAATCTCCATACCAAGGGATCTTTCAAGAGCCTTGCGCTTATAGGCCTTTTCCCAGCAGTCCGGGTTGTTCCTGCAAAGATAGGCTCCGCGGCCCTTGGCCTTTCCCGTCGTATCCACGCTGAGCTGCCCCTCAAATCCTGCGATTCTCACAAGCTCCTGCTTTTCTCTGGACGTCATGCAGCCTACGCATCTTCTCATGGGGATTTTTCTGTCCTTCAAAGTTTATTCCTCCAGTTCAACAAATTCCGCTGCTGCCGGTTCTTCCTCAGGTCCTGTCTGATCATCTTCAGAACCGAAGTACTGGGTGTGGCTCTTGATGTCTATCTTCCATCCGCTGACTCTGGCTGCAAGTCTTACGTTCTGACCTTCCTTACCGATGGCCAGTGAAAGCTGATAGTCCGGAACAACTACTGTAGCAACCTTTTCGTCGCCTTCATCAATTATTACTTTTTCCACCTTGGCAGGGCTGAGTACGTTGGCAATGAGCTGCTCAGGATCCTCGCTCCAAGGTATGATATCTATCTTTTCACCATGAAGTTCATCTACGATAGCCTGCACTCTGGCACCTCTGGTACCCACGCAGGAGCCTACCGGGTCCACATTTTCAAATTCAGTATATACCGCCATCTTGGTTCTGGAACCTGCCTCTCTGGCGATTCCTCTGATCTCCACAGTTCCGTCCTCGATTTCAGGAACCTCCAGCTCGAAGAGTCTCTTTACGAGGCCGGGATGTGATCTGGAAAGGAAAACCTGAGGTCCTTTATTTGTCTTCTTCACGTCCATGATGTAGACCTTAAGTCTGTCGTTTACCTGGTAGCGTTCGCCCGGCACCTGTTCATTGGCGGAAAGTATGCCCTCGGTCTTGCCGATATTCACGAAAAGGGTTTCGTTGCTGATTCTCTGAACGGTTCCTGTCACGATTTCTCCCTGTCTGGTGATGAAATCGTCGAAAATCATTCCTCTTTCGGCTTCTCTGATTCTCTGAACAACTACCTGCTTGGCTGTCTGAGCTGCGATTCTGCCGAAATCTCTTGGTGTCACCTGATATTCAACTATATCGCCCACCTCATATCTCGGATCGATTTCTCTGGCTTCTTCCAGTGAAAGCTGGGTGAGTTCATCCTCAATCTCCTCAACCACGTCCATTCTCATGTATACGTTGATGTCTCCGGTTTCCTGATTGATATCAACTCTCACGTTCTGTGAAGTTCCGTAGTTTTTCTTATATGCAGATACCAGTGCGGATTCGATGGCTTCGATCAGAATATCCTTAGATATATGTCTTTCCTTTTCTAAATCCTCAATAGCCTGAATAAATTCCTTGTTCATCTTTTTTATTACCTCCTTAGAAAATTACAGCAAGTCTGGTCTTAGCCACCTGCTCCCTCGGGAATTCAATCTCGCTTCCGTTTTCGTCTGTTATTACAATTTTATTATCCTCGGTGAGACCCTTCAGTATGCCCTGATAGGCCTTTTTGCCGTCCATGGCCTTGTATAAGCTTATGTCGACCACGTGTCCGCAAAACCTGATAAAATCTTTTTCTCTGATGAGCGCTCTGTCAAGGCCCGGCGATGATACTTCCAGGTAGTAGTTCTGCTCGATAGGATCGAGCCTGTCAAGCTCTTCTGAAAGGAATCTGCTTACCTTTTCACAGTCGTCCGTTGACACATACTGCTCCTGGCTCTCACCTCCGTCCGCTCCTTCGCTTTCAAGAGGCAGTCTGTCGATGTAGACTCTCAGGAACCAGTCCTTGCCTTCCTTGA
>JBJETB010000023.1:22282-63535 GCA_051883095.1 Anaerovoracaceae bacterium
TCAAGAGGCAGTCTGTCGATGTAGACTCTCAGGAACCAGTCCTTGCCTTCCTTGACGAATTCGCTGTTGTAGAGCTCAAGCCCGTTTTCCGCGAGAAAATCAGCAGTGATTTCCTCCACGATTTCCGTTATTTTTTTCTTCGCCATTATTTAATTTTCTCCCATATAATATTGAAAGAGTGGGCTGAAACCCACTCTTTAAGTCTTACCTTATATCGTCATATGTTATGATATCACGAAATTGTTGATATTGCAAGGTTTTTTTGCAATTTGCCTACATGCGGCGGTGATGCAATGACCGGCACATTTCCGTTGAGGAAATTTTTAATCTAAATGTAAAAAATAGCTTGCAAAATATTTACATGTACTGTATAATAATTACATAATGTCGTATGGATTCAAAATAATAAATTGTTTCTACGACATTGCCTTCCTCAGCGCATTCCGAAACCACTCGCATCACCGTGAATGTCGTATGAAATCTTAAAATCCCCCTTTCCATACGACATTTTTTGGATTATTCGAGCAAAATGCTGTAATCATCTTTAAAAAAACAAAAAATATACGACATAGGAGGTATAAAATGAGCTTTTTCGATATGGATTTTGATACGATGCTGCGTAAATTAGAAGAATTGGAGAAATCATACGACATGGAGCTTGCGCAATTGGAGCGGCTGGCGCCGGGTCATCTTTCAAGCATAAACCGCAAAGGCAATCTGAACTATCTGCAGATTCGTACAGACAGTGGAAATTACCACAGACACGGCATCAGCAGAGAACCTGAAATTCTGAGAATGCTTTGCAGAAAAGCATATATAAAAGAGATACTTATGCATCTCCGAAGAAACATCAGATGCCTTAAGACCGCTAAATCACAATATTCACCACTGGATTATATGAAAAGCATTCTTAACCTTCCTCCTGTATACCAGACCGTACCTCAGGAATGTTTTTTCCCAATGGGCGACAAAGACTTTCTGAAAAACTTATCCGAAGAGGATGCTGCTTTGACCCGAAGAGTAAGCGATTGGATCTCCTCTCCTTACGAGATGAGTACTTTCATGCCGGAGATGAGAACTCATACTACTTCCCGTGGAGAAAAAATGCGCTCCAAAGGTGAGGTTGTAATTGCAGAACTCATGTATAAACACAAGGTGCCTTTCCGCTACGAACCGGTAATACATATAGGAAAATTCACCCTGTCCTTCGACTTTACACCACTGAGAACCAGGGACTTCAAAGTGTTTTACTGGGAGCACTGCGGCATGCCTCACGATGCCGAATATATGAAAAAGCACAAGTGGAAGCTGGAAATGTATGAAAGCCAAGGAATTGTTCCATGGGACAACCTCATAGTTACCTATAATGACATCTATGGAAATGTTGACACGAGAATAATCGAGAGCGAGATAATAAACAAACTTCTGTAACAAAAACTGCGGCCCGTATTAGCGAGTCGCAGTTTCTAATATACCCTGATTTACTCTGATATACTCTGATTTAAAAAGCAAGTACACATTAAGCGCAGTGTCAAGCCTACATAAACAGGCACAGCACGATGGGAAGGAACACCGCAGGCATGTAATTCATCACCTTCAGCTTGGTAATTCCCAGCATGTTCAGTCCGATGGCCACTATGAGAAGCGAACCCACGCAGGTCATCTCGGCAATTACCGAGTCGCTGAGGAAAGGTTCCACAGCCTGAGCCAGCAGCACGATTGCCCCCTGAAATACGAACACGAAGGCCGCCGACAGCATTACGCCGATCCCCAGAGAAGCGGAGAAAATAATAGCCGAAATGCCGTCCAGAGTAGCCTTGGTGAAGAGCATCTCGTTATTGCCCGTAAGACCTGCCTGCAGCGAGCCGACTATAGTCATGGCACCCACGCAGAAAAGCAGGCTGGCAGTGACAAAGCCTTCGGCGATGGTCACGTTTTCCCCCGGTTTTTTAAACCTGTTTTCCAGTCTTTCGGCAAAATTGTTCAGATGCCTGTCCAGATCAAGGGCAAGGCCTATGACCGCTCCCACAGCCATGGATATTATGGCGATGAGAGCGTTTTCACCTGACATGGCTCCATCGATTCCTATATATATTACACAGAGTGCAATACCCTTCATAATAAAGTCGGACCAGCCGTCAGGAATGAGCTTCTTTGCCAGAAGGCCGATTGTACTTCCGACAACTACGGTGAGGGTGTTAACAATAACTCCTATCATTATTCTACAGTCTCTTCCTTGGCTTCTTCAGCCTCAGCCTCAAGTTTGGCAATCTCTGCAAGATGAACATCGATCTCTGCCATCAGTTCATCAAGTCTGGACTGATCCAGCTCTCCGCCGTTCTTGAGAGTATTGTAAACGTAGCCGCCAAGCTCTTCCTTACCGTCTTTTACTTTCCCCTTCTCCAGCAGAATCTTTCCTTTGGTCTTGCCGTAGTCGATAGTATCGCCGGCGATTTCGGCAGCCTTTCCTGCCATCTGACCTAATTTATCCATAAATGCCATAGTTTCGTCCTCCTTTTCGGTCATTACTTTGTTCCCATTTTATCACTAATACATCATTGCGTCAAAATGAAAATATTATTTTTTGAAAAGGGCGATGAATTTTTCGATAAATGATTCTTCCTCTTTTTCTATCTTCTCTTTTTTGACCTCTTCCTTCCTGATGGCGGAGGTTTTCATGATAAACTGCACCGACTCCACATGAGTGTTTTTGGAGGACACGAATGAACGTACTTTGTAGTTCTTTCCCATCATGTCATCTATGGCTTTGTTTATTTCATCCTCCAGCCTGGTATCCATATCCGAAGTCTCGCTGCGCAGTTCTGCTGTTCCTTCTTTAAGCTCAGAAGCTCCGCTGTAAAGTTCTGATGCTCCCTTTGACAGCATGCTGCTTCCCTCTGCAGCTGATTTCACCCCCTGAGTATACTGCACTAGTCCCTCATAAAAGGCTTTATAGGAATCAAGCTGTGCCTTGGCTCCGCCGATACTCTCTATAGCAGGATGGCCCTCGGGGAGCTGCGCCATCAGGCCGGTCAGTACCTCATCATAGGTTTCAGGCGTAAGGCTTACGCTCATGCCTGCGGCGGCAAGGCTGCTGTTGAGCTGTGTTTCTGCACCGGAAACGAGCTGCAGGAACACGCTGTAGGCCCCGTTTACCAGGCTTTCGTTCTGCGCTGCCAGTGTGTCAAGTCCTTCGGCAAGCTGCACCGCACTCTTCTTCAGTTCACTGCTTCCCTTTTTAAGATCAGCAGCCCCTTTATCCAGGTCTTTGGCGCCATCCTTAAGGTCGTCAAGTTTTCCTGATATCCCCTCATTTCCTTCTGCATCGAAGTCGATTTCCATTCCCAGAGGCAGACCGTTAATCATTATCTCGTCCATTTCGAAGTCTGTCACATCAGCTTCTATTACAATCTGTCTGCTGTTCCCCGGCATTATCAGATATGTGAGCTGCCTCATTCTGCCTGCGTTGGCACCTGTGGCTCCATCCGCCTTTATATTGGTGCACAGGTCCGTATCCAGACTGGCTGATATCTGAAGTCCGCAGCTGTCAAAGAAGTTTCCGCGGCATTTCGGATTTTCGGTTATATCCATAATAATCTGCAGATGTCCGCAAGCACCGGCCAGGTCGGAGCCCTGGATTTCGCTTCCATCAAGATAATATTTGAGTCTGACTTTCCACGGCAGAGCCTTGTCACTGTCCAGAACACCCTCGCAGTAAAGTTTTCCCTCGGCTGCATCTATTGTGACTGTATCGCCCTTCAGAGATGGCTCTCTGTCAGTGGTCAGATTTCTCACGGAGCTGTAATCCCCGTAATCTATGATTTTTCCCGCTTCCTCCATGTCGAAAATATTGACGGCATAAATCTTTGTCACTGTGCCGTCAGAGGCAAGGTTCGCATATACAACCTCCTGTTTAGGTGTGCTTTCTTCATAAGCCGAAGCGGCATTGGCTCCCGAAAGTGCAATCACCATAATGAGAAGCACCGAAATAATTCTTCTATATTTCTTCATCTTTCAATTTCCCCTTTCTGTCTCTGTCAAATATGTAAAGCAGTCCCGGCAGCACGAAAAGCACATTCAGCTGTGAAAGCAGCGCTCCACGTCCTATGAAAATACCCAGCTGCGCCAGTATGCCGTGGCTGGAAAGCATCCCCAGCAAAAATCCGACTACCGTCAAGGTCATGCCCGATGTGAGCATGGACACGGTCACTGTGGAAACCGTATCTCTGATGCTCTCAAGCTTTGGCTGCTCATGTCTGTATTCCAGATATCTGTCGGTAAACAGAATTGCATAGTCCACCGTAGCACCCAGCTGAATGGAGCTTATTATCAAATATGATATGTAGAACACGGTGCTTCCGCAGAAATAAGGAACCGACAGGTTTATCCATATTGCCGACTCGATTACCAGTACCAGTATCAGCGGCTTGAGCAGTGATCTGAAGGTAAGAAGCAGCACCAGGAAAACGGCTCCTATGGCTATGAGATTTACCTTTACCGTATCCGCCGTTATGGTGTCCTTAAGATCCGTAGTGCTTACACCTTCTCCGGCCATATAGTACCCGTCAGGATAATATTCTTCTGCTATGCTCCTGATTTTTTCTACCAGCTCAAAAGCTGATTCTCCGTCGTAGCCTTCCTCCACATTTATAATCATCCTGCTGTAATCCTCTGAAATCAGCTGGTTCAATGTATCCTCCTCCAGAAAATCCTCCGGTATCTCCGCGCCTACTGTGTCAACATAGGAGATAATGCTCTTTACCTCAGGCAGCTTCTTTATCTCTGCGGAAAGAGCTTTCTCCGCAGGAAAATCCCCCTTTGGCACCATGAGCACATATGTATCGCTTTTGCCGAAGACGTTTTCTATGGTCCTGGTGTCCTGCCCCAGCTTGGTTTCCGTACCGTAGATGTACTCCGCACCGTAGTAGAACTCGTTGGAGTTTGACGCCAGATAGGATGGCACCACTGTCAGGACAAAAACCGCTGCCAGAGGAACCATAGTCTTTGATACAAGTTTTCCGAATTTTTCGAAGGAAGGCAGCAGTTTCCTGTGATTTGTCTTTTCTATGAGTCCGTACATTCTCAGCACCAGAGACGGCATTAAGGTAAATACGGTGATGAGGCTGATTGCCACTCCCTTTGCCAGAGCCAGCCCCAGGTCCGGCCCGATTCCGAAACGCATGAAAATCAGAGCCAGAAATCCTATTACCGTAGTCAGACCGCTGGAAAGTATAGAGCCGGTGCTTCTTGTCATGGCATCAAGCATGGCCTCATAAGGAGTTTTGCCCTCCTCAAGGTATTCTCTGAAGCGGTGCAGCAGAAAAACGGAGTAGTCCAGAGAAACCGCCAGCTGCAGAATGTTTCCCGCAGCGTTGGTCACGAAAGATATTTCGCCGAAGATCACATTGGTTCCCGCATTTATGGCTATGGCTGCCCCCAGGCCAAGCATAACTATGACAGGCTCTATCCACGCATCGGTGGTCAGAAGCAGCACGAAAATGACGAAAGCCACCGCCAGCAAAGAAATAATGCGTATTTCCTTAACCGTGTTCACCTTGGCCACGGCACTGGCCACCGAGTTGCCCGTCATGGCATTTTCCTCGCCGATTACCTCCCGCATTTCTGCCACGCACTCCATATCCTTTTCCTCATCTACGACTATGCTGAACAGTGCATTGCCGTTTTTGTAGTATGTGTCCAGCAGGTCTTCGTCTATGAAGGAAAGGGGCTGGGACAGGTCTGCACTGTCGTCCAGCCAGGTTATCTCTCTGACGCCTGTGCATCTTGAAAGCTTTTCTTTATATTCCAGCGCTTCAGGTATGGTCACGTCTCTCACCATTACTCTGGCTCCCGGTATTCCGCTGTCATACTGTTCTTCCATTATTTCCAGGGAAACTGATGAACTGGAGTCCTTCGGCAGATAATCCTTCATATCGTAGTTTACCGATACCAGCTGTGAAGTCGCCACCCCTGCAATAGCCATAATTACAAAAAAGGCTATGACAAGCCTTCTGTGACGTAAAATTTTTTCAAACATTTTTTTCATTATAACTGTAACGCCCCTTTTTTATTACTGTGAGAGACATTATAACGCGGTATTGTATTGTAAAAAACGGTCAACACCGGACATTTGACCTGAAACCGGACAATGTGGTATAATTTGATGGTCAAATGACCATCAACATAGCTGTTATCCGGAGGTACAGACATGAAATATGAAGTGACAAGTATGAATACAAAGAAGATGCTGGCAGATTCTCTTAAAAAGTTCATGGAGGAAAAGCCTCTCTCAAAGATCACTGTCAGCGATATCGTCAGAGACTGCGGCGTAAACCGCAAAACCTTTTATTATCATTTCGAGGACATCAACCACCTCTTCAAGTGGATTGTGGAAAGGGAGGCTGTGGAGGTAATCAAGGCATCGGATATTCTCAGCGATTTCGAGGCCAATATAACCTTCGTCATAGATTACGTGGACAAAAACAAACACATGCTCAACTGCGCCTACGACTCTCTGGGCCGTGAGGGCATGAAGCTCTTCCTTTTTTCGGATTTTATAGTTATATGCCGCCGGCTTATCGACGAGCTGGAGGCTGCAGGCGGGTTCGCCGCTGCGGAGGATTATAAGGTATTCCTGTCGGAATTTTATGCTGAAGCTATCGCCGGCACTCTTATCAACTTTTTATGCGACAGGGAAAAACGCAGTCTTCAGCAGGTTTCTGCCTACCTGTCCCTGACCATCAAGGAGTCAATTTATCATGCGCTGAAGGCTTCTGCTGAGAGTAAATAGAAGATTTTCTTTTTTGAGGTTTTTTGTCTTTTTGCAAGAGAAACGGCGCCCTGCTGAACAAGGCGCCGCTGTATCATTTTACTCGAATTATTCAGTTTTTTCTTTTGTTTCTGCTGCTTCGGCTTCCTTATCCTTCTGAATCTCTGCGAAGCGTTTGATCTTCATAGTGCTTGTCTTCTCAAACTGATCGGTCTTGATTTCAAGTTTCTTAACGCACTTGTAGTTGGTCAGCTTGCGGTTTACCTGTTTTATCTGATTCCAGATAATCTTGTAGATTTCATCCTCGGTGAAAGGTTTTTCCGGATCTTTCTTTTCCTTGCCGTGGAGCTCGTTGATGGCATCATAGTCAGGAATAACCTTGGCGGTGATTATGAGTTCCTTCTCACCGTTAACCTCTTTGCCGTAAACCATGCACTCTGCAATTTCAGGCACCTTGCCCAGAAGTCCTTCGATTTCCTCAGGATAGATGTTCTTGCCGTTCTGAGTAACTATTACATTCTTGCTCCGGCCTGTGATGTAAAGGAATCCGTCCTCATCCATGTATCCTATATCTCCGGAGTTGAACCAGCCGTCTTCCATTACCTCTGCAGTGGCCTCAGGGTTTTCATAGTATCCCAGCATTACGGTCTTGCCCTTTATCAGGATTTCACCCTCGCCTCTTTCGTTAGGGTTTTTTATCATTATCTCATCGCCGTGAACGGCCTTTCCTGCTGAACCCACGCGGGTGTCAAAATCAGGTGTCAGGGCAGCAATAGGAGCTGTCTCAGTGAGTCCGTATCCCTGCAGGAAGAGAAGTCCGATATCCTCAAACCACTTTCCTACCTTCATATCTATAGGCGCTGCGGCACTTACCAGAATTCTCAGTCTGCCGCCCAGGCTGGCATAAATGTCCTTGAATACCTTTCTCTTTACATCGATTCCGACATTTCTCAGGCCATTGGTCAGACGTATCATGGTGTTTACCATGGATGTCTTGCCGCTCTTGTCGATGGTCTGGTTTATCTTCTTATGTAAAGCTTCCAGAAGAAGAGGTACGGCAATGATTGCTGTCGGTTTCGTAGCCTGAATGTCTGGTACAAGGTGCTTGAGTCCCTGGCAGACTGCTATTGATGCTCCCATAGCCATCGGATACAGGAATCCGATTGTTGACTCATAGGTGTGGTGCAGCGGCAGCACGGAAAACAGCCTGTCTTCCGGGTAAACCATTACATAAGGCGTTACTGCGTTTATATTGTAAGCCAGGTTGGTATTTGAAATCATAACACCTTTGGAAGCTGAAGTGGTTCCGCTTGTAAATATAAGCACCGCAAAAGCATCCGGATCGATTTCTTTGTCCATAAGGCTGGTGTCGCCCATGCCGGTAAATACACGTCCTTCTTCCATTACGTAATTGAAGCCTACGAAACGCTTGTCTTTTTCGTCAAAACCGGCGTCCGACTTCATTTCGATGCAGTATTTCACTTCAGGACACTTGCCTGCCGCCTTTTTAACCAGATCCTTCATCTTCGGCGAGAAAATTATGGCCGAAGCTCTGGAACGTCTGATGATGTTTTCCAGCTCGTTTTCCGGCAGTTCCTTATCGCAAGGCACGGCAATTCCCGCACCGCAAAGCAGTGCAATATATGAAACATACCAGTTATAGGTGGTCTCACTTATGATGATGACTCTTTCCCCCTCAAGCTTCAGAGCTCTTGTGAGGCCTATACCGAAATCGATTACATCCTTGCGGAACTGTCCATAGGTAATCTCCTCAAAGCCCTTTTTCTTGTTGAAAGTCTCCAATATGAACTCCTTATCGGCATAAAGGGTTGTGGAGCGGTCGAAAATCTCCTTTATTGTCTTATAATCCGTACCCGGGTAGCATTCGTGATGTCCGCGTTTTCCCGGAAGCTTTTCCTTCATTCTGTCAAGGTCTTCGGCTGTGTATAGCTGCTTAAGCTCTTCTATTTCTTCAAATTCCTTCATTTTTAATTTAGGGAGTTTGAAATCGGGTATCTTCTTTAAAATTCTTGCCATTTGTTTTCCCCCAATCAATTTTTATATTCGTGACAGGTGCGCGATGCGTTACTGCCATGCTGGACGCCAACCATGCGCAAATTCTGTGCCATACATACATCTAACACTTTATTTTATCACGATTTAGTACGAAAAATCAACCTTTTTAATGCTTCACCGTTAAAAGGTATCAGAGGATAAAGGTATGAATCCCCGGAAAGAGTATTTGTTGCAGCCATTACTATAAAGCTGAGAGCCGCCGCGGCCACCGCCCCTGCTATGCCAAAAAGCTGTGCTCCGATAAGCATCAGAATCCGCCCGAACTTCATGGCATAGCTCAGTTCTATACTCGGCTGGGTAAAAGCCGCCAGAGCCACCACCGCCATGCAGAGAATTGTCTGAGAAATGAACCAGCCCGAATCTATGCTGAACTCACCCAGAATCAGAGCTCCAATTACGGAAAGAGACATTCCCAGCGATGTAGGAGTGTTAAGGGAGGCCAGTTTCAGACCGTCCACCGCTATTTCAAGCAAAATAAACTGCCAGAAAATCGGTATGGCAAAATCCTCCTCCGGCACAAAAAATCTCAGCACCTCCGGGGTAAAATCCTGATTCTGAGCCAGTATCAGGTACACCGGCGTGAGGAAAAGGATGACCAGGAAGTTAATGATTCTTATCATCCGGAAATAGTTACCCGTCAGCCGAGGAAAATAGTAATCGTCCGGATCCTGGAAAAACTCAAAAACACTTACCGGCAGCATCATGACCGTCGGCGAATTGTCCACGATGATGGCCGCCTTGCCTTCGGCAAGGTGCGCGGCAATTATATCGGGCCTCTGGGTATAACGGACCTTAGGAAACGGGTTCAGCCCGTTTGCCGCGCCCAGAGCCGCAAGCAGGCGTTCCAGGAGGCTCTGGTCGGCCACGGAAAGCACGTCTGCACCACCGCCTTTTGATTTCGATGTTTTTTTGCTGCTTAGTCTTTTAGGATGACTCTTTTTATCTGCTGAGTTGGCGGCATAATCCGTACCGGCCGAACAGTCCCGGCCGCCGTCGCAGGCCTCAAAATCCGTGCCAGCCTGACTCTTGCTCGGTGATTTGGCAGCAAACTCCATGCCAGTCGCATCCGGCGCCATGTCCTTGAGACACCGGTCCAGCTTGTCGATGAGCTGCATGTCCGCTCGATTTTTAAGATAGACCACCGCCACGTCCGACTTGCTGACACTGCCCACATTGTAGGCCTTAAAAATCAGGTTGTTATCGCGGATTCGCCGTCTTATGAGCGCAACGTTTTCCATGAAGTTTTCGGTGAATCCGTCCTTTGCGCCGCGGAGGGTCTTTTCCTTGTCCGGTTCCTCTACTGACCGCGAAGGATACTCACGACAGTCAATGATGATAATGCGGTCAAGACCCTCCACCAGCAAAGGCACCAGGCCGGCGTAGAGCTTGGGCAGCATCTGGTTATAGCAGTCCAGAGCCTGTTCCCGGGTCAGCTGACCGACCCTGCCGCCGGCGGCATTATCGTCCAAATTGCCGCCTGTGTTGCCGCTGCCGCCGGCATCAGGGCTGCCGTTCTTTGGTTCTATGACGGTGGTGTCGAGAAACGGCAGCGTCGTCTCGATGAACCTGTGGCTGGAGGAAATCCTATATAATCCAGCCGCCGGGACGGCCATCAGGTAGGCGAGAATTCGCTGTGTTTTCTCGCCGTCGGTCAGGCCGTCCACGAAGAACATGCTGGCCCGGCGGCCTCCTATAAAGAGCTTCCTCTCCAGCAAATCAAAGCTTTCCCCTATGGGAAGCTCTTTCCTCATAATCTCCATATACATATTGAATGCGCAAGAATCCATCTCTTCCGCATTCCCATTCTCGTTCTCATTTACATCTTTTGCCTTCATATCCTTTTCCATCCTTCTCTTAAGTCAGCCGATTTATATTACTTTTCCAAAAAGTCAACCTTCCTGCATTAAATTTCAATGCTTTGACGCCACAGAAGGTTGACAGCTTTTTCGTTTTTATCCCGTGTTATTCAAAAATATACCAATAATTCACATATCATCCCACCTTCAGTCAACCTTGCTATGTCTGTTTTCAATGCTTTGCGAGCTCGCCAGGTTGACTTTTTCCATTATTTTGCTTTTGTTGCAACACTACACGACCAGACTGGTCAACCCTTCATCATCAATTTTCAATACTTTGCAGGCCCGGAGGGTTGACTTTTGGCCTAATAAAACATTATCGCAGTCTCATCTCCGCATTTTCTCACATTTTATTGTACCAACTTATTGATATTTAATACTTTTACTGTTAAAATTAAGTGTCAGAGCGCAATCGCAGCGCGACATAAGCGCAAGGCAATCGCAGCGCGGCGCAAGCGCACCTTGATTACGAACATAAAACGGAGGATTAACATATGGACTACAACAAGCTGGCGGAACTGCTTTTTCCGCACATAACCAAAACCCCTGAGGAATACGAAGCCCTCTACCCGCCGAGACAGCTTCCTGAAGGCGCCAAGGTGACCAGACTGGGCCCGAGCCCTACAGGCTTCATTCATTTAGGCAACCTGTACGGAGCTTTTGTGGACGAGAGACTTGCCCACCAGTCAGGCGGAAAATTCTACCTCAGAATAGAGGACACAGATGACAAGCGCTATGTGGAAGGCGCCGTTGAAATCATCATCAACTCCCTGCGTTTCTTCGGAATCAACTTTGACGAAGGCGCCACCATGGAAGGAGATATAGGCGAATACGGAGACTATACCCAGAGCCACAGAGGCGAGATATACCAGTGCTTTGCCAAGAAGCTGGTCAGCGAAGGCAAGGCTTATCCGTGCTTCCTGACAGAAGAAGAGATTGCCGAAATCCGCTGCCAGCAGGAGGCTCAGAAGTTAACTCCGGGAATCTACTGCCAGTTTGCAAAGTGCAGAGCACTCACCTATGAACAGGTTGAAGAAAATATTAAAGCAGGCATGTCCTATGTCATCAGACTTAAATCAGACGGAGACATGAGCCTGCCGGAAGACCAGATAAAGAGAATTCAGGTAAAGGACGCTATCCGCGGGACTCTCGAAATGCCTGCCAACGACCAGGACACTGTAATCCTCAAGGCTACAGGCATTCCGACCTACCACTTTGCACACGTGGTGGACGACCATCTCATGAGAACCACCCACGTTGTAAGAGGCGCAGAATGGCTGCCGTCCCTGCCTATACACATCGAGCTTTTTGAGAAGCTGGGCTGGGAACCGCCGATCTACTGCCACACCGCTCAGCTGATGAAGCTGGACGAAGAAGGCAACAAACGTAAGCTTTCCAAGAGAAAAGACCCTGAACTTTCACTTGACTACTACCGCAATCAGGGATATCACCCGGCAGCAGTACGTGAATACCTGCTGACCATCCTCAACTCCAACTTTGAGGAATGGCGTATCGCAAACCCGGATGCCGATATTGAGGAATTCCAGTTCACCACAGAAAAAATGTCCACATCTGGCGCACTTTTCGATCTGAACAAGCTTAACGACATCAGCAAGGACGTGCTTCTAAGAATCAGCGCCGCAGAACTCTTCGATTTCCTGAAATCATGGGCTGCGGAATTCAAGCCGGAAATCATGCACATGTTTGACGACAGAGCGTACCTGGAAAAGATTCTCAACATCGGGCGTGAAGGAGCAAAGCCGCGTAAAGACCACATTTACGCACAGCAGATGGTTGAGAACATCAGCTACTTCTTTGACGACATGTTCAAAATCGAGGACAGCTTCCCTGCTGAGGTTGAGGCCGCAGGCGACACTGCTGTAATCCTTAAGAAATACCTGGAGACCTACGACCACAGCGACGACCAGGAAACCTGGTTCAACAAGATCCGCGCCATCACCGAGGAGCTGGGCTACGCAGTAAAGCCGAAGGACTTCAAGAAAAACCCTGACCAGTACAAAGGCCACGTCGGCCATGTGAGCACCGTCATCAGAGTGGCACTCATGGGCCGCCAGCAGTCGCCTGACGTCTGGGAAATCCAGCAGATTCTGGGCGAGGCCCGCACCAGAGAAAGACTGGAAAGATTCTGCAGATAATTCAGATATACCCCAAAAATCAACCCCGCGTTCAATCAAAGCGCGGGGTTTTCCTTACACAAAAAATTACAATCAGAGCTTGTTAAGTTCGTTAAATATTTTCTGCATCCGTTTATCCAGAGTAGCGCTGACCTCGGCGCAGGCCTTCAGCTCGATGTCTATTCTGGCCGGTATTTCCTTATCCTTCTTATACCTGAGCTGATGCTCCAGGCTCGCCCAGAAATCCATGGCAACCGTCCTTATCTGCACCTCCACAGGCACCTCAATACAGCCATCTAGCAGGAAAACAGGCACCATCAGAGAAAGATGGAGACTTCTGTAACCGTTAGGCTTCGGATTTGCTATGTAGTCCTTGCAGGTGTTTACTCTTATGTCGTTCTGAGATGTCAGCATGTGAGCCACCTCGTAAACATCCTCCACGAAATTGCAGACCACTCTGATTCCGGCGATATCCAGAATGTTTTCCCTTGCCGAAGGAATGGAAATCTCACACTGCAGCCTGCGCAGCTTATCTTCGATTCCATGTGGAGTCTTCAGTCTCTTTTCGATGTGGTGGATAGGATTATAGTCGTGTCTTACAGCGAAGTCCTCACTGAGTATCTCAATCTTGGTGTCAACCTCTTTTATAGCCGCACTGTACTCGTGTATAAATTCATCGAATCCCGGCTGTTCCTCCAGCCGTCCGTAATGTTTTTCAACCCAGGTCAATTTTAACTTTCCTCTCTTTTTTGAGTTTAAATTCAGGAAAAATTCCTTTATAATAATATTATAACTGATAATTGTGTAAAAAGAAAGGATTTTGGTGTAGATATGCTGAAAGTTACTTTAGGAAATACGAATCTGTCCGTCAGCAGAGTCGGAATGGGTGTGCTGCCTATAGGTCCGGGACAGCTTGCCCTGCCTGTAGACGAAGGCGCAGACATCATCTGTCATGCCGTAAAGCAAGGCATCAATTTCATAGATACGGCTCAGTACTACCGCACATATCCGTATATAAAGAGGGCTCTGGAAATTCTGGCGGCGTCCGGCGAGGAAAGCACCCGCAGGGCAGCAGACAATCTCATCATCTGCTCCAAGTCCCTTTCCTCAGACTACGAGGGCATGATGTCGGCAATCCGTGAAGCTATGACAGAGCTTGACCGCCCTTTCCTGGATATTTTCCTCATGCATGAGGTGAGAACCGGCGGTTTCGAGGAAAGAAAAGGCGCCTGGCAGGCTCTCATAGACGCACGCAGCAGCGGTCTGGTCAGGGCCATAGGTGTGTCAACACACCATGTAGATGTTACCCTCCAGATGGCCGGCATTCCGGAATGCGATGTGGTTTTTCCCCTTATAAACTACGCATCCATGGGCATCCGTCGCGGCTCAGAGGCCGGTACCTGCGAAGAGATGCTTGAAGCCATCAGAGCATGCCGCAATGCAGGGAAAGGCGTTTTCACCATGAAAGTTTTTGGCGGCGGCAACCTTACAGATAACTACCGCAAAGCCCTGGACTACGTGTTTTCCAAAGAGGAAATCCAGTCGGTGATGATAGGTTTCGGCAGTAAATCGGAAGTAGACGATATAATCAGCTATCTTGACGGCACCATGCTGCCTGACTATAACCCGGACACCTCCCATAAAAAAATGCGCATAAACCAGGAGGACTGCGAGGGCTGCGGCAGCTGTATGAAGGTCTGCGCCTCCAAGGCGATTTTCTACAATAAAAACGGGCTGGCCGAAATCGACCAGTCCCTGTGTCTGACCTGCGGTTACTGCAGCTATGCCTGCCCTGTACGGGCGGTTATCCGGTATTAGAACACGAATTTATTTAAAAAGCATTGACAAATATCTATATGAGCGATATACTGACATATAGATAATTTTCTATAGGAGGATGATTCGATGCAGTTGGATGAAAAGAAAACCGCTTTAGTCTTTAAAGCATTTTGCGACGAAAACCGCATCCGCATTCTCAAACTTCTCAGAACCGGCGAGAAATGCGCATGCAAGCTCCTTGAGGAAATCAATGTCACCCAGCCTACGCTGTCACACCATATGAAAATACTCTGTGACTCCGGTGTCGTTGTCGGCCGCAAGGAAGGCAAGTGGACACACTATTCGATTTCTCCGTCCGGTGCGGAATATGCAGCATCATGCCTCAAAGCGCTTACAACCCTTGAGCTTTCAGATGAAGAATGTGAAGCAAAGTCGTGTTGTGAAGAATGATGAATCCATCATTTTTCGCCCACGGCTATATATATGACAATTACATAGACATATTTCAATTTAACTATATGAAATGAAAGGAGCTTTTATGGAAGTGTTTAAAACAGCCTGGGATTTCTTTCAGAATGAAGTTCTGGGCATGCAGTGGCTTAACCGCCTGATTACCGCCCTTTTAAATGCCTGCGGTCTTGACACATCAGGCAGATTTGGAGGCAGTGTGCAGTTCTTTATATACGATACCATCAAAATAATCGCGCTGCTGTGCGTACTGATTTTGATAATATCCTATATTCAGAGCTATTTCCCTCCTGAGAGGACTAAACAGATACTCGGAAGATTTCACGGAATATGGGCAAACATGATTGCGGCCCTTCTCGGCACAGTAACGCCATTCTGCTCCTGCTCGTCAATTCCTCTTTTTATCGGTTTTACCAGTGCAGGACTTCCTCTGGGTGTGACATTTTCTTTTCTGATTTCTTCGCCCATGGTTGACCTTGGCAGCCTTGTACTTCTGATGAGCATTTTTGGCTGGAAGGTTGCAATTATATACGTTATCCTCGGGCTGGTTATTGCGGTTGCGGGAGGTACTTTAATTGAGAAAATGAATCTTGATGACCAGGTAGAAGAATTTATCAGAAACGGTCATGCTATCGATATACCCCAGGAGGAGCTGCATTTCAAAGACCGCATTAAGTATGCCTGTGAACAGGTCATTGCCACCGCGAAAAAAGTGATTCCTTACATACTTATCGGCGTAGGCATCGGCGCTGTTATACATAACTGGATACCTGAATCATTTATCGTGAAAGCCCTCGGAGATGACAATCCCTTCGGCGTTATTATTGCCACCATTGCAGGTATTCCTATGTATGCGGATATTTTCGGAACCATACCTATCGCGGAAGCACTGCTTTCAAAAGGTGCCCTGCTTGGAGTTGTCCTTTCCTTTATGATGGGAGTAACCACTCTGTCACTGCCGTCAATGATTATGCTCCGCAAGGCGGTTAAGCCGAAGCTTCTTGGTATCTTCACCGCCATATGCGCAGCAGGAATTGTCATCGTCGGATATTTCTTTAACCTGATACAGCCTATGATTATATAAGAACGGAGGAGATGGAAATGGCTAAAAAATGGTATCCGGTAGTGGATATACTTACTTGCATCGAATGTGGAACCTGCGTAAATTTCTGTCCACATGGAGTCTATGATAAAACTAAAGCTCCCGCACCTGTTGTGGTCAATCCTGATGGGTGCATTGACCACTGTCATGGCTGCGGAAATAAATGTCCCGCAGGTGCAATCAGCTATGTAGGGGACGATACAGGCTGGATTCCGCCGGCTCTCCGCAATAAAGGTGGCTCGCCCGATAATGCATCAGACTGCGACTGCGGGTGCGGATGCAGCTGTGCCTCTGAACCTGAACCTGCTGCAAATATTAAAAAACTGCAGATAGAGTATCTGTACCTGGACTTATATACATGTGACCGCTGTATAGGAACAAATGTCGTTCTCAGGGAAGTAGTCGATACTCTTCGTCCTGTGTTAACTATGGCAGGATATGAAGTTGACTATAAAGAATGTGAAATGGCTACGGCTCAGATTGCTGAACAATACCGTTTTCTTTCTTCGCCAACCATTCGTGTAAATGGTCAGGACATATTCGGAGATATTAAGGAATCAGACTGTGGCTGCTGCGGCGAAATAGCGGGAACCGATATTGATTGCCGCGTATTTGAACATGAAGGCGAAATTTACGAAGTACCAACAAAAGAAATGCTTGCTGATGCAATTTTAAGGAGCATTTACACAGAGCATTCCACTTGTGAATGCACATCTTATATAATGCCTGACAATCTGAAACGGTTCTATGAAGGTAAAAAAACTGGAGGTAATTTATAATGTCACTGTTTAATTTTGGAAAGAAAAAAGAAGAAAAAAAGGAAATGGCAAATGATTGCTGCCCTGAAGCAAGAAGCAGCATCTGCTGCATCAAAGTCTTAGGTGCAGGGTGCAAATCCTGCCACGAGCAATATGAAAATGCTAAGGAAGCCGTTAAAGCAATGGGTTTGGCTGTGGAAGTGGAATATATCACTGATATGCAGAAGGTTATGGAATACGGTGTCATGAGTATGCCTGCCATTGTAGTTAACGAAAAGGTTGTATCCATGGGTAAAGTGCTGAAACCGTCCGATGTTGAGAAGCTGCTGCAGAAAATGGGTTTCTGATGTGAAAAGGTATCAAGAAATGACTAAGAAAAAAGTAGCTTTCATCTGTGTGCACAACTCCTGCCGCAGTCAGATTGCTGAAGCCCTCGGCAAGCATTTTAGAGGAAAAGATTTTGAGTTTTACTCTGCCGGAACAGAGACCAAACCTCAGATAAATCAGGATGCCGTCAGATTGATAAAGGAGCTTTACGGTATCGACATGGAACTGACGCAGTACAGCAAAACATTCGAAGAGATCCCCGACCCGGATATTGTCATCTCAATGGGCTGTGATGTAGGCTGCCCATATATCGGCAGGTCCTATGATTACAACTGGGAACTCCCTGACCCAACGGGGCAAAATGATGAATATTTCAAAGATATCATAAAGAAGATAGAGCGCAAAATTAAAGAATTATAGAATTGTCAACCTTCACGCAGCATTTTTCAATGGGTTCAGAGCTCGAAAGGTTGACACAATCACTTTGTTTTGTTCCTGTTATTACAATTTAATTACATAAAACTACAAAAAGTCATCCTTTTTGCCGATTTTCACCGTAAGAAGGATGACTTTTTTGGTTACTTCAGTCTTATATTTTCAGGATACAGGCCGAATTATCAACCTTGACTCATCATTTTCCAATGGTTTCAGAGCTCGAAAGGTTGACTTTTGGCGTCGGAATGATTTTTTAATATTACGCCAGCAGATACAGATCGTCCAGACCCAGAAGATCCATGAGCACCCATATTGCGTCGTTCACATCCCGGCGGGTGTTGAAATAGCCGAAACTGAAACGTGTGAGCCCATCGGGTGTTCCCATGGCCTCCATCAGCATAGGCGCCTCAAATGACCCGGACTTTACCACTATGCCGTTCTTTCTCATGTGAAGCTTTATCTCTTCCGGTGTAAAGCCTTCTACCTTTACAGCCACAGTCGGAATTCTCACGCCCGTGCCGAAATCTCCGAAAACAGTCACCTTGTCCATTGACTGCACCGACTCGAAGAAACGTTTGGCCAGTCTGTGCGGGAATATGGAGATACCGTAGATTCCCTTTTCCTTGATGAAATCCAGGGCTGCGCAGAAACCGCCGTAAATCTCCGGCTTTATTTCACCGATACTGTCCACAAGCTTACTGTCAGGAGTGAGCCCATCTTTCAGGCAGATTCCGCCGATTCCATAAGGTCCCATAAGCTTCTTATGTCCTGCAAAGCAGAAAACATCTGCTCCCAGAGTTTCAAGATTTATCTCACAGGCGCCTGCTGTCTGGGAACCGTCGCATATCACCATCAGCTTATGCCGTCTGGCTATGGTGCCGATAATCTCCATGTCGTTGATGTTTCCGGTCACATTGGAACCGTGGGACACGACCAAAAATCTCGTATTATCCTTTATAGCTCCCTCGATATCCTCATATTTCAGCCTGCCGTAACTGCTGATACCTATGTAGGTGACCTCCGCTCCTTCAGCTGTAAGGTCATCCAGAACAGAAACCGTTGAACTCTGCTCCATAACCGTTGAAATCACATGGTCTCCCGGCCTGATAAAACTTCTGAGCACGATATCCATAGCCTGAAACTCGTCGTGAGTAAAGATGATATTCTCAGGTTTTTTCATGTGGAAAAGCTCTGCAAGCTTTGCCTTTGCCGTTTCTGCATCAGCAGGCGGCGCAGATTTTACGCTTTCCGGTTTAACTGCCGTAGTGTATGCGTTGTTAAGAAAAATCATAGTTTAACCTTTATTCTTTCTTTTATGAGGTGCGTTATCTTACAATTTTAACGTGGAGATTTTCCATAAGCGCGAGAGCTTTTTCGCCCATCTCCGGGTCGTTGGAAGCCACGCATGACGCGTCAACGGTAATCGGCACCTCCGGCATTGCCGCTTTGGCAATAACCATATTGGAAATAACGCAGATGTTGGTCACAACTCCGGCCAGCTCCACGCTTTCATATTCATCAGCCCTGTCTCTCAGGTAATCGCCCAGTTCCATAGAGCCGAAAGTCGGCTTGGAAAATACCACATCCTGCTCTTCCTTAAGTCCTGCGACCTTGCCATAAAGGTCCCAGCCTGCTTCACCCATGATGCAGTGAGGCACCGGAAGATTGGTTCCCTCCTGGGTTTCCATATAATTCTTGCCGTGAGTGTCCATGGTGAAAATCACCTGTCCTTCCTCTCCGTATCCCCGGTACGTTTCTATCTTGGCTGCGATTGCTTCCTCAATCTCCACCGCTCCCGGAAATCCCAGTGAGCCAGTAACGAAGTCGTTCTGATAGTCCACGACAATTAAAAGTTTCTTTTTCATTTTATTCTCTTCTGCCTCCTGAATAATCAATTTTTTTCAATTAAAGTTCCTCCAGCATCTTTGCCGGATTCTCCGCTGCCTTCACCTTGCCGAAGGCCTTTTCTATTATTCCGTTTTCATCGATTAAATATGTGGTGCGGACCACGCCCATGGTCTTTTTGCCGTACATATTCTTTTCCTGCCATACGTCGTAGGCCCTGATAGCCTCCAGTTCCGTATCAGCCAGCAGCACAAAAGGCAGACTGAACTTTTCCTCAAACTTTTTATGTGATGCAGCGCTGTCTTTGCTTATGCCGATTACCTCTGCACCCTTTTCCAGAAAATGCGGGTAGAGTTCTCCGAAGCCGCAGGCCTGTTTGGTGCAGCCTGGTGTGTTATCCTTTGAGTAAAAATACAGCACTACTTTTTTACCTTTGAATTCCTCAAGGCTGTGCATATTGCCGTTCTGATCCGGCAGATTGAATGACGGCGCCTTGATACCTGTTTCCAGCATGATTGTGTCCTCCGTGTTGTTTCATATATGTTTTTATTTTAAACGTTTCATCACACGGTGACAAGCACTTTTTTACTTCTGTTGCTCCAGCTTCCGTCCCATGATTACGCCCATGGCAGAAGCCATCATCAGCCCTCTGGTCCAGCCGCTGGAGTCTCCCAGGCAGTGAAGATTCTTCACGTTTGTATTGAAGTCGGTGTCCATCTTAACCTTGTTGCTGTAGAATTTAAGCTCCGGCGAGTAAAGCAGCGTTTCTGCAGCCGCAAAGCCCGGCACCACGTGGTCAACAGCCTGAATGAAGTTGATGATGTTTATCATGGCACGGTACGGCATGGCAGCAGTAATATCACCTGCCACCGCATCCGGCAGAGTAGGTTTCACGTTGGAGCGGGAAAGCTCCTTTTCCCAGGTGCGCTTGCCGTCAAGGATGTCACCGTAGCGCTGCACCAGGATGTGGCCAGCACCCAGCATATTAGTCACCTCGCCTATTTTTCTTGCATACTCGATAGGCTGGTTGAAGGGCTCCGTGAAATCGTGAGAGCACAGTATTGCCAGGTTGGTATTGCCTGACTTGAGTTCCTTATATGAATGTCCGTTTACAACGGCAAGGTCGTCATCGTAGTTTTCCTGGCTGACGAAGCCGCCCGGGTTCTGACAGAATGTTCTTACCTTATTTTTGAAAGGCTGCGGATATCCGATGAGCTTTGATTCGTAAAGCACGTTGTTAACGTCTTCCATAATCTCGTTTCTTACCTCCACGCGAACTCCGATGTCCACAGTTCCCGGCGCGTGGGCTATGTCGTATCTTGCGCAGATTTTTTCCAGCCATTCCGCTCCACGTCGGCCTGTGGCTATTACCGTATGGCCGGCCAGTATCTCTGTCCTTTCACCGCCGGAAGTGCCTGCAGCGGTCTCCGGTTCTATTACTATGCCTTTGCAGACTCTTTCCTCCAAAATCACATCACAGCAGTTGTAACCGAAAAGAATTTCCACACCCTTCTCCTTCAGAAATCTCTCGATGGCGAGATAAATTTCCTGAGCCTTTTCCGTTCCCAGATGGCGTATAGGGCAGTCCACCAGCTTGAGGCCGGCCTGAATTGCCCGCTTTCTTATGTCCTTAACCTTTTCAGTCTGGCCGATGCCTTCCACCTTGGTGTCTGCACCGAATTCCAGATATATCTTGTCTGTGTAGTCTATCATTTCCTGAGCAAAATTTTCTCCGATAAGGTTGGGCAGGTCGCCGCCTACCTCGCAGCTTAAGGAAAGCTTTCCATCGGAAAATGCTCCTGCTCCGGAAAATCCTGTTGTAATGCTGCAGGGCTTGCAGTTTACGCATTTCTTCGTGGTGTTCTTAGGGCATCTGCGATTTTCGATAGCGCGGCCCTTTTCCACTATTATAATCTTCTGGCTGCTGCCCTGTCTTATCATCTCCAGCGCTGTGAAAATCCCCGCCGGTCCGGCTCCTACTATGGCTACATCATATTTCATATTTTAAACCTCCTTTTTTTTCTTATTATTTTTTTCTCCTGCGTGTGCATAGACATACGACTGCGATTAAAGCTGCCGTGATACATGCCACAGCAATATAGGCGCTCGGTGCGGGTCTTACAATCCTAAAGCTGAGACTGGCCGCCTGTCCTGTCATCTTTTCACGGTCCAACGGATAAAGCTCTTCTTCGTCACCCTCGACTTTTTCACCGTCACCATACAGACTGAGTCCTCTGTCGTATACACTGGCCATAAATCCTGCCGAAACTGACACATTCAGCTCTGTCTCTCCGATTACAGGTTCCAGATTGTATTCGATCTGCACATCGGTGGTTCTCTTAAAAAACGTAGACTCACTTTTATTTTCCGTAAATTCCACTGAAAAATATTCGCCCTTTTCTCCGCCGCTCAGATCAAAGTTGAAAGTCTCTGTCTCCTCAATGTTTTCCAGAGGCCTCATGGTCAGAACACATGATGCTTTATCGGGATATTTCAGTTGAAAATGAATATCTCCGTCCACGTAACGGTCTGAGTACCGGGACGCTCCAGCGGCAGGTGTTGCCGAAACCATGAACAACAGCAGTAATGCCGCAGTTATTCGTAATATTTTCCTCATAATTATCTCCTACCTGTTCTTATTCCGCACTATATCTCAGCAGTCTGAGTCCTGAGCCAAGCGTCCGTCTCTTCATCCAGCATAGGCTGCAACATTTCATATACCTTGCAGTGGTAATCATTCAGCCACTTCCTTTCCTGTTCCGTAAGCAGCTCCGGCAAAATTGCCTCTCTTTCCCACGGGCACCATGTAATCGGTTCAAATTCCAGCATTCCGTCCTCACCTCTGGTACACAAAATCTCGTTTTCAAGTCTGATGCCGTACTGTCCTGTCAGATAAAGTCCCGGTTCATCGCTTGTGATCATTCCTTCTCTTATTATGCTGTTTCCGCCCAGAGGACTTATTTTGTTCGGTCCTTCGTGGACACTGAGCAGATGACCCACTCCGTGCCCTGTGCCGTGATTGAAATTCAGACCTTTATCCTTTAGCGGTCTTCTGGCTGCTGTATCAAGTTCCGCTCCTGTGGTTCCTTCAGGAAAACGTACCGATGCCAGGGCTATGTGGCTCTTCAGCACCAGAGTGTAATGTATTTTCATTTCATCCGTGAGATGCCCCAGCGCAATAGTTCTGGTGATGTCGGTGGTTCCGTCCTCGTACTGGCCGCCGGAATCAAGGAGCAGAAATCCTTCAGGCTTCAGCGCTGCACATTTATCCGGTTCTGGACTGTAGTGTACGATGGCACCGTTGGAACCGTATGCTGCTATAGTTGAAAAACTTAGGTCCTTAAAGCCTTCCTGCTTCTTCCTGCATTCCAGAAGCCGTTCTGCCGCCCAAGTCTCCGTAAACTGGCCGTCAGTCTTTTTTCCCGGGTTTTTCACTGCTGACTTAATCTGATATATAAACTGCGTCACTGCAGCACCGTCTCTGATGTGAGCTTCTCTGGTGCTGCGGATTTCCGTACTGTTTTTTACGGCCTTCATAAGCTCCGCCGGGTCTTCTGCATCGATTATGTTTATGCATTCCGGCAGGCACCTGACCATGGCATAGCTGACACGTTCCGTACTGAGAAGCAGCTTTCCTGTGGAGAGTTTACGAAGATCATCAAATATCTGAAAATACGGCATGACTCTGGTAGTTTCCGGCAGGTGAGATGCCGCTTCACTCTCTTTAAAACTTTCGTCCAGCACGTACAGCCTTTCTCCTTGCGGCTCTATGAGCATGAAGGCAAAGAACACAGGTGTGTGTTTCACATCATCTCCTCTGAGATTATACAGCCATGCTATTTCCTCCAGGCAGGTTATCAGATGCATATCCGCACCCTGCTCATTAATGGCCTCGCGCACCCGCTGAATTTTGGATTCTGCGGTTTCTCCTGTCACGGATAGAGGTATATCGTATATTGGCGATGGGCAAAGCTTCGGTCTTCTTGTGTCCCAGATTCTGCCGGCCAGATCAATGTCCCAGCGTACTTTATATCGTGCTTCATAGGCCTCCGCCTCACTACAGCTGACCACACGTCCGTCAAACCCCAGGCAGCTTCCTTCCGGCAGATGCTGCTTCAGGTATTCCTCTATAGTCGGCACACCCGGTTCTCTTTCCTTCATAAGCTCTATGCCGCTGCCTCTCAGCTGCGACCCTGCCTGCAGAAAATACCGCCCGTCTGTCCAGAGTCCGGCCCAGCTGTCAGTCACAAGAAGGGTTCCCGCCGAACCTGTAAATCCGGACATAAACTCTCTGCATTTAAAATATTCATTTACATATTCAGACCCGTGAAAGTCTGTTGTAGGAATAATATAGGCGTCGATTCCCTCCGCCTTCATTTCCCGACGCAGGGCCTCAATCTGCTGTCTCATAAAACTTGCCTCCGATTATCGTTCTTTCATACTTTTTTCTTTTTAATTCTACCATGTCCTTCATACTTATGCAACGAAGATTAAAAACTCAAAAAAAGTCAACCTTTCATTTCGAATTTTCAATGCTTTGCGACTGCAGAAGGTTGACAAGGCCGCTGGCCAAATTGGTTTTTACCATGTGTAGCTGTCTCTTTCTTTCCATTTTTTCCTAAATTGTCAACCCTATAATGTCAGATTTCAACCATTTCCGGTCATGCAAGGTTGACTTTTAGCATTTCTTTTTAAATTTCTGCTTTACTTGTATCCTGGAGAAACCTGTGTTAAAATAGCCTTATCGGGTGCAACGAAATAAAAAAAGAGGTACATAAAATGAAAAACAAAAATATATCCAAATTCGCATCGTCCCTTATATACATAGTGTTGGGACTCGCCCTTATTCTGAAGCCTTCCATGGTTGAAGACGCATTCTGCTACCTTCTCGCCGGGGCAGCAATCATTATAGGACTTATCAAACTGGTTTCCTATATGGCCACGAAGGTTGAAACAAGAATTGCCGAGGACACAAACGGCTTCGCCATAGGCATCAGCCTCATACTTCTCGGTATTTTCGTACTGATGAAGAGTACCATGTTTATTCTTCTGGTTCCATTTGTTCTGGGCTTCATGATTACCTTCAAGGGTATCGAGGGGATGCAGAATGTCCTCAATCTCAAAAAGTTCGGTTTCGGATATCAGAAAGGCGTAATGATTGTTTCACTTGTTATCACCATCTTCGGTCTGGTGGTTATGGTCAATCCGTTCTCAACCATGAAAATCCTTCTGGTCATGCTGGGCATCGGACTTCTGGCCAGCGGCGTTTTCGATCTTCTGGCAGATATAGTATTCACCAGAACCCTAAAAAAAGAACCGGCAGAACAACCGCAAAACGAACAATAGCGACAGTCGGCAATCAAAGACAAGAAGGCTCACAACACGGAGCCTTCTTTTTATTCATGCTATTGGTCTCAATTGAAATTTCAGCTAAATCAGAAGTTCAAATCCCTCTTTTATGAGATCCGCAAGGGCTTCCCTCATACAACGAATGAAATCTTTTACGCAAGGGTTGTTTTCTGCTTCCTCTGAAGTAACACAGTTTATAGTTCTTCTTGGTACCTGAAAATCAGCAGTGCACTGCTTTATTCCCGCATCCTTTCTCAGGCTCATTGCTGCACTTACGGGAACCAGCGCCCAGTGCTCCTTTCTTGCAGTAAAATATTTAAGCTGCTCCATCAATTCCAGGCGGATAGGAGGGGAAACTTTCTGACCGAAAAATGACGCATGCCACTCTTCAAACTCTGAACCCCATTCCACATATATTTCTTTCTTTATATCAAGCATCTCTCTTGTCACCACATCCGGAAATGCAGAATCTGCAGCACACACCAGTGTCATGGGTTCGGAAAAGGCAGGCCTTACCTTAAATCCTTTTCCTGTTCCTCCGGAGGCATTGAACGCAATGTCCGTAAATCCCTGAACCACGCTCTTTCGTGCCATTTCGAACTCCAGATCCTGAATTACAAGCTCAACTTCAGGATACTTCTGCATGAAGGCATCGTAAACCGGAGGAAGAATATACGTCCCCACACTGTGTATGGACGAAACTCTCAGCCTGGTGGGTTTAGCAGCGCAGAGCCCCTGCATTCTCTCCAGAACTCCCTCATATTCCACAGCAAGGCGGTAAAATTCCTCTCCCTTAGGAGTAAGTACAGTCTCGCGGCCTCCCTTATGGCGATAAAAGAGAGCCTGCCCCACTTCTCTTTCAAGAGTTTTAAGTCTGCTGCTCAGGGATGGCTGGCTTATATACAGGTTTTCTGCGGCTCTTGTCATATTACCGCATCGGCAGATGGCCAGGAAAGCCTTGATTTCCGCTTCAGTCATCAGGCACCTCCATAATATTGAGTCTGCTCTATATTATATATGAAATAAATGAATTTTACAATGGGACAGTATAATATTATAATTTGATTATACAAGGAAAAACCATATTCCAAATCAAATCTGTCTTTTATGACAGCCGCAGGTGGCACATAAAAAGGGACCCTTAAAAACTTCTTCCATGTGGCTTCAGTCATACGGGTCCCTTGATCATCTGCATCTGAATACCTTTGAATTCAATTTCTCGTAGAATTTTTCCACCACTTTATATCCTCCGAAGCGTCTGCTGATATAGTAACAGACAAGTGCTATTGCTATCCCTCCTATAACATCTGCCAGATAGTGCTGCTTGGTAAACTGAGTGGACGCAAAAATCATCACCGCAAATATAAGGGTGAAGTTTCTGTACCACCGGGGGATACTGTTGCATTTTCTGATTCCCAGCCAGCTCAGAAGACTGACCAGGCAATGTATTGACGGAAACAGGTCCAGAGGCGGATCCAGATGGTATATGATCCCCATCAGGCAATCAAAAAATCCGCTGCCGTCAATATCCGGACGCACATTAGTCGTCGGAAAAAGAATAAAAATCACTCCGCAGATGGCCTTCGCAATCATATCTGCAAAAACGAAGCGGAACCAGTCTTCCCTGTTGTTTTCCCTTGCTGTCAGAATGTAGCTCACAGCCCAGAAAGGAAAACTCAGCACATATACAGTTACCCATGCCGGTCTGAAAGGCACCATCAGGTCAAAAGCCGAAGTTATATCATGGGTCTCAAGTCCCAGACCCAAGATAGTCTGCTGAGTTCCCCAGTAAATCAGACAGTTCCATACAAAACACCCTATCAGAGACAGAACCGCATAGGATGGAATCCACCGCTCAATATGCGCCTCATACCAGTTGTTGAATTTCAGTAGTTTATCTTTTCCCATATCCATAATCTGCTCCCTTTTGTTTAATAGCCTTACGTGAATTATACTACTTTATCACATTCTTTACAATTTCATTTTGTCTGCCGGTTGCGACCGTGGCAAAAGCCTACTCAACCGACGGTTTGTTGCTTTAATTTCATAAAGATGATAAAATTTACATTGTGAAAGGGGTGGAAAGTATCATCATGAATTATGAAAAAACAGGCAAACTCATACAGGAACTGCGAAAAGAAAAAGATATGACCCAGATGTCCCTGGCAGAGAAACTGGGCGTTACCGACCGGGCCGTATCCAAATGGGAACGCGGCAAAAGCTTCCCTGATGTTTCTATGCTCAGGCCTCTCGCAGAGACACTGGGTGTGTCAGTCAGCGAACTGCTGGATGGAGAAAGGCGTTCACCGGATAAAGTAAGCCACCTTCCTGACGGTGTACCGGCAATGGCTGTTGAAGATGCAGATAATGCAGCACTGAAAGGAATCCATACATATATTAATGAAACCCAGAAAAAGGGGCGGATCTGGAAGATTTTTTTCATAATATTTATTCTGGTTTATATTTTCACCGTCAGCTGGCTCTGCCGTGAACGCAATTCACCGATAAACTTTCAGGAAGACGATCTGGAATTCAACAGGATTCGTGTGGTTGCAGAAGATGGGAGTGTGCAGATGATTTTTCTGGATGACCCGGAAGGAGAAAAACTGAAGCTCTGGATACAGAATTTTCTCAGAGAGGAAATGCCTGAGGCGGAAACCATGGGAAGTATGGATGTACTGCCGAGAGACTCTGCACAGAACACCCGCGTGGAACTGTATGGTCTGGTAACTGTCTACAAGGGCGTCTACTATGATTATAAGAGCTTTGAATTCTATACCTTTCCTGATATAGATATCATCTACCGGACCCTTTTAAGCATTTGCAGCGATCATCTGGACGATTCTTACCGTGATGGTCCTGAGAGGGGGTAATCAAATTGAACAAATATCTGTCTTTAATTTTCCTTTACAACAGAGCAGGCTATAAAAAAATCCTGCTTGCTGCAGGGGCTATTCCGCTATGCTTTCTGGCAATCTTTTTACTGAGAATCGGCAATCCTTATGAAGCGAGTTCCTATATGCTTATGGAACGGGCCTTCGGAGGAGTATGGGCTGTCCTGGTGCTCGTCGCAGTGAATCTGACAGGACTGACAGCTGTAGTAAATTCTATAAACGGCAAAAAAGCCCTGAAGGCAGCCCATTCAACTACCGGGTACACCATCAGAAGGCTTAACCTGTCCCCTGTTTCATCTTACCTTACGATTTTCGTTTACTGTCTTGCTGTTATTCTGATATTCCAGGGTATTGCAACAACTTCTTTATACGCAATCGGAAAACTGAGCCTGATCATATCAGGGTCATCCACCATAGATACCAGACTTGCCCTGGGCATGTTAAGGACTAAAATAGGATCTGCACTGATTCCGATTGCACATCCGTCAGTAATCGCATTCAATATAGTTTCTGTACTGGCTCTGGCAGGCGAATGCGCCAGATCATGCTATTTGAGCTGGCATAACGGAACACCGTCAGCAGGTTTGGTGCTGATTATTGTTCCCATGTTTCTTGTCTGGGCATTCACTCCGGAAGACAGTTATATACTCATTGCCATCCTGTTTATGTCTATTTACGCTGTCTTCTCATTTTGTGATGTGATTTTCAGAGAAAAACGTCCCAAGGGCGATCCATTTAAGGTCAATAAATACGCGGGGTTGATGGACCTGGACAGCGCCGAATTTGATGACAGCGTTCACCTTACGGTAAACAGTCCGGCTGAAGCTTATGACTCATCATCCGCCGACACATCCATTCTGCAGCGCTATGGCAGAACCGGGGAAAGCATTGGAATAAGACGCAGATTCATGCCACTTGGAATAAACCTGGAAAAAGCCAACGCCCTCTTCGGATTGTGTATTTTTATAGGCTTTGCTGAGCACCTGCTTTTCTTTGGCCGATACCTTCTGCAGCTGAATGCGATTAATAACAGCATCAAAGGCATAACCATAGATTCGGGCCTGAAAATGCCTTATTTCTGGCAGCTTCAGGAACACACATATTACGGATACATTCTTGCCATGCTGCTGGTTCTCTTCATTCAGGCATACTGGAATTACGCATACTACAATAAGGAGACCAGGAGCGTGTACGTTATGAAAAGGCTTCCCGACAGAAAGGAATACGGGAGAACTATCTGGATATCACCAGTTATAGAAGCAATTTCAATAGCAGTAATAATGGCTGCGCATACATTAACTGATTTATGTATGTATGTTGTTGCAACACCGGATATCGCGCTTTACCCGGATTACCTGTCGCATATTTTACCATTTTAGGAGGGCGTAAAATGATTGAGGTTAAAAACGTTTCTAAAGAATACAAGGGAAAGGTTGCCCTTTCAAACTGCAGTATCAATATCCCAAAAGGGCAGATAATCGGTCTCTTCGGCGCTAACGGTGCCGGCAAAACCACATTGATGAAGTGTATAATGGGTTTCCTGACCTTCGATGGCGAAATCACACTGGACGGCAAAAAGATAGATGAGAGCAATATCTCCAGGTTATCTTTTGCTACCGGTGACCACTCTTTCTTTCCGTCTGTAACGGCAGATGACCATAAGTGGTTTTACAAGATGCAGTTTCCGACCTTCAGGGAAAAACGTTATGAAGCACTGATGGAATTCTTTGAACTGCCGACAAAGAAAAAAATCAGCGAATTCAGTCTGGGACAGCAGAACCAGTTTGAAGTGGTGCTGGCAATCAGCCAGGGTGCCGAATATATTTTCATGGATGAACCTTTCGCCGGCAACGATGTGTTCAACAGAGAGGATTTTTATGAAGTGCTGGTAAGCGTTCTGGACGATGACGAGACGGTAATCATATCCACTCATTTAATCGAGGAGATCGCCGACTACATAGACAGAGCCGTTCTCATAAGAAAGAGTGAGATTATAGACGATCTCAGCGTGAAAGAGATAGAAGAATCCGGCAGAACTTTAATTGAAATCGTAAAGGAAAAGTACGATTACAGATCAGACCGCATCAGAAAAGCTGTAGACCAGATGAGATAAGGGGGCATTAATTATGAAAAAAAATATAATTATATTTCTGGTGTCATCACTCCTCTCAGTTGTGGCGGTTGCTTACGGCTGGGCTTTCGTAGATGGTCAGGTGGGAGAAGCCGCTCTGACGGAGGAAACTGTCACAGGAAGCAGAGATGCGGCAGATGGACTTACAGTTGGCTTCAGAGCCGACTCCGCTGACAATCTTCATTGGATTAACAGCTATGATTACAGCACCGGAGAGACGGAATCGTCTTTTAAAAAGGGAGATATGGCCAAAACCTATGACACCCTGGTTTATGACGATATACGCTTCACCGGATGGTCCACTGTACCCTTCTCCACCCTGCTTGCATATGACGGTTTAGAAGGATTGCAGGAAAAGAAAATTCATGCTTTTTATGATGAGATCCAGCAGAAGGTCATGGAAAGCAGCTCTGAAAGCGTCCCTGAAAGCGTCCCGAAGGCAGAGGGAAAAATAAGACTTAAAGATTATCTGGATTATTATCCTGTAAGCTTCCGCTTCCAGTTTGGTACTAAGATTTTTAATTCCGACAATGCTCTGACCGGTTTAAAGGTTTATGATGAGATGAACACGCTTTCCCAGGAAAAGGCCGCTGCCTATGATGACGAGATTGCCCTGTATGTGGCCTTTAACAGCATGTTCCGAATCCCTGTCATAGATAATGAATATCAGGAATACAAGGTGTCCGGAGTGGATGATTATGACTGTAAGACATCTCTCGGCTATAAGACGGAGATTCAGAAGCCTCTTGGTGAAGGTGAAGATTATTACGAGTTTGATCCCATAATAGCTGTTCAGGAAGAAAACATCATGGACGGCAAAAGGTGGTTTCACCCTGACCTTTCCGGAGGTCTGTCCTATGAAAAAAGCGGCGACTCCGATACATCTTATGTCGGTAAAAAGGCCTCCGATTACAACCTTAAAAACAGGATGCTTTTTATCGTCAACAACAGAACCGCCAAGGGTGCAGCTGCAGATGTTTCGCATATAAGCGGCGGTTATGGAGTATATGAGCTTCCCATTGAAACAACGGCCACCGCAACTGTCAGAAAGGGCCGAAGAAGCAGTACCCTGCCAAGCCCTAAACCTTTAAGCGGACAGCTGTCCATGGTTTATCCACTGGATGAAAATGCTGAATATATGGAAATGAGCTTGTCCGGTGACCACAGATATCTGGCTGTTTTCTCAGTTAAAGACGGGGCTTACTTCGTGGAAATTGTTGATGCCGATAACTGGACTTCCAATGGTCCGGTGGAAGTATTTCCTGCGTCAGAAAAGATGACATACGCCTGGGGCGATGACGAAAGCCTGGCAATAACAAACCACCAGGGTTATATTGCCCTTTTTTCCAGGACAGAAGGCGAGAACGAACCATATGAAGTAATTTACAGTGGAAAAGTTCCGGATGACTTTGATGAGGCTTTCTTTGATACAGATATGATTTCTAAAGAAAAGTCCTATGCTCAATACAGGTATTGTATCGACAGGGGGCTGGCAGTCGCATCAGAAGACGGCAAGGTTGCCCTGGTTCAGAACCTTCTGGTAAGCAGTTCAGGAGCCGATATGAGAAATGCAGCCCTGGAATGCGCTGTCATAGACAAAACCGGAGTAATCTACAGAGGCAGAATAAAAAGCAGCATCGTAGATCTGGATTATGATATGAGCGATGACGAAATTCAGGCTGTAAAGGATTTTTCCGGTGGTTCCTCTGTAAGTCAGGTTATAGAGCCTGTCAGGAACGAAAACCGGTGTGAATGGTAAAGGACGGGCGGACAATTTTTCGTCACATGAAAACAGAACCTTTGAAATAAAGTATGATGCATAGAAATACTCCCTCCCGGATGACAAGATTATATTATCCTGCTTGTCTGTCCGGAAGGGAGCATGTCACTACTCGCAGCCCGTCTATTTATTAATCCTGGAAGCGTTCAAAAATTCCGGCTGCTCCCATGCCTCCACCAATGCACATTGTGACCAGTCCATATCTCTTATTATTATCTTTGAGATAGTCAAATACTTTTTCTGTAAGGAATGCACCTGTAGCTCCCATAGGATGCCCAAGTGCCAGTGCGCCTCCGTACGGATTAACCTTTTCCGGTTTAAATCCAAGTTTGCGGATGCAATATATAGACTGGCTTGCAAATGCTTCGTTAATCTCAATAACATCCATGTCAGCAAGTGACATTGCTGCTCTTTCCATAACCTTTGGAACTGCATATACAGGACCAACTCCCATTTCTGTTGAATCACAGCCTGCAACAGCAAATGACACTAGTCTTCCAATAGGCTTAATGCCAAGGCTTTCGGCCTTTTCTCTGTCCATTAGAACAACAAATGCGGCTGCATCGGATGTCTGTGAGCTCGTACCTGCGGTAACCGTTCCTTCATCAGGCGGAAGGAAACAAGGCTTCAGATCCTGTAGATTTTTGAAGCTGACATCATCTCTGATGCCCTCATCAACTGATATAAGCTTTTCCTCACCATCTCTGTTTCTTCCCATTACAGGGATAATAGATGGTGCAAGCTTTCCTTCGTCTCTCGCTTTTTTTGCCTTCCTATGTGAATCAACAGCGAACATATCCATCTCTTCTCTCGTGACATTGTAACGTTTTACCACGTTTTCTGCTGTAATTCCCATTGGCATGTAAGCACCCGGTTCATTTTCCTTAAGCCAAGGATCCCAGTATTCCTCAGGATACGGCTCAAATGTTCCGGTCATATCTTCAATTCCGCCTGCGATATAAACATCGCCCTGACCTGCTAAAATAGCATTGCTGGCTGTTGCAATCGCCTGAAGTCCTGAAGAACAGAAACGGTTGATTGACTGACCTGATACCTGCTGAGGCAGTCCCAGTCTTGCTGCCAGCAGTTTTCCCATGTTCATGGAAGCTCTTCCATGCTGAACAGCACAGCCGACGATAATATCTTCAATATCTCCTCTGTCAAGCTGAGGAATCTTGTTAAGAACCCCATCCAGAACCTGTGAGGCATATTCCAAAGGGTGCATTCCTGAGAAGCCACCCTTCCTTGATTTACATACAGCAGATCTGCCGTATGCAACAATAACCGGTTCTCTCATTATTTTCCTCCAAACTGATTAGAATTTGTGGTGAATCTTTAAAATTTCAATCAGTGCCTGATCTCTGAATTTTGCGCAGGAATCATGATCATTACCCATAAATTCAGGGAATGATGCCATTTCCTTCTTTATGCCTTCATCAAAACCTGTAATGTCAGGCATCTCTGTCCATTTTGCCATGTCAGCAAGCCAGGCGTCTCCGGCCTTGCCAAGCATAGCAACCATACCTAAGAATCCATCCGGATTTCCCAGCTCCATTATCATGTTATGTCCGAATACAGCCCAGCGGATTCCCGGACCATATACCATAGCCTTATCAACATCCTCTACAGAGCATACACCTCTCATAACCAGATCTATCATTTCACGATAAATTGCAAGCTGCAGACGGTTGGCAATATATCCCGGACATTCTTTCTTTAAATAAACAGCTTCCTTGCCGATTGACTGATAGAAGGCATATACCAGTTCAACAGTCTTCTCATCGGTTTTCTCACCCTTTGTTATTTCAACGAGCGGAATCAGATGAGGCGGATTATAAGGATGTGCTCCGACACATCTTTCCGGATGTGATGACTCTGCCGCGATATCGGTTACCAGAAGTCCGGATGTGCTGCTGGCATATATAGCATCCGGTGCATACTTATCAACCTCTGCCAGAATGCTTCTCTTAATCTCGATTCTTTCAGGACCGTTTTCCTGTACAAATTCTGCATCCTTAAGTGCTTCTTCAATGGATGTCGTCATTGTGATATGTGAAAGAATGTCTTCTCTCTTTTCTCTTGTGATTGCATTGTACTCTTCCAGTGAATCCAGGCTCTTGTTCATAAGAGTTCTGGCCTTTTCAAGCAGTTCATCATTAAGGTCTCTCAAGACAACATCAAGACCGTGCATTGCGAATGTAATCGCCCAGCTTGAACCGATTACACCACCGCCGAGACATACTACTTTTTTAATTTCTTCTACTTTATTTACCATGGCTTACACGTATTCCTTTCATTAGCGAACCAAAGGTTTAATTCCGAGGATTTCTCTTGCTTCTGCTGGTGTTGCCGGTTTCTTTCCGAATGTTTCAACTGCCTTTACAGCACGTTCTACGAGCATAACGTTTGTTGCCATAATCTTGTTGCCTTCCTCGTCCTTTCCGAATACTACGTTGTCTTCCATGCCTACACGAATGTTTCCGCCGAGAGCAAGTGCAGCGTACATAATAGGAAGATGACCTGCTCCTACGCCAAATGCTGACCAGGTTGAACCTTCAGGAATGTGCTGTGTAAGGTAAAGCAGATTCTCCACTGTCGCAGGCATTCCGCCCAGAACGCCTAAACAGAACTGGTAGTGGCATGGAGTTGAAAGGTGTCCCTTCTTCACGAAAAAGTTTGCAACATCAAGCATGCCTGTATCAAAGATCTCGATTTCAGGCTTGATTTCTCTTTCTTTATAAACATCACCTAACTCTTCAAGGAATTTAGGTGAATTGATAAATACACCGCTCGGCATCCAGTTGAAAGATCCTGAATCATAAGATCCCATTTCAATTCCGTCTAATGTTCTCATATGCTTCATTCTTATAGCATTGCCTTCCGGATCTCCGCCGGCAACTCTGCTGTCTCCTGAAGATGTGCAGTTGATTACAACATCACAATCTTCGTGGGCACGAATCAGTTCGATTGTCTTCTTGAAGCGCTCGGCATCCATTGTTCCGAGTCCCTGCTCATCACGCATATGAAGATGTACTACGGCTGCACCTGCTTTCCAGCACTTATATGCATCTTCTGCAATCTGCTCCGGTGTTTCAGGAATGTTATAACCTGCCGGTGTTACAGCACCTGTTAATGCTGCGGTAATAATAACTTTATTTTTTAAATCGCTCATTTTATTTCTCCTTTTCCAAATGTGCTTCTTTGAAATCCTTTACGTCATCATATATTGCAATATGCGTACCAACTCTTGTAAACGTTGAAATTTCAACGTTAGTCTACCTAATCAAAAAGCAAAACGCGAGCATTAATGCTGTACGACATTAACGCTCGCGTTTTCTTTAATGCTTAATCGCATTACAATGCTTTATTGCATTACAACCCGTATTTCTGTTTTTTTCTGAACACTGTTGACTGATTAACTTTAAGCAGTTCTGCAGCCTTATATGTACTGTCTGTTTCTGCAAGGGCTTTTTCTATAGCATTCTTCTCACATTTTTCAAGATATTCGCTTAGCGAGAAATTATCCCACTGATTGTTTTCATTTTCAAATAAGTCTGGAACTGTATCACGGTCTGATTCATATTTATCCGTGAAATCTACATATCTCTCCCGCAGTGTACCATTAAGCACTGTCTCTGCAAGTTGCTCAATTTCCATTGAGCTTGACTGCCCTGTTACCACTACCCGTTCTACCACGTTCCGAAGTTCCCGAACATTTCCCGGCCAGCTGTACTCTATCATCTGCTGCATGGCTTTCTGTCCGAAAGTCTTTACTATGCCGTACCTCTTGCTGAATTCATTGAGAAAGTACTCCACCAGAGGCATTATATCCTCCTTACGCTTTCTCAGCGGCGGTACAAGCACCGGCGCTACCGAAATCCTGTAAAATAAATCTTCTCTGAAGGTTCCCTCTTCCACGCAGCGGTATAAATCCTTATTGGTGGCGGTTATGAGTCTGAAGTCAATCTCCTTTTCATCTACAGAGCCAAGTCTTTTAATCTTATGTGTTTCCAGCACACGAAGCAGTTTTCCCTGAAGCGCCACAGGCATGGAGTTAATCTCATCAAGGAACAGCGTTCCGCCGTCGGCCTTTTCAATTAAACCAACCTTTCCTTCATTCCTGGCTCCTGTAAAGGCTCCCTTTACATATCCATATAGCTCAGCTTCAAGAAGTGATTCAGGAAAATCTGCACAGTTTATTTCAATCAGGGGCTTGTTTTTGCGCCGGCTGCAGGAATGAATATATTGTGTTACAACTTCTTTCCCTGTTCCTGTTTCTCCGGTTATAAGTATAGATATATCAGTTTTGGCTAGAACTTTTATTTCTTCTTCCAGCTTATCCATAACGCCGCCCCGGCCATGCACCATCAATGATGAAATATTCTTTTCTTCCTCAAGTTTTGTCGGAGAAATAATATTTCCGTCATTTTCGAATGCTTCAACTTCCGCTAAAGCTCGCTGATACCTTTTTTGAAGCAGATCCACACGTGTTGTTTCAACAATCACATATTCAATATCTCCAAACTCGTCAAACACAGGCGTTGCGGTTATGAGCTGTTTGTACTTAAACTTTTTAGGCGTTACAACTTCATTTACCAGGGAAATAATTCTTTTCTGGCGTAAAGCCTCTACACCGGCGCTTACAGTTACCCTGCCGTACTTGCTGTTATCTTCAAGTAATTCATAGGCATTTATCTTTAATATTTCTTCACGGCTTCCTCCGGTCATAGTAAGGAACATATTGTTGCAATAAATATAATCTCCCTTATTATTCAACACATATATTCCCTCATGCACATTGTTTATAATTAAATCCATCAACACTTCATTCATTTGTTTTTTAATATTTGTGCCATCCTTCACCGCTCTTGCGCCCTAATTTTCCCTCTGCAATGAGTTTCTTTACTGACTCAGGGCATTCCCATGTTGTCACAGAAAGAGCTTCAAGAGTCTCTGTTACATGTGGGAAGGTATCAAGACCTGATAAGTCCATCATTTCAAAAGGTCCTAAAGGATGGTTTAAACCGCATTTGATGGCGGTATCAATATCATCTACTGAAGCTACCCCTTCTTCATAGCATTTTATTGCCTCAAGCATGAACGCGAACAGGCAGCGATTTACGATGAATCCCGGTGTGTCAGTCTGACATAATACAGGATTTTTACCCAAAGATGCAGCTACCTCACGTACGGCTTCCACTGTAGCATCATCTGTATATTCTGAACGAATCATTTCTACAAGCTTCATGGCCTGAACAGGGAAGAAAAAGTGCATTCCTATGCATCTTTCAGGTCTCTGTGTGTCCTTTGTAATAGCTGTTATGGACATTGATGAAGTGTTTGTGGCAAGTATTGCTTCAGGTTTGCATATCTTGCCAAGTTCAACAAATGTATCATGCTTAAGTTCAAGAATTTCCGGTGCAGCTTCAATGACAAGGTCTGCATCAGCTACATCTTCAAGATTAACTGTTGTGGAAATATTAGCAATAACAGCATCCGCATCTTCCTGTGTTATCTTGCCCTTTTCCACCTGCTTGGAAAGACCTTTTGTTATTGTTGAAACGCCTTTCTGGCAGAATTCTTCTTTTATATCACGTATAATTACCTTATAACCGGCTTTGGCTGCAACCTGTGCAATGCCGCTGCCCATCTGACCGGCACCAAGTACCGCAATTGTCTTTATTGCCATTTCTGTTCCTCCTGCTCTCATTTGTTTTAATTATTAGTAAACTCCGGTTTCCTCTTTTCAATCATTGCTGCCATACCTTCCTTCTGGTCATGAGTATTGAAAAGAAGAGCAAATTCCGCTGTCTCAAGTTGTTTACCTGCAGCAACTGTTTCCGTTACGGCTTTGTTGATTACCGCCTTGGCAGCCGCAAGTGCACAGGCAGGCTTAGAAGACAACATCTTTGCTATTTCAACGGCCTTTGCATATATTGCATCATATTCTGCTTTTGCCGCTGCACTTTCTGTCTCTTTGCTCTCAGCCTTTAAAGCTGCAATCTTTTCTTCATTTCCTTCTTTTTTTGCTGCTTTTAATTCTGCTTTACTTTTTGCTGCAGCCTCATCAAGAGCTTCATCGCCTTTGACAAACCAGTTTAACAGGCCAAGTTCATAAGCCTGTTTTCCGGGAATCATTTCTGTCAGCATAACAAGCTGTTTTGCCTTTGCAGGTCCCAAAATCGCCGCAGCACGTTCGCAGCCGTTTGCTCCCGGGATAATTCCCAAACCTACCTCAGGAAAAGACATCAGCGTTCTCGGTCCTCCGACACGGAAATCACACGCGAGAGCAAGCTCACATCCCCCTCCGAAGGCAAATCCGCCTACTGCAGCTATTACAGGCACGTGTAATCCTTCTAGCGTGTCATTGATATCAATAGCAGGCTTGCAGAAATCTCTTGCAAATCTCGGAGTAGCTTCTGCCATTTCTTTTACATCTGCTCCCGCCGCCAATGCCTTTTCAGAACCGGTTACAATAACAACTCTGACTTCTGAATCATTTTTTATTTCCTCAATTGCTGACATAATATCACGATTAACCGCAGAATTTAAAGCATTGAGCGCCTGTGGTCTGTTCAGACGAATCGTAGCGATACCTTCTGAAACAGAATATATAATATTTTGATACTCCATTATAAATATCTCCTTTTTCTGTACTGTCAACATTTCGATAATTATTCCGCAGGGATTGACTGACCGCCGTCAAGAAGCAGATATGTCCCGGTCATATAATTAAAAGAATCGGAACACATAGCCAGGACCGGCCCCGCAATCTCTTCAATTGTACCTAATCTTCTGAGGGATGTTGCCTTTGACTGTTTCCTGTAATATTCAGTCTCTTCACCTTTTTCATCGATAAAGAACTCTTCATTAAGAGGCGTCACAACATATCCGGGACAGATACAATTACATGTTATATTGTCCCTGCCAAAATTGTTGGCCAGGGTGCGTGCGAGACTCAGGCATGCGGCTTTTGATGCACCGTATCCGGCTACACCCTTGCCTCCGATAAGTCCGCCTACTGAGGCGGTAATAATAATTTTTCCACCTTTTTTACCATTTGTCTCATTTTGCTTTATCATCTGTCTGGCTGCTTCCTGGCAGAACATAAATGTTCCTGTAAGATTTACCTCCAGAACTCTTCTAAAATCATCGGCAGTATATTCCGGACGTCCTTCTCTGTTCTCAACGACCAGTGCTGTCGGCCCCGAAATACCCGCATTGTTTATCAGGATATTTAATTCACCAAAGGTATCTACAGTTTTCTTTATAACATCACGAATTGCTTCCTGGCTGGATGAATCAGCTGTTATTCCAAGTGCTTTACCGCCGCGGCAGTAATTCTCATTTAAATCTGCTGCTGCATCAGATACCTTATCTGCTGTTCTTGCAGTTATTACTACATTAGCTCCATATGCACACAAAGCGCACGCTATGCCAAAGCCCAGACCTTGAGTTCCTCCTGTTACAATGGCAGTTTTTCCTGTTAAATCAAATGAAGGAATTCCTATTTTTCTGTTCAAATGGCTCATCGTTATTCCTTTCTTACTATGGAATCACCCCCTGCATAACGCAGGGGGCAAATCAGATGTATATTACTAAGAGATACTGGTATTTTATTTTGCTTTTTCTTTTGCTTTCTGTGCAGCATCGAATTTGTCAAGCATAGCGCGAGGTGACTGATATCCACGCTCATATCTCGGACATTCCTCGTGTCCAGGTATTCCTGCAAGATACTTGGCAATTCCTTTCAGCTCTTCTAACGGATAACGTGACATCATAGTGATAGTTTCCATCAGAGGTGAACCGCCTCCGTGTACTCCGGCTACTGCTTGTGCACCCTCGAACGGATCACAAAGCTTATTTTCCATCATTCTCATAACACGGTGTGTATCCTCTGCACTCCATGCAGGATTACGAACGATATACTTGTTGCAGAGTTCTGCTGTCTCCGGTGCAAAGAAAGACTCCTCTGTAGGAAGTGATGCACAGATACCGCCTGTCAGGTCAGCAAGTATTTCGTATTCATGGTAAATGTTATGTCCTGCAATTCTTCTTCCTGCATTTGTAAGGATTTCATCAGGAACCTGCTGTCCCGAAGGGAATTTCTCTGATCTGTAGGCAGAGCACTGACCTGCTGCGAAAACAAGTTCAGCTGTCTGAATAATATCGCAGAGTTTTTCTCTTACATGAGGTTCCTTGGCAATATCGTTAACTTCAGCAACAAGTGCTGCCTGAGAAGCGATTACTTCTGATACTGCAGTCTTGCATCCTGTATATGAATGGCGATGATAGTGCGCAAACATAAGTGCAAGATAACCTGCATAACGGCATACACCTTCACGTTCAAGACCGTTCATAAAGAGTCTTTCATTAGGTACAAATACATCATCAAATATAGTAAGGGACTCAACATCACCTATCTTTGCGAATGGTGCATCGAGGTGTTTTCTCTCATGATGAAGTCCAGGCAGAACCATAAGCTTGATACCGTCCCAGTCTGCAGGAAGAGCAAATGCAACTGCATATTCTGCGTCTTCAGCATCCATGAATTTGGTAGGTGTTACAATTATTTCATCAACATATGATGCATTGGAATTGCATATCTTTGCTCCACGAACGATAACACCTTTGCACGGTTTGCCGTCAAGGCCTATACCATCAACATCTGTTTTTATAATATGCACGAACTGGTCAGGGTCCGGCTGCTGATGAGCTCTCTTATATTTTTTGTTTCTGGAACCCTTTACATCTGTCTGTGCACAGTTGCAAACCAGATCATTATCCTGGCAGTACTTGATATACTTGAGGAGTCTCTGATGATATTCGGTCCCGCAAGCCTCATCACAGTCATAAGTTACAGAATACAGAGCATTGAGAGCATCTGTACCCATGCATCTCTGCATGCATCCGCCTACTCTGTGGCAGATAAGTCTTGTCATAAGCTGCTTCTTCAAAAGGTCATCCACAGACTGATTGATATGTGTAGCTCTGTTATGTACTGAACCGTCAGGATCTGTAACTACGCACACATCTGCATACTCAGGATCGTTTGCTGTTTCATAGCACTGCTGCATAACGTAGCAGCCGCCTCTTAACCATTCTGCGATATCTCTCTCTTCGCCTTCCTTGCCATTGGAACGGTCTACACATTTTCCGTTCAGATATACATTGGGTTTCATGGCAAGCAATCTGGCTTTATATTGTTCATATGTTCCTATTGCCATTTTTATTTCCTCGTATCTTTTTCTTTATAAGTATTAAATTTGTCAAGCATAGCCCTTGGTGACTGATATCCGCGCTCATATCTCGGACATTTTTCATGACCAGGAATTCCGGCCAGGTATTTTGCGATTTCCTTTAAGTCTTCTAACGGATAACGGGACATCATAGTGATTGTTTCCATCAGAGGTGAACCGCCACCGTGTACGCCGGCTACGGCCTGGGCACCGTCAAACGGGTCGCAAAGCCTGTTTTCCATCATTCTCATAACGCGGTGTGTATCCTCTGCACTCCATGCAGGATTACGAACGATATACTTGTTGCAGA
>JBJETB010000023.1:63635-73906 GCA_051883095.1 Anaerovoracaceae bacterium
CCGGTGCAAAGAAAGACTCCTCTGTAGGAAGTGATGCACAGATACCGCCTGTCAGATCAGCAAGAACTTCGTATTCATGGTAAATGTTATGTCCTGCAATTCTTCTGCCTGCATTTGTGAGAATTTCATCAGGAACCTGCTGTCCTGAAGGGAACTTCTGTGATCTGTAAGCGGAGCACTGACCTGCTGCGAAAACAAGTTCTGCTGTCTGGATGATATCGCAGAGTTTTTCTCTTACATGCGGTTCCTTGGCGATGTCGTTCACCTCTGCAACCAGTGCTGCCTGAGATGCGATTACTTCTGAAACGGCAGTCTTGCATCCTGTATATGAATGGCGGTGATAGTGTGCAAACATAAGTGCAAGATAGCCAGCATACATGCATACATCTTTTCCGTCACGTCCGTTCATGAATACTCTTTCATTTGGAACGAATACATCATCAAATATTGTCATTGACTCAACGTCACCAATCTTTGCATATGGTGCATCCAAATGAGTTCTCTTGTGATGAAGTCCCGGAAGGGCCATAATTTTAATACCGTCCCAGTCTGCAGGAAGTGCAAATGATACTGCATAGTCTTCATCTCCAGGACCCATGAATTTGGTCGGAGTTGCAATGATTTCATCAGCATAAGGTGCGATTGAATTACATATCTTAGCACCGCGTACAATGATTCCCTTGCATGGTTTGCCGTCAAGTCCGATACCATCAACATCTGTTTCTACAACGTGCAGGAACTGGTCAGGATCCGGCTGCTGATGAGCTCTCTTATATTTGCTGTTTCTTGATCCCTTTACGTCTGTCTGTGCACAGTTGCAGATAAGGTCTTTTTCCTGACAGTACTTGATGTACTTGAGGAGTCTCTGGTGATATTCAGTTCCGCAAGCCTCATCACAGTCATAAGTTACAGAATACAGAGCGTTTAGTGCATCTGTACCCATGCATCTCTGCATGCATCCGCCAACCCTGTGGCAGATAAGTCTTGTCATAAGCTGTTTCTTTAAAAGGTCATCTACTGACTGGTTGATGTGAGTTGCTCTGTCATGCTCTGAACCATCAGGATCAACAACTACGCATACATCCCTGTATTCAGGATCGTTTGCAGTGTCATAGCACTGCTTCATAACATAAACTCCGCCTCTCATCCAATCGGCAAAATCACGTTCTTCGCCTTCTTTTCCGTTGGATCTGTCAACGCATTTACCGTCTAAATATACGTTGGCTTTCATTTTGAGCATTCTCTGTTTATATTCTTCAAATGTTCCAACTGCCATTTATTTATCCTCCATGTATATAATTTGCTTTAACTAATGGTCATTCCTCCATCTATCGGAAGAAGGACTCCTGTAAGATATCCTCCCGCAGGAGATGCCAGAAAATTGACTACAGCAGCAATATCTTCCGGCATAGCATATCGCCTGAGAGAAATCATCCTAGTCACTGCAGCCACATTCTTTTCATCCTTCATAACGTCCTTTGTCATATCCGTCAGAACGTATCCCGGAGCAACTGAATTGCATGTTATTCCAAAACGTGCCAGCTCATTAGCCATTATTCTGGTCAGATGTGCCACTGCCGCTTTTGCTGAACCATACACAGTATCTCCAATCGGACTCTTAATTGCTGCTGCAGATGAAAGATTTATTATACGATAAGGATGGGTCCCTTCTTCGCAGCCCTGCTCTTTCATCTGAATAGCAGCAGCCTGACTCATAAAATATACGGCCTTCAGATCCACGTCCATAAAACGATCGTAGTATGACTCATCCATGTCGATCAGTTTTATCGGCTTGCCTCCTATGCCTGCATTGTTAACAAGCACGTCAAGCCTTCCAAACCGGTCCACAGCAGCCCGAATGAGTTCACACCTGGATTCAGAATTCGTAACGTCTACTGCTACACCTATAGCTGTGCCTCCATCTGCAATAATTTCTGCTGCTGCTTTTTCGCATTCATCTTTTTTAAGGTCAGCGATAACAACAGAAGCGCCGAAACCTGCCATGGTCCTTGCAATTGCCTTGCCGATGCCGCGAGCAGCTCCGGTTACGATTACAGTTTTTCCATCCATTCTGTAATCCGGAAGTTTAATATCCATTTATTTATTCTCCTGCATTACTTATACTCTTTTGCTTCTTCTTCACCGCTGAGAACACGAACTACGCCTTGAGCCAAAGCTTCCATTTCGAATTCCCCCGGATATGCTGTAACAGGGGCTATAAAACTGCAGTTTTCTGTGATTTTTTCAACCACATACTTGCTGTATACTATTCCTCCGCCGAGAAGAATTCCGTCAACCTCGCCTTTTAATACTGCAGCCATTTCTCCGATTGTCTTGCATATCTGATAAATCATGGCATCAAAAACCAGCTTCGCTTCCTCATTTCCGTTTTCTGCCATTTCAGAAACTTCTCTGGCATCCGACGTTCCGAAATAGCTTACGAATCCGCCTTCTTTCTGGCACAGCTGTTTTACCTCTGCCTTTGTCTTGCCTGAGAAACAGATGTCAATCATATCGGAAACAGGTATAGAGCCGCATCTGGTAGGTGCCATGGGTCCTTCCCCGCGAATGATGTCGTTACCATCAATCATCAGTCCTTTTCTGTGAGCTGATACGGAAACGCCGCCGCCTATATGACATACAATGAAATTCAGGTCTTCATACTTTTTACCCATAAGTTTAGCATGGCGAATAGCTGTTTCCTTTAAGTTCAGAGCATGCAGATGGCTCTGTCTCCTAATTCCCTTGATCCCTGTGACTCTGGCAACAGGCTGAAACTCATCCACATCCGGCGGATTAACTGTAAAAGCTTTGCATCCGTATTTCTCAGCATAAGCTCTCGCAATCTGAACTCCAAGCTGTGCAGGATGAGTTGTACCGTTGATTCCAATCGTGGCATGGTGGAGAAGAAGATCATTTACTTCATATGTGCCTCCCGCAATGGCAGGCAGTCCTCCGCCTCTTCCTACACATGCATCAAGCCCGTCTAAATCAACATTATTCTTTGTGATTATCTCATCAATGGTTTCAATCCTATATTCGAGCTGGCTTGAAACATTGGGAAACTCCGCCAGTTTAGAGGCATCGTGAGAAACATTCTCCGAAAAGATTTTCTTTTCACCTTCAAAAAGTGCAACCTTTGTAGATGTTGAACCCGGATTTACAGCAAGTATCTTAAAATTCTTTTCCTGTTTTTTCATAGTCATAATTATTTATCAAGGCTTAATATTGCCCTTGCTTCCGCAACTGTAGCAGGCTTCTTATTATTAAGCTCAACGAACTTAACGGCACGTTCTACGAGAGACAGGTTGTCTGCAGGTACTCCCTTGCTGAAGAATCCTGTATCTTCAAGTCCGACTCTGATATTACCGTCAAGAGCAAGTGCAGTCTCAAGGATAGGAATGTTCTGTTTTGAAATACCGAATGCTGACCATGTTGAGCCCTCAGGCATTCTTTCTTTCATTTCCTTAACGAGTCTGTCAAGGTTTGCAACTGTTGCCTGATCTGCACCATTTACACCAAGTACAAACTGGAAATGGAACGGAGGTTCAATCACTCCCTGCTTGTAGCAGTGTAATACATCGTCAAACATGCCTTCATAGAAAATTTCGAATTCAGGCTTAATGTTGTTCGCCTTCATTTCCTTTCCTAATCTCATGAGGAATTCAAGGCTGTTGTCGAAGATATTTAATGGAATCCAGTTGAATGATCCTGCATCAAAAGTAGCCATATCAGGCTTTACGTATGCAAGATGTTCCATTCTCTTTTCATATGATGCGCCAGGTTCGCCTGAAGTTGTGCAGTTGATGATAATATCACATTTGTCACGAATACGGTCAACAGTTTCCTTGAATCTTTCCTTGTCCATTGTTCCGCGGTCATTGTCATCTCTCATATGAAGGTGTGCGATAGCTGCTCCTGCCTTATAGCAGCGATATACATCTTCTGCGATTTCCTTTGGTGTAATCGGTACATTAGGGTTAACTGCCTTAGGTGACAGAGTTCCTGTAGGTGCTACGGTTATAATAGTTTTGTCCTTTAATTCCATGATGTGCTCCTTTCTCATTTTTGAGTACGTTTATTTCTTTTTTACTATTGATGTTCTCCGATGAAATCAATAGTTATAGACTGTTAATCTTTCACATCGACATTTAACGTCCTGAATAAGTTTCGTCAACTGAATTCGTTAAACAGATTCGTTAAATTAATTCGGTGAATTTGTTCACTTATAGTATACAGCCATCTCAAAAAAAGTCAATACCGATTTTATTTTTTTATCGTCATATCAAGCAAAAAGCTGCAGCACAAAAACCATGTGCCGCAGCCCGTTACTAATACATCTTCTTTTTCTTTCTATTTGTTCAGCTCAGCAAAATAAGGTGCGGCAACTGTTGCAAGAGCAATCGCATTGAGCTTTTCTTCTGCTCTTGCCGCTCTGGAAACCAGAATTACAGGAACCTTTGCTCCAAGAACAATTCCTCCTGTCCTTCCCCCAGCCATACCTGTAACGCATTTTGCAAATACATTTCCGCTTACCAGATCTGGCATAAGGAACAGATCAGCATCAGCCGCAACAGGACTTACATATCCTTTTACTTCCACGGCCTCTTTTTCTGTAGCCAGATCCAGTGAGATAGGACCTTCCACAACGCATCCTGTGATTTCTCCGCTGAGGTACATCTGCTTAAGTTTATCAGCATCAACTGTTTCCTGCAGTTTAGGACTCACAGTTTCTGCTGCGGCAATTGCGGCAACCTTCGGTTCCTCAAGTCCCAGTGCATGAAGCAGATCCAGCGCATTGAGAAGTATAGCCTTCTTGGCAGCCAGATCAGGATGCGGAGTAATAGCTACATCGGTAATTGCGAACATCTTGTGATAGCCCGGCGTCTCAAAAAGGCCTGTAACCGAAAGGCTTCTGTCTGTACGAAGGCCGTTGTCTCTGTTAAGAACTCCGTGCATTATCTCTCCGGTCTGCATCTTTCCCTTCATGATTGCACCGGCTTTTCCCTCATTGACAAGACGTGCTGCAACAGCAACAGATTCGTTGACATCATTACACTCAATAATAGTGTAATTCTCAGGATCCTCTGACAGTTCCTTCAGAATATCAAGGGTCTTCTCCTTATTTCCGATCAGATATGCTTCTGCTATACCACATTTTCTTGCTTCAGAAATAGCTTCCAGAGTATGATAATCATGAGCAAAAGCCACGGCAATGCGAGTTTTGTCTTTCATTTTCTGAGCATGCTCAATTAATTCCTTAAAGCTTTTAATCATTTTTTAACCTCTCAGTTTTTCGCTTATGCTACTTTATACGCTCGAAAATTCCTGCTGCTCCCATACCACCGCCGACGCACATGGTGATGAGTGCATATTTTCCGTCTATTCTTTCGAGTTCATCAAGGGCTTTTGAGGTAAGAACACCGCCTGTTGCTCCAAGAGGATGGCCAAGAGCCATAGCTCCGCCGTTCGGATTAACCTTTGAATAGTCCATCTTAAGCTCGCGGATGCATGCGATTGCCTGTGATGCAAACGCTTCATTGATTTCGATAACATCCATATCATCCACTGTAAGGCCTGTAAGTTCCATTACCTTTGGAACGGCATAAGCAGGTCCCATACCCATAAGTTCCGGCTCACATCCTGCGATTGCATAGCCGAGGAAACGAGCGATAGGCTTGATTCCCAGTTCTTTTGCCTTATCATCAGCCATAAGAACTGCAAATCCTGCACCGTCACTTGTCTGTGATGAAATTGCTGCTGTTACTACTCCGTCTTCCTTGAAGCAAGGCTTAAGCTGTGCAAGGGATTCCATTGTAGTTCCTTTTCTGATACCCTGGTCTTTATCGAAAACGATAGGATTTCCTTCAACGTCTACTCCCGGAACAGGAATGATGGATGGTGCAAGTCTTCCCGCCTCCTGAGCTTCGGCAGCTTTTCTGTGGCTGTCTACTGCCATCTGCTCCATCTCTTCTCTTGTGATTCCATACTTTGCTGCAACGTTTTCTGCTGTGAGACCCATGGAAATATATAATTCAGGGTCGTTTTCAAGAATCCAGTCGTCAAGAAGGTCTTCATGGTCAAGCATGTTGCTCATAGGAATCGCTGACATACTCTCAACACCACCGGCAGCTATACAGTCAGCAAGTCCTGCTTCAATTTCTGCTGCTGCCAAAGCCATAGTCTGAAGTCCTGAACAGCAGAAACGGTTTACAGTTACTGCAGGTACACTATGCGGAATTCCTGCTCTTGAAGCAACCATACGAGCCATGTTGAAGCCCTGTGGTCCTTCCTGAATTGCACAGCCGACGATAACATCTTCAAGCATTGCAGGATCTAACTTAGGACATCTTTCAAGTACTCCCTTGAGGACCAGTCCGCCGTATTCAACAGGATGACTGTTTCTGAGTGCTCCTTTTTTGCCTGATTTACCAACTGCAGAACGTCCATATGCTACTACTACTACATTTTTAAGTGCTTTTTTCATTTTTTCCTCCTCTGCCAATATTAAGGCATTTTATTTTCTATTTTTATGTTTTTTTCTAGATCATCCCGTGGAGCTTAAGAATCTCAACGAACATCTTATCTCTCCATTTTTCAACAGAAGCCACATCCTGACCTTTCTCAGGATTTCTTGAAGCAATTTCTTCGTCTATGCCTTCTGCCATTACAGCATACACCGGATCCGGTGCAAGACCATACTTCTGAGCATAATTCCTATATCCGCCCTCTACTCCCAGGCTCAGTGTAAGAAGCTGTCCTGTCACTGCTGTTCTCATTCCAGGTCCGAACATGATTGCCTTATCCATTTCCTCTACAGTACAAAGACCTTCCCTTACGCCGTCAGTTGCAGCATCCATAATCGCCCAGTTGATTCTGTTTGCTATATATCCCCTCACCTCTTTGCGGCATACGATAGCAACCTTGCCCATTGCTTCATATATTTTTTTCGCTTCATCTATAGTTTCCTGCGGAGCATGAGGTCCACAGATTTCTATCATAGGAAGCAGATATGACGGGTTAAAAGGATGTCCGACAACTATCTTTTCAGGATACAGTGCGTCTTCAATCAGCTTGCTTGGAAACAGACCGGACGCAGAACTTGCTATTATACATTTTTTCCCTGCAGCTTCCTGAATCTGTCTGTAGATTTTTTTCTTTAATTCCAGATTTTCAGGAGCACATTCCTGCACAAAATCAGCATCTTTTACAGCCTCTGCCAGATCCGTGCAAACTCTGACTCTGCCGAGTTTTATTTCTGCTTCTTCTCTTGTTGCTGCTCCTGCTTCAACCATGATATCCATTACGGTATTGATATTCTTGCGAATCTGCTCCTCGTTTACTACGTCGTAAAGTGTAACGTCGAAGTCATTTAAGATCGCATTTGCCGCAAGACCAGCTCCGATCATTCCGGTACCGCAAAATACCGCTTTAACTTTACTCATTGATTTATCCTCCTTTAAAAATTATTTATTAACATTTGCATTAATCATCCTGTTAAGAATAAGGAAAACGAATACGGAAATGACTCCGCACGCTATCATGACAAAATATGTACCTATGTAGTCACCTCCTGATTTTGTAACTATAATGCTGGCAACTGTCGGTCCGATTATGGCGGCAGGTACTGCACAGAAGTTTACTATGGCGAAGTTTGATGAATAATACTTCGCACCATACTGGCCTCTCACAAATGATGACGCAATAATAGGATTTCCTCCATACTGAAGTCCCATAAGCACAAGTCCCATAATGATCAGTACCATCATATTTAAAGATGCACCTAAAACAAGTATCACACCTGCTGCTATAAGAGTGCTCACGCTAAGTATCATTGTTTTTACCCGTCCGAGCTTATCGTATAATGCACCGACTAAAATGCGTCCTGCACCATTACATACTGAAACTATCATTCCCACTATTGCTGCAGCACCGGCAGACACAGCAATTGATGCTGCGTTGCCGATAACGATCATTCCGGCGATATTTACAATCACAGCCCAGAGCATGTAAACCCAGAAAACCGGATCCCTGACCACATAGCCTGCAGGTTTATCTGTTTCTGACCCTGCTACTATGATTTTATCTTCACTAGCATCCTCATCAGCAGGTGCTTTAAGCAGAAATGAACCTGCTATGAGAATAGCTGCTATTCCAACACCGAGAATAAGATAAGTGCGGAAAAGGCCGCATCTTACGATAAGCACAGTCAGACCGCTTCCAAGAATGAGGGCTCCGCACCCGAATCCCATCATCATGGTGCCTATAGCCGCACCGCTTTTGTCCGGGAACCATTTGCTGACTGTCGAAATAACCACATTGTATGCAATTCCAACACCGAATCCCGCAAAACAGCCATAACAAACATAAAGCATTGCCAGGCTGAGTCCCGGATTTTGAATATTCATTCTGGATACTCCGAAAAATCCCACAAAAATCAGTGCTGTTGAAATCCACAGAATCGTTCTCACCTGATGCTTTTTTGACATTATGCCTGCAAATAATCCTCCCAGGCAGAAACCTATCATCGAAATAGTGAAAGCCATTGAGAGCTGGGAAAGACTCCATTCAGGATACAGTTCCCCGAAGTATTGTGAGAAAAGAGACCATCCGTATATCAGGCTGCAAAACAGCAATATAACTGTACCCATCGCAAGGTAGATCCATCTCTTTTTTCCGTTATTATTCAAATTACCATCTTCTTTCTATATTTAATTTTAATTTTTTATTATCGAATTCATTGAACATATTCACCGTTTGTATGAGAAAACTATAATATAATTTTTTTCTTATGTCAATAGTAAAGAAATGATAATATTATAATAAAATTTTTTATTGAATGCGCTCATTGAATTGTGCTATAATAGACTTGTTCATATGGAAGCAAGGAGGCTAGAAATACAATATGAAAGAATCATTAATCAACGAATTCAGGTCACGTGAAACCACCATTGAAGAAGCAGTTAAAATTGTTAAAAACGGAGATGTTGTAAATGTTGGTTCTTTCTCTGGTATAAGCACTGTTCTGCTTAATGCTTTAGGCGAAAGAGAGGACATCACTGATATTACAATTACCGGTTCCAATTTTGTGAAGCCGACTCCTCTCTTTGATCAGCCGGAAAGATGCCATGTATATACATCATTTTTAGGTGCGGAAGACCGTCGTATACTTCCAAGCGGTATTCTTGACTATACCTGCGTTCACCTCAGCCAGGTGGATATATGGTGCAGGGAGACATGCCCTCCGACAGTACTATTTCTGGAAGTTTCAAGCCCTGACGAAGAAGGATATATGTCCCTGGGAACATCAAGCATAGCATGCGGAAAATACCTCATGGAAAAAGCAGACCGTATTGTTCTCCAGATTAACAGCAAAATGCCTTACGTTTTAGGAGAAGATAATAAAATACATATCACTCAGGCTGATAAAATTATATATCATGATGAAGATATTCTGGAACTTCCGCCTTTCCCGACTACACCGGAAGTAGAACAGATTTCTAAATTTCTTATAGAGCAGATTCCTGACGGCGCCTGCGTTCAGATAGGTATAGGAAACATCGGCAATGCTGTTGCCTATGGTTTAAAAGATAAAAATGACCTTGGTATTCACACCGAAATGCTCACAGAAAGCCTTGTATATCTCGTGGAGAACGGAAATGTGACCAATGCAAGAAAGGCTTTCAAACCCGGCATGACGGTTTCTTCTTTTGCTCTGGGGAGCAAGCATATGTACGAATTTCTGGATCATAACGAAAAGATGCATTTCATGCCATTCCCTGTTGTAAACGATCCTTTTATAATCAGTCAGAATGACAACATGATATCGATCAACAGCGCACTTCAGATCAATCTTTTTGGAGAAGTTGTCTCTGATAATATGAATGGCATACAGTACAGCGGCTGCGGAGGACAGCTTGATTTTGTACGCGGCGCGCAAAGATCAAAAGGCGGCAAATCTTTTATCGCTATTCCTTCTGTCAATGTCAGTCATCGTACAGGCAAGGTAACCAGCAGAATCGTTTCTCACTTTGAGCCTTATACTGCAGTTACCACTCCTAGAGCAGATACTCAGTATGTAGCGACTGAATACGGATGCGTAAATCTTAAGCCACTTCCAATGCGGGACAGAGTTCATGCCATGATCAGCCTGGCACATCCTGATTTCCGTGCAGAGCTTATAGAAGATGCAAAAAAAGCCGGAATCTATTAGAGCAATCAAGTAGGGGCTAACATGTAGCCCCTCTCACACCACCGGGCATGCCGTTCGG
>JBJETB010000024.1:0-73620 GCA_051883095.1 Anaerovoracaceae bacterium
TTATTGCTGCATTATTACAGTAGAAATGTTGCAGTTAGTTTTTCTTTTAACTTTTATTTTCTTTTGGGGACATTTTTTTGTATTTTTGCAAAGAAAATCAGCAAAAATGAAAATAATGTTTTTCAAACTGTCTCATTGCATGTATTTATAAAATGTAGTATGCTTGCGGCAGGAGGTATGTTCATATGTCTAATGAAGATAAGAAGGATTTTAACGCTATGCTGAGGGACAGCAAGGATATGCCGAAGTTTCAGACAGTAACGGATCAGAAGAGCATTGAAAAGTATGGGGGAGACCGTAGGTACTTCGCTCCGCCTTTACTCCTTACTGGAGGACTCTTAAGGCAGGCGGCAAACTGAATCCAAAGTATCCGGGAGGCGTAGAAGCCCAGAAGGAGAAACTGGAAGCCGAAGGTCATACTGTCATCAAAAAAGGCAGAACCAACATCAGATACTATGTGAAGGATTTCGAAAAGTTCCTTTTTCCGTTGGAAAAATTATAAAATTGCTATTGACAGTAACCAATGGGTATGATATATTATGTTTAACGATAAACGTTAAATTATTTATCATAATCATAAAAAGGGGATGTTAATATGCAAAACGAAATCAAAAAGAAAGTAAACGGCTTCGGAAAGATTGGAAAGATCGTTGTAACTGTTTTATTGGTAATTGTTCTTATAGGAGGGATAACAGCATCAGTTGCAGCAGTTTATCTGTCTCAACTTCCTGACGATGCAATTTCCGTAAGCGTGTCGGGAAAAGCGAATATTCAAGTAGATGAATCACTGATGGGAACACTTGTAGGAAGCATAGTGGACGGTCTGTCTTATGAGTCAGAACAGATGCCGGATCTGTCCGATGAGGCTGATATGGAAAGCATTCTGCCGGAGGATACTCAGGTGAGGATTGATCTCTCGATTAATAATGCAGATTATACAACAGCGGTAATTCACTCTGAGGGGAACATGAAGAGCATAGAAGCGCAGACAGATGATTTTGTATACGAAATAGACAATATCATAAAGGTGATTATCGGCGGTATCGTGTATGTTGCTGCTATAGCTGTATCTCTGTTTATGCTCAGAAGGCTTTTCAAAGAATTTGAAAGTTGTGAGACGCCATTTACGGATATTGCAGTTAAAAGACTTTATGCCTTTGGATTTTCACTTATTCCTGTGATTCTGATCGGAACTGTGGCTGAGGCTATGGCACGAGCTCTTCTGACGCCAAGTGAAGGAATAAACTTTTATCTGGACGGCGGTGCGATTGTGGCTTTTGTAGTAACAATATGCCTGTGTACTCTTTTTAAATACGGAGCACAGCTGCAGCAGGAATCTGATGAAACACTTTAACTGGAGGTAAAACAATGGGACACATCGTTCTAAGGCTGGACAGAGTGATGGCAGACAGAAAGATGAGTTTAAATGAACTGTCGGAAAGAGTGGGAGTTGCCAATGTCAATCTGTCAAAGATGAAAAACGGCAGAATCAGCGCCATAAGGTTTTCCACACTGGCAGCAATCTGCGAAGTGCTTCAGTGTCAGCCGGGAGATATACTGGAATACGAACCGGATGAAGAATGAATATAACGGAATAAAGTGCAGCCTCGAAAGGGGCTGCATAATTTTTGCTTGACAAGTTACCTGAAGGTAACTATAATAAAAAGTGACTCAAGGGTAACTTTTAAAAAGGCGAGGTGGGAGAATGAAAACCAGCAAAGAAGAAATATTAAATGCTGCTTTGGTTGTTTTTTCGCAGAAGGGATATGACGGCGCGCTGCTGCGTGATATCGCCTCATTACTTGGGATAACAAAACCGGCACTGTACAAACATTATGAGAGCAAGGAAGCTCTATGGAACGCGATGATTGATTATGTAGAAAGATATTATTCAGAGCACACAAGGGCTGCTTCCGGCACCGCTGTTCCGGAAAATTGGGATGAGTTCCGACAAATTTCCCTGAGTCAGATTGATTTCACTCTCCATGACGAAACGGTAAGGCGTGTACGAAGGCTGCTTACACTGGAGCAATTCCGAGATGAAAGAATGTCTGCCCTTGCTACGAAGTATTTCATAACGAACATCGAAGGGCGCTTCACAGAAATATTTACGGGAATGGCAGATAAAGGACTTTTAGAAACTGAGGATCCGGGACTCCTTGCTTTTCAGTACACCGCGCCTATCACCATGATGATTCATCTGTGTGACCGGGATCCTGGCAGAGAGCCGGAAATTATGGATAAAATAGAAGCTTACATCAGGCAGTTTTCGGATGAGCATAAATTAACTGAGGGGGTGTTTAAATGAAAATAGTTTTGATACATGGACAGAATCATAAAGGCAGCACATACATGATTGCACATGAGCTGGCTGAAAAGGTAAAGGATAAGGCACAGGGAGAATCGGAAATAAAAGAATTTTTCCTGCCTGAAGATTTTGACGAGCCATGCAGAGGCTGTTATTCATGTTTTAAGAATGATCTGACGAAATGTCCTCATTACCCGAAGCTTGAGCCGGTTGCAGAGGCGGTTCTAAGTGCAGATCTGCTGATTTTGGAAAGCCCTGTATACGTATACCATGCATCCGGCCAGATGATGAATTTTCTGGACCACTTCGGCACATGGTGGGTTGTTCACAGGCCTAGGGCTGAAATGTGCAAAAAGCAGGCGGTTGTCATTGCCACCGCTGCAGGGGGCGGTATGAAAAGCACGGTGAAGGATATGGCTGACAGTCTGGAAATGTGGGGTATCGCCAGGATATATAAATACGGTGTGGCCGTGCAGGCTGGCGCGCCCGGGGATATTCAAGAGGGGATTATTAATAAAATACATAAAAAAACTGACAAGCTGTCAGAGGCAATATGCAGAAATGCGGGCAGGCATGGTATGAACAGCCGCGGCAAGAGGTGGTTCTTCCTTATGCGTTTTGCCCACAAACATTTTCCGCCTATGGAGCCGGATTATTCCTACTGGGAGGAAAGAGGCTGGCACGGACGCAAAAGACCGTGGAAGCAGGATTGAAGGAGCTGCAAAATGATTGACATTACAACGAAAGCAAGTAATCAACAAAGAACAGATAGACTGTGTTATCTCTTTCTGATCTTCTTGACCGGATGTATTGTGGGTTGGATTTACGAGGAAATCTTCTATTGGATTACGGAAGGACTGCTGAGAAACCGGGGACTTCTGTACGGACCGTGGCTGCCCATCTATGGAATTGGTGCCCTGGGAATCTTCGCTATGAAGCCGCTGAAAAAACATCCTGCTTTACTGTTCCTGCTCTGTGCCCTGGTAGCGGGGATTGTGGAGTACATAATAGGCTTTGCCGGGATACATTTCTTTGGAGTGCGCCTATGGGACTATCGGGAACTGTTTTTGAACATCAGCGGGATTATCTGCCTGCGCAGTGGGGTAAGCTTTGCAGTTATGGGAATTCTGTTCCTGTACCTGTTAGAACCCATTATGGGAAGTGTAATCGTTAGGCTAAATCCGAAGACGGTCCGGACATCCTGCCTGGTACTGCTGCTTGTGCTTATAGCGGACTGCATATTGAGTGCGCTGTTTCGCACGCCGATCACATATTAGGAGAAAAAATGAAAACATTGAAAAGAATACTGATTATACTGCTGGCAGTTGTAGTGACCCTGACAGCAATTTTTCTTGCCGGGCGATATGGATGGAGGCTGGGCGGTTTCCGCGCCTGCCAGGGTGCGGGCATTGACTCTGTGGAAGTCACTGGAAATGCCGTACATATAACCGGATTCTATCCCGGTTCTTTCCCTGAGGGCTTCTGCGGTTACTATTCCGAGGAACGGGATGGCAAACTCTATGTGGGTTTCAGATTCAGCGCCCTGTTTGGCTTTTTTGAAACAGGAGACTTTGATATAACAATCCCGACAGAGGAAGATATCCAAGAGGTAATTATAAAAACCGATATGGTCGAAACCTCTATATGGAAAGCACAGACAGCCGCTGTGGACGTCGGTGTCATGGAGGACACAGATTATGAATCATAAAAAGAAAACAATTATAAAATGGATTTGCGGCACATCAACTGCACTGCTGGTTGCTTTAGTCGTTGGCGCATGGGTAATGTTCGGAACTTCTGTCAAAGCAGCAAACAGCATCGAAAGGCTGGAGGACGGCCTGTATTCCATGGAGTACAACGGTGATTACGGCTTTGAAGATTTCCTGGCTCAAGGCGGTGCTGCAAGCGACAGTGAATTGGCAAATTATCTGGTATCGTTTTTGTCACATGGCTTCTACAAGATTGAAAGCGATGTGGAGACTGGGGAGTTTGGCTGCTCGACTGTTTGTACACAGGATGAGCACGGCACAACATTCTTTGGGCGTAACTACGACTGGGAAGAATGCCAAACCATGATCGTACATACCAGGCCAGAAGACGGCTATGAATCCATTTCCACCAGTTGTCTGGATTTTCTGGGATTTGGCGATGAATATGCGCCGGACGGTTCCATAATTGAACGAATGCAGACTCTGGCTGCCATTTATGTTCCGCTGGACGGTATGAATGAAAAAGGCCTGATGGTAGCTGATCTGATGGCTGGGGACAACGAGGAGACACATCAGAATACCGACAAGACTGATCTGACAACTACAACTGCCATTCGCCTTTTACTGGATAGAGCGGCAGATGTGGACGAAGCAATTGCACTGCTCCGGCAGTACGATATGAATTCTTCCATCGGTTCCGCACACCATTTCTCTATTGCAGATGCCAGCGGAAAGAGCGTAGTTGTGGAGTATGTGGATGGCCAGATGCTTGTCACGGAGACGAAGGTGGTCACCAACCATTATATTGCCGATTGTAAAAAGCAGGGCGTTGGTTCGGAGCAATCTCATGTACGTTTTGATACCCTATCAGCATACACCGGTCCTGCCGATGAAATGGATGTCAGAGATATGCTGAAGTCCGTTGCACAGATGAATTATCAGCAGACAGATGGCAGCTGCGAAAAGACCATGTGGAGCATAGTATATTGCCCTGAGGGTCGTTGTGCTGACTTCTACTTTGCAGAAAACTATGAACATAGCTATGGGCTGCAGCTCCAGGAAAAGGGCGGATTCATATATAAAATACAGAGGTAGGACGAAGGAAAAGAGACATAACCAACGCACATAAATGGAATACAGCAGATACCATAACCTCCGTGCGGATTGTAGCCTCTCTTTTATTGCTTTTTCTCCCTTTGCGCTCTGCCCGGTTCATTGCGGTATACACCATAACCGGCCTGACAGACGCACTGGATGGATGGCTGGCGAGAAAAACAGGTACGGCAAGCGATTTCGGAGCGAGGCTGGACAGTATAGCGGACCTGTTGTTTTACGGAATTGTTTTGTTCCGCCTTATACCGGTTTTATGGCAGTTGCTGCCGGTGGTAATATGGTATGTCGTGGCGGCTGTTATTATTGTGCGACTGGCGGCCTATATTACGGCTGCTGTCAAGTATCATCAATTTGCCTCGCTGCACACTTGGATGAATAAACTGACCGGAGCGGCAATTTTCCTGCTTCCCTATGTTCTTGTGGCATCAACAGGCATCGTATATAGCTGGGCAATATGCATTCTTGCCTTTGCGGCGTCAGCGGAAGAATTAACTATACATTTATATCGGAGAGAATATAGGGCTGACATAAAATCAATCTTTCAAAGAGAAAAGTGAATCAACTGGAGAACGGAGGTAATTGAAGATGAGTATAGAAAAGAGAGGTAAGATAGTGCTCGTATGCAGCATAGTGGCAGCTATAGCCTTCGGAATAGCCAGTTACGTCCTTTTTTTACGCGGACGAATGAAGCTTGGCTGGATTTTTGCGATTCTGACGGTGGCACAGCTGGTGCTGGCGGTGATGAATTGCATTATTTCGAAGAAAACAGCTGAACCAGAGGAAAGAAAAAACAGGTTGATGCAGCATTGAGTTTTATGCAAAAATGTAACGCCAAACCCGCAAACGTTGAAATTAAACCAGTCGTGTTACACGAGACATATAAGATTCCAGTAATATAATCCAATGAATCCAAAACATTAACATATTTGGGCATTATTATATAGGTCTCATGCCCATAAAAAGTGATTCAAGGGTGATTCAAGATTTTACTGTGTAATTTTTTAATGTTTTTATGCGGTCTACAGCGTTTCAGATTACAAAAATGTATAAAAAGCAGTATAGGCCTGCCGCAAGCATAAAATCTATGCAGTGCCACTAATTTACTGAGACCTCAATTAACTTTGGGTACCCGAAAACAAAGTGATTGTTATCTTCGTTGTGATTTATGCTCTGGCATGATATAATTCGAAATGATAATGGAATTATCAAATTGGGATTTGTTGGAGGAAAATTTGAATGCTTAAGATTACTACACCTTGTTTCGTTGAGGGAGGATGGATACCTGATCATAATTCAGGATTTGGAGAAGACAAATCTCCGGAATTTCATATAGAAGGAATTGACGCTAAAGCAGAAACCATGGTTATTACTTTAGATGATCTTGGTCATCCTTTAGAACCGGGATATAATCATTGGATAGCTTGGAATATTACGCCTACAGAATGTATTCCAGGGGGTATTGCCAAGGGAAGCGTTGTTGAAAATCCGATACATATTGAACAGGGAATCGCTTATGGAAAACACTGTTATCGTGGGCCTAAGCCTCCGTTCAACTGGAATCATGAGTATTTGTTTACACTTTATACTCTTGATTGCACATTAGAGGCTAACGAAAAGTCAAAGAAAGAAGATATTCTTAAATTAGCAGAAGGTCATATCCTTCAAAAAGCTGAACTTAGAGGAAGATATCAGCGTAAACATCGATGATGTAATGCGTCTGTTTTATCTATGCAGAGAACTGTTAAAGGAGAACGATGAAAGCGTTATTGGTGATAGACATACAGAAGCCTTACATTTCCAAATATGAACCCGGCTTACTAAGAAGAATAAATGATAGAATACTCGAAGCTCAAAAAGATGAATGTGATATTATCTATGTGAAGAATACAAAAATGCTTCGCAGTGGACCTGTCACAGATGAATTGGCAGAGGGGCTTTTACTTGTTTCGGATAATGTGTTTTGTAAAACACGGGCGGATGCCTTCTCCTCTGAAAAATTAGTCTCATACCTCAATTCTCGAAATATTACCGAAATAGAAATTATAGGGGTTGATGGGAATTCATGCATAAATGTAAGTGCCAAAGGTGCAATTAAAAAGGGGTATGTCGTTTTGATTAATCTTAGTTGCATTGGTATTGCGAACCCACTACGTTTTGAAAAGACAAAGGAAACGCTTTCAGACATGGGAGTAGTTCTAAAACAAAGCTGAAAAGGAGGTTTAAGATGAGTAAACTTATAGCCTGCTGCGGACTTGACTGCAGCAAATGTGATGCAAGGACTGCAACAAGGAATAACGATGATGCACTTCGCGATAAGGTGGCAAAGCTTTGGAGCGAGCTCAACGGAGTAGAGATAACAAGGGAAATGATAAACTGTGACGGATGCAATGTGGATGGACTGAAGACTCCGTTTTGCGAGAGTATGTGTGGAATCCGAAAATGTGCCGTGGGCAAGGGCTTCGTAACCTGCGGTGAATGTGGCATCTTCGAAACCTGCGAAACACTTTCCATGATTACAGGAAATAACGAGAAAGCACTTGCTAACCTGAGAGAATGGGCGCAGATTGGTAAATCCCAAGAAGAAAACGAGCACGAAGCGGCTGAGATCGTTTCCACAATGATGGTTACGGGAATATTGTAGCGGTATGTCGTATGAAAAGTTGATAAAAGCATTTTCATACGACATTTTGCTGCAAAAGGGGGGATATTTTCGTTCCATTATATGTAAATGTCGTATGAATCCTTTGAAAATTGTTTTTCATACGACATTAACCTTGATGGTTAGGCTGGCATCTCAGGTCGTTGCCCTCCGGGCATTTTGCCTCCTTCACCGCCGCCACGGAAACCGCCCGGAGCATTGCCGTCAGGAATCTCCGGAGGCATAACGCTGTCGGGTGCTTCAGGAGCTCCAGGAATTTCAGGGACTTCGCCTGCGCCGCCGCCGAAACCTCCACGGTTTCCTCCGCCCTGGGAACCCATAACAGAAATATCAATATCAGAAGCATTGATAAGGGCGTCAGGATTTGTTGTCTGACCGTCGCGAGTGGATGGTACGGTACCGTCAAGCTGACCGAGAACACTTTCGGCACGGAGTTTTACGGTGTCTATGAGCATATCTGCAGCTGCTGTGTATTCATCATAGGTATAAAAGGCGGTAGGATCATCCTCCACCAGAGAATCGATGGAAGAACGAATATTTCCTACAGTTTTCTCAAACAGACCACCGCCAACGTATTCTTCTGCCAGCATTCTCAGGTATTCGTGATACTTTGCAAGATACTCTTCGTTTTCAAGCAGGGCAGCGAAGAACTGTCTGTCTTCCATGGAAATACCGCTTGAAAAAGGAGTATCGATAGGAAAGTTTATAGTCTCGCTGGCATCTCCCGACTGGAAACCGCCAAAGGCAAGATTATAGTCCCATGGAATGATATTAAGCTTTCCGTCATCCTCGTAAAGATAGTAGTTATGAGCCATATTACCGCTGAGGCTGTCCAGATTCACTACGAAGGTATGCACTGCCATGTAGCGCAGAACATTATCCACATCCATGTATTTTTCAAGAGTTTCGGTGGAAACATCTTCAGCACAGATGTTTCTGAGTGCAGTAACCACACGGCTGTGGTCCTTATTAGTAGATCTAAATATGGAGTTTTCCCAGATGGCTTCATAGCTGTCCAGGCTGTCATCGATGTAATTCAGGTCTGAGCCGCTGCCTCCGCGAAGACCGCCTGCATCGCTTTTTTCCATGTTGTCTTTGTCCGGCATTTCACCTGCCATGATTCGCCCAGGTGTTTTTGCCTCTGCATTACCCTCTGAATCCACATTAAAATCGCGCATTTTGCCCGGGCCGCCCATTCCTTCGCTGTCAGGCTTATAAAGCTGACCGTGATCAAGGCCGTAGTTTCTTACCGCAAAGTCCTCGTCCACCGGCTCCAGAGCCAGATAAACGCCCCAGTACTGTCCGTTAACCGAGATTTTAGCGTAGTTATACAGGCTGGCGTCGGCACCAAGGAAGCTGAACATGTCGTAGCAGACAGCTTCTTTCATCATAGTGGCATCGCTGTAGCAGTTGTTTAATATCAGCGAGGACAGGCCGTCCAGATTCTGTCCGGACATATACTCGTCGAAGCTTATCTTGAAGCTGTATCTGTCTGAATCAGAAGAAACAACCATGGAAAGGCTGGTGTTACCCTTGGCTCTCAGTCCGACATTTTTGAATGTCATGCCGTTTACGGTTATGTCGCAGGGGTAGTACTCTTCGGAAAGGGCGTTGGCCAGAAGGTCTTCCCACTGGGCCTCGTACATGGAAATGTCGATATCAATCACCGCTGACCTGTCAAAGACAGTACTTTCGTAGTCCATTGTCATTCCCGAAGCAGAGGATGAACCCTCATAACATAGCATAAACGCAAAAAGCCCTACGACAGCGAGAATCATGAGCACAGCTGCCAATTTGTTTATGTGCTTGTTGTCAATCATAGCTGTTCACTTTCTGTCATTATGACATATATTCTCCGCTGTAGCTTACCAGAGTGGCATCATTAACGCCGTCAATTTCACAGAGCCTGTTTATGAAGGATGTTGAAGGATCCTTAAGCCTTACCTCTGCAGAGACCTCTATGCCCGCCTGACTTACGGTCTTGGCCTTCACCACGGTTTTGGCTGCATTTTCACGGACAAGGGCCATAGCCTTTTCTTCACCTGACTCATCGGAGAGGCGAAGCACCAGCATGTAGGGGCTTTCGTGAGTTTTACGACTCGCCATGATGTAGAGAACAACTCCTATAATAGCGGAGCCTATGAGAGCCAGAGGGATAAGTCCCGCACCTACTACTATACCCGCTGCAATGGCCCAGAAAAGGTAGACAATTTCAACAGGCTCTTTGATGGCTGCGCGGAATCTCACGATGGAGAGTGCACCTACCATTCCCAGGGACAGGATGACATTTGAGGTTACGGCCATTATAACCAGTGTGGTAACAAGTGTGAGTCCTATAAGAGTAAGCGCAAAGTTTGAAGAATACATGATTCCCGCGCAGGTTTTCCTGTAAATGAGAAAAATAAAAAGTCCGATGATGAGGGCAAAGAGAAGGCCCAGGAGCGTATCTGTAACTGAAAAACTGGAAACGCTTTCTAAAAAGCTGGATTTAAAAATATCATTAAATGTCATAATTGTTTTCCTCCATTAAATAATTGCTCTGCAGCGTGCGTATTTGGAAAATGACTGCAGCTGCGGTATGTCACAGCCTAAAAGCTGCTCTATGATCTGGGGCAGGTATCTGTCGTATTTGACCTCCAGAACCGCACCCGGCACAGGCATCCAGCCCGCCGTCTTTTCTGAAAAAAATAATTCCGGTTCCGAGCAGGAAAGCAGCTCAGTGTCAAGGGTGACCCTGACATTTCCCGGCCCGTAGACAAAAGCCTCACGCCTGTAGCGTACCGCTGATTTAGGCCTCAGAAGCTGGGTCTGCATTTTTATTCCCAGTTCACGGACCAGAGGCTCATCATACTGAGTGAGATTCAGGTAGTCGCAGTTCATAATGCTGCGGCATACCGGGGAACATATGAGTGCAGATGACTTCAGGCAAAGACCGCTATGCTTCTGCTTCTTTTCCAGCATAACTCTGTCGGTGGAACGGCCGTAATACCTTAGTCTGAATTTTTCACGCCGATTGAGCCCATATTGCTTTTCCTTCAAAGCCTTGTCGAAACAGTTGTCGAAGTAGAGGCTGGTAACAGTGTAGCTGCCGTCTGCATCTGAGTGGGGATCCCGCAGCATGACAGACTGAAGCCTCTGATGCAGAACGTTCATAAAGGCAGGGTTAAGCTGATACTTAAGTTCGTGCCTGTAAAACGGCACATTTGGGGTCTGGTTCATTGTTGTTAACCTCCTTTTTACAGATTCATAATAAACCATGTTACCGTGAAAAAAATGTCAGATTTGAGGGAATTAAATGTAACAAATTTGTTTTTTAAGTGAAACAGTGGTATAATAAAACCGTATAACGCATGAGATTTTCAGGGAAAGGGGGATAAAGATGGCAGCATCAAGGAAGAAGACACCGTGGGAACAGGAATGGCATGACCTTGCCAGGAAGGAAGAGAAATTTATCGCCCGGAGAAAGGAAGGTCCCACATCTGTTCTGGTAAAAAAGCTGGACCGTTTCATACCGGAGAAACTGAGCGGAACTCTCAATGCCGCGTTTTTTAAAGGGTTTCAGCTTATTTTTGAAAAGGGTACAGGTATAATCGAAAAGACATATAACAAGGATAAAAAAGAAGCTGATTTTAAGGTGGATACCTATGCCCATGAACTTATGAACAACAAGAAATCGGCAAGGACCTTCACCAGGAGGGCCAAGTCAGCCAAGGCTGCAAACCTGATGATTTCCAGTGTGGAGGGTATCGGCCTGGGACTGGTAGGAGCCGGAATTCCAGACATACCTCTTTTTATCACAATGGTCCTGAAGAGCGTATATGAAGTGGCGCTGAGTTTTGGGTATGAATATGAAAGCGACGAGGAAAAGATTTTTATTCTCAAGGTTATAGAAGCCGCCATGTGCGATGAGGATGAATTTATAAGAAAAAACAGTGAGTTAAACGATATCATCGACTATATAGCATCAAACGGTGACGAAATAGGAAGATGGAACATAGACAAGGAAGAGCAGATGCGTGCTACTTCCCGGGGACTTTCAGAGGAGATGATATACACAAAGTTCCTGCAGGGCCAGTTTGTGGTCGGTATCGCAGGAGGGATTTTTGACCCCATTTATGTTAACAGAATCAGCAACTATGCTGTTCTGAAATACAGGAGGAGGTTTCTGAGAAGCAAGATGGCTCAGGAAAAATAAAGAATATAAAAGCCTGAAGCCGGTCTTCCGGAAAACCGAAGTGAGTTCGAGACCTTCCTCACTATAAACAAAACTAAAGGAGACAGAAAAATGAACAAGAAAACAATTAACCTGACCTGGGCGGCGCTGATTGCCGCTCTCTACGTGGTGCTGACATTTGTCGCCAATCTGGCGGGACTTGCCAGCGGAGCCATCCAGGTGCGTCTTTCAGAGATGCTTACCATACTGCCGCTCTTTACCTGGGCGGCGGTGCCGGGACTGGCCATAGGCTGCGTGCTGGCCAATATGCTTACGGGATGCGCGCTGTGGGATATAGTCTTCGGATCGATGGCAACTCTGCTTGGGGCCCTGGGCACCTATTATATAGGGCGCAGAAAGCCTGTACTGGGGCCTGTGTTTCCCATCGTGAGCAATGCACTCATAGTACCGCTGGTACTGCAATATGTATACGGACTTGAAGGAAGCTACTGGTATTTCATGGCTACCGTCGGTGCAGGAGAAATAATTTCCTGTGGGCTTCTGGGGTGGCTGATGTACAGAGGACTGAAGCGTACGGGAATATTTGCCGGGACAGGTGATAATAAATAAAAGGAGTGAAAATATGGCAGTAAGACTTAACGAAGACAAGGAACTTGTAGCAAGTATCAAAGAAGGACTTAAGCGTAAGGACGGCTATTGCCCGTGCCGGTTCGAGAAAACCGAAGAAAACAAATGCATCTGCCAGGAGTTCAGAAATCAGATCGCGGATCCTGAATTCGAAGGCTACTGCCACTGCATGCTTTATTACAAAACAAGAGATTAGAAAGAGGTATAGTTATGAAAATTGTTTTGCTGGAACCACTTGGAGTTCCAAAAGAAAGAATTGAAAGTCTGGCAGCGCCTTTTGTGGAGGCAGGTCATGAATTTACGCCTTATTATACTCTGGCCGCTGATGAATCAGAGCAGCTGGAGAGAGTGAAAGATGCTGATGTTATCATTATGGCAAACCATCCGCTGAGCGCAGATGTTATCGAAAAATGTGATAATCTCAAGTACATATCCGTTGCTTTTGTGGGTATAGACCATATCGGTAAAGCTGCATGTCAGGCAAAGGGAATCAATATATCCAATGCTGCGGGCTACTGTGATGATGCCGTGGCTGAGCTCAGCATCGGCCTGGCAATGGACTGTCTGAGAAACATAAGTGCAGTCAACGGTGTTATAAGACATGGAGGAACCAAAGACGGACTTGTGGGTCACGAACTTCACGGAAGAACTGTGGGCGTTATTGGCACAGGCAGAATAGGCAGAGCCACTGCAAAACTGTTTAAGGCATTTGGATGCAGTCTGCTTGGTTACAGCAGAACGAAGCACGAAGAAGCCGAGGCAGAGGGAATACGTTATGTGAATCTGGATGAGCTTCTGAAGGAGAGCGATATCGTAACTGTTCATACACCTCTGACAGATGAGACCAGAAATCTTCTCAGCAGAGAAAAAATCGCGCTTATGAAGGAAAGCGCAATTCTCATAAATACATCACGCGGACCTGTTGTGGACAATGCTGCCCTTGCAGAGGCCCTCAACGAAGGCAGGCTGGCAGGCGCAGGCATCGATGTATTTGATGGTGAACCGCCGCTGCCTGAGGATTATCCGCTGCTTCACGCCAAAAATGTGGTATGTACGCCCCATGTAGGATTCGCTACTGTTGAATCTATAGACAGAAGAGCCGAAATCGTATTTGACAATGTGGCCAGATGGATGGAAGGCACTGTACAGAACAAGATGCTGTAATCAATGGCTATAATAAAAGGAAACCCGCAGGCTTGAAAAGCTTGCGGGTTTTGCACAAGTTTTGCACAATATAAAGATTTTTAGCTCAATATCCTCAGACCTCCGATAAGAGGTACTGCCTTTTCCTGGCCCTGCACAGCATATACAAGACCCATGAGCCATAATACGAAAATAATCAGATAACCGATAGGAATAGCGAGCCATCCGATAATAGGTATAAAGGCAAGAACTTTGCCTATAACTCCCCATATGATATTGGCCAGGATGAGTACCAGAGACTGGTTAAGATGAAATTTTGACTCATCACGGGTACCGCACAGAAGAGCGATAACCCATCCTACTATTGTAATGTATGCAACTATATCAGTTCCTTTTTTAGTCATTTCAAATCCTCCTTTTACCCCATTACAGTCCTAAAAGATATTTATCCAGAAGCTCCACGGCATCACCGATATATTCGTCACAGCTTTTCAGTGGGGTTCCTGTATCCACACCTTTAAGCTCGCGGCATATTATGGAGCAGTTTCTGTCGGCAAACTCTCTGGTAAGAGTCTGCATCATCTCGTAACACTCCTTTTTTGTGGACGGCTGGTCCAGGTTGCCATCGCTGATTTTAAGGCCTGTAACCATGGCCATGCCGCTGACGGCACCGCAGGTGCCCATTGTACCCATGCCGTAACCCAGAGCCTCAGCCATTCTGAATGCCTGTACAGGATCGGCTCCCATAACGTTGCAGAAAGCGCAGACTACAGACTGTGCACAGTTGAAACCATGTTTATGTAAATAAATTGCTTGTTCTCTTCTCTCCATTGGAATCACCTATAAAATTTTACTTTATTTAACTATGAATTTAGGATTACTCTTTTTTACGTCAGGGTCCTTGACGACATGTTCAGGCGGAACCTCGAGAAGTTCAGGATTCCTGTAATATCTGTTAAGTTCTCTGAAGCAGCGGCCGTAGTAGTGACCATTGGCGATACGCTCGTCAGTGACAATGCCCAGTGGCATAATTTTGGTTTCTTCCACAGTTTCACCGTTTTTTGCAATCTTCTTTTCCGGCTGACCCATGGAAATGAAAATTCCTGTGGTTCCGAATTCATAAAGATGATGGTAGATTGCGTTTGTTCTTATTGAAGCCAGATTGGTTATAAACAGGCTTGTGTGGAAAGGGCTTGCGTTTATAATGGAAAACGGCAGAGTGAAATACTTGTCGATAAATTTAAGTACACCTACCGCAGCGCCCACCAGGAAAGGAATCCTCACAAGGCTTGCCATCAGTTTATCCAGTGCATTCTGGGATGTAGGCTGCTGTGTGCGTTCTATGGCCTCCTGCACCTTCTGGTTTACTGTAAAAATATCATCATCCAGATTAAAGTAAAGTTTGTTTACCGTATCGCTTGTCTTTCCGGGCTGCAGCGTCACGAAGGACACGCAGAAGTGATTGCGGGCATAGATTTTTCTGTTCATTACAAACCGGTTGAGGAAAGGATTCTGAGAAGCTATTCTCAGAGCTCCGGCGATAATAATGCTCATATGGCTCATGTTTATGCCTTTCTTACGGCATTTTTTTATATAATCCTGCATTAAGTCCAGATCTATGTCTACAGTAACTGAGTTGGAAGCATCATAGCGGTAAGGCATGATATAAGGTACCAGTTCATACATGGCATCGTTGCCGCGAACGCGGTAACCATCGGTTCTATACATAAAGTTGCCCTCCTTCTTGTTAAGAATGTGTTAATATATCCAAGTTTATTATACATTATCAACCACGTTATTACAAGTTTTTTACCGCAAAGGCTCAGGATATGGTATACTAAAAATATAAGATTTGCTCAATACAGTTTATGAATAACAGGAAGAAAAAAATGAAAAGTTGTCTTTTAAAGGAAGAAAATTTTAATACAAGCCGGTGGACAGGCGGGCAGACTAAAGAACTTGCCATTTACCCTGCGGAGAGTAAATATCTGGACAGAAATTTTGTCTGGAGACTCAGCTCGGCAACTGTGGAGACGGATGAATCTGATTTTTCCAAGCTGCCGGATTACGACAGAGTCCTGATGGTGCTTGAGGGCGAAGTGGTTCTCAGCTATGAAGGAGAACGTGTCGCACGTCTCAAGGAACTGGAACAGGACCGTTTTGACGGAGCATGGAAGACCAGGAGTTTCGGCAAGATAACCGATTTTAACCTTATGGTCAGAAAGGGAAACGAAGGATATCTGGACCTTATATATCCTGAGACAGAGAAAAGAGATTTCGCTTCAACTTTCGATACTCAGATGCCCCTGGCTACTCATGCACTTTACTGTAAGGAGGGATACGGAGTTGTGACCTGCGGAGGAGAGACTCATATGGTTTCGACGGGACAGCTTCTTATTCTTGAATATAATGAGGGTGAGGCGCCATCATATTCAGTCATGGGAGAAGGTGTGATTATCCGTGCTCAGATTTTTTACGGAGATATGAGAAAGGAACTGTTTGCGGAGGAGATTCCGGCAGAAAAGCCTTCCTTTGATGATTTTAAATGCTGCATCTATCTGGCTAATATCCAGTTCAGATGGGCCAAGTACATAGTAAAGAAGCTTAAAACACAGTGGTTCGATGAAGCTCTCAGCGCAGCCATAAGGAAGGTGGAAAAGTTCTACCTGACCACTATAGTTTTCCTTGCGGGTTTCCTGGGCATTTTTGCCATGCTGATTTACGGACATATTTCCAATGGGTTAGCAGTGCTTCTGATTGCCGCTTGGATACTGGCAGATTGTTTGCTGGTGTCACCTCTTATTTATATGCCTTTCATGCCTAAACCTGTGAGAAAGCATATAAAGGATGTGAACAACCTGACACCTTATGAGCAGCGTGTCAGGGAAGAAGAGCTTGGACGCAACGAGCATCTGGAAAAGGTGATGAAGAAATATAAGAACAGCGGCAGGAATCTGGGAAATTAAAAAAAATATGTGTTGAGGAACCGTGTAGCAGTTGATATCAGCCGACTACACGGTTTTTTGTGCCTGAAAACACCGCTGGAGTATAATGCATACAACCTAAAAAAATAAAGAGAAAGTACACTTTTTTTTTGATTTTTTAAGTAAGCGGCCTAAAAAAATCTATATCTTCGTAAAGTGCCGTTATCTATTGTCAACCTTTTTCCTATCTAATAAAATGTTGACGAAATTAACAGAAGGAGGGACTAAATATGCCGGAAGTCAGCGAAAGAAACAAAGAAGCCCTTGAACATATACAAGGCGTTCTTGATTCGGACAGCTTTGTGGAAATTGGCGAAAAAATAGCAGCTGGAGTAATTACCGGTTATGGAAGTATCGATGGCTGTCTTGTATATATATTTGCTCAGGATATAAATGAAAGAGGAGGCAGCTTTGGCGAGGCACAGGCCGGAAAGCTGACAAGGCTGTATTCCATGGCAATCAGGTCAAAAGCTCCGGTAATAGGCTTCCTGGATTGTGCAGGTATCCGCATAGAAGAAGGAGCAGGAGCACTTGCTGCTTTTGCAGATGTGTATAAAATTCAGGCGGAGGCATCCGGGAAGATTCTTCAGATAATGACCGTATGTGGAGAATGCATCGGATGTATGGAAACTATGGCGGCTCTTTCAGATATAGTGATCAGAAATAATGCAGACACCGCAGGGGAAATACGCAGTCTGATAAATATGCTTCCTGCAAGTGTATCAGGAAGCATGCCTTTGATTGAGAGCGAAGATGATTTAAACCGTGCCTGCAATTGGATTTCAGATAAAAAGGAAAAGGGTTCTGAGCTGCTGAAAGAACTTTCAGATGACGGAAAATTCATAGAAATCAACAAGGAAAGTGAAAGAGAGATCTCGACCGGTTTCATTGCACTGGCGGGAAGGACAGTAGGGGGAATTGCGGCAGACGCCGGTATGATTGTAAGCCGTGAAGCATCAATAAAGACTGCCGAGTTCATCAACATATGCTCCAAATTTCAGATTCCGCTGCTGAATGTGATAGGTGGATGCGGGTTTGATGAGCCTGCAAGTGCTAACATGATAATAAAGGCATTGTCAAATTCAGAGGTAATGATTGTAAATCTGATTGCGGGAGAAGCATGCGGAAGCTATTACAGTGTATTTAACAGCAAGGGATGCGGTACGGACTATACTCTTATGTGGGATGATGCTTCAGTGCAGATAATAAATCCTTTGCATGCTGCTGACATTTTATACCCGAATCTGAGCCTGAAGGAACTTGAAGAAAAAGCTGCCGAATATAAGGAAAATCAGTGCAGTGCAGAGGCCATGGCAAGGTGCGGATATGCTGACAAGATAATAAGGCCCGAAGAAAGCCGCAAATATCTCATAGGGGCATTTGAAACCCTGGCAAATGTCAGGAGGTAGGAAGATGGGATTAGGTGAAATACTTTCTAAAGCTGCTCTGAATACATGTCTTGGAATGGGAACAGTTTTCCTGATGCTCCTTTTTATCAGCTGTGTGATTTCTTTATTGAGATTTATCCCTGACAAAAAAGAAAAAAGGGCAGATGATGACGAAATTGCTACGGTAATTGCCGCTGCATTGCAGGCCTTTGAAGAAGATGAAAAAGAGGAAGAGAGTGTGACCCGGACCGCGACAGTATTTACTGCTAGAAAAATCAGAAAAAGGTGAAGTGAATGAAAACATACATAATCAAAGTAAACGGAAAAGTATATGAAGTAGAAGTTGAAAAAAAAGAAGGAGCCTCAGCCACTGTGACAAATATAGCGCCAGCCGCTGCCCCGGTTCCTCATGCTGAAACTAAGAACGCACCTGCATCAGGAGCGGAAGCTGCCGGCGTTCCTGTAGAGTGCGGCGCAACGGGGAAGATATGGAAGATAGTTAAGGCGGAAGGCGAGAAGGTGGCCAAGGGCGAGGCAGTGGTTATTCTGGAATCCATGAAAATGGAAATACCGGTTGTTTCGCCGGTAGAAGGAACAGTAACAAGGGTCCTTGTGACAGAAGGAAGCGATGTTGAATCAGGAAAGAGAATCGCACTGGTTGAACCGAAATAAGGGAAAGTGAGGCTGGTCATGAGTTATATATTTGATACTCTGGGAAATCTGGCAGGACAGACAGCCCTGGGAACCCTTACAGCAGGGAACTTCCTGATGATTGCTGTAGCATGTGGATTCATGTACCTGGCTATCGCCAAGCAATATGAACCTCTGCTGCTTTTGCCGATTTCTTTTGGAATGCTGCTTGTAAATATATATCCTCCGATTATGGAAGAAGGCGGTCTGCTGCACTACTTCTATATGCTGGACGAGTGGACTATATTGCCGTCCCTGATTTTTCTGGGAGTGGGAGCACTTACGGACTTCGGACCGCTGATTGCTAATCCAAAGAGCTTCCTGCTTGGAGCAGCGGCACAGTTTGGAATATTTGCTGCATATATATTGGCCATGGGTTTTGGATTCAATGATATGGCCGCCGCTGCAATCGCTATAATCGGCGGCGCTGACGGCCCTACATCAATTTTTCTGGCCATGAAGCTGGGACAGACAGAAATAATGGGACCGATCGCGGTTGCTGCCTATTCATATATGTCACTGGTACCTATCATACAGCCTCCGATAATGAAGGCACTGACCACTGAGGAGGAAAGAAAGATCAAGATGGAACAGCTCAGAACTGTTTCTAAAAAGGAAAGAATTCTCTTCCCTATAATAGTAACGATTCTTGTATGCGGTCTGCTTCCGTCTACAACACCGCTTGTAGGCATGCTGATGCTTGGAAATCTCTTCAGAGAAAGCGGAGTTGTTCGACAGCTGACCGAAACAGCGTCAAATGCACTGATGTACATCGTGGTAATCCTGCTGGGAACTTCAGTAGGTGCGACTACCAGTGCGGAAGCTTTTCTTAAATGGGATACAATCAAGATCGTTATCATAGGATTTTCCGCATTCTGCTTCGGGACAGCTGCAGGAGTGATTTTTGGAAAGATCATGTGCAAGCTTTCAGGTGGAAAGATTAATCCGCTTATCGGATCGGCAGGAGTTTCAGCAGTTCCTATGGCAGCTCGCGTGGCCCAGAAGGTCGGCGCAGAGGCAGATCCGACAAACTTTCTTCTTATGCACGCCATGGGGCCTAATGTTGCAGGTGTAATAGGTACTGCAGTGGTAGCAGGCGTATTTATGGCTATTTTCGGAATATAGAAGTTGAGGTGAAACGCAATGAAAAAGCTTAGAATAACCGAGACCGTGCTTAGAGACGGTCATCAATCACTGGCCGCAACCCGCATGAGCACTGATGATATGATTCCTGTCCTTGAAAAAATGGATGAAATAGGGTATTACTCCCTTGAATGCTGGGGCGGAGCAACATTTGATGCATGCCTCAGATTTCTGGACGAGGATCCGTGGGAACGGCTTAGAGAAATAAAGAAAAGAGTTAAAAAAACACCTTTACAAATGCTTCTGAGAGGACAGAATCTGCTGGGATACAGGCATTATGCCGATGATGTTGTTGAATACTTTGTTCAGAAATCAATTGCAAACGGTATTGAAATAATGAGAATATTTGATGCGCTGAATGATCTGAGAAATCTTGAAACGGCGGTCAATGCAGCTAAAAAAGAGGGCGGACATGTGCAGCTTGCAATGGCATATACAACAGGCAGAGCATATACACTTGATTACTGGAAAAAGCTTGCCAATGATATGCAGAGTATGGGTGCAGATTCAATTTGTATTAAAGACATGGCAGGAATACTGCTTCCTAAGGAAGCGCGAAGTCTTGTTACTGCCCTTAAGGAGACTGTCTCGATCCCTATACAGCTTCACAGCCACTGCACATGCGGAACTGCTCCTATTGTGTATATGGAGGCGGCAGCTGCGGGATGTGACGGAATAGATACTGCAATTTCGCCTTTTGCACTCGGTACCAGTCAGCCGGCAACAGAAGTGATGGTAGAAGCTTTTAGAGACACTGAGCAGGATACAGGTCTGGACCAGAGAAAGCTAGCAGAAATCGCAGATCATTTCAAGGCCATCAGAGATAAATTTTTAAATGAGAAAATTATAGATCCAAAGGTTATGAGCATAGATTTTGAAGGTCTGCTGTATCAGGTACCGGGAGGGATGCTTTCTAACCTGGTTTCTCAGCTTAAAGGACAGAAGGCTATGGATAAATACAACGAAGTCCTTAAAGAGATTCCGCGGGTAAGGGAGGACCTTGGAGAACCTCCACTTGTAACGCCTTCATCCCAGATAGTGGGCACCCAGGCAGTACTTAATGTTCTCAGCGGAGAAAGATATAAGATTATTTCAAAGGAGACCAAGGGAATCCTGAGAGGCGAGTATGGTAAAACGGCCGTGCCGTTTAATGAAGAGGTACTGAAGAAGGCTATAGGAGATGAAAAACCTGTTACGGTAAGACCGGCAGATTTAATCGAACCTGAACTTGAAAGTCTGGAGAGAGAGCTTGGAGGTTTCAAGGAAAAAGATGAGGACATCCTAAGTTATGCTCTTTTCCCTCAGGTTGCTTCAGAGTATTTTAAACGCAGAGCGGCAAGAAAAGAAGGCCTCGACCCTGACAGATTTGATTATACAAACAAAGCGTATCCGATTTAAAGGAGGTAAATTACAGTGATTATTGCAAATGAAAACGGAAGAAAAAGTATCGGTGTTCCGGATAAATTGTTCGGAGTATCTCAGAAGGCCAAGGAGAGGAAGGCTGAGCTGGGAAAGGAGAAGGTTATAGATTCTACCATTGGCGTTCTTCTTGATGATGAAGGAAAAATTGTAGTGCTGGATTCTGTTATGAAAGCAATCAGGATGCTGGGGCCGGAGGATTGTGCACCTTACGCACCTATTACCGGACTTCCTGAATATCTCGAAGCGGTAAAGAACATAGTTTTTATAGACGGGGTACCGGAAGGCTGTCACATCAGAGCTTGCTATACTCCCGGAGGAACGGGAGCAATAAGACATGCTGTTTCCGCATACACAAAACCCGGAGATAAAATTCTAACTTCCGACTGGCACTGGAGTCCATATAATATTGTTGCGCAGGAAATCGGCAGAGAGGTTGCCACATATCAGCTGTTCGATGAAAATAAACATGTAAATTACAACAGCTTTGCTGCTGAACTGGACAAGATTCTGAAAGTGCAGGATGAGACTGTGGTGATTATAAATACCCCGGCTCATAACCCGACGGGATATACCTTTACTTATACGGACTGGGACAATGTGCTTTCTGTAATCAAGAAGTATAGGGATAAAAAAATTGCTGTTCTGGTGGATATTGCCTATCTGGATTTTTCAGGAGATGCCCATGAATACAGAGGGTTCCTGAACAAATTAGTCGGACTTCCTGAAAACATTTTGCCACTGATTGCATTCAGTGCTTCAAAGGGATACACAATGTACGGCATGCGCTGCGGAGCAATAATGTGTATGGCGCCTACAAAGGAGATTGCTGATGAATTCAGAGATGTTGTAAGCGTCCAGTCCAGAGGCTCCTGGTCCAATGGAAACAGGGCTGCCATGAAGGTAATCGCAAACATTCTTGAAAATCCGGAGCTTTATGAGGAAGTAAAAAAAGAAAGAGAGGGATGGCTTGTTAAACTCCGCAGGAGAGGAACCGCCTTCGTGGAAAGGGCAAAGGAAGTAGGCCTGGATATCATACCCTATGATTCCGGATTCTTTATCACGATTCCTTGTGATAACCCGGATGAAATCTGTGCGAAATTGCAGGAAAAGAATCTTTTTACAGTACCTTTAAGCAAGGGTATAAGGGTTTCTGTTGCATCGAACACAATTGACGAATGTCAGCGGATGCCGGAAATCATTAAAAGCCTCTTTATTTAAGTTTAACATCGTGAATGCTGCTTCTTTCATTTTTTGAAGTTATATGATATACTGTACCTGATTTGGCGAATGTAATGACAATTTAAACATGTAACACAAGAAGGTCAGTTAGTAATGAAAGCATTGGATACAATAGATAAAGAAATACTTAAAAAACTACAGGAAAATGCCAGAATTCCGCTGAAAGATCTTTCGGCAGAAGTATTCCTTACAACGCCTGCCGTTTCCGCAAGAATAGAAAAGCTTGAAAAGGAAGGATATATCAAGGGCTACCATGCGGAAGTTGATATCGAAAAGCTGGGATACGTGGTCAAGGCATATATTATGATAACTGTTAAACCTGAGGATATAAAGAAGTTCTATACATTTGTAGGTAATCAGGAATGCGTCATGGAATGCAGCCATATAACAGGGCCCTATTCCATGATTGTCAAGGCCGCCTTTCCAAGCACAGTGATGCTGGAGGTATTTCTGGGCAAGCTGCAGAGCTTCGGCAAGACGGAAACTCAGGTGGTGTTTTCCACATTTATAGAAAATCATTAAGAGAAACTCTGTTGCGGGTGAAAAAAATTCCTTGCAAACAGAGTTTTTTTATGGGATATTTCACGGCCTCAGAGGGTATTAATTGTGAAAAGCTTTTCAGAAAAGAAACAGAGGTAATGGGGAATGATGAATGAAAGCAGGTTCACTGCTCTGGCAGAAAGATATATGGATATGGTCTATCGCATAGCCCTCAATGCTGTGGGGAGTGCGGCCGATGCAGAGGATGTGGTTCAGAATGTGATGCTGAGACTCTATCGGTCAGACCCGGATTTTGAAAGTGAGGAGCATGCCAGGCGCTGGCTTATCCGCGTAGCCGTAAATGAGTCAAAACGTCTTGTCGGGCTGCCGTGGAAAAAACGTGAGGCATCATTTGAGGAGGCGCTTAATATTGCAGCCGGGGCGGACGGCCTTCAAAGAAGTCTTTTAAAGAAGGTTGCCGGACTGCCGCCCAAGTACAGGGTGCCCATGTATCTGTATTACTTTGAGGGGTATTCGGTGAAGGAGATTGCGGAGCTTACAGAAAGCAAAGAATCAACTTTGCAGACCAGACTTGCCAGAGGCAGGGAAAAGCTCAGAGAGGTATTAGAGGAGGAAATGAAATGAGCGAAATAAAGAATATGAGAGAAAAAGCGGAAGACGGCTTATACAGAAGCACATATAGAGATGCCTTTGAACAGGTGAAGATGGGATCAGAGGCAAGAGAAAAAGTTCTGAGCATTGCTGCAGAAGGGGAGAGAAAAAGAAGCTTCCATGGCAGAAGAAGGTTTTCCATGGCTATAGCAGTCTGCATGGCAGTGGTTCTTATCACAGGCACAGCGTTGGCTGTAACAGCAGGAGGGGGCCTGAAAAGCTGGTTCTCAGATGAATGGGGATATAATAACGACGGCGAAATGCCTGTAGAACAGCAGCAGATAGTTGAGAGGCTGACCATACCTGTAGGAATCAGCCAGACTGTTGGACATCTGACAGTTACAGTGGATTCCGTGGCCTATAGTGACGGATACTACTGGCTTATGGTCAATGCAGAGGGAATGAAGTTTGATGAGGACAACGGATACAGCTGCAGACATAGCGACCTGAGAATTATATCCGAGGACGGAAGAGAGCTTGCGCAGTGCGGGAGCAGCATAACTCAGACTGCCAGAGGCGGTTCTGCTTTAAAGATGCTTTTCGAAGGAGAAATAAGTCCGGAATCAGCTGAAGCTATTGCACTTGACGGCAATATGCGCTTTATGCTGTCAGTGTCTGATTTTGTGGAAAAGAAGCAGGGTATCGGAGCAAGCACAAAGGAATCTGTACTGCAGGAGGGAACCTGGAGTTTCCGGTTTGAAGTGCCTGTGAATGAATCCGGAGAAATATTGGCGGCTCCTGATGCGAATGCAGTATTTACTATTGAAAACGGCGAGGAGACCGTGTGCAGAGTGAGCAAAATTCAGATCAACATGGTAGGAATAAAGTATCTCTTTGAAGGAGAAAGCGAGGCTCACGGAGAACTGCCGAGACTTATTTTTAAGGATGGCGGCGAGGTAGGCATTACAGGGGGAAGCGGTGTACAGCTTGAAGACGGTTCATGGCAGATGAAGTATCAGTGGTCAATGCCTGTTGACCTGAGTCAGGTTGAAAAGGTGAAATTCGGAAAGACTGTGGTTGAGGTGGAGTAACATTGCTGACAGTAACAAATCGATTTTATAGAAATATGTCACCGACAGCGTGGTTATTGATGGCTGGCTTTGCCATTGCTATGACAACAATGATTGCTGGTGTGGGTCTGCTGCAGGAAAGTCTGGCAGAAATACAGGAGGCTGCAAATGAATTGGATATTCCTTTGTTACAGACAATGCAGGACACCGGATTTACATTCATGATGTACTTATATTCCTTCTCTATCATCAACTGCATGGTAGTTGCTAACTTTTGGATTATAAATAAAAGACGTGATCTGGCAATCAGGAAGGCATTCGGATGGGGTGTGTCGGGAATGATAGGGTTTATCGCAGGCGAATTACTTAAGATATTATTCTGCAGCATGATTATTTCTGTATTTATGATTGTTTTGCTCAGAATCAGTATGCCTGAGTATTTCACTTTTCCTGTAACGATAAGCATATTGGCGGGCGCTGTTGTTATTCTTTTTTTAACATTGGGATTATCGCTTGTAGTCCCTGTTATAAGAATAATACAGATTATGCCAAGGGAGGCAGTCGGGTAATGAAACCGGTTCTAATACTTGCATTCAAAGAAATGAAAAAGAAATTTTTATACACATTAACGCTTATCCTGATTACAACTGTTTCCATGCTGGTTTGTTTATTTGCTGTTACAGACTCCGGCGGTTTCATGTTCCAAGAGAAAGCTCTGATAGATACATTGCATTATCCTATGAAGAATATTCTCAGACTTCAATACCATTCTTCCGAGGAAACGCAGGAGTTTATTGAAACGGAGGCAAATTTTCGCACAGCACTCCGTGATATAAAAGGGGTAAATGGCATTGGACGTTTTGATGTGACAGGCATTGAGTTTGAGGAATTGAAAAACAATGGTGATTATCAGGACCTTAACAAGCAATATCTTGAAAGTAACCGGACCAGACACCCGGAAATATCAAGGCTGATCAAGGCTGATCAGTCCCTGCTTTCTATGGTTGACACTGGAGTTTCCGAGTATCCGGATTTAGACGGCCCGGAGCCTGTCTATGTAAGTGATATTTATTCTGATGTGATATCCAAAGGCGACCAGCTGACAGATGCATTTTCCAAAACAAAATATGAAGTGGCTGGCTATTTTTCAGCAGGAAGCAAATGGGTTTCCGGCGATGACATTATTCGCTACCCGACGATTTCTATGGATGGAATGTTTCTTGCTCCCTTTTCGGAATATGATAATCAGGATGTAATGTCCTCTCTTTCCTGTCTGCATAATACATATGTTTTGTTGGATACAAATACAGATATTGATGATATGTCCTCTGCCATCAGTGAAATTGCAGATGATTATGGACTGCAGGTAACCGCTGTTCCTTTGGAAAATGAGCTTGCAGAATATACAAACGAAATGAAGCAGTTCGCAATCAACAGGTTTGTACTTGCTGTATTTATTGTCTCCATGGCTGTATGCTCCATAGTTTTAACTTTTGTATCCCACACCATTATGAAGAAAAAGCAGTACGGTGTATTGCTGGCAAATGGATATGAGATGAAAGATGTGACCCTCTGTATTGTGAGTGAAATATGCATGACCGTATTCAGTTCAGCGGCTTTGGCGTGGCTTATTCAGTTTCTGTCTCTATATAAGGATGATAATTTGTTCAGAGAAATATATCTGCTGGCACACTGTACATACGGAACATCAGCCATAATTATCATTGCAGTGGTGATTACTGTTTTATCATCGGTTCTGCCAATTGCTAAAATCAAAAAATGCACACCGTCTGAACTGATAGGAGGAACGAAATAATGTCTATGATTGAACTGATGGGAATAAGCAAGATATACAAAAATGGAGCGATAAAGACGGAAGCACTAAATGAGGTGAATCTATCCGTTGACAAGGGGGAGTATATCGCAATTATGGGGACATCCGGTTCGGGTAAGACAACTTTGCTGAATATACTGGGATGCATGGATGCACCTACAACCGGGAAATACCTTTTAGATGGTGAGGACATAACCAATAAGGGAGAACCGTTTCTATGCGGGATCCGGGGAAAGAAAATTGCATTTGTGTTTCAGCATTTTGCGTTAATCGATACATATACAGTTTACGAAAATGTTGAGATTCCATTACTAAAAAAGGGATATTCCCGTAAAGAGCGCCACCGGATTGCGAAAAATGCGTTGGAACAGGTTGGTATGGCAGATCTTTCTTCTAAAATTGTGACCGGAATATCCGGCGGACAGAAGCAGCGGGTCGCCATAGCAAGAGCACTTGCCAGCGGAGCAGAAGTGCTTTTGGCAGATGAGCCTACCGGAGCTTTAGACAGCAAAACCAGCCGTGAGATTATCAACCTGTTTTCTGAACTCAATCATCAGGGTAAAACAGTAATTCTGATTACCCATGACGAAAAAGTAGCATCCAATGCAAAAAGAATCATCCAAATCGAAGATGGGGGGATTGTAAGTGATGAAATGTAAGAAATTCTTTAAAATCTTAAGTATGGTTTTGAGCCTGCTTATGATTTTCAGCCTTTGCGCCTGTGGAAACAAGGAAGCAGCAGAATTTGAAACCGGCAGCAGCTTTGAGTATCATTTTTTACCCGAAGATTATGAGGAGAAATACAATGAAGTTACAGAAGCTATCGCCATAGAGGGAGATAAAGAGTATCAGATATTTCTGGAGGCAACGTGCACGGAAGGAACCATGCAGATTGATGTTCTGAAGGATGGAGAAACTGATACCACATATAGTGTGGACAGCAATTCCCCCTGCGCAGAATCGATAAATGTTCTGCCGGACTCTGCAGCAGAAGTTGATATTGTAATTCATATTGATGCCAAAACAAACGGAAGTGTTGTGGGGGAAATAAAAACGAAACGGGAATAATTGATGTCAATACTGGCATCAGTTTTCCACAAAAAACATTGAAAAATGCTGATTTGAGTGGAGGAAAAGGGCTATAGATTGACTAAATTCAGGTGCCAATGCAAAATAATGTAAAGAAAACCTCTGTTTTTGAGGGACAATCCCCCATCAAACAGAGGTTTTTTGCTGATTTTTGTGGAAAAACGACGGGCCGGCTTGGGACGCAGCTGATTTGGTCAGCTAAAGTCAGCGTAAATAAGCCGCAAAAGCTTTACAATGCTGCCAGAATAGCATCAACGTCTTCTTCGGTAGAGCCCCATCCGATAACCAGCCTGATTACTGAGCGTGTTTCGTCGTAAGGACACCAGGTATAGAAGAAGAAGTCTTTCTCAAGCTCTTTAATCTTGTCGTTGTCGACGATTACGAAAACCTGGTTGGTCTGGTGCGGAATCCAGAGCTCATAGCCTTTTTCCACAACACCTTTTGCCAGCTTGATGGCAAGCTCGTTTTCGTGACGTGAAAGTTCATAGTAAAGGGAATCTTCACCGCCTTCAAGGAGGGCTTTGAGCTGGATGGCAATGAGACGGCCTTTTGCCAGAAGGGCGCAGGCACGCTTTACCATATAGCGGAAGTGATCGTTCATATTATCGTTCATGATAATAAGGGCTTCGCCGAAAAGTGCACCGATCTTGGTTCCGCCGATATAGAAAGCATCTACCAGGTTGGCAATGTCCTTAAGGAAAAGGTCGTTGCTCGGCCATGTGAGAGCGGTTCCCAGACGTGCACCATCCATGTAAAGATACAGACCATGCTTTTTGCAGCATTGGCTGAGAGCTGTAAGCTCGGCCTTGGTGTAAACACCGCCGTTCTCAGTCGGGTGGGTTATGTAGGCCATTTTTGGAATTACGGTATGCTCGTCCTCATGATGGAGGAGAACCTTTTCTATTGCCTCAGGAGTAAGCTTGCCGTCCTCTGTAAGTGCGGCGAAAACTCTGTGGCCGTTTGCTTCCACAGAACCGGTTTCGTGAACATAGATATGGCCTGTAGCAGGTGAGATAACTCCTTCGTAAGGTCTGAGTGCTGCTGCGATAGTGATGGTATTGGTCGGAGTGCCGCCTACCATGAAATGAACGTGAGCATCAGGCTTGCCTATCATCTCGCGGATCATATCGGCTGTTTCGTAGGAAAATCTGTCCTCTGCATAGCCGTCGGTATGCTCCATATTTGTATCCATAAGAGCCTGCATTACCTTCGGGTGTGCGCCAAGGCTGTAGTCGCTTCTGAAATAAATCATCTTTTTCATCCTCCTCGTTCCGGGAATCAAATTCATCATGCTGCCGGAACCATATATTTTATAACTTTATTATAGTCTCTGTATATGGTCTTTAGCAAGTAAAAAACGACCCGCCGGGCCGTTATTTTTCTTTTGCATGCTGATATTTTTCTCTGGTGGCCATCCCGCCGCGAAGGTGGCGCTCCGCTTTGTTGTTTTCCAGAACGTCCTTTACTTCGGAAGCCAGCCCCGGATTGATTTCGAGGAGCCTTTCCGTAACATCCTTATGTACTGTAGACTTGCTGACGCGGAATTTTTTTGCGGCAGCTCTGACCGTTGATCTGGTATCGATTATGTAACGGGCCAGCTCTAAAACTCTTTCCTCAATATAGTCCTTCATAGCAAGACACACACTCCTTAGCTTTGTTAAGACAAATATATGCCGGCAGACTTCAATTTATAACACTGTGCTTGATAATGTACAGGAAAGTAGGTATAATAATTTTAGCAATATAAAGGAAATAATTTGATGGACAAAAATCTGATTTACAACAAGCCCATAACCGCTTTCAATATGCTGTCCTTCGCAGTGCCTACAACGGTGAGAATGGTTTTTATTTCACTGTACACAACGGTGGACGGTATTGTGGTATCCAATTTTGTGGGAAGCATGGGCCTGTCTGCCATAAATATTGTATATCCGGTGCTCAACGTGAACATGGCGCTGGCATTTATGTTTGCCACGGGCAGCAACGCTCTGATAGGAAAGATGCTGGGTGAGGGAAAACGGTCCGAGGCCAGCAGGTTTATGTCTCTCACAGTGCTTATCAATGTGGCGATGGTGATGATCATAATGGCCCTGTTCTTTATGTGGGACGAAAGCATCTACATGAAGCTTGGTTCCGATGCGGAGCTGCTGCCTTACTGTGTGGAGTATGGAAATATTATGGTGGCAGTGGGACCTGTATGGACACTTCAGATACTTTTTCAAAGTTACCTTGTGACCGCCGACAGACCGGGGATGGGGCTGTGGCTTTCCGTCTTAGGCGGCGTGCTCAATGTAATACTTGATGTGGTATTGGTAGGCGTGCTGGACATGGGACTTACCGGTGCGGGCCTTGCATCGGGAGCAGGAATGTTTGTAGGCGGAATTCTGCCTCTGTTTGTTTTTTTTAATAAAAAGAGTCTGCTGCATTTTGAAAGGCCGTCAAGACCGGGCAAAGATGTGTTCAGAGCCCTTGGAAACGGTACTTCTGAGATGGTCAGCAGCCTGTCCAGCGCGGTAACTACGGCCATGTTCAATATTCAGATGATGCATTTTGCAGGAGAAAAAGGCGTTGCGGCCATAAGCGCTCTTTTTTATCTTCAGTTTCTGTTTGTGACCATTTTTATCGGCTTCACTTCGGGGATTGCCCCTGTGGTAAGCTACAATTACGGGGCGGGAAACAGGGAAAGCATCAGGAAAATTTTCGGACTGACAGCCAGGGTTGTTGTCGTGGCTTCGGTGGTGATGTTTCTGCTGGCTGAAGTGATGAACAGGCCTATGACCATGATATTCGCTTCACATGATCCGAAACTGGCGGAACTGATGATTTCCGGATTTAAAATACTGGCACTGAGCATTCTGCTGTGCGGCATAAATATTTTTGCTTCCGGGTTCTTTACTGCACTGAACAACGGTAAAATTTCTGCGCTGATTTCTTTTTTGAGAACCTTCGGGTTTGAAGTGGGTGCACTGCTTCTGCTGCCTGCAGTAATGGGCATCGATGGTGTGTGGTGGACTCTGCCGTGTGCGGAGCTTATGTCAGCGGCGGTTTCGGTGCCTTTGCTGATGAAATACAGGAATGTCTACGGGTATTGATGGACGAATGTTGTAGAATAATAAAGAAATCATCTATTTTTACAACATCACACCTCAACTGGCGCTTCTTGTACCTGTAACTTGGCTGTAATGTTGTAGAAATTTCTTGCCCGAGCCCAATTTTACAACGGTAATTCATAGACCGTTGTAAAAATTTATGGATACCCGATAACTATACAACATTCATGACTTTCAGGGTCAGGTTCTATGGACGCCAAGGGTTCAATGTTGTAGAAATAAACGATTAGGCTATATTTTTACAACGCCTTATTGAGCGCAACTAAATTAAAAAAATGAATATACTAAAGGAGAAGATTTGGATATGAGGAAAAGAACATTTATGATTTGTTTCATTTTAATTTTGATAGTGTGTGCGGTTCTGGTAATCGGAGGCTGCGGAGCTCATCAGGCAGTGCCGCCGGAAGTGAGCGGAGGCGACGGCGCAGATGTTGTGACTGCTTCCAGCGATGATGATAATATTACAGATGCTGATGCTGAAGATCCGGATGGGTCAAATGCGTCTGATGTGACCGATGAACCGGCAGACAGCGGTGAAAAGCCCGCTGCTGATGAGCCTGACGATGAGGATGCACCTTCCAGAGGTGATGACAGATCCATCCGCGGTATACCGGATGCCGTAGATACACGCAGCTCAGATGACGGTGACCTGCTTGTGGTGGTAAACAAGTATCACGCAGTATCAAAGAACTATAAGCCTAAAGATCTTGTTACCATAGACGACAGGTACGGTACATGGAAAAACATGGAACTTAAATCAGAGGCCTACGAAGCATATAAAAAGCTGTATAAGGATGCGGCAGCTCAGGGCTTTGAACTGAAGCTCTGTTCGGCTATGCGCACATACGAAACTCAGAAGACCCTTTATACAAATGCAGTGAAGAACAAAGGGCGTGAAACCGCTAACATCCGCTCAGCATATCCGGGCAGAAGCGAGCATCATACGGGCCTTGCCATAGATGTGACCTCGGCCAGCATGGGATGGGGGCTCACTCAGGATTTTGCCGACTATCCTGACGGCCAGTGGATAAACGAGCACTGCCAGGAGTACGGTTTCATCATACGTTATCCAAAAGGAAAAACAGATATCACAGGCTATGCCTACGAGCCTTGGCATCTGCGATATGTGGGCGTTGATGCAGCTACGTATATCATGGAAAACGGCCTGACTCTGGAAGAGTATATGGGGGTTTAATAGGGAGAAAAACGTTGATTTATTCCCATAATTATGATATAATTATATCATAATTATGGGAGGTAAGAGCCGATGCAGATTATTCCTATTAAAGATTTAAAGAATACCTCGGATATTTCCGAAATGTGCCACAGAGTTGCTGAACCGGTTTATGTGACAAAGAACGGGTATGGTGACATGGTTATCATGGGTATGGAAGTTTATGAGGACATGCTCGAAAAAATGAATATGTATCGTGAACTTGAAATATCAGAAAGGCAGATTTATGAAGGAAGGACTAAAGACGCTGCAGAGTCATTGAAAGACCTGAGGAATAAATATGGCCTATAGCTTGATAATAACTGAGAGGGCTGAAGAACAGCTTGATAATATTGTTATTTATCTGCTGAATAGTCTGAAAAGCAGACAAGGAGCAGTGCATTTACTCAGCTGTGTGGACGGTATATATAAACGACTTTCAGATAATCCATTCCAGTTTCCCATAAGCCATGATGGGTATTTGTGCTCAATGGGATACAGAGAAGCTGTTATGGTGGAGATGCAGTATAAAATGATTTTTAAGGTTGATGATGAAAATGTTTTTATACTCGGAATCTTTCATAATAGGGAAAAGTACATAGATAAGATAGAGTAATGGCGTGCTTCGTGAGAAAAAGAGGCACGCCATATTTGTTGTGTGAATAACCACGAGAAGTCAGATATCCAGCATCCTGCACATCTGCCTGAGGGTCAGCCGATAAATCAGATAAATAACCAGCCCCACCGCAAGTACCGCGCCAAGGCACGTACCCATGCCGATGATTTCGTTCATCGATATCTGGTCGTCATTGGCATACATTATGAGAGCGTAGAGCAGATACATTGCAGAAGCCCCCACCACAGCAGGAACGGCGAATACCTTGGAGCACTGACCTTTTACTTCATTCAGAAGGAAAGCAAGAGAAGCCCCCAGCTGCCTGAGATCATCGAAAACATAACGGTTATTGATGGCAATGGTCAGCGAACGGGTATGGCATATTATCATAGATACGGCAAGGCAAATCAGTGCGATAAAGATAAATATCATCAGAAATACCGCCATAGTTTTCATAAATTCCTGACTGTCGAGGATGCGGCTCTGTGGCATATACATCCAGTTCATACGAAAATCGTTGGAATCTCTTTTTTCATAGGACAGACCTTCTGACTCAGCAGCCAGAAGCTCTTCATAGGTATGTCCTGAAGCCTCGGCCTCCGCTTCTGAAACAAAATCGTAATTGTCATATATTAAATATCTTTTGCTTTCCGGAGAGCCTGCGAAGGCATCTACGAAAGTGTCAAAAAACTTTCTTGAAAATTCATAACTATCTTCATCATCTGTACCGTCAGTGCCGTCAGCATTGAAAAAAACTGTCTCCTCCATCCATTTTACGGTGAGACCTTCCGTTATATACCGGTAGTCTTCATCGTCAATAATATAATACCCCCTGTCTCCCAGCATTGAGTCGGCCACATATTCGCTGAAGGATATGGGCAGTTCCTTACCGGTGACCATGTTGGTTATATAGTCTGCATCAGTAGGAAGCATGTAGGAACCTTTTTGGTTCGGCGGGTTTATTGCTGCGTATTTGCCCCGCGAAACATCTACGGAAGCTCCGCTGAGAGCATTATAAGAGCTTTCCGATAGAAATCTTTCCATGCCGTTTCTGCGAAAATACTCATAGTAGAATTTTCCGTTTTCTTCTTCAATTTCTCGCTGACCTGATACAGCCAGAATAGCCGTTTCAGCCTGACGATAATCTTTTATACCCTCAAGACCTGAATCCTTAGCCATTGCAGAAATTGTTTCCTCGTCGGGGACAGATGCTTTCATAGCCATTGGGTAGTGAATGCCGTAGTCAAAGGCCATGGCATCGTAGCTCATAGAAGCACTGGTCCCCAGCATAGGAGCATAGAAAGCAGCAAATAGACCTCCGGCTATAAGCACCGTGACTACAAGCATGTTGTTTACAGTCTGGCGGCCCTGAAATTTCATCATGCTGCGGGAAATAATCCCTTTATATTTTTTCCTGTGGGAAAGACCAAAGCCATTTACCACCATATTTAAGAGAAACATATACAGACCTATAAAAACAGGTGCGTAGGCCAGATTAACCCAGGCAGGCGGATAAGCACTGAAAACATTCATATAAATGCTGCCCGAGTAATACCCAAATATTGCGCCGAAAAGCATAAGTGCAATACCCACAGGTCCGAACCACTTTTTTATACCGCGAAGAGGTTCGTTTCTGTGCTGGGTGTTTACCACATCTATTATATTGGTTTTCCTGAGATAAATCAGTGCCAGCAGGAAAGTTGCCAGAATGGAAACCGCTGCAAAAACCACCGACACAATATAGCATTTCAAATCGAAGCTGAGAAGCATTTCGGGACTGTCTACTATAAGCAGGCGAAAAAGCTGCCAGATGAGCCATGCAAAGGGAAGACCCAGAACTGTACCTGCAATGGACGAGCCAAGACTGATGGCCGAAACTTCCTTTAATAGTGATATGGAAAGGGCCTTGCGGGGTGCTCCGAGCAGCATCATGGTGCCGATTTCTTTTGACTTCATCCTGTAAAACAGAGAGGCGGCATAAATGGTAAATACTACACAGCCTACGCAGGCAAGGAAAAAGATAGCCAAAAGCTGTTTGCGGCTGTCACCGCCTTCGGGCAGAATATTCATCACCGTAGGCGAAAACATCATGGCGCTATAGGCCGTTATCATCAGCAGAGAGATAAAATTGCAGAACAGGTAAAGCAGATAGTTTTGGCGGTTGTGGGTGCGGAGTTTTGTAAATATTGCGGATAGTGTCATCTCACATCACCGTCCTCTCCCATCTCCTTGATGGCCGCAAGAAGCCTGTCCTGAAACAGACTGCGCTCCTGCGTACTGTCAGAACCGTGTTGCCTGGTAATGGTTTTCCAGACGCAGCCGTCCTTAAGGAGAATTACCTTGTCACAGAAGGATGCGGAAAAGCTGTCGTGGGTAACCATGAAAATAGTGGCGTTAAGCTGACGGCGGGACTCTAAAAAAGCATCTATGACAGCACGGCTTGAGCGCGAGTCAAGATTACCTGTAGGTTCGTCTGCAAGAATCATGAGAGGCTTGTTTATGAGAGCACGGGCTACTGCTGTACGCTGCCTTTCTCCTCCTGATATTTCCGCAGGGTACTTATTCATAACGTGGGAGATACCGAACATGGAAGCCAGTTTTTCTGCTTCTGACTCAGCTGAACTGTCCGCTCTTCCTGCAATTATCCTTGGAAGGAGAATGTTTTCACGGACCGACAGGCCGTCAAGGAGCATGAAATCCTGAAAGACGAAACCCAGCTTTTCATTGCGAACTCTGGCAAGGGCATCAGGCGAGAGGCCGGAAAGTCTCTGACCGCCCAGTGTTATTTCACCTTCTTCAAATGGAATATAGCATGATATACAGTTCAGCAAAGTGGATTTGCCTGAACCTGACGGGCCCATGACTGCTGTGAATTCTCCTTGAGAAACTGACAAGTCAACGCCTTTGAGGACATCAAAGACGGCGCTGCCTGCTTTGTAGGACTTGTGTAGATTTTTAACATATAACATAAAATACCACCTTTCCCGGCAGCCGGCATCAGGATCCGTCTGCCAAATGATTATGGAATTATCATAGCATTTCAGATTGCCTGAAGGTGGAGTGCTGTAATCTGATGCATGTATTATGTAAAGATATGCGGCTCGTGTGCGGAAAATGTAAAGTTTGGACGGTTTTTTGCAAGAATCGGCAGCGTCAGAAAGGTGTGCGGGTTTTACGGAGGACCACATTTATGGTAAAATGATATCAGAGGAAGGAGGGCATCAGACTATGATTCGTGTGGGAATCTGCGATGACGAGGCGGCGGCAAGAGACAGTCTGCGGCTGCAGCTGGAAAAAACGGAGATGTTTGACCGGGGTGAGGCTCAGGTGGTCTATGAGTTCAGCTCGGGAGAGGGCATGGTAAGCTGGCTTTCCAGACATGGCGGTGAGCTTGACCTTATCTTTCTTGACGTGGAAATGAAGGAACTCAGCGGCATAGAAGCGGCCCACCGGGTAAGAGAATTCGACCGCAGCATAATGCTGGTATTTCTTACAGGATATAGAGATTTCGTGTTTGAGGGTTACAAGGTGGATGCTCTTGACTATCTGATAAAACCGGCTTCTTTGGATGATGTGATGAGGGTCATGGGGCGGGCTGTTAAGCGACTCAAAGAGACAGACAGGGCGGTTCTGCTCAAAAACGCTGATGGAACCTTCAGAATATATAAAGAGGAAATACTGTTTTGCCAAAGCCACGGAAGGCAGGCAGAGATTGTGTTGACTGGCGGCAGGATTCTTTCCTTCTATAAAAAGCTGGACGAAATGGAAGAATTGCTGGGGAAGGGATTTGTACGCATACATCAGAGATATCTGGTAAACGGCGGCAGGGTGATGCAGATTGGCAGGGAAAGTGTGACATTGGAAGGAGATATTGTACTTCCTGTCAGCCGTTCATTGCGGGAACGGGCCACCGGTTCACTGGTAAAATACATGATAGGGGATTGAAGCGATGATGGAGAGGATTCTGTACTGGATTATGACCTTTGGATGTTATCTCATGGCCGGCTGGTTCTGCTATCTGGTGACGGGATTTTTAATAGAAATAAAGGATGAATTCAGATATAAGGCAGCCGTCATTTTGGGGTGCATGCTGGTACCCAATATGGTGATGTACGTGGGGGACCTGGCAAATCTTCCGCCCACGCTGGCCATATTCTTTGCTGCGGTTTTTGTGGGCTGCCGGGGGAGCCGATGGAACAGACTGGCTGTTTCTATGGTTATCTGCACTGAGGGATTTGCCTTTAATACTCTGATAGATCAGTACGTCTGGGTGAACGTGCTGGAATCAGCCATACTCAGATTATCTTTCTGGATTGCACTCTGGCTGCTCATGCGCAGGAAAAAATCGCCTAAGGAATACCGCCTGAGCGACTCTGTATGGAAACTGGTAACCCTGATTGCAGTAACGCCTCTGGGCATAGTATTGTCCATAGTGCTGCTTCAGTCACCTTTTGAATTGTCAATATCAGGGGCAGTTCTGTCGAATATTTTACTGCTGGCTCTGGCTTCTGCAGCTTTGTTTGTGCTGATGCAGTTTATTCCTGTCCTTGCCCAGAAGGAACAGATGGAGGAAAAAATGCGTATGTATGAGATGAATCGCTCATACTATGAAACCCTTGAAAAGCAGCAGCGGGAGATCAGAATCTTGCGTCACGATATGGCAAACCATCTGCAGGCAATTTCGGGACTCTCCGGTAGCAGGCAGCAGGAATATATCGAGAAGATTACGGGTAGCTTCGCAATGTCAGAACAGGTAATGTTCTGCGAAAACCGTGTGATAAACAGCGTGCTCAATGCTAAGCGCTTGGCGGCGAAAAACGGCGGCATTGAGTTTCAGGCACGGGTTTCTGTGCCGGAGAAACTGAGAGTAGATGATGTTGATTTATGCGCTCTGCTGGGAAATGCTCTGGACAACGCAATTGAGGCTTGCATGAAGTGTCCTGAGGGGAGCCGATATGTTAATGGGGTAATTAAGGCTGAAAAGGGGATACTTGCTGTAAGAATCGAAAACCCGGCAGACGGGGAAGTTCATCTTGTTAATGGCAATCTTCCTGCCACAACTAAAAAAGCTTCCCAAGGCCACGGCTTCGGTCTGAGAAGCATGAAAGAAATCGCTGAAAGATATGGAGGAAGCCTGGAACTTTCCATATCTGAAGATGGAGCAAAGGCTTCACTGCTGGTCTGGATGCCTGTTACGCCATATTTTACAGAATAGCACCGATAACGGGAAGCCAGACAGGCACTACAAATGTCAGAATAGTCCCGCTGATAAGTGCCACCATGCCCAGCTCAGGGCCCACCGCTCTGGTAACCGGCACCAACATAGTATCCATACAACCGGCAGCTCCCGAAGCGATGGGGCTGCCTTTGCTTATTTTTGAGAGAATTGGCAGAAGTGCCACCGTGAAAACATCTCTTGAAACATTGACTATGAAACCGTAGGTGCCCGCTTCAATACCGAAGGTTTCCGTCATAAAGGCCCCTGTCAGGCTGTAGTAACCCATACCTGAAGCCGAGATTACGGAATAGCTGAGAGGAAGACCCAGCAGCAGGCCGCTTATGAATCCCCCTATAATGCAGCCTGCAAAAATAGCTGCCGGCATGAATAAAACCCGCGCCCCGAGACGCTTTATGTATTGAAATACTTCTTTGTTTTCTCCAAGACTTACGCCTACTCCTGTGTAGAGGAATATCAGTGAGACTGTCAGTGCAGTATCCAGAAGGCTCCTGCTCATATCCTGAAGCCAGAAATACCCCGCTATAATCCCGATGATAATGCATGCGGGCATGAGGATGATAAGGGGTGAGAATCCGGTCTTGGATTGTTCTTCTGCGGTGTGAGCGTTTTCCTCGGCCAGCTGCAGACGGATCTTTTCCAGAGGCATAACTGTGGCTTCTGCAAGGCGCACTAAAATCACACTTCCTATAATTGCTGAAAGAGAGATGATAAGGCAGTTAAGGCCGATTGCACCAAGATTGCCCATTACCTGTGGACTGGTTCCGATATTGAGGCCGATGACTGCCATTAGAAGAATCAGTGCTGCATTTGTGGCTATGTCGAAGGCTTTCAGCATTGTAGCGGGCAGGCCCCGCCAGTTTATAGCTGCCCCGAAGGCAAGGCAGATAAAGGGAATAAGCGTGTTCATTATTTATCTTCCTTCTTTAATTCCATTGCCATATCATACCATATGGCGTTTCCGTGTTCTGATTTTGACTTTCCAATCTCATGGAAACCAAGGTTACTGTAGAAATTAAACTTTTCTTCTTTACATGCAAGCACAGCATGATGCATACCGAGTTTCACGGATCTGCTAAGACCTTCCCGGATGAGTGCTCCGGCAATACCGCGGCGCTGAAATTCAGGGTTGGTTCCAACTGCCAAAATGGCAAGGGTGTCTCCTTCCGGAAAAGGTGCAGCCTCATACATCTCATCGTCTATGTATTCCACGTTTACAGGTATACAGGTCAGATAGGACTGGACAGTTCCGTCTATTTCTGCTACAAAGGAAAAATCGGGATATTTTCTTAGCCTGTAATCAAACTTTTCCATAGAAGCCGCCTCGAGAGGAGGGAAGACCGTCTGTTCAATTTCGTATATTCTATCTATGTCACTATACACTGCCTGCCGGATGACGATATTGTTCATGATTAACTCCTTTTTAAGACGATGGTTGGTTAATTCGATTATATCATAGTATATGGCAGATGAAAAAGAGTGTTTTTGATGGATGGAAATTTCTTACTTGCGGTGGTTTTCTAAAATGGGCGAAAGGTTTTCAAAAAGAAAACAAAACGAGGTGTTTGGAAAACGATTTTACGGATCAGGCGATTTTGCTGCAGAAAAAAGGAGATTTTAATGGTGTTATCTCTATTTTTTATGTAAAATAATTAAATTTAGCACATATAATGGAAGATATCGTGAACAAGGTTTTCCAAAATAGGCGAAAGGTTTTCAAAAAGAAAACAAAACGAGGTGTTTGGAAAACCACTGGAAAACCCAGCGCCCTACAGAGGGCATGAAGAAGGTAGCATTGTGACAAATTATAAAAAACAACAAAAAACTCAAAGAAAACTATTGACAATTCACAAAAACCGTGGTAAACTCATCACAACTTAAAAAAATAAACCTTTGAGGGAGAAGTAAAACTAGTTTACGGTCTCACAGCGAACCCGGGGCGGTGGAAGCCGGGCAGATGCAGGATTAGAATAATGGGCTCCTGAGGGCGAGGGGAAAGCCGCAAGGCGAGTATCTGAGACGTGGTTCCGGCGTTACGGGAAAGGAGTGTGTTGGCACTCTGCAGAGAGGGCTCCTGCGAGAAGGGGTCAAACAAGGTGGCACCGCAGGTATTACCTGTCCTTGAGTTGAAGGACAGGTTTTTTTGTTGGGAAACCGGATTAAACAGCAGAGACACTTCAATCATTTATATTTAATTCTTAGAAAGAAAAGGAGAAAAGAAAATGAAGAAGGTATTGACAGTATTACTTGTATTGGTTATGGCTATGAGCCTCTTTGCAGGCTGCGGTTCAGACGGAGGAACCGAAAACGAATCCGTGAAGGTGGGAATCCTGCAGCTTATGGAGCATCCGTCACTTAACACCATAAGAGAGAGCATAATCGAAGGTCTGGCCGATGCAGGCTATGTGGATGGAGAAAACATGGTAATAGATTATCAGAACGGACAGAACGATATGACTATAATGAAGACTGCTGCGCAGACTTTTGTGGCCAACGGATGCGACGTTATAATAGCCATTGCAACTCCGGCAGCACAGGCTGTGCTTAGCGAAACGACAGAGATTCCAATCGTTTTTGCAGCAGTAACTGACCCGGTAGATGCAGGTCTTGTAGACAGTCTTGAGCAGCCGGGCGGCAATGTGACAGGAACTTCCGACGAAGTATCAGCAGAGATGATCATGAACCTGGCAGAAGAAATCACACCGGGCTTCAAGACAATTGGTGCTCTTTACAGCTCCGGCGAAGACAATTCAGCATCAGTGATCGCAGGACTTAAGGCATATGCAGACGCTAAGGGATTTAAGGTAGCGGAATCTGCAGTGACAAACAGCAGCGAGGTTCAGCAGGCGGCCCAGTATCTGGCAGATAAGGTTGATGTGGTTTACTCACCTATTGACAATACGGTTGCATCAGCTATGGCAGTGGCTACAGAGGTTTTCAACGGTCAGAAGATTCCTTTCTACGTAAGTGCTGACTCAATGGTAGCTGACGGCGGTCTTGCAACATACGGAATCGACTATACAGTGCTTGGCAAAGAGACAGGAGCTATGGTTGCACAGGTACTCGGCGGTGAAGATCCGGCAGGAATCCCGGTAAAGAAGATGAGCGACATGAGCGTATACATCAATCAGAATACAGCTGATGCCATCGGAGTTGAATTCCCGCAGGCTGTTCTGGACAGAGCACAGGTGCTGGGTGAATAAGGCAGCGGCACGGCGAGTAAAAGGTTTAGGAGAAAAGAAAGAATGATTATGACATTTGCGGCCTTTCTCGGGTCATTGGAGCTTGGAATGATATACGCGGTTCTGGCTTTGGGAGTTTTTATCTCCTTCAGAACCCTCAACATGCCGGACCTTACTGTGGACGGTTCCATAGTTACAGGCATGGCCATTTCGGCGGTAATATGCTCAGGAGGAGGTAATCCTTTCCTGGCGCTGATAGGTGCAGCCCTTGGAGGGGCAGCGGCAGGCCTGGTAACGGGACTGCTTCATACTAAACTTAAGATTCAGGCTATACTGGCCGGCATTCTGGTAATGCTGGCCACTTACTCTGTAAACTTAAGAATTATGGGTAAGACACCGAATATTCCTCTTACTAAGAGCACTACGGTATACAAACTGGCCGACCAGATGATGTCTCCGAAGTATGCGGGAATCGTGCTGGGGCTGATTATACTTGCCATAATAATAGCCCTGCTTTACATGTTCCTTGAGACGAGACTGGGTTTTGTCTTCAGAGCAACGGGGGACAATGAGGATATGGTCAAGGCCTGCGGAGTGTCCTGCGATAATATGAAGCTTCTGGGACTGGCTCTTTCTAACGGACTTGTAGGTCTGGCGGGAGGACTGCTCGCGCAGAATCAGGCATTTGCCGATATAAACAGCGGCACGGGCATGATGGTAATAGGACTGGCATCGGTAATTCTGGGAGAAGTTGTTTTCGGCACCAAAACCCTGATGAGGAGGCTGGTAGCGGCATCTCTGGGAGCGGTGCTTTACAGAATTCTGCTGGCACAGGCTCTTTATGTGGGCATGGAATCCACAGATATGAAGCTGGTATCGGCGGTAATAGTAGTAATTGCACTGACGCTGGGTCTTCTGGGAGAAAAGAGCTCCAAGATTACGAAATATTCGGCAAAATTCATTAAGAGGAGGGTCCAGAGATGAAAAACCTGCTTGAGATAAAGGAGATTACCAAGGTTTTCGGCGAAGGAACAGTCAACGAAAAGGTGGCGCTCAATTCCGTCAGCCTTACCCTCCGTGAAGGAGATTTTGTCACAGTAATAGGAAATAACGGCGCAGGAAAGTCGACGCTTCTCAACTGCATCGCTGGAGTTTATGCGATAGACAAGGGCAGCATTTTTCTCGACGATAAGGACATCACAAAGCTTCCTGAGCACAAACGTGCACGCTGGATGGGGCGTGTTTTCCAGGATCCTCTGAAGGGGACTGCCTTTGACATGACCATCGAAGAAAATCTGGCCATAGCTTACTATAAAAATAAATCCCGCGGCCTGAGCCCGGGAATAACGTCCAGAGACAGAGAACTATTTCGCGAAAAGCTTTCCATGCTGGGGATGGGTCTTGAGGATAAGATGACCCAGAAGGTGAAACTGCTTTCCGGCGGTCAGAGACAGGCTCTGACATTGTTTATGGCGGCCATAACAGAACCGAGGCTGCTTCTTCTGGACGAGCATACGGCGGCCCTTGACCCTGCTGCAGCATCAAAGGTTCTGGAGCTTACAGACAGGTTTGCCGAAGACCCGAAGCTATGCACTCTGATGATTACCCACAATATGAAGGACGCCCTGAAGCATGGAAACAGAACCATTCTTATGAAGGACGGCCGGATAATGATGGACATCAGCGGAGAGGAACGGGCACAGATGACCGTAGAAAAGCTTATTGAAAAATTCAGCATCGACAACGACAGGATGCTGCTGTAGCGGCTTATTTTCCTGTTTTGAGGAATTCATGCTGCACATAGAATTTACATGCAAAGGAAAGGGCAAAGTTTTCCATGAGATATTTTTTTTCTCTGCCGGGAAGGCTTTCGTCCTTTCTGTGTATTTCACCGGAAAAAACATCCGTAATAGCGTTTTCCACAGCGTCGCAGAAGCGGTCGTACATTACGTCAGGCTCGCCGGCTTCAAGACCGAACTGTATGAGTCTGCCGATTTCTTCGGTGGAATAGCAGTTTTTTAAAAGACAGATTACAATAACCATGGCCACGGAAAGGCGGGGATATTTTTTGTTTACAGGGGCGGCGACCAGCCTGGCCTTAACGTAGTTGTTTATCATGCTTTTTGTCAGAGGAAAGCCGTCCTGGTGACATAGGACAGGTGCAAGACTCTCATCTACCAAACTGATTATCTGATCGATGTAAAGGTCTATGGAAGGAAGCTGGTTCCAGCGCGGAATGTGAAATGTGTTTGCAGACATATATGTAACCTCCCTGGGTCTGTTAAACAGAATATACAATTATGGTAGCACATAAACCTTGCCCTGTAAAGGTTGACATTATCCCGAACAAGTGGTAATCTAGTATTCGATACTAGATGAGAAATCATGGTATGATTATGGCTATAATAACAGTATAATATATTTTGGGAAAAAGGAGTAAGGAAAATGGATTATAAAGAACTGAAAGCTGCAGAGATGAAGAGAGCTGAGGCTGTGGTTGAAGCACTTAACACAAGCAGCGACCCTTATGTGGTATATAAAACCTCAAGACCGATTACTGACCTGAAGCACATGCTCAACACAAGCGTGGAACTTTATGCTGACAATGTGGCATTCAGGCAGAGATTTGAAAAGGATAAACCTTTCAGAGAGATTACCTACCGTGAAGCACTGGATACGGTAAACGGACTGGGAACGGCTCTCATTGCCCACGGCCTTAAGGGAAAGAGAATTTCCGTAATAGGAGAAAACTGCTATCAGTGGGCTACAAGCTATCTGGCAGCGGTATGCGGCACAGGTGTGGTTGTGCCTCTGGATAAGGAGCTTTCTGCAGAGGAACTGAAGCAGCTCATTATAGAGGCCGATGTTTCTGCTGTACTCTTTGCGAAGAAATATGAAAAAATGTTCAAGGAAATGATGGCTTCCGGTGATACCAAGCTGGAAGTGCTTGTGAACTTCAGCCCTGCAGAACAGTGCGACGAAGGAGTGCTTTCATGGGAAAGTCTCGTTGAAGAGGGAAAGAAGCTGGTTGAAGGCGGAGACAGAAGCTTCATCGATGCTGAAATTTATGCGGATGAAATGAGCGTGCTGCTGTTTACATCCGGAACCACCGGCATTGCCAAGGGAGTTATGCTTTCCCACAGAAACATCTGTGAGGACCTGATGAGCGCTCCGACAATACTTGATGTAAATACATGGGATATTTTCTTCTCTGTGCTTCCTGTACATCATACCTATGAGTGCACCTGCGGCTTCCTGATGCCGCTGTATAAGGGCGCATCCATCGCTTACTGCGAAGGCCTGAAATATATAGTGAAAAATCTTGCTGAAGTACAGCCTACCATGATTCTGGCTGTTCCGCTGATTTTTGAAAGCTTGTATAACAACATAATGAAGAGCGTCCGCAAGCAGGGCAAGGAGGGACTGGTACGCAAGGTGCTGGCTCTCAATAAGGTGACAAAGAAGATCGGACTTGACCTGAACAAGCTGCTGCTCAAGGACATCCTCAAGGTATTCGGTGGCAGAATGAGAGTACTCATCTCAGGCGGTGCGGCCATAGACCCGGCGATCCTGCAGTTCTTCAACGATCTCGGATTCATTTCGGTACAGGGCTACGGACTTACAGAGTGTGCTCCTATGGCAGCCCTTAATCCGGATAATCACAAATACATGAGAAACTCTTCTGTAGGGCATATTCTTCCGGGTATGGAAGTAAAAATCGAGGATAAAAATGAAGACGGAGTAGGCGAAATCTGCCTCAAGGGTCCTAACGTGATGATGGGTTACTACAATATGCCGGAGGAAACGGCCAAGGTTATCAAAGACGGTTGGTTCCATACCGGTGACCTTGGATATGTGGACGATGAGAACTTCATATACATCACCGGCAGAAAGAAAAATGTTATCATCACTGCCAACGGCAAGAACGTTTTCCCTGAAGAGTTGGAATACTATCTGGGCAGAAGCAGCATGGTCAGCGAATCCATGGTTTGGGCTCAGGAGGACGAGTCCGGACAGGATACCGTTATCGTGGCTACTATAAAGCCTGATATGGAAGAGGTTGAGGCCGCTATAGGAAAAGAGGCTGCTGCCGATGCAGAGCAGGTGGAAAAGCTCCTCTGGGCAGAGGTGGACAAGATAAACGAAAACCTTCCTTTCTTCAAGAAGATAAAGAAGATCACCGTGCGTCGCGAAGAATTCGAGAAGACCACGGGCAAGAAAATCAAGCGTTTTGTGGAAAGCAACAAGGCGGAATAGGTATTTCGCTTCACGTAAGAATAAAAGAGAGGATGCCTTGCGTAAACAAGGCATCCTCTCTTATTATGCTATGGAATAATTATCTTTTATGCTAAGTTATAATAGGCAATAAGACCAAATCAACAGATCTGCTACTATTACTACCCCTGAAATTAAGAGGATCATAACGCAGTAACCCATGATATCTCTTACCTTTAATCCTGCAATTGCAAGTGCCGGCAGAGCCCAGAACGGTTGAATCATGTTTGTCCAGGTGTCGCCCCAGGTCATGGCAACTGTAGTTATAGCATAGTCTGCACCGAGAGCTTGTGCTGCAGGGAACATTACAGGAGCTTGTACGGCCCACTGTCCGCCTGCTGAAGGAACGAACATATTTACCAGAGCAGCGCTTAAGAATGTAAACAGTGGGAATGTCTTTACAGTAGCAACAGAAACGATACCTGCAGAGATAACACCGGCAAGAGTTGTGCCAGTTGCGGCATTTATTCCTGTCATCATGCCCATGATTCCTGCGTAGAACGGGAATTGAAGCAGAATGCCTACACAGCTTGTAGCGGCTTCTGTAATGGCGCGTATATATGCCATCGGATTCTTATGGAGAAGGATACCGAACATGAACAGAAGGAAGTTCATCATATCTATTGTCAGCGAGTTGCCTTTTATAAAGAAATACATAATGTAAACGGCGCCTGCCACAAATACGAGAATAGAAACTATAGAACTGTTTTCCAATCTTTCAGCAGGGGTCATTGACTTCTTATCAAGAGGTGCTTCTTCAGGTTCATCCATAAGTAATGAAGGGTCAATGCTTATGGTCTGTTCCGGAGTAGGATGCATTGCTGAAAGCGCAATTGGGAACAGAATGATGAAAGCGACAAGAGCTGCAATAGTCATTACGTGATATGAAGTCTGGGTCAGCGGAATAACGTGGTCCAGAACTCCGCTGGTTACCTTAAGCAAATCATCAGGGTTTGATGCGGCCTTAAGGTGTATTGAACTGGTCAGTATACTGAACATGAATGCGGAGTATGATGCTGCAATCAGCAAACGATAGTCAACATTCCTTACAGACTTGGCAACCTCTTTAGCAAGAATTGCACCGAAAACAAGTCCGAATCCCCACTGAATCATTGTTGCGATAGCGGCAACTACAGCTACGAAGGCAACTGCATGCTTTGGAGTTTTTGGAATTCTTGCAAGGGTCTTTATTATTTTCTTGAACAGAGGTGCATTAGCCAGCGCATTTCCGAGAATGACTACGAGAGCCATCTGCATTGAGAATGCCAGCAAGCCCCAGAAGCCCTCTCCCCAGTGAACTATCATGCCCATTGGCGTTTCATGATTGAAAATTATACCTAAAATAAAAACGATACCGGTAAGCAAAATTGCAAAGAGAAATGCGTCAGGCAGATACTTCTGAACCAGATTGACACATCCATTAGTGAGCTTCTTAAACATTTTTTTGCCCTTCCTTTCTTTTGTGATGATGAAAAAATATGATTTATACAGAACAACAGGAGCAATAATTGTGCCAACGGTATGTTTCCCACTATTGTGTCAAATTGTTAATAAAGAAACAAATAGAGTGTCCGATGTTCGGACACTCGCTACAAACTGTGTACGGAGATTGTACATTTTATAACAATCTTATAACAATCCGTATTGCTTCAATTTTTCATACAATGTGCTTCGGGAAATACCTAAATATTCTGCGGCTTTTTTCTTATTTCCTTTGAACTTTTCCATGGCTTCGGCTATATTATCTCTTTCCATGAGAGATTTCTTCTCAATAAGATTTCCTGCTTGATGAGAAGAGGCATTTGGGTGGCTCTCTCTGTTTGCGTCCATTTTTTTCGTAAAAAATTTCAGGTGCTCAGGCTGAATAATGCCATGGCCTGCAATTATACCTGCCCTCTCAAGGACATGCTTCAGTTCTCTCACATTCCCGGGCCAGTCATATTGTGAAAGGATTAATAGCGCCTCACTGGATATACCTTCTATCGTAAGTTTGTCATGTATATTGTTTTCGCGGATGAGTGCAATTGAAAGGGCTTCCAGATCTTCCTTCCGCTCTCTTAAAGGCGGTATTTTCAGTTCAAGAACATTTATGCGGTAAAATAAATCCTGTCTGAATGTTCCCTCTGAAATCATTTCCTCAAGATTTCTGTTAGTGCTGCATAAGATGCGGACATCTATTTTTATCGGTTTAGTTCCTCCTACTCTCTCCACTTCCTGCTCCTGAATTACTCTCAGCAATTTTGCCTGGAGAGGAAGAGACATCTCACCGATTTCATCCAAAAGAATGGTTCCGTGGTCTGCGAGCTCGAATTTGCCCGGTTTGCCGTTTTTGCTTGCACCGGAGAATGCTCCGGGTTCATATCCAAAAAGCTCTGATTCCATTAGTTCTGCCGGAATGGCAGCACAGTTGATTTTTACATAAGGATTATTGTGCCGTGGACTGAGGTAATGCACTGCATTTGCAAATATTTCTTTCCCTGTGCCCGTTTCTCCTGTAATCAATATGCTGGCATCGGTATTTGCCATTTGAGCCAGATCCATTTTTATGGATTTCATAATATCTGAATCACCGATGATATTGCTTATAGTAGCCTTGAAAGAACTTAGCTCATTGATTCTCTTTTTGTAATTTTCGTTTTCGAATTTGAGCACATCAATCTGGTTGTTTAAATCTTCAACAACTTTTAAACTGTCAAAAATCGTAGTAGAAATAGCGCCTATAAGTTCGTTGTCCTGCATTATTGTATATCGTGATACGACGATTTTTTCACCGTTCTTTAATACAAAAATATCTCCTATTGTATCCTTTTTTGTTTTCAGAACATTGGGAAGACCCGATGACGGAATCACGTCGGTTATATATCTGCCTACGGATTCCTCTGCATCAACGCCGAGATAATCAGCATAGTTTTTGCTCAGTTTTACGATGTTTCCTGATTCATCAACCATTACGGTAAAAGGTAATGAGTCTATCAGCTGATTGAGTATCAGATCAAGTTTCTCGTTTCTTTTCATTCATAACACCTCTTGATTACACATGATTGAAATATGCACTCCCCTTTTTTATTATTAGCACTAATTATTTCGTTGTCAATGCTTTTTTGCATAAGAAGCTTGGCATGGTTTTTGCGTAAAAGATTTTGCATCTAGATTTATGAGGAGGGAAGAAAATGGAGAAACGAATTATTTCTGCGGCATTAACCGGTAATTGGGGAGACCAGACGAAAAACCCGGCACTTCCAATGACACCGGAAGAAATAGCCGTGTCTGCATATGAAGCATATAAAGCCGGAGCAGCTATTGTTCATGTTCACGTTCGTGATGAAGAAGGCAATCCGACCATGAGAGTTGACTTGTTTGAAAAAACAGTACGGCTTATAAGAGAAAAATGCGATGTTATTATTAATATGACCTCTTCAGGTGGTCATTCTCTTGACGGAATGGCACCGGATGAAGCCAGAATGTTGCCGTTTAAACAGCTGAAGCCTGAGATGGGCTCATATGATTGCGGTACCATGAACTGGCTCCACCAGACTGTTTTCGAGAATAATCCTCAGTTCCTTGAAAGGCTTGGTCTTTTGTATCAGGAAATTGGTACTAAACCGGAGATAGAGATATTTGATTTGGGTATGCTAGACACTGCTAAATACTACATAAAGAAAGGTATATTAAAGACACCTTGCCATTTTCAGTTTATTATGGGAGCTCCGGGCGGAATGGCAGGAACAGTTGATAATCTGGTATACGCTCATAGTCAGCTGCCAGAAGGTTCAACGTGGTCAGCGAGTGGTCTGAGCAAAAATCACATTCCTATTATGCTTGCAGCTTTAGCATTGGGTGGACATGTCAGAGTAGGCCTGGAGGACAATTTATATTACTCACATGATGTTCTTGCAAAATCAAATGCGCAGCTTGTGAGCAGAGCCGCAGAAATAATAAGGGCTTCGGGGTTCGAAGTGGCAAGTCCGGATGAAGCCAGAAAAATTCTGGGTATTGGCGGTCAATTATAGTATACGTAAGGAGATATACCATGGCATTAATGACAGGAGCTCAGTACATAGAGAGCTTGAGAAAATTAAACACACGTGTATATATGTTCGGTGAGAAAATCGACAACTGGGTAGACCATCCGATGATAAGACCATCCATAAACTGCGTGGCAATGACCTACGAACTGGCACAGAACCCTGAATACAATGACCTGATGACCGTAAAGTCACATCTTACAGGAAACACAATAAACCGATTCTCACATATACATCAATCAACGGAAGACCTTAAAAACAAGGTCAAGATGCAGAGACTTCTCGGTCAGAAGACAGGCAGCTGTTTTCAGAGATGTGTCGGAATGGACGCTTTCAACGCAGTATATTCCACTACCTATGAAATCGATGAAAAATACGGCACCTCATATCACGAGAACTTCAAGAAGTTCCTGATATACGTTCAGGATGAAGACCTTGTGGTAGACGGAGCCATGACCGACCCTAAGGGAGACAGATCCAAGGCACCACATGCTCAGGAAGACCCTGATATGTTCCTCAGAATCAAGGAAAGAAGACCTGACGGAATAGTGGTATGCGGGGCAAAATGCCACCAGACAGGTTCGGTCAACTCTCACTGGCATATAGTAATGCCTACTCAGGCAATGAGAGAAGACGACAAGGACTACGCAGTATGCTTTGCATGTCCAAGCGATGCAGAAGGACTGTATATGATATACGGCAGACAGTCCTGCGATACCAGAAAGCTTGAAGAAGGAGCCGACGTAGACCTTGGAAACAAGAAGTTCGGAGGCCAGGAGGCACTGGTAGTGTTCGATGATGTATTTATTCCTAATGAGTACATATTCATGAACGGAGAGTATGAATTCGCAGGAATGCTGGTAGAGAGATTCGCAGGCTTCCACAGACAGTCCTACGGCGGCTGCAAGGCAGGAGTGGGAGATGTGGTAATAGGAGCAGCGGCACTGGCGGCAGAGTACAACGGAGCAGACAAAGCATCCCATATCAAGGATAAGCTCATAGAAATGACACATCTTAACGAGACCTTATACAGTTGCGGCATAGCATGCTCTGCAGAAGGCCATCCTACCAAATGCGGCTCATACATGATAGACCTTCTGCTTGCAAACGTATGTAAGCAGAATGTAACCAGATTTCCTTATGAGATTGTGAGACTGGCAGAGGACATAGCAGGAGGTCTTATGGTAACCATGCCTTCAGAGAAGGACTTCAAGTCGGATACAGTGGTAGGCAGAAATGGTGAGACCATAGGAGATGTATGCAACAAGTTCTTTGCGGCAAGTCCTGCATGCAGTACAGAGGATAGGGCAAGAGTGCTGAGACTCCTTGAGAACCTGTGTCTCGGAGCATCAGCTGTAGGATACAGGACAGAGTCCATGCATGGTGCAGGTTCACCTCAGGCACAGAGGATAATGATACAGAGACAGGGTAATATCGACGGCAAGAAAGACCTTGCCAGAACTATCGCGGGAATTAAAAAAGATAAATAAAAAAGAAAATATAGTAGAAATTAGAAGCAGAATCACAGGAGGTAAAAGCCATGGCAGATTTATCAGATAAGAGGATAATAACCGTTGCCACCACAGGAGCGTGGCCTACAAAGGAAAACAATCCCAATATTCCGCTTCAACCCGCTGAAATTGCGGAGGAAATATATCAATGCTGGAAAATCGGGGCTGCAGTTGCGCATATTCATGTGAGGGACAAAGAAGGCCATGATTCAATGGCTGTGGAAACGTTCAAGGCTGTTATAGATAATTTGAAGGGCAGTCATCCGGATTGTGATGTAATTATAAATCTCACGGCCGCCGGAGGTATTGCCAATTCTGAAGAAGCAAGAATGGCACCTTTTAAGACAATAAAACCGGAAATGGCGAGTTTTGATTGCGGCACAATGAACTGGATGCACATGGGTATTTTCAATAATAATCCAAAGTTTCTCATGACCATGGGGACGGCTATGCAGGAAACAGGAGTAAAGCCAGAAGTTGAGGTTTTTGATTTGGGTATGATTTATGAAGCTCAATGGTATAAGAATAAAGGGTATTTGAAAGATCCGGTACATTTTCAGTTCTGTCTGGGATGTGCGGGCGGACTTCCGGCTACGGCTGACAGCGTTCTGATGATGAGGAATACTTTAAAGGAAGTTATGCCCGGTTCTACTTGGAGCGCCTTCGGTGTAGGCAAAGGCGCAATGGAGGTAATGTATACTGCTATAGCCGCTGGGGGAAACATCCGAGTAGGCATGGAGGATAACGTGGTGTACAGTAAAGGACGTCTGGCAGAGAGCAACATGCAGCTTATCGCACGTGCAAGAAGAGTGGTTGAGGAGTTCGGCTGCGAGGTGGCAAGTCCGGATGAGGCAAGAGTAATACTCGGTTTATCAAAATAATATATACATCCAACTTTGGAGGCTTCTTACATTAACGTTCAATATGGTGTTGATGCAAGAAGCCTCTTTTATTGTATAGCCGTTTTTTCGGTGGACTCTACGGAGCGTTTATTGCAGGTTTATGACGTTTACTGTATAATAAGGCCATACTTGAAAATGTATGACATAGGCTCCGGCGGGAAAGGTAGGGAATCCATGGATAATGTGAAGATAGGTAATCTTATTAATAAATTGAGAAAAGAAAAAGGTATGACTCAGCTTCAGCTGGCTGAAAGACTGCACATCAGCGACAAGACAGTTTCCAAATGGGAGAGAGGACAGGGCTGTCCTGATGTTTCTCTTCTGACGGATTTGTCACGTGTTTTCGGTGTGGATTTGGAGAAACTGCTTTCCGGTCAGCTGGATGCCAATGAGGAAACAGGAGGTAATATGAAAAAACTGAATTTTTATGTGTGCCCGGAATGCGGCAATGTGATAACAGCTATGACTGATGCCGGAATATCATGCTGCGGGAAGAAACTGCAGCCTTTGGAGGCGGTAAAGGCGCAGGAGGGCGAAAAGCTGTCAGTGGAAAATATTGAAAACGACTATTATATTTCATCAGATCATCCGATGCTCAAAGAACACTATATTTCATTCGTGGCCCTTCTCACCGGTGACACTCTGACCCTTAAGAAACAGTATCCTGAGTGGGACCTTCAGGTGAGAATCCCGGGAAGAACCCACGGAAAACTGCTTTGGTATTGTACAGAGCACGGGCTGTTCTATCAGCTGGTGTAAGCAGGTGGAGTCATTCACCGCTTTTATGCCTGCTGCTCAGGAGCAAAGTCCCCAATCCGCTTGCTACAAGAGGCAGTGCAAAGCTGACGAAGCGACTGAGAATAACTGCAACGCCCATGAGCTCAGAAGGTATGAGCGATGCGAAAATGACAGCAAATCCTCCTTCGGTGACGCCTACTGCTCCCGGAAGAGGCAAAGCGGAAACCGCAACATATAGTGCCGCCTGACACAATGTAATGTGAATCCATGAAATGCCTGTAATTCCAAGGCTTCTGCACACGCAGAAGGTTATGGAAAAATAGGCCACCAGCTGAATAACAGAAGTGAAAAAAATCCTTGCCATGGCGCCGGGATTTTTTGTTATGTATTGGGAAGCATGCCGGTATTCGCATATGCTCCTCAGAAATCTGATTTTCAATACGGTGGCATTCTGCGGATTGAATCTGTCCACAGCCCAAAGAACCGGTGAAGCAATAATTCTCGTGGCTGAGGGTGAAAAAATGATGAACAGCAGAACGGCCAGCACGGCGGCACTGATGAGGACACCGGCGGCAAGAATGGTTGTGGTGATGGTGCCGCCCGCCGCCCCGCCGCAGGCGGCGGCGGTGCCCGGCCGCAGGCCGGGCACCCGGCTGCAGCGGGCCACGAGTCCGGCAAGGGCCAGCGCAGCCGCGGCGGCCTGGAAGGACGTGAGTTCGGTCAGCAGAGCCAGGGATGAATGGGAAAGGGGAAGGCGGTCCTTATGCATAAAATAGAGCTGCATGGGCTGACCGCCGGAAGCCGACGGTGTAATGGAGCTGAAAAAGAAGCCTGCCATGGCATATCTGAGTTCAGAGGAACGTGATACGCTGTGACCTGCCAGACGTAGACATCTTCCGATATTGGCACCTTCGCAGACAAAAAACAGCCCCATGGCCAGCATTCCGGGGATAAGCCAGAGAGGATCAGCGGTTTTTATTGATGAAAGCACAGCGGCAAAACTGTATTCACGGTGGAGAAACAATGCTGTAAGTCCTGCTAAGACGGCAAACAGCAGCCCCCATGTTATGAGCCTGTCAGCTGATGGTTTTTTCATTGTCCGTACACCTCCTCCGGCTGCACGAAACGGTATCCTTCTGATATCCAGACAGGGATGACCTTTTCCAGAGCAGCGATAGTTCTGGCCGGTGCCCTGTTTTTTCCTCTGCCGTCGTGGAGACAGATGATGCTACCGGGTACCGTACGATGCAGCAGCCGTGAGGCAATTTCATCAGAAGTGATATTGCCTTTCCAGTCCTGAGCCATGACGGACCAGTAAACCGGCATAAGTCCGCGGCCTTTTGCTGAATTCAACAGTGCCCGGGTGGTATGACCCCATGGAGGTCTGTAGAAGCGGGGAGTGATGCCCAGATCTTTAAGTGCACAGACTGACTTGTCCAGATCATAGGCTGCTCCTGAGGCAGACATGAGATAGGCACTTTTGTGAGAGTAAGAATGAATACCTACCGTATGTCCGGCTCGGACCATGCGTTCCACCAGCATAGGGTTCGCAGCCGCGAAGGTGCCTACGGTGAAAAAAGCCGCCTTGATTCCGTATCTGTCAAGAAGGTCAAGGAGCTGTCCTGTGTAGGCCGGGTCAGGACCATCGTCGAAGGTGAGCATTATTTCCGGGCGGGAATCATGGTTGGTGAAGCGACTGCAGTCTGGCAGGTAATCCATAGGGTTGTCAGAGGCAAAGGCCATAGAAAGTCTGGTCATATTGGATTTCATTGTTTCAATAAGGCTTTTGTTTCCGGCAACTTTTTTCAGGTCGGCGGCGATATCTGTTTCGCTGCTCCTGACGACTCGTCCTATGTTTTTGCTCTCTATAAAGCAGGCATTGCCCATTTCCTGCTCCAGGAACGGATCCACTATGTACATTGGAGTCTGTGATGCTATAGCTTCAAAGGTAGTGATGCCTCCGGGCTTGGTTAATACCAGATCTGATTCCGACATGAAATCCGCAACCTTGTCGGTGTATCCTATCACATTTATGTTCTTGTATTTTAAGCGTGCGCGTTTTTCGAGACGGTGATTCTTTCCTGCTATGAGTGTCACACTGAGCTTTTTTCCCTCGTTGAGACTCCTGAGAAGGCGGCTGCCTCCCGGAATGAGTCCAAGTCCTCCGCCCATTATGAGAAGACGAACCTTGTCCGATGCACTTTCAGAGTTTTGCACCTTATTAAATACGTTGCTTACCGGAATTCCCGAGACCACAATTTTTTCCTCAGCGACTCCTTTGGATATGAGAGCATTTCTGGTGGATTCATCGCCGACAAAATACAGGTCCGTCTTGTCTGCAAGCCATTCGTCGTGAACGGTGATATCGGTTATGTATGTAAAAAGCGGCGGTGTGCAGACTCTGAGCTCTTTGTAGGCAGAGATGTATTTGCTGCATACCGGCAGATTGGATATGATAAGATCAGGCTTTGTGTCAGCCAGAAGTCTGTCGAGCTTTGCAGCGATGGCTTTTTTCATAGGAATGCCTGCGTGCCTGCCTGCAGCGCGGTTCAGGTGGTTGTACATACCCGGAAGTCTGGTCACCAGAAGGGAAAATCCCTTGTAAATTGCTTTGCTGAAATGAGGGAAAAGATAATCCATCACGTCTACAGAAATGACTGTCGCATCTTTCTGTGCAGCATAAATCTCTTCGGTGATGGCTTCGGCACATTTGACATGCCCCATGCCGAATTTTCCCGTAAGAATTAAAATATTCATTTTAAAAACCCCTTTTGAATGCGGAGCCTGTGGCTCCATGCTGTGTTAATTTCCAATAATATAATCATACTACAGGAAAATTAAGGGCAAATTAACAAATTATTAATTTTTCTTAAGATTTTTGTTCTTTTGTGCGGGTTCTGTACATCGAAATATATTATTTTGACTGAAAATAAACCTGCCGAGCTTGTAAACCGTTGAAAGTTAGTAAGCTATGGGTTACTTTTTTTAATGAATAAGACTGATGCGCCCTCAACTCTTCACTAAAAGTAGACCTCTCGGCCCCGTAAACCGTTGAAAGTTCGAAAGTAATGGGTTACTTTTTTCAAAGAATCAGTCTAATACACCCTCAACTCTTCACTAAAAGTAGACCTCTCATACTCGTAAATCGTTGAAAGTTAGTAAGCGATGGGTTACTTTTTGCAAAAACATCCCTGATGGACTCCCAAGTTTCAAAATTTCACACGACGCTGCCTTTGACCACTTGAAAAAATCTCCATAATTAGATATAATAAAATGTAATTACGCTTTCGAAACGCTGCAGAATGACATACTGGCGCGGACTGAGAATGTAACGTGACAATAATTCATATTTTAATAAAAAATGCAAATGATAGAAATATCATTAGAAAAGGAGATGGACTATGGGATTTGCTTCAGAAGTTGGTATTGACCTGGGTACAGCCAATGTGCTTGTGTATATAAAAGGAAAAGGAATTGTGCTTAACGAGCCGTCTGTAGTTGCTATAAACAATGATACAGACGAAATTCTGGCCGTAGGCGAGGAGGCTCGCCAGATGCTGGGAAGAACACCGGCTAATATAGTGGCAGTGCGACCTCTCAGAGACGGTGTGATCTCTGACTATGACATTACAGAGAGAATGCTTAAATATTTCATCAGAAAGACCTGCGGTTCAGGAAGATTTTTCAAACCTAAAATCATGGTATGTGTGCCTAGCGGCGTAACAGAAGTGGAGAAGCGAGCAGTAAGAGAAGCAGCCACTCAGGCGGGCGGCAAGGATGTTTACCTCATGGAGGAACCGGTTGCTGCCGCTATCGGTGCAGGTATCGATATTTCCAGACCTGACGGAGTGATGGTAATCGATATAGGCGGCGGAACCACAGACATTGCTGTAATATCACTGGGCGGCATTGTGGCCAGCACATCTGTAAAGATTGCCGGAGATAAATTCGACGAAGCCATCATTAAATATATGAGAAAAGCTCACAAGCTCTATATCGGTGAAAGAACGGCAGAAGAGCTGAAGCTCACCATCGGAACTGCTTTCCCGAGAGATGAGGCAGTAACCAAGGAATGCAGAGGACGTGACCTGGTTACGGGACTTCCTAAGAGTGTTGACGTGACATCAGACGAAATGATGGATGCCTTGGAGGAACCTCTGTATTCCATTACAGAGGCTGTACACAATGTGCTGGAGAGAACTCCGCCGGAGCTTGCTGCCGACATCAGCAATTCGGGAATCATCATAACCGGAGGCGGTGCTCTGCTTTACGGAATCGACAAGCGAATTGAGGAAAGAACAGGAATAAAAGTAATTATAGCTGAGGACCCTAAGTCATGTGTAGCAATCGGCACAGGCAAAGCTCTGGACGAGCTTGACAAGCTGGAAGGTAATTCACTCAACAGAAGGGCGCCTTATCTGTAGAAACTGCAAGCGCCCCTAAAAAAGGGCGCTTTTTTAGTACGAAAGGAACATGTAAAAATTGAAGCTGGAAATAATAGCGGCCGTTACCTTCGGCCTTGAAGCAGTAGTAAAAAGAGAAATAGAACATCTGGGATATAAGATAATCAAAGCTGAAGACGGTAAGATCACCTTCATGGGAGATGAGCGCGCCGTGGTCAGAGCAAACCTCTGGCTGCGCAGTGCCGACAGAGTGCAGATCAAAATGGGAGAGTTCATGGCCTATGAGTTTGAAGACCTGTTCCAGCAGGTAAAGGCCATCGCCTGGGAAGAGTGGATTCCAATAGACGGTAAATTCATTGTAAACGGCTCATCGGTGAAATCGAAGCTTTCCAGTGTGCCTGCCTGTCAGTCGGTGGCGGAAAAAGCCATAGTGGAAAGACTGAAGGAGACCTACGGCGTTGAGCATTTTGAAAAGACGGGGGCGCTTTACGATATTAAGATAACCCTTCTTAAGGACAGAGTCACAGTGACACTGGACACCACCGGGCCGGGACTTCACAAACGAGGATACCGCAGACACAGCGTGGAAGCACCTATAAAAGAAACCATAGCAGCAGCCCTTGTACAGCTGTCTTTCTGGAACAAGGACAGAATCCTGGCAGACCCCTGCTGCGGTTCCGGTACAATTCCAATTGAGGCGGCGCTCATAGCAAGAAATATAGCACCGGGCATATCCAGAGAGTTTGCAGCAGAGGGATGGGAAGCCATACCTGCGAGACTCTGGAAGGAGGAGAGAAAGGCGGCATTCGAAGCTATCGACACCGATGTTAATCTTAAGATATACGGCTCTGATATAAATCCTGCGGCAATTAAAGCGGCAAAAGCCAATGCAGAAGAGGCAGGAGTAGACGACTGCATTAAATTCAATGTGGCGGACGTATCGGCCCTGAGGACCAAAGCTCTGTCGGGAGTTATGATCACCAACCCGCCTTACGGACAGCGTATAGGCGAGCAGGAGGCCATAGACAGAATTTACGGCATTTATCGCAAATTTTTTGAAGAGCATCCTACCTGGTCCCTCTTCGTGGTCACCTCGGATAAGACCATCGAGCAGAAGGCCATGGGACGCCCTGCCGACAGGCGGCGCAAGCTTTACAACGGCAGACTTGAAATATGCTATTACCAGTTCCACGGAGAAAAAGTATGAACGTAAAGATAGACAAAAACTCAAAAACTGCTTTATATCTGCAGATTGCAGCTCAGCTTAAGAGGGAGATACTTTCGGGAGAAATCAACAAGGGAAGCACTCTGCCTTCTGAACGGGCTCTGGCGAGTATTCTGGGGGTTCACAGAAACACGGTTGTAAAAGCATATGTAGAGCTTAAGGCGGAGGAACTCATTGAGTCAAAACAGGGCGTGGGATATATAGTGGCAGTAGGTGACGAAAGCGACCGCAAAACAGACAAAGAGGCAAGCAGACAGCACAGGGCGAATAACAAGAGAGTAAACTGGGTCAACCAGATTAAGCCTTGCTATCTTGATATGGAAGTAACCTTTGATGACATTTTCCAGCGCTTCGGTGAGGCCGACAAGTATTCTCTCGGCAGCGGCATTTCCACCATGGGTATATATGACAAGGGCAGAATGGCTCGCGACATAGCTGAAATCATTACAGGAGAGGGCAGAAATCAGTATTTTTACAGCCCGTATAAGGGCGATATGCTGCTGAGACAGAAGCTGGTAAGCTTTCTCAGCACCAAAGGAATCAAGGCGTCAACAGGCCAGATTCAGGTTCTGACAGAAACTAATCAGGCTCTCGATTTTCTTGTAATGCTTTTGATTAAACCGGGGGATACTGTAATAATGGAAGAGCCGGTATCACCTGACGCATATCGCGCTATGGAACTGGCAGAAGCGGTGATAAGGACCGTGCCTGTAGATGAGGACGGCATCAGGTGTGACGTGCTGGAAAGCCTTGTGGAAAAACATAATCCTCGTTTCATATATGTAAATTCAAGCTTTCACGACCCTACGGGGGCCATACTTTCTCTGGAAAGACGCAAAAAAATAGTTGAAATATCCAACAAATACAGGGTGCCTGTAATCGAGGAGGACGCGGCTTCCGAGCTGGTATACAGGGGAGAAAAGCTGCCGCCGTTAAAGGCATTTGACACTCTGGACAACATAATATATATATATTCTTTCTCGCTGACCTTTGTGCCGGGGCTCAGCATGGCCTTTGTGGTGGGCAACAGCGACCTCATAAGAAGTCTCAGTTATATCGTATCCGTGAGACTGGTAGCCTCCGACTGGATGAGCCAGAAGCTGATGGCCAGGTATCTCAACGACGGGACATACTATGGAGTACTGGATGATTTCAGGGAAAACTACGGCAGGAAACAGGATATAATCTGCAGGAAGCTGGACGAAATGAAAGCGTCCGGAATAGATATAGAATATAACCGGCCCCGCGGAGGAGTGTACATATGGTGCAGACTGCCTGAAGGCATAGACTGCAGGGATTTTTTCCGCAAAGCCTACAATCGTGGTGTGGCACTGCTTCCGGGATACGTTTTTTATCCTTTCAAAAATGGAGGCAGAGACCACGTGAGGATAAATTATTCTTTCGAGACAGAAGAGAGACTGGAAAAAGGTCTGGAGATTTTCGGACAGACACTGGAGGAAGAACTGGCACATAAAAAATAGAAGAGCCTGGCACTTCACTTTTCTGCGTCATATAGTAAAATTTTATTATAATAAATCAAACTTAAATGCGAATGTATTACTAAAAGAAAAGGAGAAAAAAACAATGGCAGTAAATTTAAAAGGAAGAAGCTTCTTAACTCTTATGGATTTCACACCTGAAGAAATCAGATACATGCTCGACCTGGCTCACGATTTAAAGGCCAAGAAGAGAGCAGGAATCCATAACGAAGTATTAAAGGGAAAGAACATCGTTCTGTTATTCGAAAAGACTTCAACAAGAACAAGATGTGCTTTCGAGGTTGCAGCTCTTGACGAGGGCGCGCACGTAACATTCCTCGACTCCAAGTCATCCCAGATGGGCAAGAAGGAAACTATCGCTGACACAGCAAAGGTTCTCGGCAGATTCTACGACGGTATCGAATACAGAGGATACAAGCAGTCTGTAGTAGAAGAACTGGCAGCTAACGCAGGTGTACCTGTATGGAACGGTTTAACAGACGTTGACCATCCTACTCAGATTCTTGCTGACATGCTTACAATCGAAGAACACATCGCAAAGCCTTTAAGCAAGGTTAAGGTTGTATTCTGCGGAGACGTAAGAAACAACATGGCATATGCATGGATGTACGGATGTGCCAAGATGGGTATGCACTTCGTAGCTTACGGACCGAAGGAACTTGCAGACCAGATTGACAGCAGCGTTCTGGAAAGAGCAAGAAAGGTTGCAGAATACACAGGAGCAACTATCGAAGTAAGCTCAGACGAAGCATGCTTAAAGGGAGCAGACGTTCTCTACACTGATATCTGGGCATCCATGGGTGAAGAAGACCAGATCCCTGAAAGAGTAAGACTGCTGACTCCATACAAGGTAACCAAGGAAATGCTTGATAAGACAGAAAACGACGATGTTATCTTCTTACACTGCTTACCTTCATTCCACGATTTCGACACAACAATGGCAGCTGAACAGAAAGAATTAGGCTACGACATCCGTGAAGTAACCGACGAAGTATTCTTATCAAGACACTCAAAGGTATTCGATGAGGCTGAAAACAGAATGCACACCATCAAGGCTGTTATGGTTGCAACTATGGGCTAATCGGTACGGAAACAAAACCGTAAATGACGGGCGGCAGATTCAAGTCTCTGCTGCCCTGTAAATGGAAGGGAGGATAAAATATGTATCCTGGAATTCACAATTTTTCTGAAATAGGAAAGTTGAACAAAGTTCTTCTTCACAGACCTGGCAGAGAACTGGAAAAACTCACACCGAACAATTTCGAAAGACTTCTGTTTGACGACATTCCGTTCCTGAAAGTTGCACAGGAAGAACACGACAGATTCGCTGAGGTCCTTAAGGAAAACGGCGTTGAGGTCGTATATTATCAGCACGAAACAGCTAAAGCACTCAAAGATGAAAAGATTAAATATAATTTCGTAAGAGAGTTCGTTGAGCTTTCTGAAATCCACTCAGAGGGAAGAAAAGAAGCCATCGTGGAATATCTCCTGTCAAAGGAGCCTGAAGATCTGGTTGAGACCTGTATCGCAGGTATTTTTACCGATGAGCTCAAGCACATTGTGACCAATTCACTTTGTGACCTTGCAGAGGATGAAGAGCATTTTGCCAGCGATCCTATGCCTAACCTGTATTTCACCAGAGACCCGGGCGCATGCGTAGGAAACGGCATCAACATTCACCACATGAGCACACCTGCAAGAAGAAGAGAAGCACTGCTCTTAAAGTACATGGTCAAGTACAACAGAGACTTTGCTTTGGAAAACACTCCGATGTGGTACGATGTTTACGATAACTATTCCATCGAAGGCGGGGACGTTCTCGTACTTTCCAAGGATATGGTTGCCATCGGATATTCACAGAGAACTACCATCGCAGGTATTGAAAGCTTTGCGGAAAAGCTTCTCAAGAACTCCGAATTCAAGAAGGTTCTCGTATTCGATATTCCTAAGTGCAGAGCATTCATGCATCTTGATACCGTATTCACAATGGTGGATTACGACAAGTTCACAATTCATCCGGAAATCGAAGGTCCTCTCGGCGTTTATGAGATTACTCTCGGCGCAGAAGGAAGACTTAAATACAATGCAATCAAGGACGAACTTGCCAAGGTTCTGGCTCTCGAGCTGAAGCTTCCGGCAGTTGACCTTATCAGATGCGGCGGCGGAGACCTCATCGCTGCACAGAGAGAACAGTGGAACGACGGATCAAACACTCTCTGCATCGCACCGGGAACAGTTGTGACTTACGAAAGAAACTATGTAACAAACGATTTACTGGATAAGAAGGGCATCAAGGTTCTTGCAATTCCTTCAGCCGAATTATCAAGAGGCAGAGGCGGTCCAAGATGTATGTCCTGTCCTGTAAACAGAGACGATTTAGATTAAAGGAGAAAAACAAATGGCAGAAAAAATTGTTGTCGCATTAGGCGGAAACGCTCTGCAGTCAGGCAAGAGCGAAGCTACCGCAGAAGCTCAGCTTGCAGTTGTTAAGGAAACCTGCGAAAGAATCGCTGACCTTTCCGAGAGAGGATATGAGCTTGCAGTTGTACACGGTAACGGACCTCAGGTAGGAAGAATCCTTCTTGCATCAGAAACAGCCAAGGATGTAACACCGGCAATGCCTTTCGACGTATGCGGAGCAATGTCCCAGGGATATATCGGATACCACCTGCAGCAGGCATTAAAGTATGCTCTCAATAAGAGAAACAGAAACATTCCTGTAGTAACAGTGGCAACACAGATGGTTGTAGAGAAGGCAGACCCTGCTTTCCAGAACCCTACAAAGCCTATCGGACCTTTCTATACAGAAGAAGAAGCAAAGGCACTTCAGGAGAGCAAAGGCTACACCATGAAGGAAGATGCCGGCAGAGGCTGGAGAAGAGTAGTACCTTCACCGCTTCCAAGAAAGATCGTTGAAATCGACGCAGTAAAGAAGCTGTGGGATTCCACAATCGTAATCACCTGCGGAGGCGGCGGAATTCCTGTACTGGAAAATCCGGACGGAAGCCTTGAAGGAACTGCAGCAGTAATAGATAAGGACTTTGCGGCAGAACTTCTTGCAGAGCAGGTTGAAGCAGACGTACTCATGATTCTGACAGAGGTAGAAAAGGTTGCCATCAACTTCAACAAGCCAAATCAGGAAAACCTTTCAGAACTGAACCTTGCAGATGCAGCCAGGTACTGCGAGGAAGGTCAGTTTGCACCGGGAAGCATGCTTCCTAAGGTACAGGCAGCTATGAAGTTTGTAAGAGCTTATCCGGGCAAGAAGGCTATTATCACATCTCTTGATAAGGCTATCGATGCTCTTGAAGGCAAGACAGGCACAGTAATCACATTTGCATAACAATATACAACTTACGGAAAATACCGCAGGGCGCAGGCCTTGCGGTATTTTTCGATTTTAAACCGGTTGGGACGATTTTATATCATTTATCTGTTTTTCTATGCTCTCCGGAGAGGTTGAACCTTCGGATTTTTTATTGCATATACACGCCACAGGAGAAATCCTGTCGTAAATGTCGGTGTCGAAAGCTTCCGAAAAGGTCCTGAGCTCTTCAAGGCTGAGATCCTCTATGGCCTTGTCATGCTCTATCCCGTAGAGCACCATGCGGCCTATGATTTCATGGCATTCCCTGAAAGGAATACTCTTGCCCACCAGATAGTCTGCTGCGTCTGTGGCGTTCATAAAGCCGCTTTTGGCCGAATAAGCCATTTTTTCCTTGTTAAAGGTGATTGTGTCAAGCATAGCCGTAAAGACGGCGAGGCAGTCCTTTAAAGTATCTCCTGCATCGAATACGGGCTCCTTATCCTCCTGCATATCCTTGTTGTATGCCAGAGGGAGCCCTTTCATAACTGTAAGCAGGCTCATAAGGTCTCCGTAGACCCTGCCCGTCTTGCCGCGGACCAGTTCTGCCATGTCCGGGTTCTTTTTCTGCGGCATTATGCTGCTTCCCGTAGCAAAAGCGTCATCCATCTCAATGAAGCCGAAATCCGGCGTGTTCCACAGAATAAGTTCCTCGCAGAAGCGGGAAAGATGCATCATGGCTATGCTGCAGCAGCTTAGAAATTCCAGTGCGAAGTCTCTGTCGCTTACCGCGTCCATGCTGTTGGGACATATACCGTTAAACCCGAGTTTCTCTGCCATGAAATTTCTGTCTGTATTGTATGTGGTGCCTGCCAGAGCCCCTGAGCCAAGTGGCATGTAATCTGTACGGGCAAGACAGTCAGAGAATCTTGCCAGATCCCGTGAAAACATGTTGTAATAGGCCAGCATGTGCTGAGCCAGCATTACGGGCTGAGCTTTCTGAAGATGAGTGAAGCCCGGCATTATGGTATCCTTGTTTTCTTCGGCGATTCTCAGTATGACAGACAGAAGCTCCCTGAGCTTTGCCTGTATATCGCCTATGGCATCTTTCTGATAGAGCCTGAAGTCTACAGCTACCTGATCATTTCTGCTTCTGGCTGTATGAAGCTTCTTGCCTGCGTCTCCTATGCGCTGGGTGAGGACTCTTTCCACGGCCATGTGAATGTCCTCATCTCCGTCTTCAAACTGAAGCCTGCCTGCCTCCATATCCCAGTAGATCTGTTTCAGCCCTTCAACTATTTTGATGCCGTCATTCTCGGAAATAATGCCCTGTTTCGTAAGCATTTCAGCATGGGCTATGCTGCCCTTTATATCCTGGGACCACATGCGGCAGTCCACGTCTATGGAAGAGTTGAATTCATCAGCAAATGAATTCTCCTCCTTTGTAAACCTTCCTTTCCAGAGTTTCATTATGTTTGGAGCCTCCTTCCAGCTGTTCCTTCTGTATTGCTCTGATTTTAAGCGGCAATGAGAATAAGTTTATGAAGCCTTCGGCATCGCTCTGATTGTAAACCTCGTCGGCACTGAATGTTGCGAATTCTTCGCTGTAAAGTGAATAATCCGACTTGCTGGCACAAGGGAAAGCGTTGCCTTTATATAATTTCATTTTGACAGTTCCGGTCACATATTCCTGTGTGGAATCGACAAAAGCGGAAATGGCGTTTCTCAGAGGGGTGAACCAGAGGCCGTCGTATATCATCTGAGAAAACTTCTGCGCTACTATGTTCTTGTACTGCATGGTGTCTCTGTCGAGAATGAGTCTTTCAAGGGCCATGTGAGCGGCGAAGAGAATGGTTCCTCCCGGAGTTTCGTAAACGCCTCTGGACTTCATACCTACGAGACGGTTTTCTATGATATCTATGGTTCCTATACCGTTCTTTGAGCCCATATCATTGAGATTTGTAAGGAGAGTAACCGCATCCATCTTTTCTCCGTCGAGGGCGACAGGAATACCTTTTTCAAAGGAAATTTCCACATATTCTGTCTTATCCGGAGCATCTTCAGGCTCACAGCTGAGGACGTGGATGTCTTTCTTGTACTCGTTCCACGGATTTTCCAGATTTCCTCCTTCATGGCTGATGTGCCAGATGTTCTCGTCTCTTGAGTAGATTTTCTCAACGGTCTGATGGATTGGGATGTCATGATCCTTGGCATACTGAATCAGGTCTTCTCTGGACTGCATATCCCAGATTCTCCACGGTGCGATTACCTTTATGGCAGGATTGAGAGCTTTGATGGTGGTTTCAAAACGAACCTGGTCGTTGCCCTTGCCTGTACAGCCATGGCAGATATAGAAGGCGCCTTCTTTTTCAGCGATATCTACGAGGGTTTTGGCCATGAGAGGTCTTGCCATGGATGTTCCGAGCAGGTAGGCGTTTTCATAGATTGCGCCGGCTTTGAGAACAGGCCAGATATAGTCTTCGACGAATTCCTTCTTTATATCTACTATGTAGGCTTTGGAAGCGCCGGTCTTATAGGCCTTTTCCTCGATTTCTTTAAAATCCTCTTTCTGCCCTGCATCGCAGCATACAGCGATTACCTCGCAGTCATACTGTTCTTTGAGCCAGGTCAAGATTATTGATGTGTCCAGTCCTCCCGAATAGGCGAGGACGATTTTCTGTTTTGCCATTTTTTTTATCCTCCGGTTTTGTCAAAATGTGATGTATGAAAAATAGTGCATAAAAATTTTAAAGAATGCATAAATTTTTAAAACGATGTGGTTATTATACATTCATATAAACATAAAATCAAGGGTTTTTAGTGAAAAAAACCAAAAAAGTGCGAAAATAATTTCAGAAATATGAATAAATATGCTTGATAAAGTTTGAATACCGGTGTATAAAACAGCAAGAGACAGAAAAAACCTCAGAGGCGTTTGCTTCTGAGGTTTCTGCTAATTTATTCAAGAGATTTTTTCAAAACTATGATACATGACTTCATGGTTTCGAAGGCATTTATAACAGCCTCCTTATCCTCGTAAAATCCATAGCTTTCGTCAGGAGGAAGGCTTTGCAAAGTGGTCAGCAAGGAGAAAAGATTGCCGTAAACCTTTCCGGCTTTACCGGAAACGATCTGCGGACGTGCAAAGATTCCGTCCTTTGTCAGCTGTGAAGACAGCTGCGAAAGATGCATCATGGTCATTGAAGCGCAGCTGAGGAATTCAATGGCAAAATCCCTGTCGCCGGCGCCGTCTCTATCACACGTACATATTTTATTGAAACCCAGTTCATTTTTCAGAAATTCAGGGTCGATGGAGAAGTTATCTCCGGAATCAGCAGATGTTTTACTGAACGGAATGCAGTCCGTTCCTCCGAGGCAGTTCTCCAGTCTTGTAATGTCCCGTTTCAGCATACAGCTGTACATGGATGTTCCGGATTGCTTCATGGTCTTATTTTCAAGACAGTTAAGAAGCTGAATCAGTTCTTTAATGGCATCTTTGAGATAAAATCTGAAAACCAGTGACGTGTACTGAGCTTCGTTCCTGTAAAGGTCGATTTTATCGCTGAGGTTGCCTATTCTTACTGACAGAATATTGAGTATAGCTTTATGAATGCTTTCGTCCTCAGCTGAAAAATTAATTCTGCCGGCTTCCATATCCCACAGAAGCTCCTGCATGTGAACCAGTATGGTATCACAGTCGTCCTGAGAGATAATATCGCCTTTGGCAAGCATTTTCACATGGGCCATGCTTACCAGAATGTCATGTTTCCAAAGATATTTATCGCAATGGATACTGGTTGCGAAGGCTTTAGTAAGGAAAGCCTCGTCCTCGGTAAAGGTACCGTTCCATGTTTTCATTTTTAATACCCTCCCAACCTTTTATAAGGTCTACGTTGTGAATAAATATGAATTTAAGTGTATAAATTCATAAACGATGTGCTAATTATACAACCGGCATACAAAAAAATCAATAGTTTATTGAGAAAAAACACAATTTTTATTCATTTTTATTAAAAAATATTCGCATGAAAACAGATACTACCGGCGACTGTAGGCCCATTTACCAACCAGAACCTGAATTATGCCGGCAGCGGGGACTGCCAGAAGCATGCCTGTGATTCCCCAAAAGTAGCCTGCAATACTGACTGCCAGAAGTACAAAGAGAGGATGAAGGCCTGTTGTTGCTCCGACGATTTTAGGATAAATATAGTTGGAATCAAGCTGCTGGACGAGAAATAAACCGATGACGACCATAAAACCCTGGGTGGGTCCGTGATCAAAGAAGGCAGCTAGAAAAGCGGGAACCATGCCGAAAAAAGGACCGAAATACGGCACTATGTTGAGAATTCCACCTATTATTCCTATTATAACGGCGAATTTTACCTTGAAGAGTGTCAGCACCAGAGAAGAAAGAAAGGCAACTATAAGGCTATCTACCAGAGCCCCTTTTATGAATGTTGCCAGCACAGAATTAATCTGACTCATAGTCTCGCTTATAATTCCGTGATGCTTTTGCCTGAGAGTGAGGGCAAGGAATTTTTCCCAAAGACCTATGAAATATTCTTTGTCCTTAAGAAGGTAGACTGCTGCTGCTGCACCGATAAAGAAGCTGATAAGGCCTCCTGTCACCGAAGAGAGAGTATCCAGCATGGCAGACAGGGAAAATTTTGAAAGCAGGTTGCTTCGAAGGCTGCTGATAGCTGCATCGGCATCCGTTCCATTGTCAGTAAGGCCTGAAAGATGTTCCGAAGCAAAGTCACTTACAGCAGAAATCGCATCCTCAAAATAGGCAGAAACCAGGTCTGCAGTGGACTCAAGACCTCCCGACGGAAGAGCACCCAGGATGAGCACCACAAATCCGTATAGAAGACCGGAAAGACATGCTGCAGTGAGACAGTAAGTAATGAAAATGGACAGTACTCTGCTCTTCAGCCTTTCCTCAAACCAGCTTACTGCAGGATTGAGAAGATAGGCGATGATAAGACCGATAATAAGAGGCGAAAACGCTTTTGCCGCCGTTCCCAGAATTCCCGTCAGGGCTGAGGCTGTTTCAAATAAAAAATTATCCATAGTGGTCATTTCTCCTTAAAATAGTATTATATGAACACGGTAAAATTATGTGGGATGTGGAAAAACCGGCTTTTTAAAATATGCATTGAATATCAAAATCACATGAAAGTTTTGAATCTCCGTATTTGTTGAAAACATGGGGATTCAGCGGTTTGGATGTATTGAAAAAAATGCATGAAAAATAGAAAAAAATGTTTGACTATACTGTATACGCGGTATATTATTGATATGTAAAACTGATGTAGATATTTCGACAGAATTCCCGAGGGAATAATTTTTTCGGCCGAAATTGTATACATTATACATACATTTATAAAACACTATTGTTATATTACTAGGAGGAACACAAATAATGCGCAAAGAGTGGGAAGGCTTTGTCCCTGGTTCATGGACAGAGCAGATTGACGTGGAAGAATTCATCAGACTTAACTATCATCCGTATGATGGGGATGACAGTTTCCTTGCGGGACCGACAGAAAGAACCAAGGAATGCTATCAGAGGGTACAGGAACTGCTGGTTGCAGAGAGAAAAGCAGGCGGTACTTTAAAGGTTGACGCAAGCAGAATCATGAGAATCAATGCCTTTGAACCGGGCTATATCGTACCGGGCAAGGACATCATCGTCGGTCTTCAGACAGATGAACCGCTTAAGAGAGGTATCTGTCCTTTCGGCGGAATCAAAATGGTAAGAGAGGAAGTTGCTGAGTACGGCGAAAAGCTTCCTGAAGAAATAGATAAGATGTTCGATTATGTGACAACACATAACGACGGCGTTTTCAAGGCATATTCCAAGGAAATGAGACAGGTAAGACACCTTGGCTTTATTACAGGCCTTCCTGATGCATACGGCAGAGGAAGAATCATCGGTGACTACAGAAGAGCTGCTCTTTACGGTATTGATCACCTCATAGCAGAGAAGGAAAAAGATCACGAAATGATCTCTTCAAGACACGTTATGAATGAAGAAAACATCAGAACTGCTGAAGAAGTTTCAAACGAAATCGTGGCTCTGAAGGAAATCAAGAAGATGGCAGCAAGTTACGGATATGATATCTCCGGACCTGCCAAGGACGTTAAAGAAGCAATTCAGTGGACATATTTTGCATACCTTGCAGGTATCAAGGAAGAAAACGGCGCTGCAATGTCAATCGGAAGAACTTCCACTTTCATCGACATCTATGCTGAAAGAGACCTTGCCAACGGCGTATACACAGAAGAACAGATTCAGGAATTCGTTGATGACTATATCCTGAAGCTGAGAGTTGCAAGACACTTAAGAACAAACGAGTACAACGAATTATTTGGCGGAGATCCTATGTGGATTACAGAAGGTATCGGCGGTGTAGGAATGGACGGAAGACACAAGGTAACCAAGAACTCCTACAGAGTACTCCAGACATTATACAACTTAGGACCGGCACCGGAGCCGAACCTGACAGTTTTATGGTCAGAAAAGCTTCCTGAACCTTTCAAGAAGTTCTGTGCTCAGGTTTCAATCGACACTGACTCAATTCAGTACGAAAATGATGATAAGATGAGACCGACATACGGTGAAGACTACTCCATCGCATGCTGCGTATCAGCTATCCAGATGGGACAGCAGATGCAGTTCTTCGGAGCAAGATGCAACCTGGCCAAGATTCTTCTTTTAGGATTAAACGGCGGTATTGATGAGAGAACAGGTGAGCACGTAGGTCCTCAGATGGAACCTGTCGGAGACGGACCTATCGACTACGAAGACGCATGGAAGAGATTCAACATCTACCTTGAATGGCTCTGCGAATTATATGTTAACATCATGAATATTATTCACTTCATGCACGACAAGTATGACTTCGAAAGATCTCAGATGGCTTTCCTCAACTCAGAGGTTAAGAGACTTATGGCGTTCGGTGTTGCAGGTTTCTCTGTAGCTGCTGACTCCTTATCAGCTATCAAGTATGCAAAGGTTTACCCTATCAGAGACGAAAAAGGCGTAATTGTTGACTTCAGAACTGAAGGTGACTTCCCTAAGTATGGTAACGATGATGACAGAGTAGACGAAATCGCAGTCAGAATTTCAGAGAGAACAATTGAAGAATTAAGAAAGCACCCTACATACAGAAACGCTGTACATACTTTATCAGTATTGACAATCACTTCAAACGTAATGTACGGTAAGAAGACAGGTAATACTCCTGACGGAAGAAGAGCAGGTACTCCGTTCGCTCCTGGTGCAAACCCGATGCACGAAAGAGACAGCCACGGTGCAGTTGCTTCACTTAACTCCGTATCCAAGATTGACTGGGATACATGTCAGGATGGAGTTTCAAACACATTCTCCATCACTCCTGAAGCATTAGGCAAGGACAGAGAATCAAGGAAGGAAACTCTTGTTGGATTATTAACAGGTTACTTCAACAGAGGAGCTCACCACCTGAACGTTAACGTTCTTAACAGAAGCCTCCTTGAGGATGCTTACGAAAATCCTGAAAAGTATCCTAACCTGACAGTCAGAGTATCAGGCTATGCAGTAAGATTCAACGCGTTGTCAAAGAACCACCAGAAGGAAGTTATCGCAAGAACCTTCCACCAGGGAATCTAACAGAGAAACCAATACTTAAGCGTTTAATTCAATTTCCTTGATAAAATATAAAATGTAAACCGTGCGAGGTGCTTGCAGAATGTGAGCACCTCGTGCGCTATCCATCAAGGGGAGGAGAAAGGAAAGCATGAAAGGAAGAATTCATTCCATAGAAACATTTGGAGCTGTCGATGGGCCGGGAATAAGAACTGTGTTTTTTATGCAGGGCTGTCCGGCAAGATGTCTCTACTGCCATAATCCGGACTCCTGGGAGGTAAACCGGGGAGAGGACATAGAAATTGATGAAATCGTCCACTGGGCTGTAAGAGGTATGCCGTACTACGGGAAAAAGGGCGGCGTCACCTTCAGCGGAGGGGAGCCTCTCATGCAAGGGGAGTTCCTGGTTGAGGCTATGGAGGCGTTACACGACAAAGGTATAAACTGTGCTATAGATACCAGCGGAACATATATTGACTGTTACAGTGAAGGGGCCATAGCAAACTGCGATCTGGTGCTTCTGGACATCAAACATCCTGATCCTGAAAGGTTTAAAATTATCACCGGCAGAGAGCAGAGCACTCTTTTTGAGATAATAGACCTTATAAACGGTTATGATAAGCATGTGTGGATAAGAAATGTGGTAGTGCCGGATATCAACGATACAGAAGAGGATATAGAGGCTTTAAACGCCTTTATAAGCCGTATAAAACATATTGATAAGGTGGAACTGCTTGGATATCACACCATGGCCGTGGACAAATACGGAAAGCTGGGAATAACCTACAGACTCAAGGGAGTTCCTCCAATGGACGGAGAAAAGCTTAATCATCTAAGAGAGTTCGTATGTCTGCCGACAGATGCAGTCAGCCAGATTACTATCGATAAAAACAGAAACAAATGATACCATACCGGTAAAAAGCCCTCGAAATTTTTTTCGAGGGCTTTTAAAATTCTTTTATTTAACTTTTAATTTTTAAATATATGTATCTCAGATTGAGATTAAGCTTCCATAGCCTTTAATGCAGCCTGCTTTTCAGCTTCTCTTTCTTCTAAGATTCTGGCGTATTCTTCGTCTGTCATCTTAACCATTGAAATTCCTGTGAAGCCGTAGAAAATTGATACTAACGGATTCAGCCAGTTAAGGATTGCAAACGGAGCATATCCTCCCTTGCCCCACTGAGGGCACTGTAAGAACTTGCTCATTGTAGCACCGCAGGTGTTCCAAGGAATGAAGTTTGAAGTGATTGTACCGGAGTCTTCCAGACATCTTGACAGGTTCTTCGGAGCCAGCTTGAGGTCTTCGAATGCTTCCTTGTACATTCTTCCCGGAAGGATGATTGCCAGGTACTGGTCGGAGCAGAGTGCATTTACGATGATGCAGGAAAGGATTGTTACCAGTACCAGACCGCCTCTTGTGCCTCTTGCCAGCTTAAGAAGTGCGCCTGCGATGGAACCCATGATTCCTGTGCAGTCTACGATACCGCCGAATACCATTGCGCAGAGGATAAGTGAAATTGTCCACATCATACCCTGCATACCGTCTGATGTAAGCAGTGAGCCAAGCTCAGCTATAACATCGCTTGCATCTTCAGGGATATCTACGCCAACGCCGTAGTTTAAAATGTATGGTACGGATTTCAGACTATTGCCCTGCATAGGGAAGAACGGAAGTCCGAGAACAACGCCGCCGATTAATGAAGGAAGTGCAGGAAGCTTTAATGCTACTGCCACGATTACGAATAAAGGTGCAATGAGGCAAAGCAAGCTTACATTGTAGTTGTCAGTAATGAATCCTAAGATTTCATCAATTGTTGATAAGTCTGCTGCGCCGCTGCTGCTGTTAGTGAATCCGAGAACCAGATAAATAACTAATGCGATTACAAGTGACGGGCCTGTAGTCCATATCATGTGCTTGATATGATCGAACAGTGTAGCACCTGCTACTGCAGGAGCAAGGTTGGTAGTATCGGAAAGCGGTGACATCTTGTCTCCGAAATATGCACCGGATACTACAGCACCAGCTGTCATGTAAGCCGGGAATCCAAGAGCAGTACCTACACCGATAAGTGCAACACCCATGGAACCAGCTGTTGACCATGATGAACCTGTAGCTAATGATACGATTGAGCAAAGCAGGCAAGCGGTAAACAGGAATACGCTCGGAGCGATAACCTTGATACCGTAGTACATCATTGAAGGAACAACGCCGCCTGCCATCCAGGAACCGAGCATTAAACCTACAACTGCCAGAATCAGGATAGCCTGCATTGTTCTGTTGATAGCAGCCAGGATACCCTGTTCCATGTACGACCATTTCCAGCCGTTAAGCATTGCGATGATAGCTGCGAATGCTCCAGCGAAGATAAGGGAAACGTGAGCTTCACCGGCATCTTCGTCGATCCTAACGCCCCAGAAGATAAGTGCAACCAGCACTACCATTACTAAGAGGCATTGCCACATAGGAATCTTTTTACCCATAATAAGTCCTCCTTAATAATATTAAGTTAAATAAATAAAGAATGATGTGCCAACTGGCACTAGCAATATTATATTCTTTTGCCAAAGATTTGTCAACAAAATTAAAAGAAATGTGAAGAAAAAGTGAAGAAAACACATACAATCGACAAAAAACAGGCGGGCAAAAAGTAATGACGAGTGTTCTTTATTTAAGCACCAACAATGACGTCGGAAGAAGAATCAGGACGACTCGTTCCGGAACGCGGTCAAAAGTACTTTAAATATTGTTATATATAATGAAGGAAAAATCCGAATCAAAATTATTTGAAAAAAATGCGAAAAATGTGTTGACAGAAAGAGCAAAGGGTGGTAATATAGTCAAGCTGTCGCAAACAGCGGCGAATTACCACATAAACACTGCTTGTCGAGCTGAAAGAAAACTTTAAAAAAAGTTAAAAAAGTGCTTGACAGGAGACGGAAAGGGTGGTAATATAGTCAAGCTGTCGGAAATAACCGGCGCGAAAACAGCACATAAAAGAGAGTCTTCTGAGGCTCGAAAAACTTTGAAAAAAGTTTAAAAAAGTGCTTGACAGAAACGAGCACGTGT
>JBJETB010000025.1:0-2652 GCA_051883095.1 Anaerovoracaceae bacterium
CGCAGTGCTCCACAGGCTTCCTCAAAATTCAATCCATCCACACCTTTGAGTGAGAGGAAAATAACCGGGTACTTCCCCATGTATCTTTCACACAGTGCCGTCTCCTTAGAGATTGTCAGACCATCAAACAGCGTCTTATCCGATCCGATCTCGAAAAAGTTTTTCAGCATACTCATATTCAGCGTCTTTCCGAAACGGCGGGGTCGGGTGAACAGATTGACCTCACCCCAGTTATTCAGCAAGTCGCGGATGAGACCTGTCTTATCTATATAATAGAAACCTTCTTTACGGAGTTTTTCAAAATCCTCTATTCCAACAGGAAGTTTCTTTCTCTGCATTCGGCCCGTCCTCCTTTCCCGGCTGGCACAGTTCTTCCCGCATCATTCCAAGTTTATTGTACCTCAGAGGCCGGTGAATGGCAAGCCAATCCCAGAGACTTTTTTCGCTGTCTGTATGAAGATAAGGACGCATACTATAGAAAAAACGGTAATGACAGGAGAGGCAGGCGCAGGTAAATGACACGGGACGTCGTCTGACGGCAGCTTACCAATTTCCAGAATTTGTCCATTTCATTATCAGAATACCTCCGCTATAATGGTTTGGAAACTCTAAACAAAAGCGGGAGGCATTTGTTCTATGCGAAAAACAGTTGTAAATCGTCCTGCCGGAGACAGGATTGCTGATTTTCTGAATCTTTTGCGGTTTGTCAGAGAACGGGTATGGATCGTTGCTGCTTTAACTTTTCTCTCAGGCAGTGCCACATATATTGCGATAAAATAGTTTGTGACTCCAACGTACAGGACAGAATTCACTGCATATGTGAATAACAGAAGCTTTTCTGTCGGTGAAACTTCGATTTTCTGGTGGATTGGTTAGTTCCTTGCCAGACAGGATTTCCACCTGCATTATTTCAAGCCCTTGTAGGGCGCACTGTCAGGCACCGTGTACGTCTTGTGAGTATTGACACAGGTAAGTAAACAAACAGATGTGGGTATTGACACAGCCGGCTACTTAACAAGCCGACTACTGACGGATGGAGGTGATGCTCGTTCAAAAAAATGTTACAATTAGAATTCCGCCGGATAGTTGAATAAAAAAGCGGGATGTGGTAAACTTAAAGCATAATAGGAGTAGTATACACTCCTGCTGGAAATGGAGCCGATAAGCCGATGGCTGATAATAAATATACTCCATCCAAGGAGGCAGAAGAGATTCTGGACGGATATCGTCTGATGGACGATAACTTCATGACCCTGTTTTTTGACCAGAATTTTGAGGCAACTGAACTGCTTTTGAATGTCATTCTGGATCGAATGGACATCAAGGTAAAGAGCATGGAAGTACAGAAGACTGAGAAGAATGCTTCGGTGGATGGAAGAAATGTAATTTTAGATATTTTTGCGGTTGACGCAGACGGAAAGAACTACGATATAGAAATCCAAAGAGCCGATCATGGGGCAGACAGAAAGCGAGCTAGATTTCTCAGCAGTGTGCTTGACTCAAGGATGCTGAAAACGAAAGAAGATTTCACAGTTCTTAACGAGTCATATGTGATTTTCATTACCGAAAAAGATGTGCTGGGAGCTGGACTTCCTATGTACCACATAAATCGAACAATTGAGGAGTTGCAGACACCTTTTGATGATGGAAACCATATCATTTATGTGAACGGAGCATATAAAAATGATGCTTCGGACATTGGAAAGTTGATGCATGATTTTAGATGCACAAGCTCAATTGACATGTTCTACGATGTCTTAAAGCGTGGAATGCATCATTTCAAGGAAACGGAAGGAGGTCGAACTATCGTGTGTAAAGCAATTGAAACCTATGGAGATCAGAGAGAATTAAAAAGAGCGATTGAAAGTGCTTTAAAAATGATTGCTGATAAAATGCCATTGGAAAAAGTCGCAGAATACTCAGGCCTTTCTCTTGAAAAGGTAAAGGAACTAGCGGAGAAGAAATCTGCGTAAACACACAGCCTGCCAGGTTACTGATAACGAGTGACTCGGCGGGCATTTTTTGTTAGAATATGAATAGTACAAGTCAAAATGAGAAGTCCGGAATATATAAATGTATGGTACAATGGACGTATCAGTTGAAGGAGGATCTCATATGGCAACCCAACATGATAAGCAATTTAAACTTGATGCAATCCAGTACTATGAGGATCATAAAGATTTGGGATTACGTGGGTGTGCAGAAAACCTTGGCATCGGATATAGCACGCTGACCAAGTGGCGAAAGGAATTCCGTGAATCTGGCGATATTCCTGTTCGCGGTTCTGGGAATTATTCCTCTGATGAACAGAAAGAAATCGCTCGTCTCAAACGCGAACTGCGCGATGCTCAGGATGTCCTTGATGTATTAAAAAAGCTATCAACATTCTGGGAAAATGACGGAGGCCATTTGTTTTTTGTGTCAGGCACCCTGTGTTATAAGCACCAACAGCAACTCAAAACTCACTTCTGGTGGATTGGTTAGTTCCTTGCCAGACAGGATTTCCACCTGCATTATTTCAAGCCCTTGCAGGGCGCACTGTCAGGCACCTTGAAAGGCACCCGGATTCCGCCAAAGCGGCGCATCCAGAATGCTTGCAGGGAACTTTCGGTTTATACGGCATCGTTTCCTTCTCTCCCTTCTACTCTAATC
>JBJETB010000026.1:0-2633 GCA_051883095.1 Anaerovoracaceae bacterium
AGAGCAGCTCATAACCCGGAGGTCGTAGGTTCGAGTCCTGCCTCCGCAACCATAAGAAGGGGCTGTTAAATAACCCCAAAGAAAAATCGCAGACTCTTTCCAAAAACGGAGAGAGTCTGCTTTTTTTCGGATATCAAGGTTGTGGATAACTTTTGGGCAAAAATGCGTATACCAATCACAGCCGGAGAAAAATCGCTTTTCTTCGGCAGACTTTCGTGTTATTCAGCCAGCTGCTTTGGTCGGCTTGGCCTTCGCTAACCTGCTCAAATGGTACTTGTGCAGGTTAAAACCACAGCTTATCAGGGCAATCTCCAAAATTGCCTTGTTTATGCCTCTTCTTCGGAACCGTTCATACCCGCGGTTGGATTTTATTTCTCCGTAGGTTCCCTCGGATTGGATGGAACGATTCATCCGGAGCAACGCCCCATGAATGCTATTCAAGTTGTCCAGAACCTCTTTGTGGAAAGAAGTCAGTTCATAGTTCAACCGAATAATACGGTCAGACTTACTCTTGTGGCATTTGGATCTGTGAGGACAACCACTGCAATCTTCACATTGGTGAAGTTCTACGGTCCTCCCGTATTGGTTGCCTTTCACCGGCTCTGTTCTGAGGAAGAGAAATTCCTTGTTATTTGGACAAACCAGCCGTCCTTCCTCATTCACCCGGAAATTCACAGCCCGGTATGGATCGTCACGATACTTCTTGTCCTTGGTTTCCTTTTCGTACATTGGGAACTTCATGTATTTCTCCATACCGTGTTCTTCACAATACAGGTAATTATTCAGATTTCCATAACCTGCATCTCCTACAGGGTACTTTGGGTATTTATGGTATCTCCTCCGGAATTCTTCCATTAACGGCTGGAAACAGTCGGAATCCGAGGCATATTGGTAAACCCCGTATACCGCAATGTATCCGTCACAGACACCCATCTGGACATTATAGGCTGGCAGCAGCTGGTCATTGCCCATGTAATCCTTTTTCACACGCATAAAGGTTGCATCGTGGTCGGTTTTGGAGAAGCTGTTCCGTTTCTCTCCACAGATTTCCACCTTTTCCCGGTATCCTTTCAGCTTCTTTCGGCTGTCATCCATCCGCTCATACAGCCGCTGAACCGGTGTCTTCCGTCGACCAGACCCATGTACAAACTGATCTGGGCTCATACCTGTAATCTTTAAAAATTCTTCCTGCATTTGGGCCAGGTATTCTACGGTGTATTCTTCCCGAATGCCCAGCTTCAGTCCAAGATATTGCAGAACGGTTTCATTTGCTTCCTGGAATGTCTTTGTTATCTTCTCAAATTCCCGGGTAATACTTGTCAAACAGCTCTTTTTCCACACCCAGCTGTATTTATTCGCATTTGCCTCTATCTTTGTCCCGTCAATATAGACGTGATCCAAATCTACATTTTCCTTGTCAAAAATGTAGCGGTTTATCTCCTGTATGATGTCTTCCAGAGAACAAGCCAGTTCCTCGTTTATGAAATCGCACAGCGTGGCATAGCTGGGAGCCTTCATCTCATCCAGCAGCCAGATAAACCGGATATCCACTTTGCACAGCTTTTCAATCTCTCTTAAAGAGGGATAACCGTGCTCCATAAATGCAAACAGCAACACTTTCAAAAGTTTTTCGCGCTCATATCTTGGACGGCCTGTGGCTTTGTAGTCCTTCTCCACAAAGTATTTTTTCAGGTCAATATGGGACACCACTTCATTGAAAGTATATACCGAATCATTTATTTCAATAATTCTTTCCATATCCACTGGTAATTTCAGTTGGATTGGTGTATAATTCATTTCTGTAGTTTTCATTTTTGGTGGTACTTTAATGATACTACAAAACGGCTGCAACCTCAACTGGCTGCAGCCGTTCCTTATACTCTTTTGTAGCCAGTGCCATTCGGTACTGGCTACTGTGTTGGGGGACTTTTTTAACAGCCCCACTGATACCATTTTACAATCGCGTTGACAATATTTCTTCCGGGATTATGTCAAAAAGATTGAATATTCTATAAACTTTTTGTGATTTCATCTGCTGGTAATCTGATGACAACAGAGTTGGCATACCCAAAAGCGGCGAGCAAAATGCGGCGACAAACCAGCAGGAAATCAAATTCCGTGTTGTGGGAACTTCTACCCTGGGATGTTAAAAATGCCTGTAAATGCAGCCTTTGACGGACTATTGTATTTACAGGCGAAAATGATATAATTAATACAATTGTGTGCCCTGAGAATAATGACACAGTGTACAACTACAGCCCTTCCAAACAATGAACAGTGCTAGGTTTTCTTAACTGTCTATGTGCTGTTTACTATCTGCTTTGTTGTTCTGCCATTGAAATCTGGTTGGGTGCTTCCGATGGTTGGCTCTTTTTGCCGTAGAGAGCTGCCCATTTGAGTGCGGCATTGCTGCCATTCTTACGATTGTACTGAATCAACATGGCTTCTGCATAGCCGACAGAGCCAGCTTTCAGTGCCATTCCAGCCAGGACAGACATGACATAGCTGGCGGATGAAGGGTTTGCTGTAAAGCTCAAAGCACTGGCTGCGGGCTATTTTTCCCCTGTGCACCGCATGGGCAATATGTAATTTTGTACTTGGAAGAATGGCAAAGGTCAAATTCGCCGAGCGGA
>JBJETB010000027.1:0-2616 GCA_051883095.1 Anaerovoracaceae bacterium
CATCTGTGCCACGTTCGGCGGTCAGTGTGTGACATAATCGGCGGTCAGCCAAAGACAAATTAACCGGTCGGAAAACTGCCAGGTATAATTAACTTATCTCCCTCAAAGGAGAAATATTATATCTGGAGGTCCGATTATGGATTACAAACGAGTGCTGAGACTTCATTTCGTGAATCACCTCAGCGGACGCGAGATCGCCGAAAGTTGCGGCGACTGTAGCAAAACTACTGTTAATGAGTTCCTGAAGCGTTTCAGGGAATGCCCGGAACTCACGTATCCTCTTCCTGAGGATGTCACTAATGAATACATTGCAGGCTTGCTGTACAAGAAGTCTGGCATAGCGGCTGATCAGCTTCTTTATCGTGATTTTAACAAAGAGGCGGTCTATAAGGCGCTGGCACGTAAGGGCGAGACTCTGAAACATCTTTGGCAGAAATACAATGCCGTTGGCGTTGTAGACGGGAAAAAGCCTATGAGCTATCGTCAGTATTGCAGGCGTTATAGCGAATGGGCAGATTCAAAACAGCTGACATTTCATATCCAACGTTACCCTGGCGTAAACCTTGAGCTGGACTATGCAGGGAAACAGCTGTATCTGCATAATCGCCGAAATCCGGAAGAAACCACGAAAGTTACCATTTTTATTGCAGCTCTTACTTACAGCGATTACTTTTACGCTGAAGGGATGACCGAGTGTGACATCAAGAACTGGATTCGGGTTAACAATAATGCCCTTGCCTATTTTGGAGGAGTAACGCCAACTATTACCCCAGACAACTGCAAAGTAGCGGTTGCGAAAAACAAGGATTGGATCAGTCCTGTTCTGAATAAAGATTTCCAGGCATGGGCAGAGCATAATGATACGGTTCTGACGCCTGCAAAGGTCAAATCACCTCGCTGGAAGCCGGTTGTAGAAGGCCACGTGAAGATTGTTACCATGCATATCCTTGTGGATATGGAGGATATGCTCTTTTACTCCCTGGACGACTTAAATCGCGTCTTGATGGAAAAGGTTGCTGCTGAGAACCGCAAGCCCTTTGAAGGGCTCACCTATTCCCGGTACGATCTCTTTACAACAGAAGAAAAGGAGACTCTTCTGCCTCTTCCATCCAATCGATTCGAATACTTGGAACGTAAGACCGTTAAAGTAGCACAAGATTTCTCCTTTACCTTCGACAAAGTCCATTATAGCATGCCACGGAAATATCTGCGACAGGAACTGGAGATTCGGGCCGGAGAAAAGGAAATCTATGTTTACAACAAGCACGGCGATTACATCCGAACTCATAATCGAAGCTATACACCAAAGGATTGGGTAATCATTCCAACCGATATGCCTGCGGAGTACAAAGACTACGGCTATTGGAATGTTCCTTATTTTCAGCAGAAAGCATCTGCTATCGGTCCAAGCACACGTGCTTTAATCGATGCGGTGATCCGTAAATACGCTTATCCAGTGCAGTCATTTCGCAGTTGTTTTGGTATTCTGCGCTATGCTGAGAAATACAATCCAGAGATATTGGAAAGCTGCTGTAAAGATGCCGTCTTAGCAGGAAAATGTAACTATTCCTATATCTGTAATACTATCTCCACCTACCACAAGGAGCTACCGAAAGACATGCCCTCTCAGAATAAAAGTAAGGAGTCTCCTTCATTGAGTATATCCGGCACATACAAAGATGACGACAGCAAGTATTCCCTTAAGAACCTGTTGAAACGTCAGGAAACGGAGGCTGGCAATGAAGAATCCTGATGCAGATATCTACGAAATGCTGGACACCCTTTCCCTTCCGGTGGCAGCTCAGCGCTTTATGGAACTCTCTAAAAGCCCGGAACTCTGCAATTATACAGCAATGCAGTTCATTCGTGAGGTTCTGGAACCACAATACATAGAAACACTCAACAATCGATTCGAAACGAATCTGAGGCTCAGCAGCCTGATCAATAAAGGGGCTCAAGTCGAGAACCTCAAGACTGGGAATGGACGAATCTATAATGATGCTACGGTGCAACAGATCCTGCAATTCCACTTCGCTGAGAATCGACAGAATGTCGGGATCTATGGCATAACCGGTGCAGGCAAGTCCTATTTTCTTTCAGCATGCTGTGTGGAAGCTTGCCGCAGGAATTATCGGTGTAAGTTCGTGGATTACTGTGATCTGCTGGATGAACTGATAATTCTGAATCGCCAGGAAGATCTCAATAAGTATCGTAAGCGGATCAAGTATTATGCCCGCATACAGTTGCTGTTTATCGATGACTTCTCGATCAGCAGATACACCGAGGAGGGGATCAAAATCCTGTACCACCTCCTAAAACTCCGGGATGATCTTGGAACATCCACACTCTTCAGTTGTCAGTATTCCCCTGATGAATGGGGGCTCAAACTGAGTGATGAACCGGAGTGTTATGGTAAGCTTGATGGCATTCGTCGCAGACTTACTACTGGATTTACTGTACTTATTGAGAAGGCATAAGCCTTCAATCAACAATTAGCAACACTGATTGGCAGGGTAGAGAAACCTCTGCTCTGCCAGTCTTAAAACTGGCCGCTTAATATGGCCCTGTCTGGCCGGAGAACGCGGCCCTGATGGCCGCGGAAAGTGGCCGTATGCA
>JBJETB010000028.1:0-2581 GCA_051883095.1 Anaerovoracaceae bacterium
TCTCTTTCACTGTGAAATTAGTTTTACATCGTGAAGTTACTTTTTCAAGTCACCCTTTTATTCCTACTATATGTCTCCAATCTTGAGGGAATAGCCATCCGCCTTTTCAAACAAATAGAATGATTCCTGATTAAGATTCACTTCTTCTTCGTTGGTCCAGTCATGCTGAAATAACGGGCCTGAATATCCTAGTCCCTCAATATATCCGACATATTTTCCTTTGATTCCTTCCTGCAGCTTCCAAACATTTTTTATACCCGGTTCATTAGAAGTCTCCATGATCACTTCAAGTTTTGGCATTCCTGAAGACGAAGCACACACAAGTGTAAAGCTTCTCTTCTCCTCTGGTGTAGTAAAGTGTGTCATGTAATCCTTTAACAGCTTCCCTGCTATCTCTGAGGCATTAATGCCCTGAACCTCTTCCTTTGAGATAAACGGCTCATAGCTTCCAGCCTCCAGCGACGTCACCAAACCGTCCTCCGGATAATCCACACTGCTGCTTACAACTCGCAAATCTGTTTCACCCGTTTGGCTCAGACTTTTGTGCTGTACACACTGCCATGTGCCGTCCTCATACTGCTGCATTTTAAATTGTTCCTCCATCGTCACCGTTAAGAAAGACTGCTCTGTGTCTGGTCCGTAAGTACAAGTGTATGTCCCATTTATAACATATAAATTTTCTTCCATCTTGAGGAAGCAAAAATCTCCCAGCTCAGCTGCTGCCAAATATAAATTATATGGCTGCTCTTGGAGCCTTTTTTCCAGTAAATCATGTGCTGCCTGCTCTGCCTGCGCATGCATTTTCTTTTCTTCTTCGGTGTAACTTTCGTTGCATCCAATCATCATAAACATCATCTGCAAAGCCAGCAAAATACTAAGCATATGTTTTAACCCTTTTCTCTTCAACATCTCTTCTCCCATTACATGATTTTTTTATAGCAATAAAGCTAATTTAGATACTATATATCAAGCAAAATTACAATTTCTCTTTGGATTGTTTAAATTCATTTTACAAACTACTTATTTTGCTCTTTAGCTTTAGTCTCTTGAGGAAGATGGGCAGCTAAATAGCTGTCCATCTTAAAAGCAGAGAAATAATATTTTTTATAATATTCTTTTCTATCTTTATCACATTGTCCCGATTATACTCAAATTACGTATTTTAAGTATCTACATATCTTCTTTGTATGCCACGTCTTTCATATGCTATATTCATTATTTATGTTATCAATGAACCTATCCCATTCAAGATAAATTTGATCTTGCAATCCTTTTGTAATTTCAGTGTCTTTCAAATTATGTTTATTAATGTAGTTTTCCAGAAAATCTTCGTACACATTCTCTTCGGTTAAGAGAATTTTATATACCTCATAATCTCCTTTCACTGCTTTCTCATACGTAGTGCCTGCATCAAGATATGCTTTTTCCACTGTTGGCATATTTTCTGCAGTTTTAAAGTTTTCTATGAGTTTTTCAATATATTTCTCTACGTCTTCCTTTGTTGCAACTAAGCCATTCTCTTCAGCATATAATAAAAGGGAAGAATTCCTTCTTTGGAAAGCCTTGATGGCTTCACTATGGGCCGGATCCTTTGTTTTTTCATTAATAACTCTTGTCAACTGTCTAGCCTCATATACATTGATCTTATTGTCATTTGTTTCAACTAATGAAGTACTCATAAATTCATTTCCCAAACTGTTTGTAGTTACAGTTCCTACTGCAGTTCCAAGATTGTTACATGTTACTATTCCACTTGCTGATACAACTACATTTCCATCAACGGAATAACCAAGTTTTCCATACGAATTCCCTTGTTTAAGTACATTAATGGTTGTATTACTTCCTTTTGCATCATGAAACAATAGTCCTGATGGCCAAATAGTCGATGGAGTATATGACTTTGTACATCTCTTAACAGATGCATTAACAGGATAGACCTCTAAGGTTCCCAGTCCAAAAGTCAATTCCCTGGTAACAGATGGTGCATTTATGCTCTCAGCACTCATAAAATATTCTTCATTATCGTATGTTCTTGACTGCGTATCACTTGCATTATAGTGGTAATCCACATTAACTTTAATCGTAACCCCTACTGATGTTGGAACATCTAAAGGAACAATCAAAACATGGTTCTTAGTATATCTATATGACACCGTTCCAGAAGCTGCATAAACATTGATCGTACTGGCTGCAATTAAAGTCACCAACAGTACTAATACTAATATTCTTTTTATATTCCTCTTATTCATCATAATACAATCCTCACTTTCCACTCTTCTTCATGAGTATAATTTACTTTCTAAACATTCGATTTAATTTAATGACCACGAGTGTTTCACCTTAATCTGTCTAGTGTTGTAGTTATGGTCGACATATCCAACTGCAGTTGACAGATTAATTATTTTTTCAGAAGGCATAATGTCTTGCATAGTTGCACTTATCTTATAATTCGCTTCAATATTAACATCTGATTTACCTACTGTTCTTGCAGAACTATCAGTGATATTTGTATCCAAGACGATTACATTGTAAATGGTAAACCACATACGTGGTCTAAAAAAAGTGCCGCCCTTGCAGGCGG
>JBJETB010000029.1:0-12556 GCA_051883095.1 Anaerovoracaceae bacterium
CTAGTTTCACACCGCCGTCGACTTTGACTTCGTTATCGTTTTGGACGGCAAAGGCGGTGCTGTCTGTCCCCGGCAGCTGCGGCATCAGAGCGAATACCATAGCCAGAGCCAGCATTATAGTGATAACTTTTTTTGCTCTGTTTAAAATTTTCATCTTTTCTTTTTTCCTCCTCTCTTTCCTCTAGATAGCGTCCAGCGCCGCTGTCAGATATTCGGCTGTCACCGACGCTGATTGAAATCGTCTCAGAATAAATTTTTTCCTAAGCTTTTGCATTATGCGCGAAGTGATTTCTTAGAAGACCAGCTTCCGTAGTACTTGACTCCGTTCACGGTCTTGTATGCTCTTACTCTCACATAATATTTCTTGCCTTTTGTCAGCTTGCTTATGGTCTTGGAGGTTGCAGTCTTTCCTGATACCGTCACAGTCTTGGCATTCTTAAAGGTGCTTGAAGTGCTGTACTGTATCTGGAAGCCTGTGGTCTGAGTGCTGTGCTTCTTCCATGTCAGCTTCAGCTTGCCGGATGAAGATCTGGTCAGCTTGCTCACAGTCACCTTGCTCGGGTTAATCTTAAAGGTCTTTACTACCTCGCCTCCGTACTTGCCTATACCTTTGATTGTAATCTTTGCTTTGCCGACATTTTTGTTGTTTGAATATGACACCACATAGTCAGTACCTTCTATCAGTACACCTTCAGAACCCTCCACCGTTACGGTCGTCTTGATGTAATTGCCCGTGTATGAATAAGAATTGCCTGAGGTTGCTATCGTCGTGTTTTCAATGGACTCCTTATTCTCGTCCACAAGTGAAGGGAAGGTGTAGGATACCTTGCCGCTGCTGTATGCAGCCACAAAGCCGTTTACGGTGTAGACGCAGTCATCTGCAAACACCTTATCTCCTGCCGCTTTCACAGGAATGGAAACGGTGTAGGCTTTTTCACCGAATTTGGAATCATCAGGTGTCCATACCGGTGTGCCCACTGTGTAGAGCGTATCGTCTGCACCTTTGGCAACAGCAGCAGGTGTGCCGTCTATGACCGGTGCTGTCACAGTCAGTGCCACATTTGATATCTTGTCATTATCCTCAAAGAAGTAGGTTCCGTATGCCGTTGTACCGGTCAGTGAAATTTCTGTGGAGCTGCCTTTATCCGTAATCTTTGTTTCAAGTAGTTCATCATAATAAGTCAGAGGGCTGTCCGGCCTTAACTCCACCTTGTATTCTATGCCCTTGCGGATGGTCAGCTGCTCCTTGGTGGCAGCGCTGCCGCCGTCAAGAGTCCATTCTCTGCCGGTAAATCTTAGTACGGTTTTATTGCCGCCCTCCGTGAAGGAGATGCTGCTGAGACCGGTGCTCGGGCTGCGCTTCAGGGTGCTGCCGCCGCCTGTGTATGTGAATACCTTGCTGTAATCCTTGGAATTGATATTGTCTCCCGGCGCGAATACCGGCAGTGCTACGGAAAGATTATATCCTGTCCCCACTTTTTCCACCGGATAGAAGGCGGTCGCAATCAGCGTCTGCTTGGCCATGGTATCGGCTACTTTCGTTTCATAGTCCGTCACATTCAGAACATTGATACCTTTAGTACTGCCTGCGCTTGAGCCGTTAAAAGAATCCGCTTTAAAGGATATTCCCGACTTGGCCTTAATGGTCACTGTAACCTTGTAGCTCTTGCCGGCTGCAAAGGTGTCGCCCACATTGACCGTCTTACCGTCGCCGTCTGTCCAGACGATGGATTCGATGTCGGCGTACGATGCCCAGGTTGATTTCAGATATACGGAGTCCGCTGCCAGCTTCATTCCGCTTACAGGGCTCTGCTTCACTACCGCATAGATTTCATTAATGGCCTCTCCGGGAACCGTATATTCCTGTGTGCATCCGCAGCTGCACCAAAGTGTGACCTTCTGACCCGGAGCGGGCTGATCACCTGCAGTTGTCAGTTTGAAAGAGTGTGCTTTTACATCCTTTTTCTCTCCGCAGATGGTGCATTCCCACCAGTGGTTGTCATCATCGGAGCTCATGAACATTCCATAGGTATGCTCATGGGCGGTGGCTTTGATGCCGAGGAATACGGTCATGGTTTTACCGTCATTGGTTATGCTGGTCTGGTGTTTCCATCCTTTTTCATTGCCGGTTACATCGACAGTTGTGTATACGCTGAACCGATAATCGCCTTTGGCCGTCATGACGATTTTTTTAATGTAGGTAACACCGGTCTTGCTCTTATTGGTGGCTGAAATAACCTTGTCACCGGAGCTGTACCATAATGCTGTGGTATCGGCGGTAAAATTGCTGCCGGTTACGGTCACCTCAGGTCCTGCTGTCATGTAATCTGTAAATTCCGGTGCGATAGTAATGTCCACCTGGGTTATTTCATTGCTTGTTGCTGCAAAGGCAGCGGCCGGCATCATGGTGATTACCAGTGCCACGCATAGCAGTATGCTGAGCAGTCTGCACTTTCTTTTCATTTTCATTCTTCCTTCCTAAATAGCGTCTAATGCCGCCGTCAAATATTCAAGACTGACGGAGGTATAATAAAATGCGTCGATCAATCCGGCCTGTTTGGCACGCATGACTTCTCGTGCCTGCTCAGGGTGGGAAACCGCATCACAGAGTATGGCGGTCTTACAGTCAGGCAGTTCCTTGTGAAGCCTTTCTATAAGCTGAAGTCTTCCTTCCATGGTGGTTTCCTTTGCGGAAGGTGTTACATCCATGAGCAGAATGTCAGCTCCGACCGCACAGCATTCCGTGACAACCTGTTCTGCCGGATTTGCTGCTACATGGTAGGGATGAAAATCGCCGGTACGCTGCAGCTCCTGGGTAATCCCGTCACCATACAGCCGGCTTCTCATACTGATGACAATTCTTTTCACTCCACCATTACCTCCTTTCCTGAACTCTCCGCCCGAAGGCAGGACAGTTGTCTTCTTTCTATTACAATACACAAATTTCATATTTTTGTATATGTATCGAACGGTCCATTTTTTTCATAAAAAAAGAGTACCTGACTGATTCAGATACTCCGAAAGTTTCTTACTTTTTAATCTATATTTACTGCAATGCCGCAGACCCGTGCCTCGATGGCAAGCTCCGTCCGGCTCCTGCAGCCGGTCTTTTCCAGCATGTTATGGATGTGCCGTTTCACCGTTCCTTCTGACATATGCAGTGCCTGTGCAATCTCCTGATTGGAAACACCGGTCACCATAATCCGAAGCACCTCCAGCTCACGCTCCGTAAACTCCACATAACTCAGAGGTCCAAGTTCTACCTTCGGCGGGCCGTCCGGATAGATTGATTCTCCTGCCATGGTCCGGTCCATCACATCGAGAATGCTTTCCTTTTCCACTTCCTTGTACCAGAAGCTTTCTATGCCGATTTCCCGTGCCCGCTCAATCCATGAGGCCTCCGGCATAGAGGTGACAGCGACGATTTTCACATCCGGGCAGTTCTTTTTTATTCGTGCTGCAGCGTCCAGTCCATTGGAGCCGTCATTCATCAGGATATCCAGCAATACCAGATCCACACCGCCCTTCAGGACGAAGGCATCCGCAAAGGCCGCTGATGCCACCATATGTACGACCTCATACCGCGGAGAATCCTTCAGGTACATCTCAAACATCCTTCTGGCTACAAGCTGGTCGTCCACAACCATGACTCTTACTTTATCCATCCTGTTCTTCTCCCTTTCTGAGCAAAATCCAAAGTGCAAACTGCGGGCTGTTTTCCACCTTCATGGTTCCCCCGGCTGCTTCCACACGGTGCCTGAGGTTCCTCAATCCGCCGGTTTCCTGTATCGGTCCTTCCGGCTGTATTCCGTCATTGGTGATTTTTACGGTAAGCAGGTCTTTTACATATAGCAGCGACACCTGCATCCTGCTTCCCTGTGCGTGCTTCACCGTATTGGTCAGGCATTCATGCAGAGCCGCCATAAGAATTTCACGCCTCTGCCCTTTCTCCGGCAGGCTGCCGCTTCGTTCTATGTCCACATCGACGGCCCGGGCTGCCTGCTGAAGCAGCTCCCAGTCACTTTCCTCTCCCTCATAAACAGCTTCGTTTTTAAGTATGGCGATGGTCGTGCGCCACAAACGCAAAAGGCTTCCCCGCTGCCGTTTCTCTTCCGGCTGCGTCAGATACCCTGAACGGAAAGCCAGAAGTGCACGTCCCACATCATCGTGAACCTGTACCTTTGCATTCAGAAGCTCCCGGTCTGCAATGACCCGCTCCACATCACGGCTGTACTGCCGCAGGCGCAGGTTGACCTGATGAAGTGTTTCATTTCTCTTCTGCAGCTCTTCACCGAGCCGGTGCTGCTCAGTAACATCAAACGCCGTCATTTCCCAAATCTGCTGACTTCCTCCTTCCAGCAGGTTTTTATGAAAATCCCATATCGTTCCGTCTTCCGTCTGCAGCGTGACTGCCGATTCTTTACTGATAATACGTGCATTGCCTGAAAGCTTTCCCTCCCGCAGATGATTCCAGAATTCCGCGGCATTGAGAATCTCCGTGCCAAACAGCTCGCCACTGAGCTGCTGCATTCTGCTGTTTACCAGAAGCGGCTGGCCTTCTCCCGTGAAATAACAGATTCCGTCCGGCATGGCGTCCAGACTTTCTTTCACTGCGCCCGGCAGCAGTCCGCTCTTCCGTCTCTGCAGAAAACAGAAGAAAAGAACGCCTTCCGCTGCAGCAATTCCCACAAGACCTGCTGCGAAAACCATCCAGGGCAGCTTCCCGAGCACCGCCAAAGGCGCAGTCAGCGGCCGGGACCAGATGTCATTGAGGCTTTGCATCACAAACAGGCTCAGCAGGGTCAGCAGCACTGCCGAGGCCAGATACCGCCTTTTTGCTTGGATCATTACCGCGATAACCAGAATCAGAATGGAAACAATCATCACCAGCAGATACAGGCCTGCGAGTACACCCGGTATCATGCCCGGCAGCACATTATATGGTGTCATCCTTCTCACCTCCTGCCGTCAGAACGAGAGTAATATACATTGTCTCCTGCTCACTTTCAACCTGCAGGCTGCCGCCGGAAGCAATCTTCTCCTTCCATGGATCAGGAGAAAAAGCGTTTCCCGGCGCATTGACCGTCATGCGAAGCGTCAGTCCGTCCTGATCTGCTTTCAGGTTTACCAGCACTGCGTCAGCACCGGGGATCGAAGTTTCCAGCACAGCTTCAAAGAGTTCATATGCCATCAGAATCTGCTGTCCCGGCAGTCTGCCTTCGGTCCGGTATCCTCCGGCTGCACGCATGCCATATAACCGGACATATTCCAGTGACTCAGCAATGGCAAGGCGAAGCTCACTGCAGCTTATGAGGCTTTCCTGATGATAAAGCAGAAGCAGGTTAGAGCGCCGCTTTACATAGGCGTTCAGAATGCAGGCATATTTCATGGCATGCTCAAACTGTGCCTCATCTTCCGGAGGATTATCGATGACCTCTAAAATCCTATCCAGCTGGTTCTGTACATCTTTTGCAATACTGTCATATAAAAGGTTCTGCTGACGGATCCTTGCCCGATCCTCCGCCATCTTGTTTTCTGCCCGGAGCATGGCGTTTTCTTCTTCCACCACGTCGCCCAGCTCCGCAAGCTCCCGGTTCAGGGTCTGAATCTGTGAAAGGTCCCGCAGCCAGTATCCATATCCTCCACGAATGGCGTGGCTCCGGAGTGCTGTATTTCCATCATCCAGTAGAACGGTCTCTTCCAGTGCTTTCCGTACCTGCTCCGGGCTGACCTTCCGGCTCCTGGCTGATTCATAGCAGACCCGGCCGTGCATGTCCATAATGCCTGCGCCGATGGAAGATCTCCGAAAGAATTCATCATAGCGGTCATTGGATGGGAACAGGTGCACACAGATCAGAGACTCAATAAACGACGCGAAGAGAAAGCAGCCCATCTCCGGCACAGTCAGAAAGCCGGTTACTATATGTTCCGGACCGAGGATGACGCCCAGTGTATATACTGCGCCAATCAGAAGCGGCACAGCCGGAATCCAGATCCGTTTACGGTTTGCAGGGACCGCACACCGCATAAAAGCAATCGCAAGAATGGCCAGAAGCAGCACGCTCATCCATGCATAAACCAGATAATATACGGGCCCGCGGATATAGTCGGAATCTCCCCAGAACGCCGGTTCCCGCAGGAATCGGAATGCCAGCTGGTGGATATCGTTGGTCAGTACCAGCAGAAGAAGCAGCGCTGCCGGAAGATAAAGAAGGTTCCACCATTTGCTGAGGGGTCTTGACTGTGGCCGCCCGATCTGCAGCACCGAAAGGAACATCAGCAGCGGAATGAAAATCATCGGCAGATAATACAGATACCAGGCAAACCGCCATGTGAAATGATACTCCGGTAAAAACTCATACTTCATGGTACGCAGAACTATCCAGAACAAAATCAGAAGTGCCACTGCAATCAGGTTCCTACGTACCGAACTTTGCAGCAGCCTTTTCTGCAGCTGATTGATCCAGAGGAAAGAAGCTGCCGCAAACAGCGCACAGATCAGCACGTTATATGAAAAAATGTCAAAGTGCCGGATAACCACACGGCAGAGCCCTGCCAGAAGCACCAGGCACACACAGACCGTATTGATTATCCTTGTTTCTTTGCTGCTCTGCACCTGCGGCACCTCCTGTTTCGAAAAGCAGACTTTTTTAAACAGCCCGTCAACAGGCTGAAATTTATTGTAAACAGTATTTTATCATACCTGTTTGAAAAAGTCTATAACCGGAAACCTGCGTGCATCTCGAAGAAATAGTACCCAAGATAGAAATGCCTCCAATGCCTGCTATTCCTTATCTCCAAAGTAAAATTCCAATGTATCATCTATTTCGGCAAAATCCACCTGACATCTGCCTCCGAATATGGCCACAGGAACCTTTTCCCGGAATCCGTATATCTGAGGCAGGGCATCGTTCTCTATGTCATAGACTATTACCTTCTTTTCATCCGGTTCAATAAGCCAGTATTCTCTGACTCCTGCCTCTGTATACTTGACGAGTTTAACGGTCATATCCTTTCTCCGGGTGGACGGTGACAAGACCTCCGCCACAAAGTCCGGTGCTCCTTCAACCCGGCTTCTGGTCAGTTTCCTGTGGTCACAGACTACAAGCACATCGGGCTGCACTATAGTTTTATTATCTTCTTTGTTAAGATATACATCATAAGGCGCAATCCCTGCCATACAGCTTCCTTTATTATCGCGTATATATTTATTCAGGTTTTGCCAGAGATTAGTTATTATCATCTGGTGAATTCCCGTTGGCGACGCCAGATCATATATTATGCCATCAATAAGCTCAGCTCTTCGCTCATCGGGGAGTTCATAGTAGTCATCTACGGTATACTCCCCCTGTTTCTTGCCGTTGTATTCAAACATAGTTTCCGCAACTCTGCTGCCTCCGCCTCCGGTGCAGTCTCCAAAGCCGTTGCTGAGAACAGCCTCCAGGGCAAGTATGGTTTCATATCTGGGCTGTCTGGTTATCCCTGAAAAAATCTTCTGGACTGTACTCAGCGGCACACCGGAAAGCTCCGCCAGCTTTTCGTTGGAGTATCCACGCTCTGCCTTCTTCTTTTTCATTTCTTCAATAGTCATTGTATCAGTACCCTCCTTCCTTGTTTACACCTTGTTTATACCATAATCATACCTTAATCATTCCATTCAGTCAAGAAACGGCGAAAAAAAATCGGCCTTTACAGACCGATTATTTCCTTTATGAGAGCAGGGCGCTGACATGGCTCATCTGTGATTTTAAAGGTTTTTTTCGCCTCCGCCATGGCCGCATCAACTTTTGCCCTGTCGTTGCCGTAGAATACAGCCAGGGTCTCTCCTGTGGCAACCTTGTCGCCTACCTTCTTATGTAGATATACTCCTGCAGAAAGGTCGATTTCCGACTCCTTGGTAGCCCTCCCTGCGCCGGTGTGCTGAGAAGCCAGACCGATGGTTCTGGCCGCTATTTCAGCCACGAAACCGTCCTTTTCGGCCTTCAGTTCATCTTTGACAGATGCCTGAGGGAACAGGCTGTAATCGTCGATGACATCAGGATTCCCTCCCTGTGCCTCTATGAATCTGCGGAGCTGTCTGAGCCCGCTGCCGTCTGCCAAAGCCTTCTTAGTCATAGCATAGCCTTCTTCAGGACTGGTCGCCCTGCCTCCCAGGTAAACCATGATTCCACTCAGTTTTTCAGCCAGTTCCGTAATGTCCTCCGGACCCTTTCCTTTGAGGGTTTCAATGGCTTCAATGACCTCCAGGCTGTTGCCTACGGCTTTTCCAAGAGGCTGACTCATATCCGTTATAGCCGCCACTGTCTTTCTGCCCGCATCTGTTCCGATGTCCACCATCAAGTTTGCCAGTGTCACCGCATCATCCAGATTTTCCATGAAAGCACCATCGCCGCACTTTACGTCGAGGACGATGGCATCACTTCCTGCGGCCAGTTTTTTACTCATTATACTTGATGCAATAAGGCCGAAATTATCAACGGTGGAAGTCACGTCACGGAGAGCATAAAGTTTTTTGTCTGCCGGTGTGATGTGGGCGGTCTGACCGATTACGGCCATTCCCACTTCGTTTACCTGATTGAGGAATTCTTCAGGGGCGAGAGCTGTCCTGAAGCCCGGGATGGACTCCATCTTATCCACAGTTCCGCCGGTGAACCCCAGCCCTCTGCCGCTCATCTTGGCGATAGGCACTCCGCATGCCGATGCCAGCGGCGCTACTATAAGAGTTGTCTTGTCTCCGACTCCGCCGGTAGAATGCTTATCAACCTTGATTCCCTTAATGGGCGAAAGGTCGATGGTATCTCCGGAATATCGCATGGCGTTGGTCAGATTGAAGGTTTCCTCCCTGTCAAGGCCTCTGAAAAAGATGGCCATGAGAAGTGCAGATACCTGGTAGTCAGGAATATCTCCTGCCACATACCCGGTTATGAGCCAGTCTATCTCTTCTCCGGAAAGCTTCCCGCCTTCACGTTTTTTGAATATTATATCGTTCATGTTGAATGTCATTTTTATTTCCTCACTTCATTAAGAAAGCTCTCTCCGATTGCAGGTTTCTGCACACCCAGAAAATCTGCCACCGTTGCACCCACATCAGCAAAGGTTTTTCTTATGCCCAGATTTACACCCTGCTTCAGATTTTTTCCGTATACCAGCAGAGGCACATACTCTCTTGTGTGATCTGTTCCCGGTGCTGTAGGGTCATTGCCGTGGTCTGCGCATATCATCAGGATATCTTCATCGCCGAGAGCCTCAATGAGTTCAGGAAGCCTTGCATCGAATTCCTCTATGCAGCGTCCGTAGCCTTCAGGGTCGCGGCGGTGTCCGTATTTAGAATCAAAGTCCACCAGATTGGTGAAGATGAAGCCCTCAAAGTCCATTTTCATGGCTTCCAGAGTTTTGTCCACGCCATCCATATTGCTTACAGTATGAACACTTTCTGTGATACCTTTTTCATTGAAAATATCACCTATCTTGCCTACGCCGTACATCATCTTTCCGCCTTGGGAAACCATGTCGAGTACAGTATCGGCAGGCGGTGTTACCGCATAGTCTCTTCTGTCCGAAGTTCTCTCGCGCTTACCATCCTTAATAACATAAGGTCTGGCGATTACCCTGCCGCAGGCCCATTCGCCGACCAGCAGTCGGCGTGCAATTTTGCAGATTTCATATAATCTTTCCAGCGGAATCACGTCGATGTTTGCAGCAATCTGGAAAACACTGTCCGCAGATGTGTATACTATAGGCTTGCCTGTGGCCTCGTGCTCCGGTCCCAGTTCCTCGATTATGGCTGTTCCCGATGCAGGATAGTTGCCCAGGCAGCCTGTGCCGATTTTCTTTTCGAATGTTTCCATGAATTCCTTCGGGAATCCTTCAGGATAGGTCTTAAAAGGCACATCTGTTTTAAGTCCGGCGATTTCCCAGTGTCCTGTAGTTGTGTCCTTTCCTGCTGAAACCTCTGCCATCTTGCCGTAGCATCCCTCCGGCTCCGAAACCGCCATGGTGCCTTGGCAGACTCCTTCGATATTTCCCATGCCCAGCTTCAGAAGATTAGGAATGTTTATGCCGGCATATTTTTCTTTTATATGTCCCAGTGTATCTGCCCCTGCGTCGCCGTACTGTGCGGCATCAGGAAGTGCTCCCACACCGAGACTGTCTGTTATAATCAGGATTGCTTTTTTCATAATACTGCCTCCTTATGTCTTTAATCAAAGTATCTCCGCCGGTCTGCCTTCCAGGTAGTCCAGAGATACCAGCTTATATTCAACGCCGTTGTACACGCCCTTCATGCCGTTTTTAAAGGCCTCTTTGCCGTGGAGATGGCCGTATACGCAGGTCCTGACTCCGTACTGTGTCATCAGATCGGTAAATGCCGATCTCTGCTGTTTATCGTTTGTCGGCGGAAAATGCAGCACTCCGATAATGGTGTCCGCTCCGGCCTTTCTGGCATCTTCAAGGGACATCTTCAGTCTGGCCGCCTCTCTGTCGTAAATTTTCCTGTCGTGTTCGCTGAAGCCCTCGGTTCCGGGACATATCCAGCCTCTGGTTCCACAGACTGCCACCTTTCCGTTCTGTCCGTCTGCCTCTATTATAGTGCAGCTGTTCTGGACGAATTTCATGGTGCCGTCTTCATAAATGGTGTTAAGGCGCCCGATGGCTTTCCACCACAGGTCATGATTGCCTTTGAACAAAAGCTTCCTGCCCGGCAATGCGTGAATCCAGTCAAGATCCGCCATGGCCTCCTCCAGCTTCAGCCCCCAGGAAATATCACCGCAGATTATTACTGTGTCCTCAGGGCAGATGAGCCTGTTCCATTGGCTATATAATTTTTCTGTATGGCCCACCCACTGGCCCCCGAAAATGTCCATGGGCTTTTCGACCATGTCTCCGAAGGAAAGGTGTAAATCGCCTATTGCAAATATTTTCATCAGTTCTCCTGTTTATCAGATTCAGGCAGGCCCATCTCCGTCAGGCCCATCTCCGGCAGCTCCAGCACCGTTCCCGCGTCTCTGCTGTCCAGTGCTTCAACGCTGCGAAGCTTCCTCATGATGGCGTTGGTTCTGGTGCCTATAAGCTTATCCAGTTCGTCGTCCGCCTGTTTTATTCTCTTTCTGGTGGCCTCAAGCACATTGCCGAAGTTGTTGAACTCTGTCTTCACTGCCCCCAATACTTCCCATACTTCGCTGGAATGTTTCTGGATTGCCAGAGTTCTGAAGCCCATCTGCAGGCTGTTGAGAAGTGCAGCCATGGTGGTAGGTCCTGCAATGTTGATCTTGTAGTCTTTCTGAAGCGTTTCTATGAGGCCGTGCCTTACAACCTCCGCATAAAGCCCCTCAAAAGGCAGGAACATTATGGCAAAATCCGTGGTGTATGGCGGCTCCACATATTTGGTTCTAATGTCCTTTGCTTCTGATTTTATTATCTTTTCCAGGTTTTTATAGGCTGCATCTATAAGGGCCTTGTCTCCTGTGTCATAAGCGTCCACAAGCTTGGCATAAGCGTCTCCCGGGAATTTGGCGTCTATAGGCAGCCATACCACTCCGTCCTCATCTCCGGGCAGCTTGACAGCGAACTCAACTCGCTCTGCAGTTCCCGGCCTGGTCTTCACATCGGTTTCATACTGCTCCGGTGAAAGAATCTGTTCCAGAATTGCTCCCAGCTGTACCTCTCCCAGAATTCCTCTGGTCTTGACGTTGGAAAGCACCTTCTTAAGGTCACCCACTCCTGCCGCCAGGTTCTGCATTTCTCCCAGTCCCTTGTAAACCTGCTCCAGTCTTTCGCTTACCATCTTGAAGGACTGGCTTATGCGGTCCTCCAGAGTTTTCTGCAGCTTTTCGTCTACGGTTTCCCGCATCTTTTCCAGCTGCTTATTATTATCCTCAGTAAGGTCTCCGATTTTCTTTTCCATAGAGGTACGGATGTTTTCCAGCTTCTGCTCGTTCTCCACGGCCATGTGGCTGAACCTGGTGTTAAGGTCGGCAAGGCGCTTGTCAAGGTTCTCCGCGCTGTCACGCTGATTCTGTGAAATCATGTCTCCGAATACCTTGAATGATCCCTGCAGAGTCTGCACCGTGTTCTGGTTCTCGCTGCGGATATCATCCACCTGCCTGGTAAGGTTCTGGTAGGCATTTACCATACTGTTGACCTCCCTGTTCAGGCCTCTGTTTATCATTATGACTATTATCAGCCCGATTGCCATAACTGCTGTGATGGCGATGAGTATATATAATAAGGTTAATTCCGTCATTTTTTCTTCTCCTCGTATATCCCTGTATCTCCCTTTTTGAATTGGTAATATTATATTATACCACAGGATGAACATAAAAAACAATGGTTGCTGCTTCTGCTTAGAATCTGCTTTTTGCCATTGGTGCCAGCAGACTGTCTATAATCATCCCGATTTCCGCACCGCAAAACTCTCCATCAGGGCCATCCATGGTCACAATCAGGTTCAGAGGCTGATATATGCCGTTTAAAAAGTACATCCGCATACGCTTTCTGTCCATCTCGGGAGTTTGACAGTTGAATAAGAAAAAAATAGCTGCGAGCCTTGAAAAAGCTC
>JBJETB010000030.1:0-12011 GCA_051883095.1 Anaerovoracaceae bacterium
TTGTTATTGCTGCATTATTACAGTAGAAATGTTGCAGTTAGTTTTTCTTTTAACTAAGTTTTCCATATCGGCCTGTTTGTTTTCAAAAAGAAAACATTTCGGGCATTTTGGAAAACCAGCATATGTTTATTTTTACCATGTGCTTGGCAATGCGTGCTTTTCTATGAAAAAGTCTCAAAATATGTTATAATGGTTTCATCTAATATGAAAACGGAGTAACATTGATGAACCAGAACGAATTGAAAGAAATCCGCAGGCGCTTCAGGCCTGACAAAGATAACATAAGCCGCATTTACGGCTGCTATGTCAACGCAGCCAAGGAGATTGTCACACGCATCGACATGTCCCTGGGACTCATGGACCAGGAAGAAACGGAGATGTACTATAAGATACTAAAAAAGTCACTTTCCGGCACCCTTGGAAGAAACCTCATAGACATTGAATTCTCCACCACCCAGGTAGAAAGCAGCGACGAGCACAGGCTTCTGCAGACCCTTCGCACATCCCACCTGTCCGACGAATCCATGCGTGAGCTCATGTATGAAAGAATCATCGAAACACTGGACTTCGGCGACGAGAGCTACGTGATACTCATGGCGTCGGATTCATATGACGTCCCTTTTAAAGGCGGCGATGACGAAATCTTTGATGAAGGCTCAAACGAAGTATTTGACTACTTTATTTGCTGTGTGTGCCCGGTAAAGGATGCCAAGGCAGCACTGCGATACGAGTCGGAAGAAAGAACTTTCAGAGGAGCTTCCACAGGCCATGTCCTCGGTGCACCGGAAATCGGCTTCATGTTTCCTGCCTTTGACGACAGATGTGCCAATATATATAACCTGCTGTATTACAGCCGTAACATCTCAGAAATCCACGACGAATTCATCAGAGGAATTTTTAATGTGGAAAACATTCCTATGTCGGCAGGTGCACAGAAAGATGCCTTCGGCGGTTCTCTTTCCACAGCCCTCGGCACAGACTGCAGCCTTGAAGTCATCCAGGCGGTTCACGAGGATATCAGAGAAAAACTTGCCTTCCACAAGGAAAGCAAGGAGCCGGATCAGCCGGAAATATATATTGAAGATGTAGATGATATTCTAAGAAGAAGCGGGGTTCCAGACGAAAAAATAAATTCATTCAACGAGGAATGTCAGAAGCAGCTGGGCAGTTCAGACACCTTAAACCCGGGAAACCTGATAGAGACTAAGAAATTTGAAATGATTACACCGGAGGTGAAGATCTCCGTAGATCCGGAATATGCTTACAGAATCACAACCCGGATCATCGACGGCGAAAAGTACATACTTATTCCGGCTGACGGCAGCGTGGAAGTAAACGGCATCGAAGTAAGCATCGAAGATTAGACTATTGCAAAAAGCAGACCTTGGGGCTGATGTCCCTGAGGTCTGCTTTTTGATTTAAACTCTGCGTATTATAAATTAAATCTTATACTCTGAATACTGTCTGTTCTTCAATATCTGTCGCCAGACTTTCGATGGCAACCTTAACTCTGTGGTAACGCAGCTTCCACTGCTCTTCCTTGGTTGTTCCAGGGTCACCCAGAGGATAAGGGATTGAAATTGTAGGCACGATTCTGTTTGCACCTACTGTCTTGGCTACAGGAATCAGATTGCACAACTGTACAATCGGGAAGCCTGCACGTTCAAATTCTTTTACCATTGTTGCACCGCAACGTGTACAGGTTCCTCACGTCGACACCAGAAGGATTCCGTCTACATTATCCTCCTGGAGGAAAGGAATTATCTCCTTGGCCATACGCTGAGCCTCGGCTTCGGTAGTTCCCGTACCTACTGTAGCATAGAAGTAAGGATGAAGACTTCCGAATACGCCTTCCTTCTGCAGCACGTGGAGTGCATCGATAGGCGCTATTACGTTAGGATCTGCATCAGCAGCTGCAGGGTCGAAACCGGCGTGGATTGTCTTGAACTCACCGCTCTTCAGTCTTTCCATCTGAGAAATATCATAGCGTCCCCATCTTGTAGCCGAAGCTGACTGGATGCGGTCCGGATTATCCACAGGAACGATACCGCCTGTAGTTACGAAGGCCAGCTTTGCCTTCTTCATGTCCTTGATTGCAGGTGCGATAGGCACTCTGTCAATCTTAGGGATCTTAAGCTCCGTCTCAAATGGCTGGCCGTTTAATTTTTTTACAAGCATATCAATCATACGCTCTGAAGCAGGCTTTCTGTCCGCTCTGAATACCTGTTTGCGGATTCCGCGAGCGAAGTAATTATCTTCATCTGCGCTTCCGGCTTCCTCACCGGCAAGAAGTTTGTTAGCCAGTTTGGCCATTGACGCAATGTCTGCACGCATCTTGGCAGCGCTGTGACCGCCTTTGAGTATGTACATTTCCTTCTTGAACATTTCAACGCCGGGGTTTTCCACGTTCATGGATGTAACAACCGGAACATTGAATTTTTCCTTTACAGCCTTGCAGATTGTTCCGCAGGCAACGCCGTATCTTCCTGCCTGGAATGCAGGACCCGCCAGGAAAATATCAAATTCCTTATCTTCAAGCATTGAAAGTATAGTCTCAACAGCCTTGTCGGTGTTGGTTCCCATGTAGTTGTCTCCGCAGATGATAGTGTGTGTTATTTCTGCGTTTACTTCCTTGGCAAACTGCATTGCCGGTCCGATCTGGCCTTCATGAATGGAAGGTTCGATACCTGCTTTATCTTCGCCGCCAATCTGTCCAAAGAACTGATTGACATACAAAATTGCTTTTTTCATGTAAACTTTCCTCCCTTAGAACTCCTTCATAATCTTTGTGGACCAGCCGCATACCTGGTCTCCGCAGAACATTGAGTTGTTTTCCATAATGACAGAACCGTCTTCTCTTACTGAAGGTCCGAGAATCTCATCATCTGCCCATCCTCCGGATAAACCGTCTCTTGCCAATGCCTGCAGTTCTCCCAGAACTGTCTCCATCGGCGGAAGTTCGATCATTTCGGATACATTTCCGCATGAAACAATAGCATCACACTTTTCGTCCAGAGTTACCAGCGGCTGTGATTTGCCGTCACGGCCTGTACATTCGTTGGTCACTCCTACAGTCTTTACCCCTGCATCCTCGAGAGCTACAATGCAGCCCACGAAGTCCGCATCCGGATTGCCGTAGCCTTCCTCTGCAACCACTGCTCCATCTGCTCCGAGAGTTGTGGCAATCTGAGCTACAAACTGAGCTGCACGCTCTTTCTGATCCAGAGCGACATTAAGATTGGACATGATTACTCCGAGGAAATTTATAGTCTTGCCGTGTTCTTTGTAAAGAGCCTTGATATTAGGGCAGTTCATGAAGTCATAGGTTGACCACTTGGATGACACCGGCATGAAGCTTCCGGAAACAACAGCTCCATCCAGAATTTCGTTAGGATGCATTACTGTAGGGAGCATGTGGTTTGTGTCCCATCCGTAAATCAGATCGTTGTAGCCCATTTCCTCCATCTGGGACTGAGGCTGCATTACATAAACTACAGAAGGGAGCTTTTCTGTTTCCTCCCCGCGTCTGATCATCGGTTCAAGCTCAAAGGTTTCTGTCTCCTCAGGTACCAGTTCTTTTACACATTCTCCGATAAATTCCGCAAGTTTGTGACCTGCACGGCGCAGAGCATCGTTCTTCTTCTGCTGCTCGAATCTTTCAAACTCTTCGTTTGTATCTGCCACCAGCACTATGTTGTTGAGGTGTCCGAAGAGGGTGAGATCCTGACCCTTGCCGCTCATGTCGATAAGGCCATCCTGGAAGCCGCCCCAGTGTTTGCCTACCACCAGTACGCTGCAGTTCTTAAGGGCGTGGAGTGTGCCGCTGCCGCTTTTAGCCAGATCCGATGTATACCCCGGGAAAAGGCCTCTTCCGTCCAGGCGTACACGTGGCTCGATTGCCTCTTTTACAGGGCAGAGACGAATCTTATCTCCCGGCTTTGCGATGTATAACTCAGCTTCTGTAATGCGTTCATCTTCCTTAATGAATGCAAGCGCCTCTTCCTTATTGATGGTTAATACGCCGTTTGCAAAACTCAGTTTGTCTCCAAATACAATATCGTTAACATAGAAATTACCTATTTCCAGTTTCACGGTAATCCTCCTTTTATTTTTGCGAATAATATTTTTCTAATTTTTCTGCTTTTCGTGTTATGTTCTCGCACAGAAGAATCGCTTCTTCCAGAGAAGCTTCATCAAAATCGAAAGCTTCGTTATGAAGGGGATGAGTGATGTCTGCTCCAATACCCATGTAGGTGGCAACCCCTCCATGTGATTGAACACACCGCATCATTACTGTTGCGTCGTCGGAGCCTCCCACGTTTCCGATTTCGAAGATTCTACGTGTAAAAAGTCCTTCTTCTTCTGCTGTTTCTCTAATAAGTTCCATAAGGCTTCTGTCGCTTTTAGCTGTGACAGTATTGCCGTAATCTGTAATTTTCAGCTGACATCCATACATTTCTGCTGCGCCTTTGAGAATATTGTCTACTCTCTGGGCCGCATAAGTCTCGATGGCTTCCGTCTCGCCTCTGTATTCCAGACATATGGTTGCGTTAGGTGCTATTGTGTTGATTGCGATACCTCCGCTGATAAGACCCACGTTCACTCTGAAAAGTCCATCTTCATGTGGTGCAATAGAGTGAATTCCAAGGGTTGCCGCGCAGGCCGCCAGTATTGCATTCCGGCCTTCCTGTGCTGCACCGCACGGGTGAGCCGCTCTGCCGATGAATTCCACATCAAGTCTTTTGTGGCTTAGGAAATCATCGCATCCTAATGCAAGGGTTCCTGACGGCAAAGGTTTGTTGTCACCGCTTATCGCAAGATGCATGGTAACCAAAACATCCACATCGTCAAGATGGCCTTTGGCAACCATTGAATCCGCTCCAAAATATGCTTCTTCTGCCGGCTGGAAAAGGAATTTGATTTTTCCCTTCAGGCTGTCCTTTTGAGTCATAAGCCTTTCTGCCAGACCCAGCACTATAGCGGCATGACCGTCATGTCCGCATGCATGAGCAGCCTCGTTGACAGATTTATAGCCGTATTTTTCTGCTGCGTCGCCGGCTTCTGTCTTTTCGCAGTAAGGCAGTGCATCGATGTCGGCTCTGAAAGCTACCACCGGACCGGGTCTGCCCGTGTCCAGAATCGCTGCAACACCTGCAATTCCATTTGCTTTCTCCACCCAGCCTTTGTCAGCGCCCTGCTCTACGGCACGCTGCATGTCTGCCAGTCGCTCTTCATCAGACAATCTGGCCATAGGTCCTATTGCATCTACGCATACTGCATTGCCGCCCACAAGAGGTTCATATCCCATTTTGGACAGCTCTTCGGCAATTCTGGCACTGGTTCTCACCTCATGCCATGACTGCTCTGCATATTTATGGAGCTCACGTCTGAAATCCACAGGATTAAACATTTCTATACATCTCCTTGCCTTCTACATAAACAAATCGAGGTTTAGCCTGTAAATCCAGAGGATGTTTATCCCAGATTACTATGTCTGCATCCAGCCCGACTCTGAGTCTGCCTTTCCTGTCCTCAATTCCCAGTATATCTGCCGGATTGCACGTGATGCATCTGAGGGCATCAGCTTCAGAAAGACCGTTTCTTACGCACATGGCTGCAAGCCAGTTTAAAGATCCCTGAGGTGTCACATTATGATCTGTGGTGATTGCCACCTTTACACCTGCTTTTACCAGCGCAGGTGCTGTATCAAAGGACTTGTTTTTCAGCTCATACTTGGATTTGCATCCGAAGCTTGGTCCGACAATGGCCGGATATCCGGATTTGGCGATATAATCTGCTATCAGATGTCCCTCTGTGCAGTGATCCAGCGTAGCTTTTACATTGAATTCTTTACAGATTCTGATTACAGTACATATATCATCTGAACGATGGGCGTGAGCCTTGATAGGAATCTCTCCGTCAATTACTCTGACCATTGATTCCATACCGAGATTTTTCTTGAAGTATTCGCCCTTTCTGGCGGCTTCTTCTTTTTCTGCCTTGTAATCGATGGCATCCTGCAGACATTTACGAAGCATGTATGCAACGGAAGCCCTCGTATTAGGCTGTTTGCCATGGCGTCCGAAATCTCTCGGGTTCTCACCGAAAGCGCACTTCATTGCAGCATCAGCTACGAGAACCATTTCGTCTGCAACCAGCGAACCGTTGTTTTCAACTATGACTGCAGTTCCTGCAACCACTCCGCCGCTGCCGAATCCGGTACACATAGTAGTCACTCCTCCGGTAAGAGCCTCTTCAAAGGCTATGTCACCCGGATAAAGTGAATCTATAGCACGCATTTCCGGAGTTACCGGTTCATTTTCACAGAGGTCATCGCCTTCCCACTGAATTGCTTCCTCACATATTCCGATGTGAGAATGGGCTTCAACAATTCCCGGAGTCACGAAGCAATCCTTCGCATCAATAACCTGCTCGTCTCCTGCAGGAATATTTTCTGCAATTTCAGCAATTTTTCCGTTTTCAACACGGATATCCAGCTTTTCGAATGTACCAGGTTCATCTAAAAATATTTTAGCATTCTTGATAATCATTTTTTATTCCTCATATAATACGCATGCCACCTGATGTTCAGGTCCAACGTCTATAAGATTAACATCTCTGCCTGTGCATTTGGCTGTTGCATATGGACATCTTGCCGCAAATCTGCATCCCGGCGCAGGATTGATAGGGCTGGTAATTTCACCTTTTATCAATTCTCTAGGCTTGTCTCTATACGCCAGATCAGGTACAGGAATTGCACTCAGCAGAGCCTTTGTATAAGGATGCATAGGTTCCTCAAACAGTTTGTGGGACGGTGCATATTCAACAACCTGGCCCAGATACATTACAGCTATATGAGTTGAAATGTGTCTTACTACAGAAAGGTCATGGGTGATGAACATGTAAGTCAGTCCCATGGAATCCTGCAGATCCATCATAAGGTTGAGAATCTGTGCCTGAATTGAAACGTCAAGTGCTGAAACCGGCTCGTCACACACGATGAATTCCGGATTCAAAGCCAGTGCTCTGGCTACACCGATACGCTGACGACGGCCGCCGTCAAGTTCGTGTGGATAGCTGTTTGCAAGTCTCCTGGCAAGTCCTACGGTATCCATAAGCTCGAGAATTCTCTTATCAGTCTCTTCCTTGCTGGAATAAACCTTGTTTACCTTTAATGGTTCTTCAATTATCTGACTTACTGACATTCTAGGGTTCAAGCTGGCATATGGGTCCTGGAATATAATCTGCATTGAAGAACGCATTTCTTTCATTTCCCTGTTCTTCAGCTTCAGAATGTCTTTGCCGTCGTAAAGAACGCTTCCGGATGTTGCAGGCAGAAGTCTCAGGATAGTTCTTCCCAGAGTACTCTTTCCGCAGCCGGATTCACCTACTACGCCGAGGGTATGACCTCTTTCAATGCTTATATTTACGTTATCAACAGCGTGAAGCATTCCTGAACCTGTTTTGAAATATTTTTTTAAATCTTTGGTTTGAATAAGAGGTGTTGTCATAATTAAATCTCACCTGCCTTCAGTTTATCGTAAAGGTGGCATCTGATGGAGTGGCTTCCCTCAGTAAACACACCGGGAACTTCAGTCCTGCACTGCTCTGTGCAATGTTCGCATCTCGGGTTGAACTTACATCCTGTAGGAAGATTCATCGGGTCAGGCATTAGTCCTGCTACAGGTTTAAGTCTCTTGGAATCTCCCTGCAAGCTAGGAAGCGAGCCGAAAAGTCCCTTAGTATACGGATGATGCGGCTTGCTGAAGTCGAAAATATCGTATACTGAACCCATCTCTATAATTTCTCCGGCATACATGATCGCCACGTTATCACACATCTGACATACGATTCCCAGGTCGTGAGTTATGAGAATCATGGAAGTATTGAGTTCTTCCTTAAGTTTGCTCATCATATCCAGAACCTGATTCTGTACGGTTACGTCGAGGGCCGTAGTAGGTTCATCAGCAAGGAGCAGCATAGGATCACAAACCAGTGCCATAGCGATTACAACACGCTGTTTCATACCTCCGGAGAACTGGTGAGGATATTCATATTTTCTTGAAGCTGGGATGCCTACAAGCTGAAGCACATTATCAACACGTTCCTCAACTTCGTCGTGGGAAAGATCAGGGTGATGGGTCTCGATGGACTCAGCAATCTGATCTCCGACGGTAAGCACCGGGTTAAGTGAGGTCATCGGATCCTGGAAAATCATACTGATATGGCTTCCTCTGACATCTCTCATCTCATCTTCAGAATACTGAACCAGATCCTTTCCTTCGAATTCAATCTTACCTTTACTTATATTTCCTACTTTCGGAGGTAATAGCTTAAGGATGGAAAGGGCTGTCGTCGTCTTTCCTGCACCGGTTTCTCCTACCAGACCGAAGGTTTCTCCTCTTTTGATCTGGAAAGAAATGCCGTTTACTGCATAAGCTGTACCTTCACTGGTATCATACTGCACGTACAGGTCTCCCACATTAAGAAGGATGTCGTTATTGTTTTTATCCATTTTTTCTCTCCTCCTAGTCCTTTAAGGTCGGGTCAATTGCATCACGAAGAGCATCGCCTAACAGGTTAAGTGCCAATACAGTTAATACAATTGCAATACCAGGGAAAATTACCTGATGCGGGAAGTATCGAATCTGTGCCTGTCCTTCACTGAGCATTGCACCCCATTCAGGAGCAGGAGGCATAACGCCGAGTCCTAAGTAGCTCAGTCCGGAAGCAGCAATTATTACATAACCAACACCCAGAGTTGCCTGTACTATCAGAGCTGCCAGGGTATTAGGGAAAATGTGCTGTGCCATGATATGAGGGCTGCTGCCGCCTACAGCTACAGAAGCCTCAACGAATTCATTGTCCTTAATGGAAAGAACCGATGAACGTATGATTCTCGCATATCCCGGAGTATCTCCCAGTGCAATTGCGATAATCAGGTTGGCGAAATTCGGACCTAATGCTGATACTACAGCGATAGCCATCAGTGTGGAAGGAATAGCGATAAATACGTCTGTTATACGCATGATTATGTTATCTACCTTGCCACCGAAATATCCTGCAATACATCCGAGCAGGCTTCCTGCAGTCAGACTCATCAGAGTCGATGAAAAGCCGATTAATAACGAATATCTTGCACCATAAACAATACGGTTGAATATATCACGTCCGAATGTATCGGTTCCGAATGGATGCTCTAACGAAGGAGTCTGAAGCTTTATTGCTACATTCTGATTGATAACTTCCGTCTCATAGTCCAGGAAAACAACTCCGTACAGACACATGAGCACGATTATTCCCAGAAGTATCAGTCCTATTATTGCCTTTTTATTTCTTATAAAACGATAGCCAACATCCTGCCAGAAGCTGCGGCTTTTCTGTGCCTCCATGGCTAATTCAAGGTTTCTAGCTTTGCGGTTGAACATTTGCGGTCTCCTTTCTCTTAGCCTTTCTAGTTCTATTTTTAAATCCATATTGTGCTTTGATTCTAGGGTCTATGAATGCGTAGGAAATGTCTACGATCAGTGTGATAACACTGAATAAAAGTGACATAAACAGTACGCAGCCCATTACCATAGGCACATCCTTGGAACGAACGGACATCAGTGTGAGTGTTCCTACACCTGACATACCGAATACGGTTTCTGTAACAACGGAACCGCCCAGAGCCCATCCGAAGTTTACGCCCAGAGTGGTTACTACAGGCAGAAGGGCATTTCTGATAGCGTGCTTCCATACAATCTTGTTTTCCTTCACGCCCTTGGCTCTTGCTGTTCTCATATAGTCCTTACGTAAGGTTTCAAGCATACTGGAACGAGTCATTCTCATGGTCTGAGCTATAGAAACCAATGCGATGGTACAGGACGGAAGAATAAAGCATGAGAAGGAATCCGAACCTGTAGCCGGCAGTATATCCAAGCCTACTGCAAAAACCAGCATCAGCAGCATGCCAAGCCAGAAGGAAGGCATTGCGGTAAATACAAGGGCCAGAATAGTCAATGCATTATCCGCAAGGGAATTTTTCTTTAGGGCTATGTACACCCCTAGCGGTATACTCACTATCGCTGTAAGACAAATATACATAACCGAAAGAAGGAGAGTAGTCGGGAATCTCTGTGCGATTTCACTTACTACAGTTCCTCCTGTTCTATATGAATTACCCATATCTCCGTGGAGCAGGTCCGCCATATAGTTAACATATTTCACGGGAAGCGGGTCATAATATCCTAATTCTTCGTTTAACTGGTCAATTGCTTCCTGTGAAGCTCGCTCGCCGAGAATCAGTCTGGCCGGGTTACCCGGTGTAAGCGAGATAATCGTAAAGATGATGATGGAGATACCTATAAGTACCGGAATCATCATCGCCAGTCTCTTTAAAATATACTTATACATATTTTTACTCCATAAACAGGAAAGGCCGGACCGCATCCTCCGGGTCCGGCGCTTTCTCTAATTTTATTAATTGCTTTTCTTAGAGTTTTCGCTGAATATTATTTCCATGCATAATCATATACATAGTAGAATCCGCATGGTGGAATTTCGATTCCTGTAAGATCGGAGTTAAATGCTACTGCGTCAACTCTCCAGTACAGAGGAACGTAAGGTGCCTGTGTCATAACCTTTTCTTCCAGTTCAGCGTAAATCTTTGCTCTTTCTGCATCGTCAGTTGCGATACGGCCTGCTTCCAGTAATCCGTCGATTTCAGCATTTCCGAAACCGGTGTAATTGCCTGCTGCATCGTCTTTCTTATACAGTGCGTAATATCCTACGTCAGGGTCCATTACTACATATGACCATCCCATGATCATTATTTCATAATCCCCGTTTTCAAGAGCATCCCAGAAAGCGCCTGTTTCAAGAATGCCGATTTCAAGGTTGATGCCGATCTTTGCAAGGTCAGCCTTAACCATCTGCGCATGTGCACTTCTGGATTCAGGAATTGTGATAGTAAGGTCAAGTCCGTCAGGATATCCTGCTTCAGCCAGTAACTGCTTAGCACCTTCGATGTCGTAAGGCAGAGGATTGAAGTCAGCGTCATATCCAGGAAGACCTTCTGCGATGAATGTGTTTGTTGCAACACCGTAACCGTCAAGAGCACCTACGATGAGGTCTTCTTTATTGATAGCTTTTGCGATAGCCTGACGTACTCTTACGTCGCTGAGTTTGTCAACCTTAGTGTTCATTCCGACAAAGAAGAATGCACTGGAAGGTTTCTGTAATAATGTGATGCCGTCTTTTTCTTCAAGTGCTGCAATGTCAGCTGAACCAACGTTAAGTGATACGTCAATGTCTCCTGTTTCAAGAGCAATTGCTGCAGTTGTGGAATTTCCGATTACTTTGTAAGTTAAATTCTTGATTGCAGGTGCTCCGCCGTAGTAATCTTCGTAAGCTTCGAAGGTGATCTTGTCTCCCTGAGCCCATGAAACGAATTTATATGGACCGGAACCGATAGGTTCCTTTGACTGCGCTTCTCCGCCGTCAGCATAGAAGTCTTCCTTTACAACCTGTGAATAAGTAGTGCAGAGTGCGAGGAACGGTGCGTATGCGTACTGGAGAACAACCTTAACAGTCTGTTCATCGACAATCTCAACATGATCAATGAAGTTCATATAAGGTCCTGTATAAGGTGATTTTACTGCTTCTTCCAATGAGTATTTAACATCATCTACGGTGATTGGATCTCCGTTGTGGAAGGTTGCATCTGTACGGATTGTGAACAGGTATTCAAGTCCGTCTTCTGAGATTTCCCATTCAGTTGCAAGAGCAGGTACTATCTGTGAATCAGGGGTCATACGAACCAGCGGTTCATATACGTTTGACAGGATTGACATTGTCAATGTGTCGTTGATACGAAGCGGATCCAGTGCAGTTGCATCTGAAGCAATACCGATAGTGATAGAATCTTTTGCCTGATCGGAATCCTTTCCGCCGCCGCAAGCGGTAGTGAAAAGCAGTGCCAAAACAAGCAGTAATACTAATACTTTTTTCGCTTTCATAATTTCTTTCCT
>JBJETB010000031.1:0-2452 GCA_051883095.1 Anaerovoracaceae bacterium
CCTTCAGGAACGATGCTCTTTCTGCCAGTACTTTATAATACATATCTGCCGGGTTGGGGCAGGAGAAATCATGCATCAGTTTCCCCATATCCGAATCATCCCGATACATTCCATTCACATACAGGATATGCGAACCATCTCCAAACGGTTTTCCGGTTGTCAGGTTCATCCGCTCAATCTGGTATATGGGGGCACCCTGTTCCCAGATGTCATTTTCCGTGATGAAAATAACATAGGAATCCGGCAGTTTGTCAAAATCTTCTCCGGCATGAAGGTTGTCGACATCGATTATGCTGGAATGATATCTGGCCCGGTGCGGGTCTGCTCCGGAGTCACTCCGCTGGACTTCAATATCATATTTCTTCCCCTGTGAGTCCGTTGCATATACATCCAGATAAACAGAACGCCCCTCCAGATGCCGGATCAATACCTGCGATCTGGTTGTCTCCACTTTCAAATCCGGTTTGTTCATCAGAATCCGCAGGACAAATTCTGTACAAGGGATGTTTTCATTGAAAAATCTGGTCATATACGTGTCATCAAACAGACGGAAGCTCCGCAGTTTCTCTATGTTCTCCTGTCTGATCTGTTCCGCCGTCTTCTTTTTTCTGATCGTGCTCAACACACCACCTGCTTTCTGTTATTTTTACTGTATCACAAAAAGCCCTTTTCTGCAATCAGGCTGTTTGTATCTTTCTTATCATGTGTTTTATATTATATCATATCACATTTTTATTTACAACATATATATCATAAAATCCTAAACATTTTTGGAACCGCCATGGTTTTCCTACCGAATTCTCCTAACTCCTCTTTTCAACACACGAATGAATTGATCACTGGTCAATAAACTCAACCCCGCCAAAACCGCTGCTTCCTCCATATAAAAAAATTCATATAAAAAGAAACGGAACCGGCATCCGTTTTTCACGTTTCTGTCGATTCCTCTCTTTTTGATTACTGTTGTTTGATCGTTTCACTTATCTGCTTTCCTTCAATCTGATGTACATTCTCCCAGTACTGCCAGCGTTCCAACTGTCAGAACATAGGATGTGATAAAAATTCCTGCATGCATAAACGGACCCCCTTTCCTTCATTTTGTTCGTCCGGCATAGTTATAATATGAATTTGAAATTCTGACTTGTTCCGGACATCGTCCTTTTTACTGGAGCAACCGGCGATTAATTTATGAAGTTTTCTTCAGAATACCTATCCGGGATTCCACCCGCTCCACACTGAAATCTCAAATAAAAAAAGCCGCCGAAATATTAATACAATTCGGTAGCTTTTATCCATGCATTCCTTTACTCAGGTTGAATAAAGTATCTGCAGTATTATGATGTTTTTTCTGAACAGCTTCACGCTTTATTCCTGCATCATTTTTTGTTTTTTCAATAGTGCTCTTTCGAGCTTTTCTGCATTTCTACAGAGAACGCATGCCTGTGATTGCAGAAAAGTTCCGTGTGTCAATGCTCTTTCGAGCCTCACGCCATTTTCACATTATGGACGGAGAAACAGCGGTTTCGGAGTAAATGTGTCAATGCTCTTTCGAGCCTCACGCCATTTTCACGGACATGGCGGTATACATGAGAAATGCAATTAGCATGTGTCAATGCTCTTTCGAGCCTCACGCCATTTTCACGTAAAGGAATTTTTCAAGAGAAGATAAAAAGGAGGTTGTGTCAATGCTCTTTCGAGCCTCACGCCATTTTCACCCCACCCCTTCAGAAACCCTTGATTTACAAGGCTTTCTGAGGCCTGTTTTGCAGGTATTTTTCTGAATATTCTGACAAATAGCCTTTTTCAGGGTGTTTTTATGTCTTGGCAAAATTTTTCATGCATTTCAACCAATTTTTGCCGTTTTTCAATTTCCTCTTGAAATCAATTCTGCCCCTTTTTTATCATTATAAGTTTTTCTCGCTAAAGCGTCAAGCAGAGTTTTTTCCAAATTTACCCGCTTTTATTTTGAAGCATAACATTCCCAGTATATGTCTTTTTCAGACAAACGTATATTCTTATGTAAAAAAATAAATGTTTAACTTTTGTTTTAAAGAAAGCCACCGAAATCTTTCATTCGGTGACTCCCCATCAAAGATAAACGATTTATGCCATTACTATGCCTGAAGTTCCTTTGCCAGTTCCTCAACTTCTTCTACTGTGACTTTAGCCAGACGTGCTATTTGTTCTTTCGACATATCGGTTTCATTTAACATATCAATGACAAACTCATAATTTCTTTCCTGAACAGCTTCCCGTTTCATATCATCCATAATCTTACACATTTCATTCACTCCTTCCTCTTTTTCCTTCAGGAACGATGCTCTTTCTGCCAGTACTTTGTAATACATATCTGCCGGGTTGGGGCAGGAGAAATCATGCATCAACTTTCCAATTTCTGAATCATCCCGATACATTCCATTCACATACAGGATATGCGAACCATCTCCAAACG
>JBJETB010000032.1:0-11713 GCA_051883095.1 Anaerovoracaceae bacterium
GCATAAATGCCTCTCAATCCGCCTCCAACATCCACTACTCCTGTTTTCATTTTGTTCCTCCTGTTTTTCTTTCAAAGCAAATGTCGGAAAGGAATGATCACAATACGCAAGATTCCGTAAAAAATCATTTTCCCTGCCCTCTGCTCTTTCTGTCGATATTCTTCCCCATAGGTGATTGTTCCATCCGGAACCACCTGTCTGCTAGCCAGTTTCAAGCTTTCTGCCTGCTCACGTAGAGATTCGTTTAGTTCCCCACTTTCAATGAACAACATCATTTCCGTATCAAGATAAACACTCCTCATATCTAAATTACAGGAACCAACCATGCTAAGCGTATCCCCAGCCAATATAGTCTTTGTATGTAATGCCTGCGCTCCTAGATATTCATAAACATAACTTCCTGTCTGTCTCACATTTTTCTTCTGATTCAAATAATCCGTACAACCAAAAGGATTCGTGCCGCTCTCAACCGCATTGATAATTATTTCTGTTTTCACACTTCTTGAACATATCTCCGTCAAATCCTGATACATTTTCTGATTACATATAATATAAGGAGTCTGTATCAGAATATTGTCCACTTCATTCATTTCCTTTACCATCCTATCCCAGAGTTGTGGCTGTTTATTCTCCGGCTCCATAGGATTGGTACAAAGTTCAATGCTTTCTGTAGCTATCGTTTCTTTTAACCAATCAGTCTCATAAAAAGCTTCTGGATATTTTTTTCTGACTTCCTGATAATGCCCCCTTAATTTTCCATGAATATCCCCATGTTTCTCATACTTTCTGCAGCATGAAATATTCCATATTTTTTCAAAATATTCCTGCAGCTGGACATAGGACTTTCCTCCACCCGGTACCATTTCATAAACCAGAATATCCCTATCCTCATTATATGAGTCGATATAATTACCAAGAAATAAATCATCTGTGTTTCTTCCGCCAAGGATATATGCAAAATCATCTGCAATCAAATATTTGTCATGCATCCTGTAATTATTTTTCCACGGTTTTATCAGCGTAATAGGATTGTATAGCTTAACCTCCACATTTTCATGCGACGTAAGTTCCCGAAAATTTCTACTTCCTCTCAAATATAATGTTCCATTTATGCCATCAACTAATATCTGAACCTTTACACCTCTATCTGCAGCATTTAATAGTGCAGCCATCATATCCTGACCACTGTTATCGTCACGAAAATCAAAAGTTGCAAGCACGATATTTTCTTTTGCCGATTCGATTAAACGGAGCCGCCACACCAACGCATCCACATTATTTTCTATATTTAATATCCTCTCCTGTCCAGCCATATTTAACGCCCTTTCACACTCTCTGTTTTCTTCATCAGCTCGTTTGTGATACAGCGGCGGGATCACCAGACATACTATCAAATAAAAGAACCATATTCTCAAAATACCTTTTATCATCTTTCCGAATTTTTTCATTATTCTACACCATTGTATCCTTCGACATTTTATGCTACGATATAAAAAAACAAAAAGCGAGTTGATATATATGAACCATACAAAATCTGCCATCATAGATGCTTTCTGGCAGTTGTTGGAAGAACGTCCCTACACCAAGATTACTGTAAGGGATATCGTAGAACTCTGCCAAGTCAATCGAAATACCTTTTACTATCATTTTCATGACATTCCTGAGCTTCTGGAAACTACGATAAAATCTGATGTAGATCAAATCATCCAGACTAACGGACATTTTGGTTCACCGACGGATTGCTTGATTCCAATTGTTGAGCGTTGCTTAAAACGTAAAAAAGCCATGCTCCATATATACCGTTCTGTGAAACGAGATATATTCCAAAGCGAATTAGAAAGAATCATACTCTACACAGTAACTCAATATGTACATACTGTTACCAAAGATTTGAATATTCCTTCTGAAGATAATACTATCCTAATACAGTACTATAAATGTTGCCTTCTTGGATACACATTAGATTGGCTGGACAAAAACATGAACTTTGACCTTTTGAAGTCAATTACTCGTATTACTGATTTGATTGGAGATTCTTTGAAGCAGGCATTTCTTGAATTGTCCGAATCTTCAAGGACATAATACCCGATTAGATTGAGCACCGCTTCAACTTGACGGTGCTCTTTACATTAGTGGGGCAAATATTCTCAAGATTTCCTGAAATACCCTTATTGGCAACCTTTCTATACACTCTTCTAATGTAATCTGCGTGCACTCATTCAATGTATCAAAATAATCTTTTTTAATTTGTAATACTGCCTTACTGTTATACATCCATACTCCACATTCGAAATGCAGATAGAGGCTTCTAAAATCTAAATTCGTTGTTCCTACAGTCGCTATCTGGTCATCGGAAACAAATATTTTAGAATGCATAAATCCTTTTGAATATTCATATATTTTCACACCACCATATATCAATTCCCTGTAAAATGATCGTGTAGTCAAATGAATCAAGGCCTTGTCATAAATATGAGGAGTGATAATCCGCACATCTACACCGCTTTTAGCCGCTAAGCACAATGCAGATACCATGCTGTCATCGACAATCAAATATGGCGTACAGATATAGACATAATCCTTAGCATTATTTATAATCTGAAGATATACATGTTCTCCCACGTTTTCATTATCCACAGGACTATCCGAATAGGGTTGTACAAATCCATCTGATTCTATTCTTTCATCTACTTCATTTTTGGGGAAAAAGCATTCTATGTCATCTGGTATTCCACAACATAATTCCCACATTTCCAAAAACATTAATGTCAAACTCCATGCAGCTTTCCCTTTGATTTGTATAACTGCATCTTTCCAATACCCATGTTTTTCATAAGTATTGATGTACTCATCAGACAGATTTAAGCCTCCAGTAAAAGCAACCTTCCCATCAATTACAGTAATTTTCCTATGATCCCGATTATTCTGAATAGCCGTAAGAACAGGACGAAATGGATTAAACACTTCACATTTAATACCAATATTTTTCAATTGCATCGCATAGTCTTTCGGTAGTGCGAGAAAACATCCAATATCATCATAAATAACTCGCACCTCAACACCTTGAGAAACCTTTTCTTTCAAAATATCCAAAATAGACTGCCACATCAATCCTTCTTTTATAATAAAGTATTCTATAAAAATATATTTTTGTGCCTTTTTCAATTCCTCCAGGAAAATAGGAAAAAATTTCTCTCCCGGCGAAAGGTACTCAGTCTGGGTATCATCATAAACAGGAAAACCAGCATACTTTAGATACCGGATCTGTGGTATATGAGCAGGAGCCTCATAATATGCAGATTTTTCTGCACTTCCAGGTAATCCATAAAGGGTTCTGTTCTTTTGTCCGATCTGAAATATTTTCTGTTCAAATTTTCTTGTAGATGCCTGAAAATTATATAAGATATACAACAGACTTCCAAACAACGGAAACAATAAAATCAAAAAAATCCAGATTACTTTATTGGCCCCTTTGTCCTTTTTAGAAATGATATAAAGGACAAGAAACCCACTGATTATATGAACAACGCTTCGTAATACTTGTGCAATAAAGCTTTCATTTTGAAAAATAAAGAACAAAAAGCAAAGTTGTAAAATCAACAAGAATAATACTTGTACTCGTCTCAAGAGCAATGCTCTAAACCATGAACGCTTCATTTGATTCCCCACTTATTCTAAATTCTTATTTTTCTACTTATCCCCATACCGAAAGCCCCTGGTCCTACATGACAGCTGATACTGAATGTCAGCGGATCGTATTTAACATCTTCCCAAGGAAACATCTCTTGGGCCATTTCCATCCATTCCTGATGTTCTTCTTTTTTTCCGAAGCTCCCTGCGACGCCCACATATATCTCATCACTATTTTTATGAAATTCATCTGCAATTGTTTTCATTTCCATAAGCAGACGCTTTTTACAGCTTTTTGTTCCACGAACTTTTGCATAGGCATCTAAACGTTCCCCGGCAATTACAAGCAGTGGTTTTATACTTAACAATGTGCCCATGGCAGCTCCCGCCGGAGTGACACGTCCTCCCATTTTCAAATATTCTAAGGTTTCCACGCCTACATAGACAATGGATTCATAAGCAGTTTGTTCTAAAGCTTCTTTTATTTCTTTTGCAGAACACCCTTTTTCTTTCAACATCAGTGCATCCAACACGGACTGCCTCTGGGTGACAGAAATGCGATGATTATCAACCACCTGTACTTTTTCTTCATAATCCTGTGCCAGTACCTGAGCTGTTTGACAGGAACCACTAAGTCCGCTGGACATTGGAATATATACAAGCTCATCATATTCGGATAAGAGCAGTTTATCCCACATGTCTAAAACTTCTGCTGGTGAAGGCTGAGAACTAAAAACTTCTCTTTTTTCCTCAAGGCATTGATAAAACTCCTCATGAGTTAAATCAATGCCTTCATAGTATGTTTTCCCTTCCAGAATCACCGGCATTGGAATGACATGGACACCTAGAATCTTTCCTTCTTCTTCAAAGATCCCACTGTTGCTGTCTGTTACAATCGCAACATTCATCTCATAATCCTCCTGTGCCATTTTTATACTATTACAAATATTTCTTTAATTCATTTACTTTATCCAGCCTTTCCCATGGAAGATCCAAATCTTCTCTTCCAAAATGTCCATAAGCAGCTGTCTGTCTGTAAATAGGTCTTCTTAAAGTCATTTCTTTGATAATACCAGCTGGGCGGAAATCAAAGTTCTCTCTTACAATCTCCGTAATTCTCTCATCTGAAAGTTTTCCTGTTCCAAACGTGTCCACCATAATTGAGGTAGGCTGTGCTACACCAATAGCATAGGAAAGCTGCACCTCACATTTTTCAGCCAACCCTGACGCTACAATGTTTTTTGCCGCATAACGGGCCGCATATGATGCAGAGCGATCTACCTTGGTACAGTCCTTTCCCGAAAAAGCTCCACCACCATGCCGCGCATATCCTCCATATGTATCTACAATAATCTTACGGCCTGTCAATCCACTGTCTCCATGCGGTCCACCTATTACAAAACGGCCTGTTGGATTGATATAGAATTTTGTATTCTCGTCCACCATTCCACCAGGCAGGATTTCGTCAAACACATATTTTTTAATATCCAACTGAATCTGTTCCTGTGTTATTTCCGGATCATGCTGTGTAGAAAGCACTACGGCATCCAGTCTGAGTGGTTTGTCCTTTTCATCATATTCTACAGTTACCTGGGTTTTTCCATCTGGTCTCAAATATGGAAGTACTCCTTCTTTTCGTACTTTTGTCAGCTGCAATGCCAGCTTATGTGCAAGCTCAATGGGATAGGGCATATACGTCTTAGTCTCATTCGTCGCATATCCAAACATCATCCCCTGATCTCCGGCTCCGATGGCTTCAATCTCTTCATCCAACAAATTATGTTCTTTTGCCTCAAGAGCCTTATCCACACCCATTGCTATATCTGCCGACTGTTCATCAATGGCTGTTAACACACCACAGGTATCTGCATCAAAACCATACTCTGCATTTGTATATCCAATTTCCCTGATTGTATCTCGAACCACCTTCTGGATATCTACATATGCATTGGAAGTAATTTCTCCCATTACCATAACAAGACCCGTAGTCGTTACCGTCTCACACGCCACCCGGCTCATAGGATCCTGCTTCAACAATTCATCCAGCACGGCATCTGAAATAGCATCACACATTTTATCTGGATGCCCTTCTGTGACAGACTCCGATGTAAAAAATCGTTTACTTTTATTCATTTTTCATTTCCTTTCATCTTTTTTCCGATTACCTGAATAAATACTTTGATATTCAAATTCATAGTTGTTTCTTTAATTTGCGATTCCCTTTTTCGCTCTGTTCTCTTTCCAAAGTTCATCTGCAACTGGCTTCCAATTCTTCGCATACTGGTCACATTTTGCACAAAGATGTTCTGCTGTTTCTGGAGATTGAAGATCTGTTGAGTGAGCTCCTGATTTTTCAACCATTGCGCGAAGCTTGTCAGGATTTTCCAGCATAGGACACGGACGAAGCATATTATCATTAAATGGCTGATTATCATGGTAAGCCATCATCATCGGTGACTGCAGTGCTTCCAGAAGCGTCTTTTCCCGAATATTAGAATCTGAATAATGGATAAATACGCAAGGATCGATATCACCGTTAGCATTAATATGTAAGTAGCGATGACCACCAGCGATACATCCGCCAACATATTCTGCATCATTCTGAAAATCCAGTGCAAATAATGGCTTTGTGGCACGATAACGACGGATTTTCTCATAAACTCCGGTACGCTGCTGCGGTGTAGGCATCAACTCTGGAACAGCATCGTTTCCTACCGGCATATAATGGAAATACCATACAAAATAGGCGCCCATTTCAATCAATGTATCATAGAATTCCTCTGATGTAATGGAATCATAATTGGCACTGGTATAGCAGCAAGAAATTCCATAAATCAGTTTCTTTCTTCTGAGAAGTTCCATGGCTTTACGTACTTTCTGATATACACCAGCTCCACGTCGTCCATCAGTTGCCTCTTCAAATCCTTCCAGAGAAATGGCTGGTACAAAATTACCTACACGGAGCATTTCATCCGCAAATTCTTCGTCAATCAATGTTGAATTTGTAAAGCAAAGGAATACGCAATCCGAATGCTTTTCACAGATCCGAATCAAGTCTTTTTTACGGACCAGCGGCTCCCCACCAGTGTAAATGTACAAATAAACGCCCAATTCTTTTCCCTGGCAGATAATATCATCAATCTCATCATAAGTAAGATTTAATTTGTGTCCATATTCCGCTGCCCAACAACCAGTACAGTGCAGATTACAGGCCGATGTGGGATCCAGAAGGATAGCCCATGGAATATTACAGTTATACTTCTTTCTCAGTTCTTCTTCCTTCTTCCAGCCAACCAGACTGGCATTAATAAAAAGATTCACGGCAAGTGTCTTAGTCACATTGGGATCTACCTCTTTAAAAAGACGGCGGATATAGCTATAATAAGGATGTTCCGGATCTGTAATTGCTTCCCGAATTATTTTTCTCTGAGAAATAAATTCACCATCAGCAAATTTATCCGCCCAGTCCATCATCTTCGGCATATGCTTATCCGGGTCCTTGTAAATATAATTGAATGTCTGCTCAATTCCCAGTTTCTTTAAAGTATTTGATGCGTTCATAATAGAGTTCCTCCTAAGATTTTATATTTGTTAATAACAAATTTTACTTAAACATGCTATTCTTCCCAGTCAGTATCTTCCTCGTTCTTTTCCTGTCCTTGGATTTGTTTTGAAATCTTCACCGTCTCCTTGACCGTGAGATGGTTCATGAGACCTTCTGCAAAGAAACCGCATCCGATAATGACATGACTGATTTGACTTTCCTGAAACGGCTTTATGATAATTAAGATACCAAAAGTAGCTACAATGATGGAAAGTGTCAATATCCATTTCCATATTTCAAGTCCAAATACTTTTGCGTCTTTTGCAGTCTGAACTTTTAATACAGCATCAAGCAAAATCAACAATCCAAGTCCTGGTGAAAGATATGAACGGATACGCAAATTGCATCCAAGCACTATCACACCAAGCACTATCAGGAATATTCCACAAGCCAGATCATATTGGAAAGCCAGATCATACAAATCATCTGAAAGATATCCAATAATCTTAACAATTCCATAAGCAACTAAGATGATGCCCCCTGTGATACATAGCACCAGTGGGGATATAGATGGTATTGTCATACATACGATTCCAACTATATAGAAAATAATTGAAATCAAAATATACCCATCTCTTGCCATACGAATTTTTTTCAATATTTTCACCTCCGTTCTCTTTTTCTTGCCTAAATTCTACATACTATTTCGTTCTTCTTCTATGGGCAAACATCTTCTATATATCCAAAAACTAGGCAAACTTAACATGTTTGTCTGGATTCATTCAAAGTCCAAGATCAATAAAAGCTTCCCATTGCCGACATAAATTTCGACAACGGGAAGCTTTTGCTTATTTGTTTATCATGGAAAAGAATATGATTATTTCAATTTTTTCAAACTCAAATAACATGATATTCTTTCAGCAGTTTTTCCACATCTGTGTTTTTGATAAAGTCTAAAGCCTTTTTAACAGCAATCTTTTCCTTGATTCCCAGCTTCATCTCAGTCAGTGGTTCTCCATCACGCAATTTGACAGTCGCATTCAAAAGATCCCTCACATCATATGTGCTGCCCCAAACCTCCGGAACTCCACGGTCTACATTAAGCAAGGTATAAACAGCCTCCATACCGGTACGCATGGAATACTCTGTTGTAAAAATAGTATCCCTTGCGGTCTCGGCAAACTGGCCAATAAATGCAAAGTTTACTGCTCCATCAGGCACAACTTTTGGACGATCCGTATCATTACGAGGCATGAAAAAGGCATCAATATAAGGCATCATGACCGGAACTGTGTTTGCACTGTTCTCAGCCAGTTCTTCGATCTCGTTTTCCGGCACACCAATATGGTACAGCCATTCCATACAGATCTCTTTTCCTGTACAATCTCTCATTGGCTTTTTGACATAGTCACCAGGTTTGTCATTAAAGAGCGCATATACCCAAACGAGACAATGGTCTTTTGGCTGGGAACGGAACTGTGGCTGACGGTTAATCGTCCAACTCAAAAGCCAGCTGGAATCTTTTACAGATACAATACCGCCAGTGACCACTTTACCAGTAAACGGATCTCGTTTGCAGATATTTGTGATATATGGAATAATCCTTTGATCCAGTGTCTCCACAGTGGCACTCATCCAGTTACACAGCTCACTGTCATAACAGAATTTATCAGGGTTTCCAAAGTCAGGACTCTGGGCGGCAATACGTCTCCACATATCCCATCCGCCACCTGGCTTGATTTCCGGATTATATGGAGCCGGCGTATTCTGGGATCCCATTGCAGAGTTTTCCACACATCCACCATTTGTGATGAACACAAGATCATCCTCTGTGAGGTCTACGAAACGTGTTTCACCTTCCGCCTCAAGTTCAATACGGGTAGCCTGCTTTCTGTTGGATGTAACATCAAACTCAACATTTACAACCTTTGTATTATAGTGGAATACGACGCCGGCATTTTCCAGATATTTTACCATCGGAAGGATCATACTCTCATACTGATTATATTTTGTAAAACGCAGAGCCGTGAAGTCAGGAAGACCTCCGATATGGTGGATATAGCGCTTAATATAACGCTTCATTTCCAGTGCACTGTGCCAGTTTTCAAACGCAAACATCGTCCGCCAGTACAGCCAGAAATTTGAATCAAATACCTCGTCGTCAAAATATTCATCGATACGTTTATCATACAATTCTTCATCCGGAGTGAAGAACAGCCTCATGATCTCCATCTGTGCTTTGTCTGAAACTGCAAATTTCTTATCTGTATGTGCATCCTGTCCCCGGTTGACAGTCGCACGGCAAAGAGAGTAATTCGGATCTTCTTTATTGAGCCAATAATACTCATCCAGTACACTGACTCCCTCAGTTTCAATAGATGGGATAGAACGGAACAAATCCCACATAACTTCAAAATGGTTATCCATTTCACGTCCGCCACGCATTACATAACCTACACCCGGATATTCAAACCCATCACAGGCACCACCAGGAATCGGATCTTTTTCAAAAATGTGTATACGTTCACCTTTCATCTGACCATCACGGACAAGGTAACATGCGGCTGAAAGTGCTGCCAGCCCTGTACCAATAATATAAGCTGACTTGTGATCTACTCCTTCTGGTTTCTTCGGATGAGCAAAAGCTTCATAGTTTCCACTTGAATAATACATAATCATACCTCCTGAATTTCAATTCGTTATATATGTTTTTCAATTACATCCTCAATATACATTGAATGATAACTACTCACAATCAACAGAATAGCCCCATCATCGAATTCTTCGATGACAGGGCTATATTGTTGTTTTTTTCGACAAACTTCATCATTTGTTGATATTATCATATGGCTTATCAATCCGGCATTTTTCAAGCATACGAATGATATCTCCTTCTATTAAATTACTCAGTCTGAAAATCATCTTTTCCGGTGACGGTTTCATGTCCTTCCGTATCCAGTCCAGCATCATACCCACAAAAGCATACTTGTAAAAATCGGCAATAAATTTTTTATCCTCCTCCCTGACACTCATGCCTTGTGCGCATTCTTCAACAACATTAATAATCAATTGATAAACAACCCTGTACAGATATTGAATAATCTGTTCCTGACTGACATGACGGTAAACATTAAGTATAAAAGGCTTGTTTTCTTCTACGGCATGAAAAATATTCAGAAATCCCTGTTCCCATGTATCATATGTAGTATTTCCATTTGCTGCTATGCGGGAATCCTCCTCACAGGACCATTCAATGAGATCATAAATATCTTTGAAATGATAATAAAAAGTTGCACGGTTGACACCGCAGTCTTCTGTAATATCACTAATTGTAATTTTGGTAACCGGCTTTTTCAGTAACATCTTTTTGAGAGATGCCTCTAATGCTCTTTTTGTAATATCCGACACTTATCAATCCCTCCTGTTCTGTATATCATTCCATTCGTTTGAAAATTATTATACCAAACTCACATATTTCCCACAATGAACAAAAAATAAAGCACTGAAACTTCCTAAAACCAAAAAAATTCAGTACTTTATTGTAGATAAATCAAATTACAAATGACAAATCAGCCAATGCCTGATATCGTCATAAACGTCTTCTTTGTCTGTCTCATTGATCAATTCATGTCTGTCATTTTTATAAAGTTTTATCGAAATATCCTTAATTCCTGCTTTTTTGTAGATTTCATAAACATGTTTAACTGCTTTTCCATAATTACCAACAGGGTCTTCTTCTCCTGCAATCAAAAACACAGGAAGGTCCTTCGGGATTTTTGCAATATTATCTGAATTCTGTATGAATGACAGCACGTCCAATAAAGTACGGTATCCATTTACCGTAAAAGAATATGTACAATACTTATCCGTATTATATTTATCAACAATAGTTTCATCCTTTGTAAGCCAATCATTTGATGTCCTGACGTTTGGAATATGATCATTAAATTTGCTGAAAAACATATTTTTCAGCATCTTGGATCTATAGCGGTCTCCCTTAAAGAATTTAGTCAGCGATACCATTATTTTACCAGCTTTCAGTACACTTCTAGACTGGTTGCCTGTTCCGGAAATAATCACTCCATCCAACTCATTTCCATATGTCATTATATAGCGCCTTGCCATAAATGACCCCATACTGTGTCCAAACAAGAAGTAAGGAACATTAGAGTAATTTTTCTTTGCAAAACGGGTTACTTCATATAAATCTGCAACGACAGTTTCACTCATGTTGCTTGGACAAAAATACCCCAAATTGTCATCTGTTTTTGCCGTTTCTCCATGACCAAGATGGTCATTCCCAATTACAAGAATACCCTGTCTGTTTAGGTATCTGGCGAATTGATCATATCGTTTAATATATTCAATCATTCCATGTGAAATCTGGACAATTCCAATTACTGGCATATTTGGCTCCCAAATAACAACGTGCAGATGATTTTTTCCATCCGTGGATGGCAAATAAAATTCCTTCATTATACTACCTCCTAGTATTCTTATCTCCAGAAATATACTTTTAAATTTCCTATGCATTATTTC
>JBJETB010000033.1:0-65589 GCA_051883095.1 Anaerovoracaceae bacterium
CGTAGAAAAAGCCACGAACATCACAAGACATTCATGGCTTTTGTCTACAGTCTGAGATGTTTCACGTGAAACATCTATTTTTTTATGAGAAAGTATGATATAATAAACCAACATGACATAACGGCGCTGCCGAGAGGGAGGAAAATCATTGTGGGAAAAGCAATAGCAATATTTAATCAAAAGGGTGGAGTAGGAAAAACCACAACGAATATTAATCTGGCTGCCTGTCTGGCACTTAAGGGTAAAAAGGTCCTGATTATTGATATAGATCCTCAGGGCAATACTACAAGCGGCATAGGCATATCCAAAAGAAATCTGAAGAACACAATTTACAATATTCTGATAGATAAAAATTATGACCCGAGGAAGGCAATCATTAATACGAATGTAAAAAATCTTGATCTGATCCCTGCCAGCGTAGATCTTGCTGGAGCAGAAGTCGAGCTGGTTGAACTCGAGGGAAGAGAGAGCACCCTGAAAAAGGGTCTGGACAAGGTAAAAGGTAATTATGACTACATATTTATCGATTGTCCGCCATCACTGGGTCTTCTGACGATTAATTCTCTGACGGCAGTAGACAGCGTTCTTATACCTATACAGTGCGAGTTCTATGCCCTTGAAGGTGTGAGCCAGCTGGTAAGTACCATTGAGCTGGTAAAAAAGAGCATGAATCCAAAGCTTGAGATACAGGGAGTAATCCTGAGCATGTTCGATGGCAGAACAAATCTATCAGCGCAGGTTGTTCAGGAGGTTAAAAAGTATTTTGGCGGTAAGGTGTATTCCACAGTGATTCCGCGGAATGTAAGGCTTGCAGAAGCGCCAAGCTTTGGAATGCCGATTACAGAGTACGACCCGAAGTCCAAGGGTGCTGAGGCATACATGGATTTTGCCGAGGAATTCTTAGATCTGGAGGAAAACTAATATGGCAGCAGTGAAAAAAGGCGGACTGGGAAGAGGTCTTGATGCCCTGTTTGCAGATGCTGTTCCTGTCACCGATCCTGTAAATGAAGAAAGACATGAGGCTGAAGGCAGGGAAGAGGACAGGACAGCAGATTCGGTACAGTATATAAATATACATGATATAATGCCAAATGCAAACCAGCCCAGAAAGACATTCAGCGAGGAAAAGATAGAGGAGCTGGCCAAGTCCATTAAAGAACATGGAATAATTCAGCCTATCGTAGTCAGAAAAAAGGATAAGGGCTACGAGATAGTCGCAGGAGAAAGGCGATGGAGAGCGGCCAGAAAAGCGGAACTGACACAGGTCCCGTGCCTTATAAGGGAGCTCAGTGATGAGCAGAATATGCTGATTGCAATCATAGAGAACATGCAGCGTGAGGATCTCAATCCAGTTGAAGAGGCTGAGGGACTTAATCAGATGATAGTTTCTTTTGGAATGACTCAGGAACAGATATCCAGGAGTGTGGGAAAAAGCAGACCTTATATAACGAATTCCCTCAGACTGCTCAAGCTGCCGGACTATATAAAAGAAGAAATGTCTGAGGGACATATTTCGGCGGCTCACGGCAGAACTCTTATTCCCGTTGAAGACGAGAATCTTCGGAGAGCAATTTGCGAGAGAATAATAAATGAAGGTCTCTCTGTAAGGGAAACGGAAAGACTGGTTTCTGAGCAGGGCAAAGCCAAAAAGAGAAGACCTGCAGCAAAGGTGAAGAACCCGGATGTGGCCAGAGTTGAAGAAGAGTTGAAGGAGACACTGGGGACGAGAGTAACTATAAATCAGAATGGAAAAAAAGGCAGAATTGAAATAGAGTTTTTTAGCAGAGATGAGCTTGACAGATTGATAGAGCTGTTGAAATCACTTAATTAAGGAGGATGTTTCACATGAAACTTCTGATTGTCCTCATGGCGGTGTGGAATCTCATAACGTTTGTAATGATGGGTATAGATAAGTCCAAGGCAAAGGCAGGTAAGCACCGCATAAGCGAAAAAACCCTGCTGATCAGCAGTTTTATAATGGGGGCGGCCGGTATTGCCTTCGGAGCCCTGGTTTTTCACCATAAGACACGAAAGCTTAAATTTCAGATTCTGATACCCCTGTCAATCATAGTAAATATTGCTATCATATGTGCTTTAATACATTATAACATAGTATAGCGGCAGCAGCCCCTTTTAAAAGGGGCTTTTTTGTGAAAATTTTTATAACAGAACTTGTTGTAAATGTGGAGAAATGCGAAAGTAGTGTGAAAAAAGCACTACATCTTGTAGATGAAAAAAACACACAATTATGTTATAATCGTAAGATAGACTGCTATAGGTGTATTTAAAAACAAGGAGAGAAAAATGTCACAGGAAAAGCAGGAAAAAATAATCAGCCCATGCGTACCCCTTCCCCTTTGCGTGATAAACAATCAGGGTAAAATTATAGATGCCAACCAGCACATCGGAGACGTTTTTATTTATGATGCAATCATTGATGCGGATATATTCACCCTCACGGGAATAAAGACGGCAGACCTTTATGCTGCAGCGGCAGAGGACACCCATCCCCAGCTCAGGCGCAATGAAAAGGTATTCAGACTTGTTACTTACCTTATGGGCGAGGAGCCGGATTCAAATCTGGGAATCATCTTTAACGATGTAACCAACATGGAAGAACTAAAGGAAAGATATAATAATGAGAAACCTTGTGTTGCCAAAATACAGGTGGACAATTATGACCAGCTTATAGACACCAGCGGGGCGGCACCTAATCTGGGTCTTTCCAGTGAAATAGACAAGATAATCAGAAAATGGGCTGCCAGAATCAACGGCTCTGTAAGCAGAGTCAAGAGCAGTAATTATGTGGTGTGGTTTGAACAGCAGTATCTTGACAGACTGGTTGCAAGCAAGTTTGATCTGCTGGATGATGTGAGGAATCTGGAGACCGGTGCAGATTTCCCTGCAAGCTTAAGCATTGGTATCGGTGTCGGTGGCAAATCCATGACACAGACGGAGGAGTATGCCAATGCGGCCCTTGATCTGGCACTGGGACGTGGCGGGGACCAGGCTGTTGTTAAGCGTAACATAAAGATAGAGTATTACGGGGGCAAGCTCCAGACAGTAGAAAAGAGCAATAAAGGGAAATCCAGAATAGTCGGTCATGCGCTCAAGCAGCTCATAGATCAGTCGAGAAGAATATTTGTGATGGGACATCGATATCCGGATATGGACAGCTTTGGAGCATCACTTGGAATTATGAGGCTTTGCACCCTTTCGGAAAAGGAGCCTTTCATAGTTATTGATGAATTCAACGATTCACTTCAGGCTATTTTCAGACAGGCAAAGGAAAGCGAAAATTACAGGTTTATCAGTTCTGAAAAGGCTGCGGCTATGGCAGAGGCAGAGGATTTGCTTATTGTGGTTGACACACACAGACCGAGCATGGTTCAATGTCCTGAACTTCTCGGAATCTGTGAAAGAGTAGTGGTAATCGACCATCACAGAAAGGTGGAGGAGTTCATAGAAAACCCGGTGCTGGCATATATGGAATCATATGCTTCATCTACTTCTGAGCTGGTAGCAGAAATTCTGCAGTACATGACTACCAAAAAAGTGCTTCTGAAGCTTGAAGCGGAGGCTTTGCTGGCCGGAATAACTGTTGATACCAACGGATTTGCCATGAAAACAGGTGTGCGCACTTTTGAAGCGGCTGCATGGCTTAGAAGGCAGGGTGCAGATCCTACAGAAGTTAAGAGATTTTTCCAGGAGGATTTATATAATATTAGACTGAAGGCAGCAGCCATATCTGCCACAGAAATTATTGGAGGAGATATTGCAGTTACGACCTGCCAGCAGGTTATGCCAGATGCTCAGCTTATATGTGCGCAGGTTGCTGACCAGCTGCTTACCATAAAGGGAGTCAGGGCGTCCTTCGTGGTAGGAAGAAACAATGAGATGAAGACGGTAATCAGTGCAAGGTCTATGGGAGAAATCAATGTCCAGGTAATAATGGAAAAATTCGGCGGCGGCGGTCATCTGACAACGGCGGCGGCCCAGGTGGATACATCCATAGATGAGACTGTAAGTAAAATAATGAATGTATTGGAGGCAAACAAACAATGATAGTAATCTTAAACAGAGACGTTAAAGGAACCGGCAAAGCCGGAGATATAGTAAAGGTAAGCGACGGATACGCAAGAAACATGCTCATTCCCAAGGGATATGCCAAAGAGGCAACCGAAGGAAACGTAAGAAATCTGGAGAAACAGAAGGCTATCGCGGCAGAGAAAAAAGCAGAGGAAAAAGCGGCGGCACAGGCTCTTGCAGAGAAGGTAAACGCTGTTTCTGTTACGATTAAGACAAAAGCCGGTGAAGGCGGCAGAATTTTCGGCTCCATCACTTCAAAGGATATTGCCGATGCCTTGGCTGCTCAGCAGAAGCTTACCGTTGACAAGAAAAAAATCCAGCTGGACAATCCGATCAAGCAGACCGGTGAGCTGACAGTAGATATAAAGCTTTATCCGGAAGTGATGGCAAAGCTTAAGGTAATTATAACTGCCCAATAGGAGTAATAGATATGACAGAAAGAATTCCTCCCCATAACGAGGAGGCGGAAAGATCCGTTCTCGGAGCGGTAATGCTTAACAAAGATGTTCTTTCGGAGGTCCTGGAGGAAGTGACTGCAGACGATTTTTACAATGAAAGTCACAGAGAAATTTTCAGGGCAATATGGGAGCTTTATAAGGATAATGTGGCTGTAGACATGCTTACCGTCTGTGAGGAGCTTAAGAAGAGAAAATCTCTGGATATGGCAGGCGGGAGAGCCTATATAGCAACACTTACGGCAGAGGTTCCTTCCACGGCCAATGCGGTGGAATACGCTAAAATCGTGGCAGAAAAGGCCACACTCCGCCAGATGATAAGAACTTCGGAAGACATCACAGAAAAGGGATACGATGCCAAGATGGCGGCAGGAGAGATTCTGGACTATGCCGAAAGCGGAATCTTTAAAATTGCACAGAAGCGACAGAAAAACGACTATGCAAAGATTCAGGATGTGCTCCTGACAAATATAAAGATAATAGATGCGGCATCACAAAATAAAGATAAGATAGTAGGAATACCGACAGGCTTTAAGGACTTAGATGAAAAAACCAGCGGCCTGCAGCGCTCCGACCTTATCATCGTGGCCGCACGTCCTGCCATGGGTAAGACAGCATTTGCACTTAATATCGCCCAGCAGAGCGCAGTTAAGGCAGGCTCTTCGGTAATAATTTTCAGCCTTGAAATGTCTAAAGAGCAGCTTGGACAGAGACTGCTGGCCATGCAGGCAAGAGTAGAGATGCAGAAGCTGAAACAGGGTGACCTGGACAGAAAGGACTGGGACCGTATAACCATGGCTCTCGACGAGCTAAATAACACGAAGATTGTAATAGATGATACACCGGGAATTTCCATTATGGAAATGAGAAACAAATGCAGAAGGCTTAAGGCAGAGCAGGGTCTTGACCTTGTTGTCATAGACTATCTGCAGCTCATGAGTCTGCAGGGAAAAACGGATAACCGTCAGCAGGAAATCAGTACAATTTCCAGGAACCTTAAACTTCTGGCCAGAGAAATGGACTGCCCTGTTATCGTGCTTTCACAGCTTTCCAGAGCGCCGGAGCAGAGACAGGATCACAGGCCTATTCTTTCTGACCTGAGAGAGTCAGGCTCCATAGAACAGGATGCGGATATTGTAATTTTCCTTTACAGGGATGATTACTATAACGAAAATACAGACAAGCCCGGCGTATGCGAGGTGAACATAGCCAAGCACAGAAGCGGACCGACAGATAAGATTGAACTTACATGGGTTTCACGTTATACCAAGTTCAGCGACAAAGCCCTTTAGGAGGAACTGATGAATTTTAACAGAGGAAAGATAAGGGATTTTTATCTTTTAACCACCGATGTTGAGAATATGTTTATAAATGAATATCTGCCCGGTGCACCGGGGGAATACGTTAAGGTTTACCTTTACGGGCTTTTGTATGCACAGCTGGGAACTGAGATGACGCACAGCGCTATGGCGGCTCAGCTGGGGATGTCTGAGAAAACACTTGCTGACGCGTGGAATTACTGGGAGCAAATGGGAGTTGTAAAAAAAATACCGTCTGATGAAGGAACAGGGATTATCAACTTTGATATTGAGTTTATCAATCTCCGGGAAAAAATGTATGGAAATGTTTCTTCGGGCGAAAGCCCTAAAAATGAGGAGACCGGGCCAGCGCCACTGCAGAACGAAGAGCTGAAAAAACTCTTTGACGACGTGGAGAGATTTATGGGAAGGCCTCTTTCGTCCGGTGAAAGCAGTGAAATAGCATCCTGGATGAGTCAGAACGGAGCAACACCTGAGCTTGTCAGAGCTGCTTTTGAGTATTGCTGTGAAAGAGGCAAAGCCAACGTAAAATATGTGGGTAAGGTTGTCTTTCAGTGGAACAGTCAGGGACTGAAGAAGGAAGAGGACATAAGGGAATATATAAAAAATCTGGACGAGCGGCAGAGTATATATAAAAGGGTGCTGAACTCTCTGGGTCTGAACCGTAATGCCACTGAAGCAGAGAGAAAAATGATCAGCCACTGGATTGATGATCTTAAATTTAATACAGAAAGAATACTGGCGGCTTGTGATAAGACAATTTCTATGGCAAGTCCAAGCCTGAGGTATGTAAACAAGGTTCTTGAAAACTGGGCACAGGAAGCCCATGAACAGGGAAGAGATGTTAATCAGAAAGTAACGGTTACTCAGACCGTTTTGAATAAATATTATGAATATCTGCGCCGACGGGCGGAAACAGCAGCAGAGGCCAGGAAAGAGGAAGTCTATGAGGCTGTTCCGAGAATCGCCGAAGTGGACGAAGAACTGAAGGCGCTTGGAAGCAAGCTTTCAAGAGGGGTGCTGACCGGGATGACCCGGGAGCACATGGAAGAGACCCGAAGGCTGATGGATCTGCTGGAGGAAGAAAGAGCGGTGCTTCTGACAGAGAATAACTTTACTGTAGACTATACAGATATCAAATATTCCTGCGATAAATGCGGCGATACCGGGATAGACGAAAACGGAAAACGGTGCGCATGCGCTAAGGAGAGAATAGGAGAAGCAGAATTATGGCAAAAAGAAAAAAGATAGGTTTTTCCGGAGGCAAAGGTATGAAATTCCTTTGGGAAGCCGGGGCAAAGGCAGTCTTTGTAACGGATAATTGTCTTGACAGAACAGCGGATTTCCTGGATAAGAAAGTGATGCCTTTCTTGAAGGATATATATGAGGAAATTAAAGAACTGGGCGGAGATGGTCTGGATTGTGCTGTAGATATCGGTGCCGCACTTGTCAGATGGTATGATAAGAGCGCTGAGATAACGGAATGGTTTATAAGAAAGACCGTGGTCGTTATTATGAGAAAGTATCATAAACTTCTGGCGGAGCTGGCTCAGTACCGGAGGATAATTATACGGGACTGTATTATTTTCCTCGTAGTATGTGTTGGCGCAGTTGCTGTTTTTGCATCTGCTGTCGACTACGAATACGCCTATAACGGAAGGACACTGGGTATCGTCAAAGAACAGCGCGATGTGCTGGAAATACTGGAAATGGTAAGTGAAGAGCTTTCACTTGAATATGGCTCGAGTATTGTTATAGATCCGGAGACGGATATAACTTTTAACCCGGTGATTTCATACGGCAAGGATATCGACGATGCGGATACAGTGCTCAGAAAATTCACTTATATGGGTGACATTCAGGCTCAGGCATATGCGATAATAGTAGACGGGGAAACCGTGGCTACAGTGGAAAGCGAAAAGATAGCCAATGAAGTGCTGGATGCAGTCAAGGACATGTATGTCAAAGATAATAAGGAATATGAGTATATAGGTTTCGCCGAGGATGTAAAAATAGAAGCATATAGTACTACTCTGGCAAATGTAAGCAGCAAGTCTGCGGTTCTTAAAAAGATAAAGAGCGGCGGACAGCAGGAGGTAACCTATGAGGTACAGGCCGGGGATACACTCTACGGTATATGCGAGAAACTTGGAGTATCCTTTAAGGAACTTAAGAAGATGAATCCTAAGATTACCGAGAATATGACCATTCACATAGGCGATAAGTTCGTAACGCAGCAGGAGATTCCGCTGATTACAGTTGAAACTGTAGAAATATCAACCTTTGCTGAAGCTGTTGATTATGAAACAGTAACTAAGGAGTCAAATAACTACTACAAAGGAGAAACTGTTGTTACGCAGGCAGGAAAGAAGGGTAAAGCAAGAGTAACCGCCAGACTTACAAAGCAAAACGGCAAGACTGTGAAACGTGAAGATCTGGAAACAGAAATCATAACAGCACCTGTTGATAAGGTTATCGTTAAGGGTACCAAGCCGGTACCTCCTAAAAAGGGAACTGGTACTTTCAGGAAGCCTGTAAACGTGGCAGTATATAGGGGATACGGCATGCGCTGGGGCAGAATGCATTACGGACTGGATTATGCAGCTCCTACAGGCACCCCGATTTATGCTGCTGACGGCGGAACTGTAACCAAAGCCGGATGGTCCGGAGCATATGGATATGTAGTGGTTATAGATCACGGTGCTAACAAAAAGACCCTTTATGCACACTGCAGCAGACTTCTGGTTTCGGCGGGAACCAAGGTTTACAAGGGTCAGCAGATTGCCACAGTAGGAAGTACAGGCCGGAGCACGGGTCCTCATTGTCACTTTGAAATATTTATCAATGGTGTCAACGTTAACCCGGCCAACTACGTTTAAAATAATCGAGGCAGGCGAAAGGCCTGCCTCTTTTGCAGAAAAAACCTGCAGGTTCTCAAGCCGCAGACTGTCACATATATTTAAGTGTTTAGAACTGCTGCGGAAGGAGGATGCTGCATTATGGAAAACCACTACATAACAATTGAGAACAGAGAAAAGATTACCCTCAGCCGGGTAAGTGATGTGGATGCTTTTGACGAAGAGACACTGTGGGCAAATCTGGATGAAGGCGGTATTGAGATTTCAGGTGAAAAGCTTAATATAGAGAAACTGGATCTTCAGGACGGCACATTGATAGTTACCGGAAGAATCAGTGCCGTAGTATATACAGACAGAAAAACCGGAGAAAAAGGACGTTTCTTTCGGAAAATAGCATCAAGGCAGGGAAGATGAGCGACCTGGTCAGAAGCCAGCTTACAATTTTTTTTGTAATGACGGCAGGAGGGCTGGCGGCAGGTCTGTGCATGGCTGTGTTCCGCCGATTTATAATAATAAGAAATCTTAAGGGTATGGTGAGAACAGCTGCAGAGCTTACTTCATATGCAATGACGGGAATTCTGGCGGGAGAGTTTTCATATTTCTGTGACAACGGGAAACTTACACTGACAGCAGCAGCTTCCTTTCTTATCGGGCTCTGGTTGTGGAAACGATTGTTTTATGGTATACTTACGCTAACGGAGGCAGACAATGGCGAAAAAGAAAGGTGAAGTAAGCACATTTGAACCTAAAACCGCAAGGAAAGAAAAGAAGAGACCGGCAGCACCCGGTCTTATTGCGACAGTTGTGATTATACTGGTCATAGCATATTTTGTCATGTCTGGAATTAAAATAATAAAGCTTAACCAGGAAAAAGAAGAAGCAGAGGCCAGGAAACAGGAACTGCTCAACGTGCAGGAGGATCTGCTGGCCCAATATGAAAACATTAATTCTGCACAATATATAGAACGCCTGGCAAGACGGGATCTTAAGCTGGTAAAAGCCAATGAGCTCCTGTTTATTTTGCCGGAGGACACACAGGAAAGGCAGCAGGATGGAGAAGCTGAAGATTAAAGAGGCCATTGTGGTGGAGGGCAGAGATGATACAGCGGCGGTGAAGCGTGCTGCAGATGCTCTTATTATAGAAACCCACGGATTTGGAATAAAAAAAGAAACCTGGAATCTTATACAGAAAGCCTATGAAAATCAGGGTATAATAATCTTAACCGACCCGGATTTTTCCGGAGAGGAAATAAGGCGCAAGCTGACAGAAAGATTTCCCGATTCAAAACAGGCTTTTTTGTCGCGTAAGGATGCAACGAAAAAAGATGACGTGGGAATAGAAAATGCTGAGCCGGAAATAATTGCAGAAGCCCTTTCCAAGGCGCACTGCACCGTCTGCAGCGGTAACGGTCTGTTCACGGAAGATGATATTTACAGGGCAGGACTGACAGGAAGACCCGACTCACGGGAGAGACGTGCTCGGCTGGGCAAGCTTCTCGGAATAGGAGGAGGAAACTCAAAGGCGCTGCTGGGAAAGCTTAACAGCTTCAGCATTACAAGAGAGGAATTTGATGAAACTATACGCACCATCGACGATAAGAGATATTAAAGAGAGATACGGCTTCAAGCTTTCCAAAAGCCTGGGCCAGAACTTTCTTACGGATAAGAATATTATAGACAGGATTGTGGAAAGCGCAGAAATCGGCCCGGATGATCTGGTTATTGAAATCGGTCCGGGAATAGGCGTTATCACAAGAGAAGCTTCAGAGGCGGCGAAAAAAGTCATAGCAGTGGAAATAGATAAAAATCTTATCCCTATTCTGGAGGAAACTCTGGGAGACTGCGATAACGTGGAGATAATAAACCGGGATATTCTCAAAACAGATGTGAACGAACTTATCCGCAACTGTAAAGAATGGTTTTCCGGAGTAAAGATTATAGGAAATCTTCCATATTATATCACAACGCCAATTATAATGAAGCTGCTGGAGGATGAAGTAAAAGCTGACAGCATCACTATAATGATGCAGAAGGAAGTAGCCGACAGGATAAAGGCCATGCCGGGGACCAAGGCTTACGGAGCCTTATCTGTCGCTGTTCAGTATTACTGCACAGTGGAAGCTGTAGTCAATGTTCCAAAGGACGTTTTTGTACCCCAGCCCAAGGTGGATTCCACTGTTCTCAGACTTAGCATACGTGAGGAAAAAACTGTAGAGCTTGCTGACAGAGATGTGTTTTTCAGATGTGTCAAAGCTGGGTTCGGACAGAGGCGTAAGACGCTTCTCAATTCTCTCATGGGGGTGGAGAATATTACAAAGGAAGGAGTAAAACAGGCTCTTGATGCTGCCGGCATCGATCCGTCAAGACGTGCGGAGACGCTTGATCTGGAGGAATTTGCAAGACTTTCCAACGAAGTATATTCGAGGTTGTAATTAAAGATGGAAATTTGAGATTGTTGAAGAAAGGGATCTGTTACTATGGAAAAATTCGATAAATTTGAAAAACTGGACCGGAAGGTTGAGGAAACGATACATGAAGTGGAAAATATGGACAAGCGCAAGTTCTATAAGAACAGTTTTGTCTATGCAGCAATCTGGGCGCTGGCACTTAATCTGATAATTGAAACTCTGGGACGATTTTCTACACAGGGACTTGCAGGCGGAATCAGCTTCATGTTTCACAGCCCTGTGATATTCCTGTATAACACGCTTATTATATTCACTACACTGGTCATAGCATCTGTATTCAAAAGAAGGCTTTTCGTTTTTACCATTGTGGCCATTTTCTGGCTGGCAGTGGGAATTACAAACGGTGTTGTACTGACTCAGCGTATGACGCCTTTTACAGTAAAAGACCTCAGCAATGTGGAGGACGGATTAACCATTGTAACCAATTATCTGTCCACACCCGTTATAATAGCGGCTGCTCTGGGTATAGCCGCAGCGGTGGGCTGTCTTGTGCTGCTGTTTATCAAGGGGCCACAGAAAAAAGACAAGGTTAAAAGAAAGAGAAACCTTGCAGGCGTAGTGCTGGTTATAGGCTTTACTTTTCTCTCTACGTCATTTGTAGTCAGAACAGGTATAGTTGAAACCTTCTTCGGAAACCTGGCCTATGCATACAGAGATTACGGAGTAGTATACTGCTTTACTAATACCTGGCTTAATACAGGCATAAGCAAGCCTGCAGGATACAGTGAGCAGAAAATGCTTGATATTTTTAAGGAAAAAGAACTGGGAGATGATAATGCTATGCTCCTTGAGGAGAAGGACGAGGATATGGAGCACCCGAATATCCTTTTCCTGCAGCTTGAATCCTTCATAGATCCGTCAACTATCAAGACCATTGAATTGTCCAAAGATGCCTGTCCTAATTTCAGAAGGCTGCTGAGCGAATATTCTTCAGGTGAACTGATGGTTCCGGCCTGTGGTGCAGGAACTGCCAATGTGGAATTCGAGGTACTGACAGGACTCAGCGTTAAATTCTTCGGACCCGGAGAATATCCTTATAAGTCGGTGCTGACAGAAAAGACCGCGGAGAGCCTGGCCTATGATCTGGACAGCATAGGATATACATCTCACGCAATTCACAACCACAGAGCAGTATTCTATAACCGCAACACAGTATTTGCCAACATAGGTTTCGATACTTTCACAAGTCTTGAATATATGCAGAGCGTGGCTAAAACTCCGAAGAACTGGGCTAAAGACTATGTGCTGAATGAATGCATTACGGATGCCCTTGATTCCACTGAAGGACGGGATATGATATATACCATTTCGGTACAGGGACACGGAAAATATCCGTCGGAAAAGGTTATAGACAATCCGGAAATAGAGGTTATAAGCGCACCAACGGAAGAACTCAAGTGGAAATACGAATACTATGTAAACCAGATTTATGAAATGGATAAGTTTATAGGTGAGCTTACGGCAGCCCTGGCTCAGAGAGACGAGCCTACGGTTCTCGTAATGTACGGTGATCATATTCCGGCCATAGATATTACGGAGGATGACCTTGAAAACGGCAACCTTTACGGCACACAGTACATTATATGGGATAATTTCGGAATGAAGAAAGACGATGAGAACCTTCACACTTATCAGCTTGCATCACACGTCCTGGATATGCTGGACATGAAGGTGGGAACCATTTTCACCTATCAGCAGAACCATAAGAACAGCGAAACATATCTTTCGGATTTAAAAGCATTGGGATATGACATGCTTTACGGAAAATACTACATTTACGGAGGAACCAATCCTTTCGAGCCGACGAAACTTAAAATGGGTGTCAAGGATATCAAGATAGAAGAAGTTGTTAAAATAGGCGACAGATACTATATAAAGGGCCGGAATTTCACACAGTACAGTAAAGTAACGCTGGAGGGCAAGACCCTGAAAACTATATATCTGGGAGAGTCAGTCCTTGGACTTCTGGAAGAGGTTGATCCTGAAGATGCACCGAATATGAAGGTGAGTCAGATAGAAAACAAGAGCAAAGAAATATTAAGTACTACAGAATAAGAGGAGAAATTATGAGAAAACTTGAAACAGAAAGACTGGTGCTGGATAAATGGACAACCTCCGATGAGGACGTAAGAGGGCTTTACGAATATGCCAGCAATCCGGATGTAGGACCCAATGCAGGATGGAAGCCTCATGAAAACCTTGAAGAGTCAAAGGAGATCATAGAAGAACTGTTTATTCCTCACGATGTGTGGGCTATCCGAGAAAAGGAGACAGGAAAGATAATAGGAAGTATAGGACTTGAACCTGACCGTCGCCGTGAAGATGTGAACAGCCGCGAAATGGGTTATTCACTGGCAAAGGAAAGCTGGGGCAAAGGCTATATGACAGAAGCTGCTAAAGCTGTAATCGACTATGCCTTTGAGGATCTGGATCTTGTTGTTCTGGCAATCTGTACAGGACCGGACAACAAGCGTTCCCAGCGTGTAATCGAAAAATGCGGTTTCAAGTTTGAGGGCATCCAGAGAAAAGGATACCACATATACGACGGAACTGACAGGGACAACCTGGTTTATTCAATGCTGAGGGAAGAGTGGGAAAATGAGTAGAATAAAACGTTTCTTTCTGAAATTGCTGCTGATCTTAATTGTTCTTGCAATGATAGCAGGCCTTTCATGCATACTGATAAACAGCAGAGTGGTGCGGAGCACAGAAGAAAATATAGCATATACTGTTATCGGAGATGTGGAAATAAAGTCTTTTGCCATGGACAATATCAAGAATTTCGGGGCGGACTGCATACTGGTGCTTGGCTGCGGTATTGAAGACGAAGAAACTCCAAGTCCCATGCTTAAGGACAGGCTGGATGTGGGCATAGAGCTGTACAGGCAGGGAGCAGCACCTAAAATTCTGCTTTCCGGAGACAACGGGACGGAGCATCATAATGAAATACATGTGATGCTTAAATATGCCGAAGAGGCAGGAGTACCCGAGAAAGATATTTTCTGCGACCATGCAGGGTTTTCTACATACGATTCCATGTACAGAGCGGGAAGCATCTTTGAGGCCCAAAGAGTTATCGTAGTAACCCAGACCTATCATCAGTACAGGGCCCTTTACATAGGGGACAAGCTGGGCCTTGATGTTATCGGCGTGGCGTCGGATCAGGAGACCTATTTCGGACAGAGTTTCAGGGAGTCCAGAGAGATATTGGCCAGGATAAAGGATTTCTTTAAATCAATGTTAAGAAGCAAGCCGACGTACGGCGGAGATGTCATTCCAATAAGCGGCAGCGGAATTTCCAGTCACGGTGAATAGAATATCAGCATAATATGTAGAGGGCAGAAATGTCCTCTATTTTTTCACTTGTTTACCGGAGGGATTTTTATGATATATCTGGATAACGCAGCCACATCCTACCCGAAGCCGAGAGGCATGGTGGCCGCTATGGAGGAGTGCATTCTCAAATACTGCGGAAATCCCGGCAGGTCAGGGCATTCCATGTCTATGAGGACCGGGGAGGAAGTCTACCATGCCAGGAAAAAAATATGCAGAATCTTCGCTATTCAGCAGCCTGAAAGGCTGGTCTTTACAAAGAACACGACTGAAGCATTGAACTTGGGACTGAAAGGCGTGCTTAAACCCGGAGATCACGTAATAACAACCTCTATGGAACACAATTCCGTTTTAAGACCCCTTAAAGCGCTGGAAAAACAAGGCGTGAGCCAGTCAGTAATAAGAGCAGACAGGGAGGGCTTTATTAAGGCCTCCGACATTGAAAAAGCAATCAGACCCAACACAAGGCTTATTGCTGTAACGGCTGCATCAAATGTGACAGGAACTAAAATGCCTTTATGTGAAATCGGAGAAACGGCGAGGAAGCGGGGAATACTTTTTCTGGTGGACGGAGCTCAGGGAGCAGGATCCATGGAAATAGACGTTGAGAAAATGAATATAGACCTTCTCGCGTTTCCCGGGCATAAAGGGCTGCTTGGGCCTATGGGAACGGGCGCACTTTATATAGGCCCTCTTGTAAAGATTTCGCATATTATGGAAGGAGGGACGGGGTCAGATTCTAAAAGCAGACTTCAGCCCTGCGAACTGCCTGAGGGCTACGAGGCAGGAACTATCAATGCTCCGGCCATCATAGGAATGGGTTATTCGACAGAATTCGTAGAAAAAATAGGCCCCGAGGTAATAGGAAAATACGAAGAGGAATTAATAGGATTGCTTGATGAAAGACTGGACGAAATGAAATTCGTTACAAGGTACGGACCGGATGCCTGCAGGAAGACAGGAATAAGCCTTTTTAATATAGACGGAATATCTGCAGAGGAAGTGACAGGTGTTCTGAGCAGCAGGTACGGCATAGCTGTAAGGGGCGGCTTTCACTGTGCCGGCCTGGCACACAAGACCATAGGAACATGGGATACAGGAGCGGTCCGGGTAAGTGTGGGACCTTTCAATACACGACGTGACATGGAAAAACTTGCAGACGCAATTGACGAAATTGGCAGTAGACAAAATATGTGAAAACATGTAAAGTAAATAAAGAAGAGATTTTCACAGAGCGTTCACCTGAATATGGTACAATAAACGTAAATTTATGAGGACACGAAGAAAGAAAGAGGAGAAAACTGATGAAGAAAGTATTGGTTTTATTTATGATATTTGTAATGAGCTTCAGTATGATGGCCTGCGTCGGTGATAAGGATGCAGCCGGTCCGGATACGGGAGACACTGCAGCTGATGGAGCTGATACAAACGTCGACGGTGATGGAGAGGAGCAGACCGGTGCAGAGGAAGACGGAAAGCTTGACACCAGTAATCTTGTGGTGAACGATGAAAGTGAACCGGAGTATGATTTCGGCCTTTCAGCAGGAAATTCCTTCGGAATGTCCGGTGCAGTAGAAAAGATCGCTTACAGTAATCTTTCAGGCCAGCAAAGCAAGCTGGAGAAGATGATGGAAACAGCTGTTAAAAGCTCACTTTCCGGTAATTACACTCTTTTCAGTGATTATGAAGAGGAAGATATGGATTCCATTGACAGACTGGTTTATGTCATAGGAATGGAGGATGACGATTCCGAAAAAAGTTTCCTGGAAACGGGAGCATATCACAGCACTGCTGACGGTAAAAATTATCAGTATACCGTATATACCTCAGAAAATTTCTATAAAGCCGACAAAACGCAGATTTCCGGGGTGCTCAAGGAAATAAAGAGTGCTTATGGAATAACTGTTTCCCAGAGCAAGGTTGAAAAGGCAGTAAAAGAAGTTCTGGCCATGGCCACGGAAATCGAGGATTATTACTCGCTTAATCAATCAGTAAACGTAACGGGAAAGGGCTATACCGAAAAGGTAAGCTTTGCAGTGGAAGGGTTTGTGACTGAGGAAAACGAAATAGGCTATTATATTTCTGTAGAAAGAGAACGGTGCTACAGCTAATATGAAACTAAAACCCCGATACCGGATATGCGATGAAGAAATCACAGTCCGGTAACGGGGTTTATTTGAGACTTGTTTTTAGTAGTTTTCTGCGTGAACTTCGAAGTAGCTCTGCGGATGCATGCATACAGGGCAAAGCTGAGGAGCCTTAGTGCCAACTACGATATGACCGCAGTTTCTGCATTCCCAAACCTTAACTTCGCTCTTTTCGAATACTTCTTTAGCTTCCACGTTGTGAAGGAGAGCTCTGTATCTTTCCTCATGATGCTTTTCGATAGCGCCTACCATACGGAACTTGATTGCAAGTTCAGGGAAACCTTCCTCTTCGGCTGTCTTGGCAAAACCTTCATACATATCAGTCCATTCATAGTTTTCGCCGTCTGCAGCAGCTTCAAGGTTTGCAGCTGTGTCTCCGATGCCGTTAAGTTCTTTGAACCACATCTTTGCATGTTCTTTTTCGTTGTCAGCAGTCTTCTGGAAAAGAGCAGAAATCTGTTCATAGCCTTCCTTCTTAGCCACTGATGCGAAATAAGTATACTTGTTTCTTGCCTGAGATTCACCTGCAAAAGCAGCCTCAAGGTTTTTTTCTGTCTGTGTTCCTGCGTATTTGTTTGTTCCTGACATTTTTAAATTCTCCTTTCTTTTTTTGAGCATTCGTCGCAGATGCAGCTGATTTTCAGATCATAGGAAATAATCGGAACGTTGACTTCATGCTGAAGGGAAGCCGTAAGATCTTCCAGAGTCACATCCATGAGCCTGCCGCAGCGCACGCATACAAGGTGGTCATGGCGGCGGACTCTGTCGTAGCGGTCCGGATAACCTTCCACCACAACCTTTCTGACGAGGCCATCTTCGTATAGGGATGTCAGACTGTTGTAGACGGTGGCAAGGGAAATCTTTACGTTTTCTTCCTTAAGACGAAGAAAAATCTGCTCTGCTGTCAAATGATCGCAGGACGCATTTATGATGTCCATAATCAGTTTTGCATTTTTAGTCATAAAAGCCTCCTGTAGTAATTAGAATTATTCTAAATCTAATTATATACTTTTTCTAGAGAATGTCAAGGGGTTTTTTAAAAATATTGTTGACAATAACGATATTCGATATATAATAAAAGAAAGAAGAGATATCGATATTCGATAAAAGGAGGGGCTGTGTTATGCCTAGAGAAAAATTCCGCACATTGACAGAGCAGATGTTCTATATTCTGCTGTGCCTCAGGAAGGAATGCTGCGGAATGGACATTATGGAAGATGTCAGCAAGATCACAGAAGGCAGAGTCAGCGTGGGCCCGGGAACCCTGTATAACCTGCTGGAGCAGTTTCTGACAGCGGGGATGATAAGAGAGACCAGGGTGGAAGGACGGAAAAAAAGCTATATTCTTACGCTGAAGGGTGCACAGATTCTGGGCGAGGAGTACGAAAGACTGCGCAAACAGGCAGCTGACTATTCAAGGCTTGTAAATGAGGAAGGGGTATAATCATGAATAAGAAGGAAAGCAAGGAAAAGATAAAGCGTGAGATTCCCAACTATCTGCTGTTTGACTATGAGGCAGTGAAAGCGCATCTGGAAAAAATGGCGGCCAGAGGGTGGCGGCTTGTCACTGCAGGAACCAATGTGTGGAAATATCGCCAGGCAGAACCGGCAAAGGTAAAGTATGCAGTAACTTATGCGCCTGACGCATCCGTATATGACTCTGAACCTACAGAGAGTCAGAAGACTCTGGCGGATTTCTGCGCCCGGGAAGGCTGGGTTAAGGTTAGCGACTGGGCGCAGGCACAGATTTTCTGCAGCGAAGAGGAAAATCCTGTGCCCATCGAGACCGATGAAGAAATCCGCCTGGAAGTGATTAAGACAGCAATGAAGAAGAACTTTATTCCTTCCAATGTTGTGCTGGTTATTATATTGGCGTTTAATCTGTGGCGTGTGGCGTCAGGCTTCTTTTACAATCCTTTGCCATGCCTTTCCAGCTGGTGGATGTTATTAACGCTTGCTTTCACATTCGTAGCATTTCCACTGGTTGCTGCCGACCTTGCGGGATATTTTATCTGGGTAAAAAAGTCCGAAAAATCTATAGCAAATGGAGGCTCCTGCTGTGGAGTAAAAGCGCTGCGGCATATCAACAGATGGAGCATTATAGTGTTAATCGCGTATCTGCTGCTGTATGTGGCATCCGCTTTGCAGGAAGGAAGGTCCGATATAGCAAAATACATGGTTTTCATGCTTTTGGGCTTCACATGTCTGTTGGTTGCGGTAGATAAGACAAGGGAGTTCATGAAGAATAAGGGAGCCTCCCGCGATGGCAACAAGGCGGTAGTTGTAGCTGTCGATGTGATTCTGGCATTTGCGCTGGTTGCCGGAGCCAGATATTTCGCATTTTCCGGAGATGATTCGGGGAATGCCAAAGACTCTTATGTTCCGGAGGTTCATAGCACTTTTATAGCTGAATCTATAAGCGGCCAGTGTGCAGATCCGAAATTCTCCTACGAAATCAGTGAGGTAAAGTGGGAAGCACTGGCAGACTGGTGTAAGAAAAAAGCTGTCGAAGCCGAAGATGGCGACTGGAGATGGATCCGCGAGAGAGAAAACCCGCAGCAGTGGGGTGCCGACAAAGTATATGAAGGCGGCTGGTATGATGATATTGACGGAAAAAGAGAGTATGGAAAGATGGATGTGGTTATTATGCTGAAGGATAATCGCATAGTCAGAGTGTGGAGTATAAAAGGACTGACAGAGTCAGAAACAGGGCAGGTCATGAGGATTCTGGAGGATGTCGCATGTATATCCTAAAGCCTTGTGATAATACGACATTTACTCTTTTAATCGAAAGAAATACAATCATTTTATACGGAAATGTCGTATTCTTTTGGCCAAATTAGGAATTCATACGACATGAAAGTGGCAATTTTAAATTTATGTCGTATCGATTGAGCAAAGTGGCATTTTTATACGACATTTATACTCTTTTGATAGAGCAAAATGGAAAATCATGGAACGAATGCCGTATAAAAATTAAAATCTATTCGTTTCATACGACATTGATGCAGAAGCCCAAATAGATGCAAAAAACATAAAAGAAGAGGACCGCATTAGTGGATAATTCCAAAGTAAAGCGGTCCTCTATTGGTATCCCCGGGCGGAATCGAACCGCCAACGATGCTTTAGGAGAGCACTGTTATATCCATTTAACTACGGAGACATATTAAGTTGTATTTTCACAACCATTATACTACCACAAATCTTAAAAAATATCAATATTTTTCAGTTAGAAGCGGCACCATATCTGTATAAACTTCGGATAGCATTTGTCTTTTTGACAGAACATAAGAAATGCATATTGTGTTTTACCCTTCAATGTAGTAAAATTGTATAGTGCATTGTTAAATAAGTATCAAAGCCCCTTTTCGGGACCGTAAAAAAGGAGAAAAGATGTATAAAGTTGCAAACTTAGCCAGTGAGTATAGGAAGAAACTGATAACAGCAGATCAGGCAGCTGCCATGGTCAAGAACGGAGACCGACTTCATTTCGGTCTTGGCTGCGGATCAGTTATCGATATTGATAAGGCCCTTGCTAAAAGAGCAAAGGAACTGAGAGATGTAGAGATCATAAGTACCGTAAGCATACGTGAAAAGCCATTTGAGACTTACCTTGCTACGGACAGCAACGAGCAGGTACGTTTTTCATCGGCCCACTTCAATACACATGACAGAAAGATGAACAAGGACGGCCGCTGCTGGTACATCCCGATGATGTTCTGCGAGCTGCCTTTTCTGTGGGTAAACAATAACTGCGAAATCGATATCGCCATGTTCCAGGTTGCACCTATGGATGAGCATGGAAACTTCAATCTGGGGCCTCAGGTGGCCGACATGTGGGGCGTTATTAAATCCGCCAAGAAGATAATCGTTGAAGTGAATGAGAAGATGCCGATAGCGCACGGATATCAGACTCAGCTTAACCTCTATGGTATTGACTACGTAGTAGAAGGAAGCAATACGCCTCTGGCAGAGCTTCCGACCAAAGAGCCTACGGAAATAGATAAGAAGATTGCAAGCCACATCGTTCCGAGGATCAAGAGCCATAGCACCCTTCAGCTGGGTATCGGAAGCTTGCCGCTCTGCATAGGCTCCATGCTGGCAGAGTCAGACCAGCGTAATATAAATGCCCATACGGAGATGTTCACGGACGCCTATGTTGACCTTTTCGAGGCAGGAAAGCTGACGGGAAACAAGCCTATTGACAAAGGCAAGGCAGTTTATACCTTCGCCGGTGGCACCAAGAGACTTTATGATTTCATAGATGATAATCCGATATGCTGCAATGCTCCGGTCGACTACGTGAATAACATCGCAACAGTGGCACAGATAAATAACTTTGTATCTGTAAACAGCTGTATTCAGGTTGACCTTTACGGACAGGTCTGCTCTGAGTCTGCGGGACATCAGCAGATAAGCGGCACAGGCGGACAGCTCGATTTCGTACTGGGCGCATACCAGTCTAAGGGAGGACAGAGCTTCCTTTGTACACCATCTACGAGAACGACGGCTGACGGCAGGGTAGAGTCCCTTATTTCTCCTGTACTGCCTCCGGGAGCTATAGTTACAACACCGAGAATGGCAACGAACTTTATCGTTACAGAATACGGTGCGGCAGATCTTAAGGGCAAGACTACATGGGAGAGAGCAGAGCTTCTCATAAACATCGCTCATCCTGATTTCCGCGATGATCTCATTAAGGAAGCTGAGAAAATGGGTATCTGGAAGAACTCCAGCAAGTGTCTGTAAATATTCGAAAAAAAGGGCTGATTCAGCCCTTTTTAAAATTGTATGGTCATGGCATCGCTGTCCCATGTTCCTACAGTAAAGCTATAATCACGGCCGTTCCAGTAAAAAGCTTCCCATTCTTCGTTTAATCCGTCCTCTCTGAGGTTTGCCTTGTCCAGATCGCTTTGGAAGGCTCCGAAATACAGGATTCCATCCTCGGAAACCGCGCAGACAAAATAGCTATTGTCGTATCTTGCCGTATAGGTCAGTTCACCGTTCTTGTCTTTATAAATCTGCGCAAAACCTGCAATGACAAGTCTGCTGCCGTCATATTCCATTTTCGTATTCCCCAGGTTTTCAAAAGGAGGAAAATATTCGAAATCGCTGTTCTGCACTGCCTTAAACTCCAGTTCCAGTGCCCCTTCTTCATTTTCTGTCAGAAGTGTAATTTCGCTGTTGTTAAACACAGCGTAGAAGCCGTCCCCCTCATAGAAGCGGAACCAGTCATCGTCAGGAACTTTTGTGACCTTTACTTCCTTCACAAGTGCTCCTGTGGATGCATCAAAGGTGGAAACCATCAGCTGGTCATCGAGCTGATACTGAACAAACAGTTTCGATTTATCCTGTGACATTGCAAGATTTTCAACCACAGCTGCTTCATCCAGCGGAATGAAGGTCTCCAGCTCATCGAACTTGAAATCAGACTCAGAAAGCATCTTGTTTCCTTTGCCTTTGATTTCATAGGGGAGCATGTAAATCCCGTAGCCTCCCGGAATCAGGCTTGTATCTAAAAGCGCACCTGCATTTGTCCTGTTTGAAATGGTAAAATAGCAGGCGTTTTCTCCGACAGTCCCTGTGGAATATCCGCCGGTGTAAGCGGTTTTCCAGTCATCATCTTCCTCGTAAATCCCCACCATCACCAGGTTTCCGCTATCCTTTTCCACATGAATGGTCGTATAATGCTCCTTCGCAAAAGGAATTCTGAAATAGGACTTGAATGCATCAAATGCTTCTGCTTCCAAAGAACCCTCTTCGTAACTATTCTCTCCAAAAGTAAAAATTCCTGTGGCTCCCTGCGCTCCGATATCGAAAACCACATTGAAGGAATAGTATCCGTCGTAATCGCTGAGCCTGACTCTCTTCTGAAAGCTTCCCGTATCCGGACATTCCATGCTATAGTCATATACCATCTTTTCAAACTCATTGAGATTTTCGTAAGTCTTTGTCATTTCAGAGTTTTCTGAGTTAAAATCATAATGTACAAATGCATCCGGATACATGGAAACACCGCAGTAACTGTCGTCCTGCACGTATTTTGCAGCATTCTGCGAAAACTCGGTTTTCACGTCATAAGACACATCTCCATGGGTAAAATCCGTCCGGATGTTCCAGAACTGCCTTCTCTGAAGTGAGGATCTGAGCATGAGAGAGACCCCATCCATGGCCGCAATGTCTCCAATGTAGTCTGTTCGGGTGAATCCGACTTTCTCAAGTGCTGATTGGAAGCTTCCCGTTGTATATGCAATTACCCCTGCTGATACGATAACCAGAATCAATGTGATAGCCAATGCTTTTTTCATTTCTATTCCTCCTTGCCGGTTATGTCGGATAAAGCCTTGCTCACTCTGTCTTCCCTGTAATTGTACGTTTCCTTCACGTATTCTATCAGATTCTTCCCCTGTTCTTCCAGTTCACTTACATCCATGTCTCCCACAATTTTCCCCTGGTGGATAAGGACGGCTCTTCCTATAAATTCAGACACTTCGCTGATCAGATGAGTGGAAAGGAGGATGGTTTCCTCCGGCTCAAGAATGCCCAGAAGCACCTTGTAAAAGTCTTCTCTGTTAAACACATCATTTCCCGCGAAAGGTTCATCCATAAAGATGTAGTCTGCACCCTGACATAGTGCCATGATGACCTCGAACTGGTTTTTCTGCCCTGTGGAAAAGGTCTTTACGGCTTTGTTCATAGGAAGGTCGAAGAACTTCATCAGCCCTTCAAATCGCTTCTCCTGAAACCGGTCAAAATGCTCGCGGTAGAACTCTGCGTGTTCCTTTGGGCTGAGTTTAGGAAAAAAGCTGTGTTCGCAGGTGGCGAGGGAAAGTCTGACCACATTTTTACGCGTGATGGGTTCTCCATCCAGGGTAACCTCTCCGTCATACTGAATCAGATCCAGAATGGATTTGATGAGGGTGGTTTTTCCGGCACCGTTTTCACCAAAGAGACCGATAATTTCACCTTGTCCTATGCTGAGACTTACATCATTCAGTGCATATTTACTGCCATATTTCTTCGTGACATTTTTAATTTCTATCATTTTATCCCCTTATCCTTTCTATGCGGTAAAAAAAGCCGGAATCAATGCTCCGATGATTCCAAGACCTTGAAATTCCGGAAGGCATATCTTCGGTGTTGCCAGAAAATAGACGGCTGCGCAGCCTCCAAGCAGGAGCAGGCTGAACAGGATTGCCAGGACCAGGACTATAGCCGGAAGTGATATGCTTCTTTTCAAAGTCTCGTTTTTATCAGGCAATCGTTTCATAAGGTAAATACTCTTCGATTCTGTAAAGAAGCTTCTGTAGTACAGGACGGCTCTGACAACGCAGTAGATGGCCATCAGAATCATACCCGCAAGCTTTCCTCGGAGAAGAAGGCGGATGTCCGCCATTACGGCCCCCGGTCTGAGCTGCTCCAGGAGCCTTCCTTTATAGTCTGTCTCGAAAAGTCCGTTTCTCATATTCATATACTCTACCAGGAAAGCAAAGAAAAAAATCAGTGTAATGACTGCAGCCAGGACGATTCCCGCTATGAGGTCCTTTCTGAAATCTGTTCCCGGCGGAGTGTGGGCCTGCAGCCACGGTGCAGAATTATTTTTATTCATTTTTTTCACTTTCTCCTTCCTTTTTTCCTGCCATGGAAAGGCCGAGAGCATATAATGCAACGGTAAAAATCAGAACAAATCCTGTGAATACCATCATCTGCGTGAAGTCTCTTTCAAACTCTTTCACGAAGTTCATTACAATCAGATACGTCGGAATAATGACTGTAACCAGATGCTTTTCGCCTGTTCTCATCATGAGATTCACAACCGCGATGATTTCCGCAAGAGTAATGAGACTGACAACATTTCGCAAGGTCATGGCCAGATCCGAAAGAGGCAGTACCGAATGCAGGAAACTGTTTCGCATAAAGTCAATGGTTACAGAAAGCTCTGTAACTTTCTCGCTTGTCAAGCCCGGATAGAGCCGGGCAAGAACAAGAAGGACTGCCACCTGCGCTCCGTAAATTACCAGCAGGAATGCTGCCTGCGCCAGCACATCTGACCGGAAAAGCTGCTTCCCCGTTACCTGAAGCCTTCCTGCCGCAATCATGTTCATGGATGATTTTCCTAAGATGCTGCTGTTCAGAATAAAATGCAGGAGCAGCGCTGCCGGAAGAACAAAAGCAATATGGGATGCATCTATGCAGTCGCCAAAGGTTGTTATGGTATCGCTGCTTCCGGTCATAAAAAGGAGCATCTCTGCTGTCGCCATCACAAGACTGATTCCGATTACTCTGTAGATTCCATTCTTTAAGTAGAATGCTAAAATAGATGTATTTCTGCTCATTCTATCCCCCTATTCCTCGTCCCAGTATCTGTCTATGAGACGGAGCGCCTCGCTTTTTTCGATGCCTGTCTGTTTCAGTGCGGAGGCCAGCCGCTTCACATCCTCTTCCAGAAGCTCCGTTTTCAGCGTCATAATCTTTTCTTCGCTTAGTACCATAAAGCTCTTGGCCCCGGCTCTGGATTCGATGAGACCTTCTTCCTCCAGTATTCTAAATGCCTTCTGGACCGTGTTGGGATTAATCCCCAGGAGTGCCGAAAGGACTCTTCTCGAAGGAAGCTCGTCACCGTCCGCTACAGTTCCGGCACAGGCACCTCGCTTTATGTAATACACGATTTGAAGGTAAATCGGTGTTTTACCGTCACTTTTAAAATCCTCAAAATGAATCATAATGCTTTTCCTTTTCCTGCTGCCACTTTTTTCGCCATAGCAGCATGTAGTTGCATTCCCAATAAAAAACTGTATTACTTGCATAGTACGGTTCTTTTGACCGTATTATACATGTAATACAGTTGGGTGTCAATCTTTTTTTTATTATATTATTGTATCATCGGCAAGGACTAGTCATCCCACTCATCATCATCGTCGTGGTCATCATCATCGTCGTCATCCCAGTCGTCATAATCTCTGTGCTCTGAGTCTCTTTCTCTGATAGCACCTGAGGTTGCGTTGATTTCGTACTCGTATTCGGTATCGCCGCTGTAGAACTCTATTTCGTAAACAGTCACACCGTCGTCTTTATCAAGCTTAGCTTTTGTGAAAGTAACAGATGAAGCGGACACACCTGCATCCTTAAGAGCGATGGACTTAGCCTTGTCAACACCGATGTACTTGGAGCTCGGGTTGTCTGTGGATGAAGTACCTGTTCCTTCGCTGCTGCTGCCGTTGTCCGGTGTAGAGGAAGTGCTGGCATCTGTTTTATCAGCGACTACCTTTTCAGTGTCGTCAGCTTTGATTTTTTCTCTCTGAGCCTCCAGAATCTTACCGTCTGAAGCCTTGATGGTGTACTCGTATTCGTAGCCGTTTACAGTAAAGTCAACGTCATAGGCTGCAACACCGTCTTCATCATCGTAATGAGCTGTAAGATCTGTAACTTCCTCAGATTTAAAACCTGCATCAGCGAGAGCAACAGCGACTCCCTTGTCCATACCTATAGTCTTGTTAGCGTTAACGTTTGCACCTACCTGAAGGGTTGCGAAGCCAACAGCTCCGGCGATGAGAACCACACAGACTACGAAGGCCGCAATCTTCTTAGGTGAGTTTAAGCTCTGTGTAAATTTTTTCATAATCTTTCTTCCTTTCTATTAACCTTTTAAACAAAGCAGCTTGCTTTTATTTGATTTTATGGCTTTATTATAGCCGCAAAAAATTAAAGAAAGATTAAAGCTTTTAATTTTTTAAATTTATTTTTTCAGCTTCAGTGAGAAAGTAAAAACGGTACCCTCGCCGAAAGTGCTTTCTACAGAGACATCTCCTCCCAGAAGAACAGAAATCTGCTTTACCATGGAAAGTCCCAGACCGACTCCTCCGCCGCCTGCATCCTCGTTTCTCGATGGCTCTACCTGATAGAAACGATTCCATATCTTTTCGAGGTTTTCCCCGGAAATACCGATTCCGTCATCGGCCACAGAAAGCACAGCCAGGTCATCGGTTCTCTTCAGACCCACTTTGATGCTGCCGTCAGGCTTTCCATATTTATATGCGTTGCTGCAGAGGTTGTTAAGCAGACGAGAAAACAGATTTCTGTCTGTCACCACCGTGATATCAGGTTCTATGTCTGCGGAAAGGATAATATTATTGCATTTTATCATCTGCTGCTCTGTGCAGATATCGGCGGTGAGCTGACTGAGGTCAAGTTCCTCCATATTGACAGGTTCAGTGCCCTGGTCCAGTCTGGTGAAGAAAAGCAGCCTGTTTATCAGGTCGTTCATACGCTCTGCCTGACGTTTGATAACTTCCAGAGCCTCGCGGTATTCATCCTCGCTGTCAGCAAGCTCAAGGCCATATTCTGCCTGAGCCATAATTACCGCAGCAGGAGTGCGAAGCTCGTGGGAAGCATCTGACGTGAACTGTCTCTCGGATTCAAAAGCCTTTTCCAGTCTTTCGAACATATTATTGAAAGCATCCGCCAGCTGGTGAAGTTCGTCGTTTCCCGGACCGATGTCAAGACGCCTGGAAAGATCTCCGCTTTCACCGATTTCCTTTGCTGACTGAGCGATCTGCTCTACCGGCAGGAAAGAACGGCGGGTTATAGCGTAGCCGCCCAGGATTGCCAGCAGTGCCAGGACAGGCAGCAGCCAGAAGGAAAGGCGTACCGTATTATATAATATGTTGATTCTTTCGTTTTTAGATACAATGCCGCGGAGCCACAGACCTTCCAGATTATCGCCAGTGAGCTTGCGATCAAAGACATAGTATTTTTCTCCTTTGTAGCTTATCTTGCCTACTGTTGTAAAGGTGAGATCCTTGCTTCGGGAGATTTTTACAGGGGCTTCTCCGTAAAGGAGATTGCCCTTTTCATCGTACAAGGCAGTACAGATTCCTTCATAAAAATCGCAGAAATCATCGTCGATCTCCAGCCATCCGTCGTTATACTGGAGAAACTGGTCTCCCTGTTCTCTTTCCCTTCCGGAATCCAGGCGGTTAAAATACTCAATTTCCTCCACGTTGGAAACCACCGTATTCATGAGCCTTTCCTTAACATCTTCGTCCAGAACCAGGTTGGCAATGGCGAAGGTCATGGTGTTCATGAGAGCCACGATGACGATAAGCATCAGGGAAAACCAGATTATTATTTTTTTCTGTATGGTCAGATTTTTCATGGAACTTTTCATCTGCGGCTAGTCCTCTTCCTCTTTAAGAACATATCCCACGCCGCGGACTGTATGTATGAGACGCGGGGAAAAGTCCTCGTCAATTTTTTTTCTCAAATATCTTATATAAACATCAACTGCGTTGGTGCCACCCTCATAGTCGAAGTTCCAGAGGCTGTTTTCGATTTTTTCCCGGGAAAGAACCTGCCCCTTGTTTCTCAGCAGGTATTCCAGAAGAGCGAATTCCTTGGCCGACAGCTTTATATTTATGCCGGAGCGGGTGACACTGCGGCTGCTGGTATCAAGTCTCAAGTCTGCCGCTTCATAGACCGGCGAGTTGGTGGAAGCAGTTTTTCTGGTCATAGCTCTGACTCTGGCCATAAGTTCATCAAAAGAGAAAGGCTTTACCAGATAGTCGTTGGCACCCAGATCAAGGCCTTTGACCTTGTCTTCCACAGAATCACGGGCGGTGAGAAAAAGCACCGGCGTCGGATCACCCGATGCGCGCATCTGTTTCACCACGTCAAGCCCGTCCATTTTTGGCATCATAATATCGAGGATCACCCCGTCATACTGGGCCATGGCCAGAAAATCCAGTGCCTCCTCGCCGTCAAAGCAGTTGTCTACCGAATAACCTTCTGCGGTAAGTTTCTTTAAAAGAATCTTGTTAAGGTCCTTCTGATCTTCCGCAATTAATATTCTCATAGCAGAGCCTCAATTTCCTCCTTAGGTCTGAGACCTATTGCAGTGTTTACAATTTCGCCGTTTTTTACTACCATGAGTGTAGGAATGCTCATAACTCCATGTCTGATAGCAAGTTCCTGCTCATCATCGATATTTATTTTGCATACCTTTACCTCAGGGTGCTCCTCTGCGATTTTTTCTACGGCAGGAGCGATCATTCTGCACGGTCCGCACCAGGCAGCCCAGAAATCAATGAGAACAGTACCTTCCGCCTGCATAACTTCTTTATCAAAATTTTCTTTAGTAACGTTAGTAATCATGTTAAAACCTCCTTTTGGGTCTATTATACCCTAAACGGAATGAAATTAACAGAGAGAAAAGTCAGAGGGAAGATTGCTTTAGGTGAAGAAACAGTGAAATTTCAATAAACGGGATGATGCATCTTGAGAAAAACGGTCTGTCATGTTAGAATTATCTATTATGGATAATTAACACAATCCCCCTTTTTATAAACTAAATATCAGGAGAGGATAAAACAATAATGTCAAGATTCAGTGTAAAAAAGCCGCTGACGGTTTTCGTGGCGGTAGTGATTATAATAGCTCTGGGCATAGTGTCGGTAACCGGCATGACGCCGGACCTTCTGCCCAGCATTGACCTGCCTTATGTAGTTGTAATGACCACATATCCCGGCGCGACGCCGGAGGAGGTGGAAAGCGAGGTCACCAAGCCTCTGGAGCAAAGCCTTGCCACGGTGGAAAGCCTCAAATCCATTCAATCCATATCTAATTCCAACTATTCTCTGGTTGTTCTGGAGTTTGACAACGGCTCCAGCATGGATACTGCGGTGGTAAACATTCTGCAGCAGGTTGACCTGGTAGAGGGCGGCTGGAGTGACAGCATAGGCGCTCCATACATAATGAAAATCAATCCAAACATGATGCCTATAGCAGTTGCTTCGGTGGACATGGATGGATACGATACAGAGAAACTGTCATCTTTCGTTGAAGACACTCTCATGAACAAGCTGGAGGGCATTACAGGGGTAGCCAGCATAAATGCAGGCGGTCTTCTCGAATCCAAGATAAATGTAACCATAAGTGAAGACAAGATAGAAAAGCTTAATGAAAAGCTGCTGGGAGAAGCAAGCCCTTCAATGGCCAAGGCAAAGAGCCAGCTTAATTCCGGCATGAAACAGATTAAGAAAGCGGAAGCTCAGCTGGCCGCCAGCGAAAAGGAACTTGAACAGACCAAGAGCGACACCTATGATCAGCTGGCCGAAGCTAGTGCTCAGCTGGATGTGGCCGTTTCAAAGGCCAGCGCTCTTGCGACCCAGATTACCGTGCTGGAAGGAAGACAGGCTGCCATAGAGGCCCAGATTTCCCAGGGAATTTACGGCCTGCAGGTGGGAATTACTCTGGAGGAGCTTCAGGAACAGCTTAAGGATATAAAGAGTCAGCTTGCGGTTATGCAGATGGACAGTACCGCAGCAGAAGCACAGGTAACAAAGCTGCAGGAGGCATATAAACAGGCGGAACGAGGTACATATACAGCTCAGGAAGCTTTTGACGATGCAGAGGCTCAGCTGGCATCGGCTAAAAAACAGATAGCAAGCCAGAAGTCTCAGCTTAATTCTGCCATGGCCCAGCTTGATGAAGCAGGCAATCAGTCCCTTCAGGCTGCAGGTCTGGGTTCCATGATAACTGTAGATATGATTTCCGGAATTCTGCAGGGTCAGAACTTCTCCATGCCTGCAGGATACGTGCAGGAAGGCGATACCAGATATCTGGTAAGTGTCGGAGACGAGCTGAAGGATCTGGATGAAGTTGAAGATCTTTTTATCTTTAATATAGATGGGCTGGGAGATGTAACTCTGGACGATGTGGCCGATGTATTTATGACGGATAATTCAGATTCCATTTATGCAAGCATCAATGGCAATCCTGGAGTGCTGCTTACATTCTCAAGGCAGTCAAATTACGCTACTGCCACGGTTTCTGACAATATAGCAGACAAATTCGAGCAGCTTTCCGAAGAGTACGAAGGCCTTCACTTTACTACTCTCATGGATCAGGGCGATTACATATACCTCATTATAAGCTCTATTCTGCAGAGCCTTGGATGGGGTGCTCTGTTTGCAATACTTATTCTGCTGCTTTTCCTGAGAGATATCAAGCCTACATTCATAACACTGCTCAGCATTCCTATAAGTATAACCTTTGCATTAGTGCTCATGTATTTCTCCGGAGTAACGCTGAACATGATTTCCCTGTCCGGCCTTGCTGTGGCAGTGGGAATGCTGGTGGATAACTCCATAGTAGTAATAGAAAACATTTTCAGAATGAGACGGTTGGGTGTGCCTCCTAAAAAGGCGGCTATTGCAGGAGCTAAAGAGGTTGCGGCAGCCATTACAGCCTCCACTCTGACCACTGTCAGCGTATTCGCTCCTATTGTGTTTGTAGAGGGCATTACACGTCAGCTGTTTTCTGATATGGCTCTGACTGTTACATATTCTCTGGGCGCCAGTCTTATTATCGCATTGACGCTGGTTCCGGCAATGTCCTCCATGATGTTCGTAAAGGAACCGAAACCGGAGGGAGCAGGTTTTGCCAGATTCAAAAACGGCTACAGAAGGCTTCTTAACTGGAACCTGAACCATAAAGCGCTGATCCTCATACTGGCGGTTGCGCTCCTCAGCGGAAGCGTTTATGCATCTCTTTCAAAGGGCTTTATATTCATCCCTGATATGGCCACACCGCAGCTTAACGGCAGCATGGTCATGAATGATGAGGAAGCTACTCTGGAAGAAACAAAAGAGATGGCGGATAAAGTAATCGATATAATCAAAGACACAGAGGGTGTTGAGACCGTAGGCGGCATGCTTTCTCAGGCCGGAGGCATGGGTGGTATGACAGGAGAAACTTCAAACACATCAGTGTCACTGTATATAATAGTAGATGAAGAAAGCAATCTGTCCGGAGGAGAGATAGCAGACAGCATTGAAGAAAAAACCGCAGAACTTGACTGCCAGGTAAAGATTATGAGTTCTTCATCCATGACTTCCTATACGACGGCTCTTGGAGGTTCAGGCGTATCTATTGATATTTACAGCACTGATATACAGAATCTGCAGAATGCAGCCGAAAAGGTAGGCAAGAAACTGGAGACCGTGGAAGGTATCGACGAGGTTGACAACGGCCTTACAGAAGCAGAGCCGGAGCTGCACTACATTGTTGACAAAGAAAAGGCAATGAAAAACGGTCTTACGGTAGCTCAGGTATATATGCAGGTTTCCAAGGCTCTCACTCTGGAAAACACTGCAACATCTATGAGCCTGGGCGGCGACGAATACGATATAGTGGTTTCATCGGATGACAAAGAAAGTGTAGCACCTAAGGATATAAGAAATCTGGAACTGGAAGGAACCGATTCTGACGGCAAGACAGTATATGTAAAGCTGAAGGATATCGCGAAGGTTAAAGAAACCAAAACTCTTCCGTCCATTGAGAGAAATGACCAGAGAACATATCTTACGGTTTCCGGAACTTTAAAAGATGGATACAATATCACTCTTGTGACAGATGCGGCCAAGGAAGCTATCAAGGAACTCAGCCTGCCGGAGGGAGTATCATATGAGTTTAACGGAGAAAACGAGACAATTATGGATGCCATGGTCGATCTGGTTAAGATGATGGCGCTCGGCTTCCTGCTTGTTTACCTCATCATGGTAGCACAGTTCCAGTCGCTGAAATCACCGTTCATAGTAATGTTTACAATTCCGCTTGCATTTACGGGAGGTCTGCTGGCGCTGCTCATCTTCGGCAAGGAGCTGAGCATAATCGCCATGATAGGTCTGATACTGCTTATGGGCGTAATTGTAAACAACGGTATAGTGCTGGTGGACTACACCAACCAGCTCCGCGGCCGGGGACTGACCAAGCGCCAGGCCATTATCGAGGCAGGGGCTACACGTATGCGTCCTGTTATGATGACCAGTCTGACTACGATTCTGGGACTTATAGTAATGGCCATCGGCAAGACAGCCGGAACGGATATGATGCAGCCAATAGCTCTGGTCTGCATCGGAGGACTGCTTTATGCTACAGTGCTTACACTTCTGGTGGTACCTGTAATCTATGATATCTTTAACGGTGAGGAATATAAGGCGGCCAAGAAGGAAGACCTTGATATCAGCGGGCTGATAGGGGAATAAAACGGGCTCTCTAACTTTTTCGGTGGTTTGACCTTTATGGTGGTCTGACATTTGTAGTGGTTGTTGAGCTTTAAGACAGGTAAAGTATGAACGATGTTCCAGACTTGCCTGTCTTTTTTATCGACGTTGTATAACTTGTCTTGAAACGAGTTTTTTTACAACATTACACTTATATCGGCCTTTAAATCAAGGCTGAAAAGTCGTGAATGTTGTACTTATTTTGACTTCGCGGGATTTTTACAACCAATAATTAAATCATGTTGTAAAAATAACTTATACCTCAGGATTGTTACAACATGACACTTATGAAACGGGCTCCAAAGGCTTTGGAAAAGGTGCGATGTTGTAAAAATAGTGGCTTCTTTGATTTTTTTACAACATCGGCATTGTCTTTTGAAGTTTGTATGATTATTATAAGAAATATCTTAGTGAATAAGCCACTGGTAATCCTGCCTTATTGCGGCAGACGGCTTGATAATCATAATAACACCTCCGTAGCAGTATTATGACTATATTTTATTGGAATTTTGCTATGATATCAAGGAATTGCCGGCTGCTTGATTTTATTCAAACAACGGTGTGGAGAAATATCTCTCTGCTGTATCCGGCAGAACGGTTACTACTGTTTTGCCTTTGCCCAGTTTTTTCGCCAGACGAAGAGCTGCAGCCACGTTGGTTCCGCTGGATATACCGCACATGAGACCTTCCTTGATGGCAAGGTCCTTTGCTGTCCTGAGAGCATCCTCGTCTGAGATAATGCAGATATCATCGTAAATCTGCTGATTGAGAACGCCCGGAATCACACCGTCTCCGATGCCCATCTGGATATGGGTGCTGACTGTTCCGCCAGCCAGGATAGCTGCGTTTTCAGGTTCAACCGCCCAGATTTCAATCTGAGGATTCAGAGCTTTGAGAGTTTCACCTATGCCGGTGATAGTGCCGCCGGTACCTATGCCGGAGCAGAAACCGTCGATAGGTCCTGCAACCTGTTCCAGAATCTCAAGACCTGTATGGTGGCGGTGCACCATTGGGTTTGCATGATTTTCAAACTGCTGAGGTACGAAAACCTTAGGGTTTTCTTCTGCCATCCTTGCGGCCATTTCCACGCACTCTTCGATGCAGTCGCCGATGTTTCCCGCATCGTGAACCAGAATAACCTTCGCTCCGTAGTGTTCCACCAGTAGTCTGCGTTCACTGCTGACTGAATCAGGCATGATTATAATGGTTTCATAGCCTTTTACTGCACCAACCAGTGCCAGGCCTATACCCTGATTTCCACTGGTGGGCTCTACAATAATTGAATCCGGCTTGAGTATGCCGTCTTCCTCAGCTTTCTTAATCATATTAAAGGCAGTTCTGGTCTTGATAGAACCTCCTACGTTAAGGCCCTCATATTTTACCAGTACACGGGCACCATCGGGATCAGCCATACGGTTAAGCTGAATCATAGGGGTGTGGCCCATGGCTTCAAGTACATTGTTATATATCATTTTAAATCTCCTGCAAAATAGCCGCTTAGGCGGCCGTAATACAAACCTCAGTATAGCACAAAGTACCATTAATTGCAAAATTCTTTCAAAAAACTGTTGACAGCTACTAAAAAAATGATATAATGATAAGCGGTTAGCGGGTGCTAACTAATATTTTGATGATACGGTTAGCGAATGCTAACCAATATTTTCCCGCCGGGGTTAGCGCTTGCTAACTTAACGGGAGAACAGACAGGAAGAAAGGCAGGACACTAATATGGGAGTAAAAACAGATAAGGATAATAAATTATCAGCTGCAGAAGCGGGCCGGGAATACATAATTAAAGAAATAGTGACCGATGATGAAGAATTGAACAGTTTCCTTTTTTCTCTGGGATGCTACAGCGGAGAGCCCATTGCCGTAGTCCGGAAGCTTAAAGGAAGTATGGTGGTGTCCATCAAAGACGGAAGGTACAACATAGACAATGAACTGGCATCAGCCATTCTCATATAAAAAACGAATATTAACATTAAACAGACAGGAGGAACATAAATGAGAATTGCATTGACTGGTAATCCCAACAGCGGCAAAACAACCATGTACAACGCCCTTACAGGGAGAAACGAAAAGGTCGGAAACTGGGCGGGAGTTACTGTGGATAAAAAGGAAAGTCCTATAAAAAAGAACTTTTACAGTGCAGGAAAGGAGCTTCAGGGCGAAGAGCTTATAGCAGTCGATCTGCCCGGAGCATATTCCATGTCGCCATTCACTTCGGAGGAAAGCATCACCAGCGGTTATGTAAAAAATGAAAATCCGGATGTAATCATAAACATTGTTGATGCAACCAATCTGAGCAGAAGTCTTTTTTTCACCACACAGCTTCTGGAACTTGATATTCCGGTAGTCGTGGCTCTGAACAAGAGCGACATTAATGAAAAAAAGGGAACGAAAATTGACGTGCAGGCTTTAGCCGGGAGACTGGGGTGTCCGGTTGTGGAGACTGTTTCAACATCTGCGGCACCGTCAGCAAACGGCTTGAGCGATGTAATCAATGCAGCGGTGACGGTAGCCGGCAAAGGTCAGAATGCACCTTTTGAACAAGGAGATATTAACCTTCACAATAAAGTGGAAGTGGAGGCTGCTGACCGCAAAAGATTTGAGTTCGTAAACAAGGTTGTGGAAGAGGTTGAAACACGAAAAGTGTTGACCCGAGAAAGGAATTTCCAGGATAAAATTGATGGTGTTTTGACCAATAAATTTTTAGGGGTAATTATTTTCGCAGCAGTAATGTTCGTGGTGTTTGACCTTTCACAGTCAACTCTGGGACCTTTCCTTGCAGATATACTTGTGGGCTGGATAGAGACCTTCCAGGAATGGGCATCAGGCATGGTTGAAGGGACCTCTCCTTTCCTGCAGGCGCTGCTAATTGACGGTATAATAGGCGGTGTCGGGGCGGTAGTGGGCTTCCTGCCACTGGTAATGGTAATGTATTTTCTCATCGCTCTGCTGGAGGATTGCGGGTACATGGCCAGGGCAACAGTAGTTCTTGATCCGATTTTCAAGAGAGTGGGATTGTCCGGAAAGTCAGCAATACCTATGGTCATAGGTACAGGCTGTGCTATACCGGGAATCATGGCCTGCCGCACTATTAAAAATGAAAGAGAAAGAAGAGCGACAGCAATGCTTACTCCCTTTATGCCTTGTGGAGCCAAGCTGCCTGTAATTGCATTGTTTGCCGGAGCATTTTTCGGCAATGCTTCATGGGTGGGTACTATGATGTATTTCGTGGGAATACTGCTGATTCTTCTTGGAGCTTTGCTGGTAAACAAGCTTACAGGCCATAAATACAGAAAGTCCTTCTTCATAATGGAACTTCCTGAATACAAAGCGCCGAGCCTCTGGAAAGCATTTCTTTCCATGTGTTCAAGGGGCAAAGCATATATTATCAAGGCAGGAACCATCATACTCGTATGTAATGCTGTGGTTCAGATAATGCAGACCTTTGACTGGCATCTTCAGGCTGTGGAGGAGGGCATGGAAAGCACCTCAATCCTTGCAGGAATAGCCGCGCCGTTTGCTGTACTGCTTATTCCTCTGGGTTTTGGCGTGTGGCAGATGGCCGCAGCATCAATTACAGGCTTCATAGCAAAGGAAAATGTGGTAGGCACATTGGCAGTAGTATATGGCCTTTCAAACTTTATCGACACAGAGAAGCTTGCTCTGGTGGGCGGCGCCAATCAGGTGGCCGCAGCCTTCGGACTCACTTCAGCAGCGGCGCTGGCCTGTCTCATGTTTAATCTGTATACACCGCCTTGCTTTGCCGCTATCGGGGCTATGAATTCTGAGATGCAGGACAGGAAATGGCTTTTCGGCGGAATTGCCCTCCAGCTGGGAACAGGCTATACAGTTGCCTTTCTTGTATATCAGATTGGGACACTGATTACGACAGGTACATTGGGAACAGGATTTATACCGGGAATGATTGCGGTTGCAGTAATGGCGGCAATTGTAGTATACTTGATCAAAAGAGAAGAAAAGACTTTTGACAGGGAGTATGGAGCAAAGGCATGGCAGATTTAATTCTTGGATTGATTCTTCTGGCGCTTATTGGAGCGGCGGTAGGATATATAGTAAAGGCAAAGAAAAAAGGGGTCAAGTGCATCGGATGTCCGGATGGGGCAGCATGCAGCAGGCGTCAAGAGGGAGGTTGCTGCAGTTGCTCAGGTTCAGTGCCTGATGATTTTAAGATAAAAAAATAAAAGGCTCCGGGGTCTGACATTTATCAGCCCCGGGCCTCTTTTATTCCCTCGTTTGCCAGTTCATCGGCTCGGTTGTTCATCTGAGTTATATATTCAAAATCCTCGAAGGAAAAGCGTGCTCCGTTCCACTCAACGAATTTGGCGTAGAGTTTGTCAAAGTCGGTGGATTTGCTTTCCAGATTAACATGACCTTTTACACGGTAAAACCTAATATCGTGAAGACGCACAAGAGCCAGCAGTTCCTCCCAGAGCTCGCGGTTTTCAACAGGCTTTTTGGCGGCGTTTCGCCAGCGGTTCTTTTCCCAGGACTCGTACCACTTTTCGCGGAAGCAGTTGGAAACATAGGCGCTGTCAGAAAACACCTCTATGGTGCGCCCGGTGCCTTTGATGGCCTTAAGAGCTTCGATGACAGCGGTCAGTTCCATGCGGTTATTGGTGGTGTTTGCCTGGCCGCCGAAGAGTTCCTTCTGATGTTCGCCGTACTCCAGGATGGCACCCCAGCCCCCGAAGTTTTCCTTTTCCTGATTGCCTGAGCATGCTCCATCCGTATAAATTCTCAAAATCGCCATGTTTTCCCTCCGAATTTCTATATTCTGCTAACAGCTAATTATATTATGACTTATTTTAATGGATTTTACAACGAAAAAATGGTATACTTATTGACGGCGCCTGTAATAGGCAGCCGTAAGAGTCAAGAAAAAGGAAGTTACATATATGGAGCTTGGATTACAGACACTTGCCAGCAGCAGCTCCGGCAACAGTTATCTCATAAAAAGTGAAAAAACGAATATAATTCTCGATATCGGGATAGGAATAAAGAAACTTAACGAAAAGCTGGCGGAAGCGCAGCTCAGGCCCGAAGAAATAAACGGTGTGCTCCTTACACATGAACACATCGACCATGTGAGAAGCCTGGGGGCGCTGATACGCAAGTCTTCAGACGTGACTGTATATGCCACCCGGGGGACTATAGGTGCGGTTGTTGAAAAAACCTCAGGTCTGGGCAGCACACGGTTCGTACCGGTGACAGGGGGAGAAGATTTCATGGTGGGGGACATCAGGGTTGTTCCATTCAACGTATCCCATGACACTGCCGAGCCGGTGGCTTATGCCTTCGAAAAGGGCGGTCGCAAGGCTGCGGTGGTCACAGATACGGGCTTTGTCAGCGATGAAATTTTCGAGAATATAAAGGATGCGGATCTGCTTGTGCTGGAAGCTAATCACGAAAGGAACATTCTTTTATATGGCAGATATCCTTATCCTGTGAAGCACAGAATCCTAAGCGATTTAGGGCATCTCTCCAACGAAGCGTCGGCGGAATGTCTTGTCCGCATGCTGACTGAGCTTGGGGGAAGTAAAGTTCCACGTGTGCTTCTTGCCCACCTGAGCAAGGAAAACAATACCCCGCAGCAGGCCCTGATTACAGTTCGCAATGTGCTTGAGGAAGCAGGCTTCTATATAGGAAAGGATCTGGAGCTTGAGGTTGTGGATAGAGAAGAGACAGGAAGATTTCTGGTGGTGTAGGAATGAACATTCAGATAATATGTATAGGAAAATTAAAAGAAAAATACTGGACTGACGCGGTGGCTGAATATATGAAAAGATTGTCCGGCTATGCGTCTGTGAAAATTGTGGAGCTGAAGGAGTCCCGGCTTCCTGACAAGGCCGGGCCTGCAGAGGAAGAAAAGGTTAAACTTGAAGAGGGTCGTGAAATCCTGAAATCAATCAAGGATGGAACTTATGTTGTCACTCTGGAGATTCAGGGGAAACAGCTTTCCTCTGAAGAACTGGCAGCGAAAATAGAGGGCCTTGGCCTCGAAGGAAAGAGCGATGTGGCCTTCGTTATCGGCGGAAGTCTGGGACTTTCACCTGAGGTCAGCAAGAGGGCGGACTTCAAGCTGTCTTTTTCTAAAATGACTTTCCCTCATCAGATGATGCGGGTGGTGCTCCTGGAGCAGATTTATAGGAGCTTTAAGATTATAAGGCATGAGGCATATCATAAGTAGGGGTGGAAATGCTGAAACAAAGAATATAAATCGTTTGTTGGCAGAAAAGCGTGTAAACGTGATTTCTGCCAACATTTTTTTGATAATATGCAGGAAAACTTTATTTTGGCGGCAAAAAAAGTAAAAATTGTTGGCGAAATTTATCGGTAAAAGAAAAGATGCCAACAAATCGTGAAAAACGTTGGCAGAATTTCAGTGGCAGCCTTTATATGCCAACACGCCAATCCACCAACACTTCAAATGTGCCAACACAGACTGCTATAAAAACGGATTCGATTTAAAGATCCTTCAGACTGCTCTTGTAGTCCGTGCCCCACTCAACCATAGCGTCGAGCACGGGCTTCAGACTGAGGCCCAGTTCGGTGAGGGAGTATTCCACCCGAGGCGGCACTTCGGCATAAACCTTGCGGTCTACGAGACCGGATTCCTCCATATCCCTGAGCTGGGCGGTGAGTACCTTCTGGGAAATGTCTCCGACAGACTTCTTAAGCTGGCCGAAGCGCCTGGTGCCCTCCATAAGGTCACGCAATATGAGTACTTTCCACTTGTTGCCTATGAGAGAAAGAGTAGTTTCCACCGGACATGCAGGCAATTCTTTGGGCATCTTTTTATCAGACATGTTATTTCCTCCTCACATTTTTATATCTAAAATCTTATAGTATCTAAAAGAAACTTACAACCTGATTATACCGTACAGAAAAATTTTTTGTCAAGCACTTCGTTGAAATTACTTAAAGGTTTCCTCAAGGTAACTACGCCACTTTAAAGTGCGTACTTTACACTGCAGTTTTCCAAGGCTACAATAAGGCCATAAGCGTTGTAGGAGAATAAGCAAAATGAATCAGAGGGAAAGAAGAGAATATTTAATTAATAAACTTCTGGCAGAGCAGCCGCAGTATAGAGAACTTGAGATGCCTGTGGAGGCCGGGGAGCAGAAGCGGCTGCTGCGCTCCCTCATGAATGTGCGAAGACCTCAGCCTGTAAGCAGCGAGATTGCCCGCGTACAGGATCAATATCTGCAGACGGAAACATGCGCAAAAGGCATTACGGAATTTTCGGGACTGACACCTGTGGAGGAAGGCATTTACCTATGGCAAGGTGACATCACAACACTGCGTTGCGATGCCATAGTCAACGCGGCAAACAGCGGAATGACCGGATGTTACTATCCTTGCCACGGCTGCATAGACAATGCCATACATACATACGCAGGCATGCAGCTTCGACTGGAATGCGCCCGGCTTATGGAAAGGCAGGGACACGAAGAACCTGTGGGCAGCGCTAAAATTACACCTGCATATAACCTGCCATGCAATTATATTATACATACCGTAGGACCGATTGTGGGAGAGCAGGTAACTTCAGAGGATGAGGGACTGCTGGAATCATGCTACCGATCCTGCCTTGAGCTTGCAGACAGTAAGGGTATAAAAAGTATAGCCTTCTGCTGTATTTCCACAGGAGAATTTCACTTTCCAAACGAAAGAGCAGCGGAAATTGCAGTGAAAACTGTCAGAGATTATATGAAGCGAGAAGACAGTCGGATAAAGGTGATATTCAATGTATTCAAGGAGATAGACTATGACATATACAGAAAACTGCTGGGCTGAAGCTGAAAGATTAAAGGCGGCGCTTACGGAAGCAGAAGCCGTAGTAATAGGTGCGGGGGCAGGGCTTTCCACGGCGGCAGGTTTTGAATACAGCGGAGAAAGGTTTTCAAAATACTTTGCGGATTTTGGATCCAAATACGGCTTCAGCGATATGTACTCCGGCGGCTTTTACCCTTTTGAAAGCCGGGAAGAATACTGGGCCTACTGGAGCCGCTATATCTACATAAACCGCTATATGGACCCGCCAAAGCCGGTTTATGACAGACTGTTTGAGCTGGTACACAGCAAAAATTACTTTGTCATAACCACCAATGTGGACCACTGCTTTCAGAAAGCGGGATTCGACAAGCAAAGGCTTTTCTATACTCAGGGAGATTACGGCCTTTTTCAGTGCAGCAGGCCATGCCACAGAAAAACCTATGACAACGAGGATGCCGTAAGAGAAATGGCAGCTTCCCAGCATGATATGAAAGTTCCATCTGAACTTGTGCCTTGCTGCCCCGTATGCGGCGCGCCCATGACAATGAACCTTCGTGCAGATGATACCTTTGTGGAGGATGAAGGCTGGCACGAAGCAGCGGTGAGGTATCAGACTTTTTTGCAAAGAAACGTAAGAGGTCGGGTACTTTTCCTCGAACTGGGCGTGGGCTTCAACACTCCTGGCATAATAAAATACCCTTTCATGAAGATGACTGCGGCAAATCCGAAAGCGACATACGCATGCATAAACAGCAGAGAGGCTTATTGCCCGAAGCAAATAGAAAAACAGTCGATTTGTATTGCAGAGGACATAGGGGATGTGGTAGCTGAGCTGTCGCATAAAGTGAACGATAATAGAATGTTGCTTTAATTCACAAAATGCACTGAAAAAAACAACATTACCCTTTCCGGACGTCGAATCTGCGTCTATTCTCGAGAGTAATGTTGTATTTATTTTGAGTAAAATGAATTTTGTACAACGGAAGTTGCTGATGCGTTGTACAAAATGAAAGAATCATATGATTTGCACAACATAAGACCTCTCATCAAGCTGTTAGGCAGGTGAAAAAGGAATGAACGTTGTAAAATAATCATTTTTTATGCTTTCCTTACAACCTCGCAGGCAACCTGGCAGGCAACCTCGCAGGGTTGGCAGAAAAAGAGCTGCTGCAACATAGCAGACTAAATTACGTAGTTATCCGCCGGCGACGCGGCCATAAGATCTGCAATAGTTCTGCCTTCAAAGAAACTGCGGGTAGTATCGTAATAGTCTTTCCACATAGGGAGGGTGCGGCATTCGGAAGCACGCGGACAAGGCTCGGCGTTATGCTCGAGACAGGCAACAGGTGCCAGATCTCCTTCGGCGGCCTGGAGAACCTCCCAGACAGTATACTCGTCAGGCTCGCGGGTGAGCTGATATCCGCCGCCTTTGCCGTGAAGCCCTTTCACGAAATTGTTTTTTGTCAGAACGGGCATTATCCGCTCTATATATTTCAGAGAAATTTCCTGACGTGCGGCTACCTCTTTCATGGGAATAAAGCCGCCGTTTCTGTGTTCGGCCAGGTCAATCATAATACGAAGGGCATATCTGCCTTTAGTTGAAATCATGCTGTTCACCTCTATGATTTATACCTGGTATTATACCATGTTTTCGGTATTTTAACAAGAGATTATGGTTCCGCCTCCCAGGACGACTTCGCCGTCGTACAGAACTGCAGCCTGACCCGGAGTAATGGCACGCTGGGGCTCATCGAATGTAATGCGGACAGTTTCGCCGTCCAGAGCGGTTACAGATGCCCACTGCTCTGGATGACGGTAACGGGTCTTGACCTTGCAGCGCAGTTCTCCATCAGGTGCTTTTCCTGAAATCCAGTTGAAGTCTCCGGCTGTCAGCACACAGCTGTACAGATCGTCTTCTTTGCCTAAAGTAATGGTATTATCCTCAGCTGATATCCGGCAGACATACATGGGCTCACCGAAGGCCATACCCAGACCTTTTCTCTGTCCTATGGTATAGTGAATTATTCCTTTGTGGCGTCCCAGCACATTGCCGCAGTTATCAATAAAATCGCCGGAAGCAGGAGCTTTTCCTGTATGAAGCTCGATTACTGAAGCGTAATCACCGTCAGGGACAAAGCAGATATCCTGACTGTCCGGTTTATCGGCATTGACAAAGCCGCTTTCATCGGCAATCCGCCGTGTCTCCGATTTTCTGAGGCTTCCGAGAGGAAAAAGTGTATGGCTTAGCTGCTTCTGATTCATATCGTAAAGAACGTAGCTCTGATCCTTGGTTTCGTCCAGGGCTTTTTTCAGGAGCAAAAGTCCTGTTTCCTGATCCCTTTCTATTCGGGCGTAGTGGCCCGTGACCACATAGTCACAGTTCAGAAGCTGAGCGCGATGAAAAAGCTTTTCGAATTTCATATATCTGTTGCAGTCGATGCACGGATTTGGGGTAATTCCCCGCATGTAACTGTCCACAAACTTGTCTATTACCTTCCTTTTGAAATCATAGGAAAAATTAAAAACATAATACGGAATGCCCAGTTTGTAGGCTACGCTTTCAGCATCCTGCACATCGTCCAGAGAGCAGCAGGTGTGGGAGCGCGGTATTCCTGCATCTTCATTGTGATAGAGCTTCATGGTGCAGCCGATGCAGTCAAAGCCCTGATCCTTTATAAGCTTAGCGGCGACGCTGGAATCAACGCCGCCGCTCATTGCAATAAGTGCTTTCATTTTTTTCACTTTATGTTGTTCTGCCGATTAATCCTGGAATAACGGAGTGGAAAGATATCTGTCACCTGTGTCAGGAAGCAAGGTGACGATGGTTTTGCCTTCGTTTTCAGGGCGTTTTGCAAGCTCTATAGCCGCATAGAGTGCTGTGCCTGATGAAATTCCTACCAGCACGCCTTCGCTCTTGCCCAGAAGCTTTCCTGTTTCAAAGGCATCATCGTTTGATACAGGAAATACCTCATCGTAAACGGCTGTGTTAAGTACGTCAGGTACGAAGCCTGCGCCGATACCCTGAATCTTATGAGCTCCGGCTTTGCCTTCGGAAAGGACAGGGGAGTCTTTAGGCTCTACTGCCACTACCTTTACGTCAGGCTTTTTGGATTTGAGGTATTCGCCCACGCCGGTAACTGTGCCGCCGGTGCCTACGCCTGCTACAAAGATATCCACCTTGCCGTCAGTGTCCTCGTAAATCTCAGGACCTGTGGTCTCGCGGTGAGCCTTAGGATTGGCAGGGTTTACAAACTGTCCCGGGATGAAGCTGTCCGGGATTTCTGCTGCAAGCTCGTCTGCCTTGGCTATGGCGCCTTTCATACCCTTGGCACCTTCTGTGAGAACCAGTTCTGCGCCGTAAGCCTTCATAAGCTGTCTGCGTTCTACGGACATGGTTTCAGGCATTACGATGATGATACGGTAACCTCTGGCCGCTGCAACGGCTGCCAGGCCGATTCCTGTGTTGCCGCTGGTTGGCTCGATGATTACAGAACCAGGCTTTAATGCACCGGAGGCCTCTGCGTCATCAATCATCGCCTTGGCGATTCTGTCCTTTACAGAGCCTGCCGGATTAAAATATTCCAGCTTGGCCAGGATAGTGGCCTTGAGACCCAGTTCTTTTTCTATGTGAGTGAGTTCTAAAAGCGGTGTTTTGCCGATTAACTGGTCGGCTGAAGTATAAATCTTTGACATGGTAATATTCTCCCTTCTATATATAAACATATTTACCTACTGGATTGGTAGTATAATACCACTTATCAAAGGGCATGTCAATAGGTGTTTTGAATTTTTTTGCAGAAAAAACCCGGCAGCTGGATAAACCATACTGCCGGGATCGTTATTGCTTACTGAACTGCGAATTTCTTCGTCGCGTTGAGGTACTGCATGAGCATTCCCAGGTTCACATAATAGTAGGAAAACTTATCCTTTTTTTTGATCTGAACCAGCCCTGAATCAACCAGCTTTTTCATGTGCTGGGAAACGGTAGCCTGGGCGTAGTCGAAATGCTCCACCAGGTCCTTGTTGCAGACGGTGATCATGGCGCGGTTGGCCTGCATTATGTATTTGAACATTTTCACGCGGGCCGGATGGGCCAGTGCATCGGATACATCTGCGATGAGCAGAATTTCATCCTCCAGCATTTCGTCCTGTTCTTTTCGTAATCTCATATATTTACTCCTTTTCGGGATCAGGCCATCGCCTTCTTTATCTTTTCCATGAGCTCATCATAGCTTTCGCAGGTGCCTACGTCAGGGTTGGCTTCCTTGATCTGGTCGGTGCTCTTAAAGAGCCAACCGGCCTTGCTGGCGCGGATCATTCCCAGATCATTGTAGCTGTCGCCGCTGGCGATGGTCTCAAAACCGCAGGCCTGCAGAGCCTTAACGGTGCTCAGCTTTGATTCGTTCAATCTCATTCTGAAATCGGTGATTTCACCGTTTTCGGCTACAACCAGCTCGTTGCAGAAAATCGTCGGCCAGCCCAGTTTTTTCATAAGAGGCTGTGCGAACTGTGTGAAGGTATCGCTGATAATTATTACCTGAGAGAAGCTGCGGAGTTCGTCGAGAAATTCCTTTGCTCCCGGCAGCGGGTCTATAGTAGCGATAGTATCCTGAATCTCCTTGAGGCCAAGTCCGTGCTGTCTTAAAACGTCAAGACGCCATGCCATCAGCTTATTGTAATCCGGCTCGTCGCGGGTGGTCTTTTTTAATTCGGGAATACCGGCGGCTTCTGCGAATGCAACCCAGATTTCGGGTACCAGCACACCTTCCAGGTCTAAACAAGTCAAGTACATTTTTTTATTCCTCACTTTCTTATAGTGCATTGTTTAGTGTATCGTTTAATTACGCTATAATCATCTATAATATCGCATTTTTCGCTAATATACAAGAGGTTTTTCGGTGCAAAAATATTTGCACCAGCCGGTTTTTTATGATATACTGTAGGCGAAAGGCGGTGCAGATCCAATGAAAGCAGAGCATTACAAGAAAATCCTGGACGAGCTCATAGAGCTTATCGACGAGGGCATATATATAGTAGACAAAGACGGTGTAGGCATTCACTACAATAAAGCCATGGCCGATATGGAAAAGGTCAACGTCAGCGATGTGCAGGGAAAGAAGTTTCATGAAGCCTTTCCAGACTTCAGCATGGGGGAGAGCACCATGTTCAATGCGCTTAAAAAAAACACCCCGACCATAAAGAAGCAGCAGACCTATAAAAATCTCTATGGCAAGGAGATCACCACTGTAAACAGTACGGTTCCAATAATTGTGGACGGAGAGACTGTAGCAGCTCTGGAGGTTGCAAAGGACATCACCAGCATACGTCAGATGTCCGACACCTTGCTGGAACTGCAGGAGGGGGCACTTGAACACGCTGAAGCGCAGCAGGGCAACCGCGATAAAGGGATAAAACGCTATACTTTTGACGATATATACGGACAGAATCCGCAGTTTACAGAGGTTGTGGAAAGAGCCCGCAGAGCAGCAGACAATGATGCATCAGTCTTCATCTACGGTGAGACGGGAACCGGAAAAGAGCTTTTTGCGCAGAGTATACATTACGGAGGCAAAAGAGCCGATAAGCCTTTTCTGGCTCAGAACTGTGCAGCCATACCGGAGACTCTGCTGGAGGGCATACTGTTCGGAACCACCAAGGGAAGTTTCACCGGAGCCGTAGACAGGGCCGGACTTTTCGAGCAGGCCAACGGCGGAACCCTGCTTCTGGACGAAATCAGCGCCATGCCTTACGATCTTCAGAGCAAGCTGCTGCGTGTCCTTCAGGAGGGGTACATCAGACGTGTGGGCGGAACCAAGGACAGACCCGTAAACGTGCGCATTATTTCAACAGTAAACGAGCCTCCCGAGGAACTCATCGAGCAGGGAAAACTGAGAAAGGACCTTTACTACAGGCTTAACGTTATCAATATTTCCATACCTGCTCTCAGAGAAAGGCTGGACGACATACCTGTATTGACAGACATTTTCCTCGAAAAGCACAACAAACGCTTTGGCAAGGAGCTGTGGATGGTCACCGATGGAGCAATAAAGAAACTTCAGCACTACGATTACCCGGGAAATGTGCGGGAACTGGAGAATATAATAGAACAGGCGGTTTCCATGGCGGACAAGGAGCATGTGCTTTCCGAAAAGATACTGAATATGCCGGGAGCGGCCAGAAAGGCCAGAAGCCTTCAGATAAGCTACGACAATGCTCAGCCTCTGGATGAGTATCTGGCGGCGGTGGAAGCGAGAATAATCAGGGATGCCATAATGGCTGCAGATGGTAACATTTCAAGGGCTGCAGGCAGTCTCAAGATAAAGAGGCAGACACTTCAGCACAAGCTGAAGAAGTATCATATCTCAGGACAGTAAATACGTGAAATAGCAAAAATATTTGCACTTACCGTGCAAATATTTTTGCGTTTAAAGGACTTTTTTCCAAATTTTCCAGACGGTTTAGCAGGGAAAGAAGAACCGTTACATAAAAATTTTGTTTTATAAAAACACAAAAAAACTATAAATTGTGTTTTTTTGTTGAAACAAACCAAATTTCTACTACATTTTTCCACCAAAACCGCTCGTTTTAAGTATACAATATTCAGATCAGATAGTGGCATGGTATTTGCTTTATATGTAATGCAAAGGGCCGGAGGCTTGCAGGAGTTTTCCGGAATGACTGATGGTCAATCTTATTTTACTAAATAAAGAAAAAGGAGAGAATATTATGCAGAACGTAAAAGTAATTGTATGGGGTCTTGGCGCTATGGGCGGCGGAATCGCTAAAATGCTTACAAAGAAGAAAGGCGTTGATATCGTTGGAGCAATCGATATCGGAGCAAAGCTCGGAAAGAGCATGTATGACGTTATTCCTGGAATCGAAAGAGGAGACAGAGAAGACGTTATCGTAGGAACTCCTGAAGAAGTAATCAAAGAGGGTTCAGCAGACATCGTTGTAGTATGCACAAACTCATTCACAAAGGACGTTTACGACAAACTCGTTTTCGTAATGGAAAGAGGCATGAACGTTATCACTTCTGCAGAAGAAATGGCTTATCCAAAGGCTCAGGAACCTGAACTTGCTGCTAAGCTTGACGAAATCGCAAAGAAGAACGGCGTAACCGTTCTGGGAACAGGCATCAACCCTGGTTTAATCATGGACTTACTGGTAATACTCTGGACAGGTGCTTGCGAAACAGTTGATCACATCGTTTCAAGAAGAGTTAACAGCTTATCACCATTCGGACCTGCTGTAATGGAAGAACAGGGAATCGGTATGGAAGTTGCTGAATTCGAAAAGAGAAAAGCAGAAGGAACTATGGCAGGTCACGTAGGATTTGCTGAATCTGTTGGAATGATCTGCGACGCTTTAGGATGGAAGCTCGACAAGTTTGAACAGGATATGGAACCGATCGTAACAGACGTAGACAGAAAGTCACCTTACGGATTCGCTGCTGCCGGTCAGGTTGCAGGCGTTGCAATGAAGGGCTGGGGTACTGTTGACGGAGAAGTTAAGATCGAAATGGATCACCCACAGCAGATCGAACCTGAACAGGTTGGCGTTCATACCGGCGACTATGTAGAAATCAAGGGTATACCTCCTGTAAACATGGCAAATACTCCTGAGATTGAAGGCGGAATCGGTACAATGGCAATGATCATGAACACAATTCCTCACGTAATCAATGCAAGACCTGGTCTTAAGACTATGATTGACATTCCTGTTCCAAGAGCAATCATGGGCGACATGAGAGATCTTATCGAAGAAGACTGCAAACTTGTAAAATAATATAGCAAAATAACTGATTAGGAGATGACTGAAATGGCTAAAAAAGGCGATTGGGTCCGCATTCATTCAGTAGTTTTAAAGGCTGAAGAAAGAACAGCCAAACTGCCGGATGATACAAAGAAATGCGACCTTCAGATGTGGACAAAGGGCTTTTTACAGGAAGATGCTGAAATCGGCGATGAAGTAACTGTAAAAACTGCCTGCAACCGTTTGGAAAAGGGAACTCTCATCGACGACAACCCTTACTACACTCACAGCTACGGCGTATTCGTACCTGAAATTATAGAAATCGACAGACAGCTGAGAGAAATCATGCAGTTCGGAGGTGAAGAATAATGGCATTAGCGAAAGATTACGCTTCCGTAATGGGAAGAAACAATGAAATCATGAAGGACGCTTTAGGTCTGGACTATGCTGAATTCGAAACCTCACCGATTTCATTTGACTATGATGCACTGATGAAAGCTACCGGATACACTCTTGAGGAAATCGAGAGAATCCAGGGACTTCACGGTGTAGGAAACACTCCGCTCCTTGAGCTCAGAAACGTTACAAAGCTTGCACGTAAGTATGCAAAGCCTGGATACGGCGCAAGAATTTTCGTAAAGGACGAGGCATGCAATGCTTCCGGCTCCTTCAAAGACAGAAGAGCTGCATGTGCAGTTGCTCACGCAAAGAAGTTAGGCTACAAGGGCGTTATGGCTGCCACATCCGGCAACTACGGCGCAGCTGTTGCTTCCCAGGCAGCGATGCAGGGACTTAACTGCATCATCGTTCAGGAATGCTACGACTCCAAGGGAGTAGGACAGCCTGAAATCGTTGAAAAGGCAAGAAAGTGCGAAGCTCTCGGTGCAGAGGTAATTCAGCTTACTGTAGGACCTGAATTATTCTACACATTCCTGTCAGTTCTTGAAGATACAGGATATTTCAACGCTTCCCTGTATTCACCGTTCGGTATCGCAGGTGTTGAAACTTTAGGATATGAAATCGCAATGCAGTGCCGTGAAAAATTAGGAAAAGACCCTGACATGGTAGTATGCACCAACGCAGGCGGAGGCATGGTTACAGGTACAGCCAGAGGTCTGATCAAGGCAGGATGCACCAACACTCAGGTTGTTGCTGCTTCCATTGACCTGACAGGTCTTTCAATGGCATCTGACGTAGACTTTAACAAGAAGTCATGCACTACAGGTCACACCGGTTTCGGCGTTCCTTACGCTACTGACCCTGACCACTCCGACGTTCCTCGTTCAGCAGCAAGACCGCTGAGATATATGGACAGATATGTTACAACAACTCAGGGCGAAGTAATGTATATGACAGAAATGCTTGCTAATATTGAAGGCATCGAAAGAGGACCTGCAGGAAATACAGCTCTTGCATGTGCTTTCTCACTTGCACAGGAGCTTCCTGAAGATGCAGTTGTAGTAGTATCTGAAACAGAATATACAGGCGCAGGCAAGCACATCCAGCCTCAGCTGGCATTTGCAAAGGAAAACGGAATCGAAGTAAGATTCGGTGATCCGTCAGCAGAAGACAAGCCGGGCACAAACGTAATCTTACCTTCCAACCCTGGCCTGATTAAATGCAAGGACGCAGATCTTAAGCACTTCAAGGAATCACTGATTAAGAAATCAGTTAAGAAGGCAGGCGTAGAGCCAACAGAAGCAGACCTTGAGTTCTTGGCAGAAGAAGTCAAGGAAGACGTTGCTTTCGTAAAGGCAGCTTTAGGACTTTAATATAAAATGAAAGGAAAAAAAGGATGAAAAGAGCAGACGATTTCGAAGTAAGAAGACAGCATATCGCAAATCTTACTGACGAAGAACTTTATGCAAGATTCTGGGAATTAACTGATCAGGTTGTTGACCCGCTTCTTGAATTAGGCAGAAAGAACACTACTCCATCAGTAGAAAGATCCGTATTACTCAGAATGGGCGTGTCCTCACTTGACTGCATGCCGATTGTTAACCACTGCATGGATCACGGTTTAATGGGCAAGGGTGCAGGACACTGTGTTTACAAGTTATCCAAGATCGAAAACATCTCAATCAGAGATGCCAGCATCAAGCTTGCCAAAGGCGAAGGCTGGGACAAAGTCGTAGAAGCTTTCAAGGGAGGTAAGAAATAATGGCAGAATTAAAGAGAAATGAAAAATTAGATATTGTCAATATTCTTAAAGACCTTGACAAGTACGAACCTAGAAGAAGAGGCTGGACATGGAGAGAAAAGGCTGAAGATCAGCACATGGGACCTTTCGAATACCATGAAATCTCCAAGCCGCTCAAGCAGAGCGTTCCTCTTCCTCCTGCAAAGTTCATGGAAAACATCGACCCGCAGCCTATGCAGACTATCACTACTGAAATCGCTTCCGGAAGATTCGAGGACGATATCAGAAGAATGAGAATGGGTGCTTGGCACGGTGCTGACCATCTGATGGTTATCAGACACATGGGACAGTCCCATATCGACGGACTTATGGAAGGTACTCCGCAGGGTATCGGCGGTGTTCCTATTACAAGAAAGCAGATCAGAGCTCAGAGAAAAGCTATCGACATGATCGAGGATGAAGTTGGTCGTCCTATCAACTACCATTCATATGTATCAGGCGTAGCAGGACCTGACGTAGCAGTTCTTTTCGCAGAAGAGGGCGTAAACGGAGCTCACCAGGACCCTCAGTACAACGTACTTTACAGAGACGTTAACTGTGTAAGATCCTTCGTAGATGCCTGCGAATCCAAGAAGATCATGGCATGGGCAGACATGCTGCAGATCGACGGAGCTCACAACGCAAACGCTACAGCAAGAGAAGCATGGAAGGTAATGCCGGAACTTATCGTTCAGCATGCTATCAACTCCAGATTCTCAGAAAAGGTTGGCATCAAGCCTGAAAACATCTCACTGTCAACAGTACCTCCTACAGCAACTCCTGCTCCATGCGTATATATGGACCTTCCTTATGCAGTTGCACTCAGAGAGATCTGTGACAGATACAAGATGAGAGCTCAGATGAACACCAAGTACATCCAGTCATCAGCAAGAGAAGCTACAGTTACTCACGTAATGAACATGTTCATCTCCAAGCTGACAAGCGCTGATATTCAGTCAACTATCACTCCTGACGAAGGAAGAAACGTTCCATGGCACATCTACAACATGGAAGCCTGCGACACAGCTAAGCAGACTCTTATCGGCTTAGACGGTCTCATGGATATGGTTGAGCTGAAGAAGGATGGTCCGCTGAGAGAAATGGCAAGAGACATCAAGGAAAGAGCTCTCCTGTTCATGGAAGAAATCGTTGAAAACGGCGGCTACTTCCAGGCTGTTCAGGACGGATTCTTCGTTGACTCCGCTAAATACCCTGAAAGAAACGGCGACGGTATCGCTCGTAAGATTGACGGCGGCGTAGGCTACGGTTTCATCTTCGAAAGAGACGAAGACTACATGGCTCCTGTAACTGCACACTACGGATACAACAACGTGGAGCAGTACGGCGGAGATCCTGAAAATCCATCAGCTTTAATCGGCGGATGTACTTTCGAAGACAGAAGCAAGATTGTTTACATCGACGAATTAGACGATATTGATAATGTAAACGTAAGACTTGAAAAGGTTGCTAAATACAGAACAGGCGACGTTATCACTCCGGAAGTTGAGTGGTGCGGCGACAGAGTAATCATGCTGACAATGATGCTTCCTGTTGAAAAGAGAGTTGCTGAAGCTGCAGCTGTTGAGTTAGGCAGAAAGCTTGGACTGGTTGACCCTGAAGTTATCAATGCAGAAGTAATGCAGGATGCAGAAGGTACCAGAATCGAGCTCAAGGGCAGAGTAGACTTCGACATCGACCTGACTACTCTTGAGATTCCACCTGAACCACACTACATGACCGATAAGGAATTATATGATGAATTCGAAGGTCATGAACACATGAAGGTTGTTTGCGGTACAGTTGGAGAAGACGAGCACTCCGTAGGTATGAGAGAAATCATCAACATCAAGCACGGCGGAATTGAAAAGTGGGGTATCGAGTGCGTATACCTCGGAACTTCCGTACCGGTTGAGAAGATCGTTGACGCATGCATCGAGGAAAACGCTCAGGCAATCCTTGCATCCACAATTATTTCTCATGACAACGTTCACTACAAGAACATGAAGAGAATCAACGACCTTTGCGTTGAAAAGGGCATCAGAGATAAGGTTATCATCTGTGCCGGCGGTACTCAGGTAATTCCTGAAGAAGCTGTTAAGACAGGTATCGATATGGGATTCGGCAGAAACTCCCACGGTATCGACGTAGCTACATTCCTGGCTGAAGAAAGACAGAGAAGAAGAGGCGAAAGAGAATAATCGCTTTGCTGCAATAAAGACAAAACCTGAAAGGGGCCGGGCCTGTGCCCAGGCCCCTTTTTTATAAAAGTAAATATACCTCACACGCCAACATACATTTTATGGTTGTAAAAAAAGACTAAAAATGTAGGAAGACTGGTGTGCGTAAAAAACCGTTGTTGCCATTAGCGTTTGATATAAGGTTTTTTGCCAACAATGCATTTGCAGGGGATTCCGAAGTATTATTTTTTTCATGATCATAATAAGGATTGCTGGGCCAATCAGCCTTATGAGAAAAGTAATTACAAGCCTGAAGAAAAAAAGCATACGACTTCACGGGGCTTGAAAGTGCGCTCGAAGTCGGAGGTTCTGATAGCAGAAATGCTTTACATATTTAACATCCAGTTCAGATATGAACAGGTAATACGAATCGGCGGAATTATGCTGGTTCCGGATTTTACCATTAGGCTGCCCGACGGAAGAATATTTTACTGGGAGCACTGTGGTATGATGTCGTCAAAGGAATATCGTGAACATCAGAAGTGGAAGATGGAAGTGTATGAAAAAGCAGGTATCGTTCCATGGAAGAACCTCATCGTGACCTACGATGATGAGGACGGTAATATAAATGTAGGAATAATTGAAAGTGAAATCAAGAACAAATTAATAGTATAGATAAAAAACGGAGGTAACAATGAAAGTAGATGTTTTAGTAGCCGAGATAGGCTCAACCACCACGGTGGTAAATGCGTTCAAGGATCTGGACAGCGATAATCCTGTATTCTGGGCGCAGGGGCAGGCCCCCACATCGGTACTGGACGGAGATGTGAGAATCGGGCTCCAGGGGGCTATCGATGACCTTTGCCGCAAGATGAACATCGACAGTCTGGAATATGATGAAATGCTTGCCACGTCGTCAGCGGCAGGCGGCCTGAAGATGACAGTGCATGGTCTGGTATACGATATGACGGCTAAGGCGGCCAAGGAAGCGGCACTGGGAGCAGGCGGAATTATACATGATATAACTGTCGGAAAACTGAGAAGAAGCGATATCGCCAGAATAAAGGAGATCAATCCTAATCTGATTCTGATTGCAGGCGGAGTAGACTACGGCGAAAGAGACACCGCAATATATAACGCAGAGATGATCAGAGCCATGGGCCTTAAAACACCTGTGGTTTATGCAGGAAATATTGAGAACCAGGACGAGATGAAACTTATCTTCGATGAGGAAAGCGGACAGTATCTCTACCTTGTAGACAATGTTTACCCTAAGATAGATACTCTCAACGTGGAACCTTGCCGTAAGGTAATTCAGGAAGCCTTTGAAGACCACATCACCCACGCACCGGGAATGGAACACGTGAGAGATATGGTCAGCGGCCCTATAATTCCGACGCCGGGAGCTGTAATGGAGTGTACCAAGCTGCTTTATGACTGCATCGGAGATGTAATGACCATAGACGTAGGCGGAGCGACTACAGACGTTCACGCAGTTACAGAAGATTCCGATGCGGTTGCAAGAATACTCACCGCACCTGAGCCTAAGGCCAAGAGAACCGTAGAAGGAGACCTGGGCGTATACGTAAACAGAATGAAGGTCATCGAGTCTATCGGTGAGGAAAAGCTCAGAGAAGAATGCGAAAACCAGCTGCACATAGACCTTGACAAGACACTGGAAACCTATGTGGCAATTCCTAAGAACGAGGATGAAATCAAGCTTGTAGAGAGACTCACCAAAGAAGCGGTTTTGAGAGCCGTTGAAAGACACGCAGGCCAGATCAGATATGTCTATGGACCTACCGGAAGACAGACACTGGCAGAAGGCAAGGACCTGACCCAGGTAAAATATATTGTAGGAACCGGCGGAGCACTTACACGCCTTCCTCACAGAGTTGACATTATGAAACTCATTCCTGAAGATAATGAGACCGGGATGAAGCTTTACCCGAGCGATGCAGTGAAGATTCTTGTGGATAACGATTACATCATGGCATCCCTGGGAGTGCTTTCCAAGACCCACAGAGCGGGAGCAATCAAGCTTCTGGGAAAGAGCCTCGGAATGGAACTAAAAGAAAAAGAGCATATTGTACAAAAGGCTCAGTTTATTGAGGAACTTCAGCGTATTCAGGCTGCTAAACAGGCCAAAGATGAAGAAACAGCACATCACATCGAAGAGATGGAAAAGATGGGCTACGATATGACTGAATACAAAGAAGCTCTGGAAGAGAAAATCGGCGGTGCTACACGCGAGGAAGTGGAAGCGGCCAAGAGAGAAGCTCTTGCGGCTGACAGAACCATTAAAAAAGGTGCTGACCTTATAGAAGACGATTACGACCCTGCACAGCATGTAATGAGGGGATGCGGTGAGGTTGACGGAAGACCGAACTGCAACAGAGACTGCAAACACTGCATGCGCAAGCACTGCCCGTACCGTCAGGAATAGGAGGAAATAAAATGTATCCAAGATTATTAGTTGATTTAAATAAGTTAAAGTCAAACCTGGATGCCGTTGCAAAGATTACCAGGGAGCAGGGAGGATGCTCTCTGATGATTGTAACAAAAGGTCTATGTGCAGACCATGAAATGACCAAGATGGTGGCAAATCATCCTGCTGTGGATTATATGGCAGACTCCAGAGTGATGAATATTAAAACCTATGCAGAGGAAGCAAGAAAGAACGGCAAGATGACTGTACTTCTGAGAATTCCGATGCATGCTGAAGTGGCTGATGTTGTAAAGTATGTAGACCTGAGCTTTAATTCTGAACTTTCGACTATAAGACTTCTCAATGAAGAAGCCGGTAAAATAGGCGTAGAGCATAACATCCTTCTGATGATCGACCTGGGTGACCTGAGAGAAGGTATTTTCTATCAGAATGAGGATCAGATTTTCGCAGCTGTTGAAGAAATCCTCAAGATGGAAAACATCAACCTTTATGGTGTAGGTGTAAATCTCACCTGCTATGGAGCTATCATTCCAAAGAATGACAACCTTTCAAACCTGGTTGCCATCGCCCGCAAGATTGAGGAAAAGTTCGGCATCAAGCTTAACATGGTTTCCGGCGGAAACTCCAGCTCCATCTATCTTATAGGCAAAGGCGAACTTCCTGAGGGAATCAACAACCTGAGACTTGGAGAATCTTTCCTCCTTGGAAATGACACTGCGTACGGCGAAAAGCTTCCGGGAACAGTCAGTGATACTCTTATCCTTGAAGCTCAGATTGTAGAGCTCAAAGAAAAGCCGTCACTACCGATCGGAGAAGTAGGCGTGGATGCTTTCGGACAGAAACCTTACTATGAGGACAGAGGCATCATCAAGAGAGCTATTATAGCCATAGGTAAGCAGGATACAGACATTGACAGCATGGAACCGCTTGACGAGAAAATTGATATCCTTGGCGGCAGCTCGGACCATATTATCCTTGATGTAACCAAATCAGACACAGAATACAAAGTAGGCGATGTGGTTCGCTTCGTGCTGGGATACGGCGGTATGCTTAAAACGGCAACCAGCCCTTACGTAGAAAAGGCATATATAAATATAAAGTAGTAAAGCAGGCAAGAAAATGATAAAGAAAAGATACGACAAAGCAGGCCCTGCTGTGGCAGAGGCCATGAAAAAAAGAGGATTTGATGCATATTATGTTTCCACTGCAGAGGAAGCCAGAGCAAAGGCACTGGAACTGATACCGGAAGATTCGACTGTTTCCTGGGGAGGCAGCGTGACTATTGACCAAATCGGCCTTAAACAGGCTGTTATAGAAGGCGGGTATAAGGTGATAAACCGCGATGCGGCTGGGACGCCTGAGGAAAGAACAGAGCTCATGCGAAAGGCTTTGACCTGCGACGTTTTCCTTATGAGCGCCAACGCGGTTTCAGAAGACGGCCAGATGGTGAACATTGACGGTAACGGAAACAGAGTTGCAGCTCTCTGCTTCGGACCTAAGGAGGTCATCGTGGTAGCCGGCATGAACAAGGTGGCAGGAAATATTGAGGAGGCGTATGCCAGAGCACGGAAATTCGCTGCTCCGGTCAACGCTCAGAGATTTAATCTCGGAACACCGTGTAACAGGACAGGTATGTGCGCAGACTGTCTGAGTCCTGACAGCATCTGCTCTCAGCTTGTGGTTACCCGCAGGACAAGCGGCGGCAGGATTAAGGTAATCCTGGTTGGCGAGGACCTGGGATTTTAGAAAAAGACTTGAATTTTTCAGGCTTTAGGATTATGATGAATTTAAAGCGCAGACTCCGCATATAAAGGCTCTGTCCATGCCGGATTCTGCGTTTTATACTTGGGCCCGTAGCTCAGCTGGGAGAGCGCTGCGTTCGCAACGCAGAGGCCGAGGGTTCGAACCCCTTCGGGTCCACCAAAGGAGAAAAACATGTACATAAAAAAGGCATCCTTGCGGGTGCCTTTTAATATTACCAGGTACGGGAATTAAGTTTCTTAAATTCACCTACGGTGGATACGTGGGAGTTCAGCCCGCCGTCCACATTAACAATCTGGCCGGTTACGTAATTGCTTTCGTCGGAAGCCAGATATACGCACATGTGACCTATATCTTCAGGGCATCCATAGCGGTCGACAGCAATATTGTTCAGGAAAATGTCTTTAAGCACCTGAGGTACGCGTGCTTCATTCTCAGGAGTAACGATAAGACCCGGTCTTACGCAGTTGCAGCGAATTTTCTGCTTGCCGTACTGAAGTGCAGTGTACTGGGTAAGCATGTTTACACCGGCTTTGGCACAGGCATAGGCTGTAGAGCCCAGGTCACCGCCGCAGGAAGCCATGGAACCTATGTTGATAATGGAACCGCCATTTTCATTTTTTTGCATATACGGCAGAACACATTGGATGGAATAAAAAGTACCACGCATATCGCTCTGGAAAATGGCATCCCACATTTCCAGAGTAAGTTCGTCTACGCGGCCGTCCTTAAGGCCCACGTTTGCGGCGTTGTTTACCAGTATATCAATTTTTCCGTACTTTTCTGCTGTGTCATCAATGAGTTTTTTGATGCTGGATGTATCGGTCATATCCATAAAGTGATATGACGCCTCTCCGCCTTCTGCTGCAATCATGTCAACGACAGCCTGACCTTTCTCTTCCCTTCGACCACAAATAACTACCTTTGCTCCTTCTGAGGCAAAGAGTCTGGCAATTCCGATACCGATTCCACTGGTGGAACCGGTAACGATTGCAACCTTTTCGTTTAATCTTTTCACGATAATTACCTACCTTTTTTCACAATTTTACATCTTTTCTACATCTCTTATTATGTACTGAATTTTGAACAAGAAAACAAAATTTGTACTTTTACACAATAAAACAAATAAAAAACAATGTCAATACACAAACGAGAAGTGTATTGTATACTTTTTAGTACAAAATTGTGAGATTTTTGACAAACCTCCAAATATCTCCAAATATAATATATGTATTCTTTCAAAAAATATGCTGTAAGGATGCGCAAAGAGAGTACCCCCTATAGATAATCAGGAACAATGGTGAAGAGCATAACCAGTATGTTTTCTAGCGGTGAAAATTTTCACCATATTTTTATTATATGCGAGAGTTAAAACCGTAGTTGAAGTGTAAAATAAAAAGTTCATTTATGTTTAAAAAAGCGCATTGAAGCCGTGTTATGTTTGTTCAATGAATAGTGAATAAAAAAATTGGCACAATTATTGCTCTAATAGCGTTTAGAGTGTGTGCATAAAAAAGTGTACACAGGAAAGGAGCTAAAAAATGACAAAGAAGAAAATTTTAGTAGTTATTTTGACTTTTGTATTGTTATTTGCTTTCGCAGGATGCGGCGGCGATGGCGGAAATGACGAGGCGCAGACTTATACGCTGAATCTTGGAACGCAGTTTTACGATCCTGTTTCCACGCCGGAGCTGAATGCGCAGGGAATATCATTACAGTATTTTGCAGATCAGGTTGCAGAAAGGTCTGACGGAAGAATTACAGTTAATATTAACTGGGGTTCCATACTTGGTTCTGGTCCGGAATGTATTGAGATGGTAAAGGTTGGAGATCTGGATATGGTTGCAGGAGGAGCAACAGGTTCTGTAGACCCTAGATTCTCATGTATGCTTGTTCCAGGCGTAATGGATGATCTTGAGATGTCAAAGGCATTATTCGGTAACCCTGATGGTGGCGTTTTCCAGATTTCAAAAGAAATATATGCAGATAATGGTATCACTCTTCTCTCATCTGATTATGGTGAATTCAGAGAACTGCAGAATACCAAGCATGAAGTCATCAGCCCAGACGATTGTTCAGACCTTCTTCTCCGTGTATATGCAGATGATATCGTAAATGCATATTGGAGCGGTATTGCAAATACAACTGTTATGTCAATGGGTGAAGTTTATACCGGATTACAGCTTGGAACTATTGACGGCATGGAATTCTGTCCTACTTCAACAGTATCTCATGGATTCGCAGATGTTTTAAAATATTGGACAGATATCAGATGGCAGTGGCAGGACTCCAACAGCCTGCTGATTAACAGCAAATTATTTAATTCCATGTCCGAAGAAGATCAGAAACTTATTCAGGAATGTGCATGGGAAGCATCAAACTACTGCATGGAAATGCTTGATGAGGACTATGACAAGGCTCTCAAGGTTATGGAAGAAAGCGGAATCAAGCTGCATTTCCTCACTGATGAAGAGAGACAGGCCTGGACCGACTATGCAGATTCTATGATGGATACTTTTGAAAGTTTAGTTGACGCAGAAACTTATGCAAAGGTAAAGGAAGTAACAAACGCTTACAGAGAAGCAAATAAATAAGGACATTTTGCTGACAGTCCGGTGCTGTATATAGAATAACGGCATCGGACTGCAGTACGGAAAGGAAAGAATTTATGAAACTTTTAAGTAAACTGGACCTTTATATTGAGAGAGTCCTGGGAGTATGTAATGGTATATTTGTCCTTGCCATGTTTGCTATAGTAAATATCCAGGTTTTGATAAGATATGTTTTTCGGGGAAATCTGGGTATGCTTTCCGATCTGCCTGTATATCTGCTGGTTTATGCGGTGTTTTTTTCCGCTTCTCTTGCAGTAAAGCACGATGACCATATCAAGATAGAAATCATAGATAGTTTAATAAAAAACAGGACGGTGCTCAGAGCTATTCAATCATGTCTGAAGCTTCTGATGTTTTTGGCGATGGCGATGTTCTGCTATCACTGTTTTATTCACGAAATCAATCTGATCAACACAGGTAATACGGACCCGGCAACAAAGATACCGTATTGGGTATTGAACATTATATTACCGATTAGTTCTACGCTGATGACTGTGTATTATGGAGTGAATACCATAAAGTCCTTTAAGCGTATAAAAGGAGGTGCAGATAACTGATGGAACTTCTAATCTGCGCTTTAGTGCTGGCTATTATACTGATACTGCTTGGCATGGATATAGGAATGAGTTTCCTGGTTTCAGTTACAGCATATATGCTGTTGACAGGCGGCTCCATGACAAGTTTTCCGAGATTGGCTTTTAATGCAAATCTCAGTTACTCACTGCTGGCGATACCTCTGTTTATTTTAGGCGGGGTATTAATGGAAAAAAGCGGCATAGCAACTGCTATCGTCGAATGGTGCGAATCACTGCTGAGAAAGACCAAGAGCGGTATGGGAGCTGTTATCCCTATTGCGTGCATGTTCTTCGGAACTCTCTGCGGGTCTGCCCTGGCCACTGTTTCTACAGTAGGAAATATGCTGATAGGGAACCTGGAGGAAAAAGGATGGGACAGAAGATATACAACTGCACTGGTTGCGGCATCTTCCCCTCTCGGATACATGATTCCTCCGAACATGAATGCTATTATTTTCTCTGTAGTAAGCAGTGCCTCTGTTTCAGCCCTTTTCCTGGCGACAATTGTGCCAGGGGTTATCTGGGGAGTAGGCTATATAGTCCTTAATATGTTCATGTATAAAAAATACTATGATCCTGAAGGAATAGGGAAGGCTGCCCAGATGCGCAATGCAGGGGAAAACTACGTACCTCATGAAGTTCTGCCTCTTGGCAAGGCATCATACAAGGCAATACCGGCAGCACTGATGCCTGTAATAATTCTAGGAGGCATATATGGCGGTATATGTACCCCGACTGAAGCAGGTGCGGTTTCTGCACTTTATGCAATGATTGCCGGAGGCATTATGTATAAGAAGCTGAAGGTAAAGGATTTGACGGCAAGTTTTTATGAAACCGGCACGTCATTGGGAACTATGATGATTATATTCCCTTTTGCTACACTGTTTACAACCACAGCGGTTATGAACGGACTTCCGAATTTATTGGCAAACTTTATAGGCGGGCTGGATGTTCCGTCATGGGTACTGCTGATTGTTATTGACCTGATATTCCTGTTTGCAGGGTGCTTTTTTGATGCACCGATTTTAACGCTGGTTATCCCTCCGCTGCTTACTCCAACTATGAACATGCTTGGAGTCAGTGGAGAACAGTTTGGTGTAATGGTATTCATGGCAATTGGCATCGGCTCATGCACTCCGCCAATGGCAACGAATTTGTTTATAGCAGCAAGAGTAGGGAAAGTGGACGTGAAGGAGGTTATTCCGCCTCTGATGAAGATGTTGCTCTTTGTAGCCATTCCGTCTATGCTTCTGGTTACGTTTGTTCCGGCACTGTCTACATGGCTGCCGAACCTGATTTTAAAATAAGGTGTAAATTAATGGGAAAATGGAGGAAATAAACTATGACTGTAGATTTAAGCAAATGTGTAATAGGTTTTGTAAGCGGCTTCGAAGAAGGAAAAGGTCGTACAGGGTACCAGGTTAAAGTTCTGGTACGCGGTCTTGAGCATACTTTTGATGCCACCAGAGAAGTATATGAAATTCGCTATACGGATAAATATTTCCCTTATCCATGCCTCGGAGAAATATTATTCCTGCTTCATTTTGATGAAAAGGGAATTCTGGTGGAACTGGAAGATGTAAACGATCTGACGGATCCTGACAGAAAAGTGAAGACAGGAATTAGTATGGGAACAACTCGTATGTTCCAGAAGAAAATCACCGAAGATACTTTAACCTTTGGAGATATACTGAAGTTTGAAGATAATAAGATTATTTTTGAACATTTTGATGAAAATAATCAGTCCGGAAAAGATATGGGTGAAAATATGGAAGACACCATATGTGCTTTAACATATGGAGGAAATATTAAAAAACCTTATAACGGCATGGAGCTTACAATGGCACCGGATTGCATAATCTATTTCTGGGATTGGAGCACTGCAACTCATCCGTTCTGCATCTGCAGCAGAGAACAGGCTAAAGAGTGGAACTTTGTCGAGAAGTTCTCATTAGGAACTGTTGAGGATATTAAGCGGGCATACTGGCTTGGAATGTTCTCTACAAGAGGAGACGAAAGCAAGATTGACCTGATTAAATGCTTCCCTAACAAGGTGCCTGGATGGGTCGGAATAGATGAAATATAAAATTTAAAATAATCCATATTTTTCTGATATTTGACATTGCGTTTTGTGTTAGAATATAAAAAAATATGGAGGAACAGTCATGAGTAAAGAGTTTTTTGACACGGTATTTGAAAATTTTAAAGATGGGATAATGATTTCAGATTCACAAGGCAAGATTATATATGTAAACGACTCCTATTGTCGTATGAGCATGCAGCCGCGTGAAAATATTCTTGGAAAAGAATGCTTTGAAATGGAGAAAATAGGTATAACAATGTTCGGTCAAAGAGCTCTTTCTTATGCTCTGAAAACGAAAAAAAGGATTGAAGAGATAATAGAAAGCCCAGATGATGAAAATATAAAGTATAATGTCACGGGTCTGCCTCTGTTTGATGAAAATAATCAGATGATTTATGTCATAGTCGGAGCGATTTCTCTGGCAAACGTAAATACGCTGCAGCGTAATCTGACAGAAGTCGGACGTGAAAATATACGTGAAGCGGTGAGGACAAGCAATCTGATGTGTTCTGAAGAAGACGGGAACGACATTATTGCAGAAAGCAAAAGCATGCGTGCAGTGGTTTCTCTGGCTCTTCAGGTTGCACCCACGGATGTTTCAATCCTGATCACAGGCGACAGTGGTACAGGAAAAGAAGTTGTAGCTGAACTGATTTATCAGAACAGCCACAGAAAGGGGCATCCTTTTGTTAAAATAAACTGTTCGGCAATTCCTTCAAATCTATTGGAAACAGAGCTCTTTGGATATGAAGAAGGAGCATTTACCGGAGCAATGAAGGGCGGCAAGCCAGGACTTTTTGAGGTGGCAAACGGCGGGACGGTGTTTCTGGATGAAATAGGTGATATGCCTCTTGAGCTTCAGCCTAAGATTCTCCGTCTGATCCAAACGAAGGAAATCATGAGGGTGGGAGGAAGAAAAACAATTCCACTGGATATACGTTTGATTTCTGCCACAAACAAGAACCTACCGGCTGCTATAGTTAATAAGGAATTCAGAGAAGATCTGTATTATCGGATTAACATAGTACCCATCACTCTTTTGCCCCTCAGAGAACGCAGAGAAGACATTGTGCCTTTGATTTTATATTTCTTCAAAAAATACAGTAAGCATTATCAGAAAGAAATGGATATAACAGATACCGCACTTGCATTACTTTGTCGTTATGATTGGCCCGGCAATATTAGAGAACTGAAAAATATCATAGAAAGAACGGTGGTGATGAATGTAACCGGCACCATTGATTCCGATCTGGTATGTCTGGTTCTGGGAATACAGAAACATGAAATATGGGAAGGCGGCGAACAGGAAGAAGCCGTATGCACAAGTCTGTATTCCGAACTGGAAAAGCTCGAACGTCAGCTGATTCTGGGAGCTCTGAATCGGAATGAGTCTAAAAGAAAAGCGGCAAAGGAACTTGGAATTGACCATTCTACTCTGATTAAAAAATGCAAAAAGTATGGCTTTTAATTTATCCGGAAAGAGAATAACATGGATAAGGATTTTTTAGCAGAATTATTTGACGTAAAGGGGAAAGTTGCTTTGATTACCGGTGCTACAGGGGCCCTTGGCAGAACCGTAGCTAAAGGTTACGGCCTTGCGGGAATGAAGGTGATGGTTACAGGCAGAAGCTCTGAAAAATGTGAAAGCCTGTGTCAGGAATTACGTAAAGAAGGTATTGAATGCGGATATTCCGCCGGTGACCCGGCCGTGGAGACGGACGTAATTAAAGTAGTAAAAGATACCGTTGAACTGTTCGGCGAAATTAATGTTTTGTTGACTGCTGCCGGATACAACCATCCCCAGCCGATTGTGGAACAAGAGTTGGCTGAATGGAAAAAGATCATGGATTCAGACGTTCAGGGAACCTGGCTGTTCTGCAAATATGCAGGAGAGCAGATGATTAAACAGGGAAAAGGCGGCAAGGTGATTCTGGTATCTTCAGCTCGTTCAAAAATGGGAATGGCAGGATACACAGGTTATTGCACAGCTAAAGCAGGGATTGATCTGATGGCTCAATCTTTAGCCTGTGAATGGACTGCCAATTACAACATAAATGTAAACACAATAAATCCGACAGTATTTCGATCTGATTTGACTGAATGGATGTTTGATCCGGAAAGTCAGGTTTATAAAAATTTCCTGAAACGTTTACCGATCGGCAGACTTGGAGAACCGGAGGATTTCGTAGGCCCTTGCATTTTCTTAGCTTCATCAGCAAGTGATTTCATGACCGGAGCTAATATAGCAGTTGAGGGAGGCTATTGGGCCAACTGATTTTTAAATTTATAACATAGAAAGGCAGAAGAAATGGGAAAAAAAATATTTGTTGATCTGACACACCCGTTCAGCGCAGACACACCGCGCTGGCCGTATTTTGATAAACCGGTAATAGATAACAAGCACTCAATGGCAAAGGGAGGTGTACTGACTCAGTATATTGGATGTACAATGCACACAGGAACTCACTGTGATGCACCTCGCCATGTCATGGAGAAAGAGTTTGACGGAAGGCGTGCACGGTACACACATGAGATGCCGGTTGATGCTTACACAGGTGATGCAGTTTGCCTGGAAATCAAAGTGGAACGCTGGGGGTTGATTAAGCCGGAGCATCTGGAAGATGCATGTAAGAGAGCAGATATTAAACCAGAAGAACTTGAAGGAATGGTTGTATGCCTTAACACGGGAATGCACAGGAAGTTTGACGATTCCAAAGAATATTACCACTATTCCTGCGGTACTGGTGTTGAAGCCGCAAAGTGGTTTGTAGAGCATAAGGTAAAATGTGTTGCCATGGATATGCAGGCACTTGATCACCCTCTACATACTGCAATGGGAAATAATGGGATGACCAGAATGAATCTGCTTGGGGCATCCGGGAAACCTATTACCGAGGAATATAAAGAACAATTTGGAGAAGAGGCATATGCAATCTTTGACAAGGATGAATATATACGCATTTACGGCAAAGAGGCTTATGATGAAATGTACGGCGAGTTGGAAGCCATCGGCTGCTGGGGTACGTGGGAACCTTGCCATAAATATATGCTTGGCCACGGTGTAGTAGGCGTTGAAAATCTCGGCGGAGATCTGGACAAAGTATCCAATAAAAGATTCCGCTTCTACTGTTTCCCGATTCGCTGGTATATGGGAGACGGTTCTATGGCAAGATGCGTAGCTGAGATTGACGAAGACGATATTAACGATGTACCTGATAGGGTTTATACTTACGCAGGATGTATCTAAAAAAATGATTGTACCAAGGCTGGTGACTTTTGAACATTAATCGTTCAAAAGTCACCGGTCTTTTTAATAAAGAAAGGGGCTGTCGCATTAACGGAAAATAACCGTTAGGGCGTCGCCCCTTTTTCGTATGCAAAAAACAATCAAAAAACAACCCTGCACGCGCAAGCATACAGGGTTTGTGGTAAAATAATTGTATGACCAAACACAATATTTTA
>JBJETB010000034.1:0-2389 GCA_051883095.1 Anaerovoracaceae bacterium
ACATATAGTCGTAACAGTCATGAAAGGTTTCTGTCTCATCTGCTTTGGGGTTTGCAACAGGTGGCTGAATTCGAATCCGTGAGTTCTTTTTCCCTTTCGGAAGCTCTAAATTTACCCGTTTCTGCTCAATGGTCACCGGATATTTTAATCCGATTTTTTTTAATGGTTTCATATAAATTTCAACATTTCCATCATGGTCTATTTCAATCTTATCCACAATCTGCTTTATCTCCGCATTGGTCATTTCTCTTACATTTACCATACTTTCAATGTCCTTAAAAGTATCTTCTAAAACCTTTTCCAATGCATCGCTTTTGGACATGTTCTTGGTCAGGAGTTTCAACTCGTTTTCAATATAATTCAGGTCCTTGTTCAGATCTTTGAGCTTTGCATTCAGTTCATCACGACTGATGAGTTCATCAGCATACATATCCATGTATTTCGATTTCTTCCGCTCCAGTTTGGTCTTCTTACCTTTCAATTCCTTTTCACTGCAGACATCGGATCCGTTTAGTTTATAGATTTTATTGAATTCCCTGATAACCTGTTGCTTTACATCTTTTTCATGGCTGAGCAAATCTTTAAAATACTTTTCCAGAACATTTATGAGTTCCACTTCCTCGATTTTAGCCATATTAGAGCACTCTGATACTTTCCGCATTGAATGCCCTGAACAAATCCATCTTACATATGTATTTTTATATGTTTTAACCTGCCTTGTATACGACCAGCCACATTCTTTACACTTTATTAATGTAGAAAATGTGTACTTGTTGCTGTGCCGTTCATTATCAAGTTTGAACGCATCATGCCTGGAGCTCATTATACGCTGAGCCTCATCAAACAGTTCGCTGTCAATAATCTTCAACTCCGGTCGCTTTACAACTATCCATTCTTCTTCAGGTGTTTCTTTTCGCTGCCCTGTCAAAAAATCAGCAACTTCCTGTCGTCCGTTTATAACCTCACCTATGTATAATCTGTTTTTCAAGATTCTTGCTACAGCATTGCCGCTCCACTGGCACCCTCTCTTTGTTAATACTCCTTTATCGTTTAGCATTTTAGATATTACCGCCACGCCATAACCTTCTTTGGTATACCAACGATAAATCTGGCGAATCCATTCGGCCTCTGCCTCATTCTTTCTCAAAGAAAAGTACTCACCTGCGATTTTATCGTATCCAAATACAATATTAGGCACACGGCCTTTTTCGGCGTTCATCCTTTTTCCGAACTTTACTCGTTTAGAGGTGTTCGCACTTTCCTCTTGTGCCAGTGCCCCGAAAATGGTCAGTACAAATTCACTGTTCCCCATGCTGGTCATATTGGCTGTGAGGAAAATCGTTTCAATTCCCAGTGCCTTCAGTCTGCGCACACTCTGGAGCAAATCAACAGTATTACGGGCAAGACGCGATATATCTTTTACGACTACCGCTTCAAACAACCCTTCTTCCGCATCCCCCATCATTTGCAGGAATGCAGTCCTGTTTCTGGTCTTTGTGCCGGAAATTCCTTCGTCGGCATATACATTTACAAGGCGGTCACCCGTCCTGTTACAGTATTCTCCAAAGAACTCTTTTTGTGTTTCCAGACTGTTCAACTGGTCTTCTTTGTCTGTTGATACTCTGCAATAAGCTGCAATGTTCATCCTTTTGTCCTCGCTTTCGTATTTTCTTACGAAATACTATCACATTTTCTTTCTGCAGAATAATGTGTGAATTGCTGCAACTGCACACTTGACACATTCATCTTATATATTGGCGATATTTTCGTGATGCAACTGTTCTTTTATCTTTCGTGCTGCTACTTCGGCGATTATTTTAATCAGTTCTCCACTGGTATCTTTATTTGGATTCGGATCATATATGTAATACTGATTTCCCTTTTTACCCATTTTCTCTTCCCCCTTAAGCTTGTCCTTTTTCTTAAATTTTATGGTCATGAATACGGAAATATGACCTTCACTTTGTAAAATATTTCGGCGATATTCCAATGCTTATTGCTGCTGCTTTATCCATCTTGGCAAGTGTTCTTTCGCTTAGTGTGCCTATACGCTTAATGAGGCGTGCCTTGTCTATAGTATATATGGATTCAAGAAGCAGCAGAGATGACTTTGCCAGTCCTTCCTCATTCAAAACCACATGTGTTGGCATTTTTTGTTTTCTTTGACCAGTCACAGCCGCAACAATAACCAAAGGGCTGTATCTGTTGCCAATATCATTCTGAATAACCACTACGGGTCTTGTTCCTCCCTGCTCACTTCCGATGCCCTCCGGTAGCCGGGCAATGAAGATATCACCTCTTCTGACTTGCATCTCGCACCTCCAAGTTGAATTTATGTAACAGTAAAAGAGCCTCCACATCCCTCTGTGACGATATATTTGCCCCATAC
>JBJETB010000035.1:0-11290 GCA_051883095.1 Anaerovoracaceae bacterium
ATAAGCATAGCACTCATGTCAAGGGTTTGCGTTATTTTATTGAAAAGCTATAATTTCATCCGATTCGAAATGCCGGTATTTTGTAAAAAATGACAGCACGCCATATGCAGAACATATATTCTTGTGCGATTATCTTATTGCTTGGTTCCGCATATTTGATTGTAGGAACGGTTGGATTAGTGATTTTGTTACGAATAACACCCGGCATTGTTTGTCCGGGTGAAGTCTTTCTATATGTGTATTGGAAAATTATTTTGTCATCTTGAATCTGCAGGCATCCCGGATGGTGTTCTTATCAATTATAACAACGTTTAGTTTTGAGACATCGGCAAAACGCAAGGCTTTCTGTATCTTTCGGGATATTGCAATCTTCTGGCGGATCATCTATTTTAACAGAGCAGTCCAATGCTTCATCATCTTGTTTGAAAGCAGATTTCTTCTTTTGTGCTTCCTGATATTGAATCTTTTTCGTGATGTCTTTCCATTCAGGACGGACGATAGAAAAGATCAGTTCAAGCAGTGCAATAATAATTCCAAGACCACCATTTCCGCGGTCTCGACATAATGAGAATAATTGTGTCCGTGCTTCCTGTGAAAAAGATACTGCATAGGGTTTTTCTAACCGGTCAAGATAGGTAAGGATCTCCTCTTTTTTTATGATATTGAATTCTGATTTTAACAGCCGGCGGAAGATCTTTGGCTGATCATGTTCATCTTTATCGTTGCCTACTAACAGGTTTTTGAGCTTATAAGTGCCACAAAGAACGAATGGTACACCTGTCTGATCGTAGATCTGACGTAAGACATCGATCTTACTGACGTTGCCCCGGTGAAGGTATTCACATTCGTCGAAGATGATACAATGATTTGGATTATCCTGCAAGGCTGTAGTGATCTGAGTCTGGATCCGGTCATTGTCTCCTTTTACATCAGTATTGATCGCATCTGCGATAGCTGTCACGGGTCGAGAAAAATGAGAAGCCAGTGTCCCGCTGAGAATAAAATGTCCCACTGAAAAAAGGAGCGGACAGACTCATAAATCTGTCCACTCCAAGTCCTGAATGGCAGGCTTGGTACTGAAGAACACGCTGTCCGATAAGAACAATGGTCGCTGCTACCACAATATTGTATAGATAAATCTATTGAATTGGAAGAAAACAGAGATCATTATATGTACTCTCATGGGATTGATTGAAATGGTGTTTGTCAAATAACTATTAGGGGGAACTCAAAAATGAAGGGAATAATTTTAGCCGGAGGGGCCGGCACAAGACTTTATCCGCTTACAATGGTAACAAGTAAGCAGTTACTTCCGGTTTATGATAAACCGATGATTTATTATCCGTTATCAACATTAATGTTGGCGGGAATTAAGGACATTCTTATTATATCAACACCGACAGATACTCCAAGATTCGAAGCACTTCTGGGAGATGGATCTCAGTTTGGTGTAAACCTTTCTTATAAAATACAGCCATCTCCAGATGGACTTGCTCAAGCATTTATCATTGGTGAAGAGTTTCTCAACGGAGAAGCAGGTGCCATGGTCTTGGGAGATAACATTTTCTACGGGAATGGATTTGGAAAGATTCTTAAAGCAGCTGTGGAAGATGCTGAAGTAAACGGTCGTGCCACAGTTTTTGGATATTATGTTTCGGATCCAGAGCGTTTCGGTGTGGTTACGTTTGATGAGAATGGACAAGCCACATTAATTGAAGAGAAGCCAAAGAATCCTAAATCTAACTATGCTGTTACTGGCCTGTATTTCTATCCAGCAGGAGTTGATAAGAAAGCTAAAGAAATAAAGCCGAGTGCTCGTGGGGAATTGGAAATTACTACTCTGAATGAAATGTACTTAAAAGATGGAAAGCTGGACGTTCAGCTCCTTGGCCGTGGTTTTGCATGGCTTGACACAGGCACAATGGATAGTCTGGTCGAAGCTGCAGACTTTGTGCAGATGATTGAGAAAAGACAGGGCATCAAGATTTCTGCTCCGGAAGAGATTGCTTTCCGTTATGGATGGATTGATAAAGAAAAACTGCTTGAATCGGCCGAGAGATATGGTAAGTCTTCGTATGGTGCTCACCTGAAGGCTGTTGCAGAAGGGAAGGTACGTGGATAATGAAAGCAATTGAAACAAAAATACCCGGTGTTCTGATTATTGAAACAGATGTGTTTGGTGACCACAGGGGATATTTTACTGAGACATATAATAAACCAAAGTATGAGGCTTTGGGGATAAAGACGGAATTCGTACAGGATAATATGAGCTTTTCAGCTCAGAAAGGTACTCTGCGCGGGCTTCACTGGCAGAATCCCCCATATGCTCAGGCGAAGTTGGTTAGTTGCACAAAAGGAACCGTTATTGATGTGGCTGTGGATATTAGAAAAGGTAGTCCAACCTATGGTCAGTGGGTATCTGTGGAATTATCTGCAGAAAACCATAGACAGTTCTTCATTCCACGAGGATTTGCCCATGGATTTTTGACGCTGACCGGTGATGTTGAGTTCAGATACAAGTGTGACAACGTCTATAACAAACCATCAGAAGGTGGCATGAGATACGATGCTCCGGAAGTAAATATAAACTGGGGTGCATTATTAAACGGTATTGAACCTGTATTATCCGAGAAGGATAAAATTGGACCGGCATTAACTGATTCAGACAATCAGTTTGTATATAACGAGAATTGCTAAGGATTTGAGAGGGAGAATAGAGGATGAAGACTATTTTAGTAACAGGTGGTACTGGATTTATTGGAAACTGCTTCTGCAAATTGCTTTTGGCAGAAAGACCTGAGTATAGAGTAATCAATGTGGATATTTGTACATATGCTGCGAATCCTTCCACTATCGAAGAAGAGTTAAAAAACGAGAACTATAAGTTCTACAAGATGGATATCAGAGACAGAGAAGCCATTGATAAGATTTTTGAAGAAGAGAAGCCGGATATTGTTGTCAACTTTGCCGCAGAGTCTCATGTAGACCGCTCTATTACAAATCCTGGCATTTTCCTTGAAACCAATATCATGGGCACAGCTGTGTTGATGGATGCTTGTAGGAAGTATGGCATTGAAAGATATCACCAGGTTTCTACTGATGAAGTATATGGCGATCTGCCGTTAGACAGACCAGACCTATTCTTCATAGAAGAGACTCCAATACATACATCTTCACCATATTCTACTTCCAAGGCTTCTGCAGACCTGCTAGTTCTTGCATACCACAGAACATATGGCTTACCGGTTACCATTAGCCGTTGTTCCAACAACTATGGTCCTTATCAGTTCCCCGAAAAGCTGATTCCGCTCATGATTCATAATGCTACTCACGACAAATCACTCCCGGTTTACGGTGAGGGACTTAATGTTCGTGACTGGCTCTATGTAAAGGATCACTGCTACGGAATCCTTGCAGTATTAGAAAAAGGCAAAGTCGGAGAAGTATACAACCTCGGTGGCCACAATGAGAAAGCAAATATCGAAATTGTAAAGATTATTCTTGAGAAACTTGGAAAGCCTGAAAGCCTCATCACACACGTTGCCGACAGACATGGTCACGACCAGAGATATGCAATTGATCCTGCCAAAGCAATGGCTGAACTTGGATGGGCTCCTACAACAATGTTCAAAGATGGCATTGTTCTTACCATCGACTGGTATATGTCAGAAGAGGGAAGAAAGTGGATAGAAGAGTGTACTTCTGGTGAGTATCTAAACTGGATCGAGAAAAACTACAAGGAGAGAAAGTAATCATGAAGTTTTTTGTAACCGGCGTCAATGGTCAGTTGGGCCATGATGTCATAAATGAATTGAATAAAAGGGGTCATGAAGGCGTTGGTTCAGATATTGCTGGAGAGTATTCTGGAGTGGCAGATGGAAGTGCTGTAACAACTATGCCTTATGTGGGTCTCGATATTACTGACAAAGATGCAGTAGAGAAGGTTATCACTGAGATAAAACCGGACGCTGTTATTCATTGTGCTGCATGGACCGCTGTGGATATGGCAGAGGATGATGATAAGGTGGAAAAGGTGAGAGCCGTTAATGCGGGAGGAACACAGAATATTGGTGATGCTTGTAAAGCTATTGACTGTAAGATGTTGTATCTCTCTACCGACTATGTCTTTAATGGACAGGGTACAGAACCTTGGAAACCAGACTGCAAGGATTACAAGCCGCTCAATGTATATGGACAGACCAAGCTTGAGGGTGAGCTTGCAGTAAGTGGAACACTTGATAAGTATTTCATCGTTCGTATCGCATGGGTATTTGGTTTGAATGGTAAGAACTTTATCAAGACAATGATCAACGTAGGCAAGACGCATGATGAAGTAAGAGTGGTAAATGATCAAATTGGCACTCCAACGTACACATTCGATCTTGCAAGATTGCTTGTTGATATGTGTGAGTCAGAGAAATATGGTTATTACCACGCAACGAACGAAGGTGGCTACATTTCATGGTATGACTTCTGTGTGGAGTTTTATAAGCAATACGGCTTAACAACAAAGGTAACTCCGGTAACAACAGAGGAGTATGGATTGAGTAAAGCCGTAAGACCAGTAAATAGCAGACTGGATAAAAGTAAGCTTGTAGATGTTGGATTCAAACCACTTCCGACATGGCAGGATGCAGTTAGTAGATATTTGAAGGAAGCTCAACTATAAAAACCTAGCCTCATCACCACATCCGTGATATAATGTAAGAGTCAAAAAGAGTGAACCGGTAAGGGGATTTTGGACACAAAAGTAAAAACTCCGAAAAACCCCCTTTAAAAAAGGTTTATCCAATTGAAGTAGTAAAGTCGTGTGGAAAAGTAGGGATGGTGGATCACACCCACCACACACCCAATTCTTGAGAGAATTACTCGGTGTCAGGTACGCGAAACATAAATACAATGAATGGGAATCCAAAAAGAAAGGAGAATCCTGGAAAGAAAAAATGCGCCGTGACATCAACGATGCCATAGCGCAATCCTCTTCATATGAAATGTTTCTGGAACTTCTACGCTCCAGAGGATATGAAATAAAGGGAGAAAACCCGGATGACAGCAGTTCAAAGTATATCGCCTTCCGCCCCTCCGGAAAAGAACGATTCGTGCGCGGATCCGCAAAATCCCTCGGAACGGAATTCACCCGAGAACGGATCATCCAACGGATTGAAGAACATGCAGATGTTCTGATTCAGGAACAGATGAGCAGATTCAGAAAAAAACATCCAATTCCAATCAACGCACCGCTTCCTACTGCTCTGATTCAAATATCTGAAGAAAAACTGAAAAACAGTCCCGGACTGCGTGCATGGCAGGGACGACAGAATCTGAAAATAGCTGCAAAAGTATTTGCCGCAACAGAAAGCTTTGCAGAACTGGAGGCTGAAGAAGAATCCTATCGTAAAGCATTAAAGGATGCCCGCAACAAAATAGTAAAGCTGGATAAGGAAATCAAAACTCTGAAGGCGATCATCTATTATGTGAACCAATATGAAGAAACCCTGCCTGTCGAAAAACGCTACCAAGAAGTAAAAAATAAGGAATTATTTGAAAGGAAACACCATACAGAATTGCGACTGCATGAAGGAGCAACTATTGTGCTTCAGAGGCATGGAATCAGAATCACGAAAAACATGAATGCTGCACTCTTTCAGGAGAAGATGCAAAGGCTGCAGATGCAGAAAGGGAAAGCAAGACAAAATTAGATGCTACGGAACAGGCTGCACAAGTAGTTAATACTAAAAGACAGATACTGGAACAGTATCTTGATAAAGAATGTACAAATGTGGCATCATTGAAAAAATCTGCGCCCGAGATGTAGGGGAGAAAGTAAACTTTTAACGCTATGCCAGTCTATCAAACTCCAGAATACCTGCGCAAAATGGTAAGTAATGAATTGATTCATTCTGATAGCTTTTTTCCTCGTTTTTTCTATTTACAAAGTAATTTTCATGATATACTGAAGAAAACACTTTGCAGATGTATTTCAGATTATTACGGCTTCTCCAAATCTGATAATTCGCAAAATAAACATGCACTATTATGTAATTACATATGTAAAGGAGAGACATAAAAAATGGTCAAATTTAATTTTAAAAAAACTGCCAATTCCATCGCAAAAGGTATCAGTACCGGTAGTGAATTTGCTGTAGATAAAGCGAAAGGAGCTGCAACCAAAACTAAAGAAGCCGTTGTAGTTTCTCAACAGGCTATCATCAATGCACTTGATCAGGATGGAAATGGAGAAATCGATAGCGTAGATATTATTCTCATGGCATTGAAGGTTCCCGGTGTAAAAATCAATCGTGCAGACTTCCTGGAGAAAGAGTTCTTTAAGAATCATCCACAGGAAGTCATCAATACTGCCATTGCAAAGACACCTGCTTTGGCAGGAATTTCATCTGAAGAAATTGATAAAATTGCAGATGAAGTAATCAAGTTCGAACGTAATGCTGTATCCGGAATTTCTGTTGCACTGGGCTTGCCAGGTGGTGCAGCAATGGCAGCAACCATTCCAGCCGACATCGCTCAGTATTACGGCTATATGCTTCGAGCTGCCCAGAAATTGCTTTACTTATATGGATTTCCGGAATTAGACACTTCAGAAGAAGCAATCAAACTGGATTCTGAGACCATAAACTGCCTGACCATATGCTTGGGTATTATGTACGGTGTGGCAAATGCAAATAATGCTATCAAGGCAATGGCAAAGGCATTGGCCGTCGGTGTGGAAAAAAAACTTATGAAGGCAGCTCTCACCAAAGGAGCTATCTATCCAATCGTAAAATCAGTAGCAAAATGGTTCAGTGTAAGTATGACCAAAGAAATCTTTGCCGGATTTTTCAAGAAAGCTATTCCTGTTGTCGGCGGAGTAATCGGCGGTGGTTTAACATATGCAACTTTTAAGCCTTGCTGTTATCGTCTGAAAGATGTTCTTTGTGATACCATGCTCAGCAATCCTGAACATGTGTCCACCGATGTCGAAAATGATATCTTCCAGAATATAAAAGATGAAGTAATAGATGTGGAGTATAAAGAAGTAGACTAACTTGAATCAGAAGATTGTTGAACATTGATGAATAAGATTTTACAGGAAAGAGGAAAAGTAAATCTGTTGTCAGGATACATTTTTGCCACTTAAAATGAATCTGGTGTATACTTGTAATAGGACTAATAGTTCTTACAAAAGAGTGCTTTTGAGTACGTGAACTTTTTCTATTCAATTCATATACTAAATTTTCAATTCCTTCAGAAACTTTCTTGAATTTATTTGATTTTTGTAGTATAGGATAAATGATGAGCTTATTCTGTTTATAAGTAAGTGCTTCAAAAGAAGGCGTATCGGAAACACCGTAGAAATGTGATATGCTTTCTGAAACTATCCAGGGAGGTATATTACCATGACAAATATTGATAAATGGCGTCAGCTGATTGCTGACAGGGAAACCAGCGGCCTTACGGTAAAAGAATGGTGTGCCCGGAATTCCATATCCAAAGACAGCTACTATTATTGGTTCAAAAAAGTTAGAAATACCGACAGTGGTAAAGCAGATGGTCAGATCCTGTTTGCAGAGATTCAGAAAGAAACTCCTGTCTCTTCACATCCTCTGATCCACGGAAATCTGCGGGTTTCGTGGAATGGGCTTGAAATGCAGATATCGGATTCCAACGATGCCGGGCTTGCTGCTGAACTCTTTGGTCATCTCCGAACCTTATGCTGAAACGATTTCTCCAGGATGCAGACCACATCTTTATTGCATGCGGGGCGACAGATTTCCGGAAAGGTGCCCCGGGCCTGTCAGCCCTGATCAGCCTGAAATACCAGCTGGATCCTTATGAGGAAAGCTGTGTATTTATTTTCTGCAACCGAAGGAAAACCGCCGTCAAAGTCCTGCGTTATGACCGGAATGGTTTTATCCTGGCATCGAAAAAACTGCTTGACCAGATGAAGTTCCAGTGGCCGAAAACCCCGGAAGAAGCAAAAGGGAGATTACCCGGTGTCAGGTACGCGAAACAGCCGATAAAGAGAGTAAACCGCAAATGAATATTCACTAAAATTTCAATAAATTTCATGCATATTCAATCTTATGTAGCAACATAGCTTTTTGATGGCAAGTCTAAGTTAGCACCCCCATTTCAAATGGGGGTTTAATCTTAGCCCCTCCAGGGCATTTCTCTGGTTCCGCCAGAGGCGGGATTCCGCAGTACCATTTTTACTGGTTGCCTCCTAAATTTCTATGAAGTTCACAGAATAGCGGAAACGGAGGTGTGAAATTCAGGGCAGTAGGAAACTGCCCGTTTTCTTCACCATCTGAATTAGATTAACATGATAATTAACACATAGAGGTTGAAAGGTTGTGAATTAGATTAACATGAAAACTGGCAGACCACGTAAAAAAACATACGACCCGATAACAGTGATGCAAGAATTACTATCCACGGTGGATGATGTCTTTGAGGAGAAGCAGGAGATCAAGGCAACGGCAATCGAGCTTGATTTGGCAGAACTGAAGGTCAGAAAACTTCTGATTACCAGTGGAAAGCTGCACTACTCCATCACACAAGAAATACAGGAGTTAAAGAATGCCGGGAAGGAGCCGGAGGAGATACAGAGCATCCTTGGTTTATCCCGGGCTTCCATCAATGCCTACCTGCCATATTCCAAAATTCCCTACAAAGAATCCGAAGTTTCATCCAACGCAGATCGGTGTGAGCTGTATCGAAAAAGAAAAGCGGCGGTGAAGCAGATTGTGGATGCTACTACCTTGTGGGAGGCGTTACTTCTTTTTCAAGGGTACAAATTCCACACGGTAACCGGATTGCAGTTTTCTTATGAGATCAGAAAAGGACGCAGCGGAGAGTATACGAAAGAGCTGTGGATTGACCGGAGAGGAGAATCAAAGTCACTTACCATGTCCACTGTTCTGAAAGCATATGAGAATAGTAAGAATGCTGGGATCGTAGATCGCCCCAAGGCTCTGGGTGATTTACGAGGCGTGTCCTATATTTACCCGATTTTCTTCCGGTTTGGTCTGATTGAGGTGCCGGAGAAAGTGAAAGAGGTACTGAATGGGAAGAAAAAGTACAAGAACCTCCGGGGATGAGAAGTTTGTTCATCTTCGGAGGTTTTTTGCTCTTATAATTTCAACTTAAAATTTGATTTTTAACTTCAATTATGTTAAAATACAATAAAAAAGTTTAGAATGGAGATGATTGCGTGGAGTATCTAAAAACACTGCTGGATATGCAGGTAACGTACAAATCAATGGAAAACTTGCATCTTCCTAATTTTATAACGTCCAGATACCGGATCCGAAAGGTTGTGCTGGATGGCATTGAAGTGTTTTTTTTATACCCGGTTACGGAGTTGGAAGCAGTCGGAACACTGAAAAAACATATTGCCCGTGTTCAAAAATTGAAAAATATCCCTGTGGTACTGATTTTGGATCAGCTGACCTATCGTCAAAAGGAATATTTGCTGCGCGAGAAAGTTCCATTTGTTGTAGATGGTAAGCAGGTCTATCTGCCATTCATGGCGGTCTATTTACAGGAACGTTCAGATGCAGAAAAGATCGATAAAAATGAACTCCTGCCAGCGTCTCAGATGGTGCTACTGTATTATATCTATCATGGTGGCGGAAAGCAGATTATGAGCCGTGCTGTTATAGATTTGAAGTTGACATCCACATCCGTGTCCAGGGCAGTCAGACAGCTGGAAGAACTGGGATTGCTGAGAACGAAAAAGGATGGCGTTCAAAAAGTTCTTTACTCAGAATTATCCCCGGAAGAGCTATTCAAAAAGGCTCACGATAACTTTCAGAATCCGGTGAAGCGGACCGTTTATATTCCACTCGAACAAATACAGGATACGTTGCTCAAAAGCGGATATACAGCGCTGGCTGAATATTCGATGCTCAATGAGCCGAATGTGGTATGTTATGCGGCGAACAGTATTTCCAGATGGAGTAGTGTTGCCACAAAGAAATTGCAGAATGGACAGACACAGGCTGCTGTAGAGTTATGGAGGTATGATCCGAAAAAGCTGGCCGGGACAGAAACCGTAGACCCTCTTTCGCTTGCTCTGGCACTTGAAAACGATGCCGATGAGCGTGTGGAAGAGGCTGTGGAAGAAATGTTAGATCAAGTTTGGAGGAAGATAGATGGTAACAGGGATTGATAGCTTCAAGGAGTGGTTCAAAGGATTTGAGGAGCAGTATGTAATCATCGGTGGGACAGCATGCGATGTCCTGATGACAGAAGAAGGCATGGACTTCCGTGCCACAAAGGACATTGATCTTGTGCTGATCGTAGAGGCGATTAGTGCGGATTTTGGAAGGACGTTTTGGGAGTATGTCAAAGCGGCAGGATACCAGCACTGTAATAAAAGTTCCGGCGTGCCGCAGTTTTATCGGTTTAGTCATCCTGTGTCAAAGCAGTATCCTGCAATGGTTGAACTGTTCACACGTAGGCTGGATGCCATACCACTTTCAGAGGATGCTGTATTGACGCCCCTACCGATGGAAGACGATATATCCAGCCTTTCTGCAATCCTGTTGGATGATGACTACTATGCCTTTTTGAAAGCTGGAAAGACAAATGCGGCAGGTGTTACAGTTTTGGACGCTGCATATCTGATTCCTTTTAAAGCAAAGGCGTGGATTGACCTATCAGACCGTAAGGCTTCTGGAGAGCACGTTGACAGCAAAAACATACGAAAACATAAAAATGATGTATTCCGGCTGACGGAGCTTATTGATTCCAGCATTCAGATTCCTGCGCCGGCGAGTGTGCGGGATGATATACATATTTTTGTCAGTAGAATGGCTGGTGAAGAAGTGGACTTGAAACAGCTTGGTATCGTGGGTCGAAGTAAAGAACATATCCTGCAAGAACTGGAAAAAATATATAAGGTGGGATAACTGTTGGAGTAGAAGTATCAGCGTGTTACTGATAAAAAGGTGAGAAAAAAGAATGCGCAAAGCGTTCCACTTGCAAAGCCTGCTGTTACCGAAATGATCTATTCATGGCTGCTCCGATGGGGCCTCTTTGCGATCCAGAGGTGAAATGATGTGAATATTAATCCGATGGTAATCCATCCTTTGCTGAGATCGACCGAAAACGCTGCCAAAAGGAAACTGGAAAAGACCACAGGTGAGAAACCTGTGACCCAGAAGATGTTCCGGGCGGTATAAAATATAGAAGAACACGAAAGACGCTCTGCGGATGCAGGGCGTTTTCTATTTGTAGAATGCGCTGGGATATGATAAAATGTTAAAATTGAAAGAACGAGAACGGA
>JBJETB010000036.1:0-2365 GCA_051883095.1 Anaerovoracaceae bacterium
CACCGTAACCGGCGAGAAGTCCGGAGAAATGATGCAGGCTGTCCGTCTTGGATAGATGACTGCTCCGGTCATCCCTGGACCTGACGAACCCGGGGACGCGACCGGTGGGGACTCAGGGCAAGGCTCTGACCCGGATGATGTCCAGGAACCTGTAAATCCGGATGAGACTACGGATGACTCAGGTGAAGCTGATGCAGCACCTGTTGTCAGTGAACTGTACTACGACTATATGAATGGTCTGATGATGCTGAAGCCGGATGCCGAAACACCGGATTCCGTCTGGTGGCCAGCGGAACAGAAGATGACCATCTGCCTGAGCGGCACGAATTGCGAGAACATCACAGAAGTAGTGATTGACATCGCAACAGACGAAGACGGCGAGGCCGTGCAGTACAAGTTCACAGAAGAGGTTGAAGCTGGGTACGGTGACATCTCTTTCATCAGTGAACAGGCAATCCCGATGAGTATGATCTATATCAAGAGCATCACAATCAACGGAACGCCTTTCAGAACTATCAATTAGCCGCAAGGCCATAATGCAACGCCACCCTCCGCAGAGAGTTTTCTGGGGAGGGTGGTTTTTATTATAAAAGTATAAAATTTTGAGATTTCATACATAATCACTGAGAATATATTTTGAGAATCCGTTAAATTGCTGTACTTTTGCTTCTGCACAACAATTAAAATTTGAGGGTTATGGAATATCCTGAACGCATTTTTAAACGTAAGATTTACGAAAAAATACGTGAGTGGAAGCAGACCAGAGATGGTAGCACCGCTCTTCTTATCAAGGGCGCCCGACGTGTTGGCAAATCAACCATTGCTGAAGAATTTGCCAAAAATGAATACACCTCCTACATTAAGGTGGATTTTGCAGATGCTCCAGATGCCGTTTGGGAAGCCATTGAGCATATCAGTGACCGAGACAGTTTCTTTCTCCAGCTTCAGTTTATCTACAATGTACGCCTTGAGGAACGCAAGTCTGTCATCATATTCGATGAAATCCAGAAAGCCCCCAAAGTACGTGAAGCTATCAAGTATCTGGTGAAAGACCATAGGTACGACTACATTGAGACCGGTTCTCTTCTTTCCATAAAGAAGAATACTCATGGCATTGTCATTCCAAGTGAGGAAACACGTATTGAAATGTATCCGATGGATTACGAAGAATTCCGCTGGGCGCTTGGTGATTCTGCTACTGTTCCACTTATGAAAGAAACTTTTGAGAAGCATCAGGGAGTCGGTGATGCTACCTGCAGAAAACTGATGCGTGATTTCCGTCTTTATATGTTGGTCGGCGGAATGCCCCAGGCCGTCAATACCTATCTTGATACAAATAACTTGAGCGCCGTTGATGCCACGAAACGGGAGATAATCGAACTCTATGCTGACGATTTCCGAAAGATAGATCCTACTGGTCGTGCCACTCGCTTGTTTATGGCTGCTCCATCACAGTTATCCGGGAATGCATCCCGATATCAAGTTGTCAGCGTCCTGGGCCGTAGCCAAAATAAAGACGAGATGAACGAACTCATTCAGGATATGGAAGACAGTTTGGTCGTCAATTTCTCCTACCACGCAAACGATCCGTCCACAGGCCTGTCCCAGCACAAGAATATTGAGCAGTACAAGATGTATGTCGGAGATACAGGCCTTTTCATCACAATGGCATTCTGGGACAAAGAAGTTACAGAGAATATCATTTACCAGAAACTGCTTAGTGACAAGTTGGCCACGGATCTTGGCTATGTATATGAAAATGTTGTAGCTCAGATGCTGCGCGCCCGTGGTGAGAAACTCTACTATCATACCTGGCCAACGGCAAGCGGCAAGCACAACTATGAGATAGACTTTTTGCTTTCACGGGGCTTTAAAATATGTCCCGTTGAAGTCAAATCGTCAGGGTACAAGACACATAAATCACTTGACGAGTTCTGCAAGAAGTATTCGCAGCACATAGGAATGAGATATCTTGTATATACAAAAGACTCGCGAAAAGACGGACAATTGGTCTTAATACCGGTTTATCATTGTATGTTCATATAAGCAATAAGGCGGACAGTTTTATGAATCATCGCTTAATGTCAATTATCTATGGATATTACTATCTATATTTCCGTACATCAAATGAACACCTTACGATAGATCTAATTCCCAAGGAATTATTTTTATCTTGACAAATATCGTGTTATTTCAAGATAGTCTGAATGTGCTATAATTAGAACTTTTAGAAAATTATCGGACACTTTTTGACTCGAATTAAAAAAGGGAGGTTAATATATGACATTAACTGTGTAAGCTTCCCTTTTAGGGAAGCTTACAATTAGGAAGAACGCAAACGTCCTGATCCTTTGCTTTTAGCCTA
>JBJETB010000037.1:0-11026 GCA_051883095.1 Anaerovoracaceae bacterium
AATTATCTCAAAAAAGCGAGGCCCTGAGAAGAACGTATGTGGTTTACCGTTTACAAAGGAATTGAAAATGCGTTGGTTTTGGACGGAATAGATTTACAGCCGTTCTATTCTGAAAAGATAAAAGAAGGGGATTATGGTGAAACCAACACAATTATGCAATTTGATAAAATGAAATTTTGTGATACAATTTGTGAAATGGATAACGAAACATTAAGAAATGTTTTTTCTTACTTAAAAGAAGAAATTGATAGTTTGATTGATTATTTCAAGTAAAAGAAATAGTATATATAGTATATAATGTTATAAAGAAAATTAAATAAGTTAATGAAAAGTGAAACCTTAAATTATTACTTAAACGCATTTTAAAATGATAGAGGACAAGCCAGAAGCGGTTAACCTTCCGAAATTCAAAAGGAATTTTGGATTGAAGGAAGGTGGTATTATGGTTAGGATCACAATCTCCATTGGCAGATTTCGAATCACTGTTTCCATAAAAAAATAATCGCCATCACTTGCAACCGAGGCGATTATTCCAGTAATCGTGAAGGTTAGCCGTTTTCAACGGTTTTCCTCTTGACATCAATATACCACAGAATAGTTTAATTTTCAATAAGTAAAATAGACTCATAGCGAAAACTTCTCCGGCGGACGAAATCTTGACAGAGGACCAATGCGGTTATTTAGGAAGTCACACACAAAATCTCAAGCGGTGTCCTGATTTTCGGACAGCCCATGTTTTACTATTATAAATACAGAGGGGAATAAAACAAAGGAGAGCCAAAATGAGTGAGAAGAAACCGGAAAAGGACATACAGCATATTGATACAATAAGATGCATTATCGGATTTGGCACAGGTGTTATAGCGTTTATCTGTGAAAAAGAACTAGATGGACAAATGGGAAAGCCTTCAGTGCTGCTCATACTTTTAATGTTAGGGCTAAGCATTGTTACTTTGATTATGCTTCTGCCTATTGCCTTTCGGGGATTTCCGGAAGCTATAGCAAGAAAGTGCAATCAAGGGAAAAGACCATCCGGAGGTCCATACGACGGCGAAGCTGTGGATTTCTTTGAAACCCATCCCTATGACACCACTTACACGGACAGCCATGGCACGAGCTGGGATAATTCTTTCTTTGATGATTAAATAATTTCAAAAAATATTATAACGTCAAGAGGACAAGCCAGAAGCGGTTAACCTTCCGAAATTCAAAGGGAATTTTGGATTGAAGGAAGGTGGTATTATGGTTAGAATCACGATCTCCATTGGTAGATTTCGGATAACTATTTCCATAAAAAAATAACCGCCCGCTGCTTGAAACCACGGCAGTTATTTTTTTACTGTTAGGTTAGCCGTTTTCAACGGTTTTCCTCTTGACACCAATATACCACAACTCCGCTTGAATTACAACCGAAAATAATATATTAAAAAGGAAATCAGATATGAAAGATAAATGGATACCTGACCGGTCTCCATATCAACGCAAAAAAGACGATGATGACTGACACAGGAGGACAATAAATGAAGCAATTTACAGCGATTTTGCCGGCGGCAGTGATAATCCTGCTGGCAGCTTTGATATTTACAGGATGCGGATCTTCGGCTGAAGATACTGATTCATATCGTCAGGTCAGCTCAGAAGAAGCGGCTGCCATGATGGAAGAAGAGACGGATTACATCATTCTCGATGTACGCACGCAGGAGGAATATGAGACTGCCCATATTCCGGGCGCAATCTGCATTCCTAACGAAACTATCGGAACCGAGGATATTCCGGAGCTTCCTGACAAGGATCAGCTCATTCTCGTCTACTGCCGCAGCGGCAACCGCAGCAAACAGGCTTCTGAGAAGCTGGCAAAACAGGGCTATACCAATATCGTAGAGTTCGGCGGCATCAATAGCTGGACGGGCGAGACTGTTTCCGGCAACGGTTAACCCAAATACAAAATACACATTAACAAAAAACTAAGGAGGTACACGTCATGACAATAGAAAAAGCCATAGATGGATTTCTGACCCGCAGAAACGGGGATACCTTTATGGAGGTTGTGGAAGCTATCAGGCAGGCAATGAACGCAGGAGAGCAGTTCCTCATTCCGGTTCAGAACCCTGATGATCCTGTAATGCGGACCATAGACATGGAAGACGGCAAAACATATATCGCCTGCTTTACCTCTGACGAAGAACTGTCAAAGGGAGAACCGACGGATTACACACGTGCTGATATAGAAACATTTCTGGACACGGTTTTTATGAATCCGGATGTAGACGGTGCCATGTTAAATCCTTGGGGAAACGGAATCCACCTGTTTAAGGAACTCATCGAGTTCATTTTCAGGACCAAGATGTCGGCCGGAAAGGAAAATCTGATCTGTTTCGAAACAATGGACATAACCACTGCGGAAACCGGCTGTATCGTAAACGCCGCTAACAACAGCCTTCTGGGAGGAGGCGGAGTGGACGGAGCCATTCATCGTGCGGCAGGTCCTGAACTGCTGAAGGAGTGCAGAACTCTTCACGGCTGTGAAACCGGTGAAGCAAAAATTACAGGAGGCTATAATCTTAAGGCAGATTACATTATTCACACAGTAGGACCCATCTACTCGGGAAGCGAGGAAGATCCGAAGCTCCTCAGAAACTGTTATCTGAACTGCCTTGAACTGGCCAGAGCCAACGACATACACAGCATCGCTTTCCCGGCTATTTCCACAGGAGTATACGGTTATCCGCTGGAAGAAGCCACCCGTGTTGCTCTGAATGCGGTTTCCGACTGGCTCAAAGTAAACCCTCAGTATGGCATGACCATACTTTTTGCGTGCTTCAATGAGAACACCAGACAGGTTTACGAAACTATCTGGGCTGATATTGAAGAAAAAAGAAATGAAAGGCCGATTTATTACGATGATAAAGACGGTCTGCTGGAAAAGGCTATCAGCTTTGCCATGGAGGCTCACAGAGGAACTTTGAGAAAGGGCACGGAAAGACCGTACATTCTACATCCCCTTGAGGTTCTGCAGATTCTTTCATCCATGAAAGCAGATATCGGGCTTATGGCGGCAGGAGTTTTGCACGATACCATTGAGGACACATCTGTTACCCTGAAGGATATCATGGATAACTTCGGTACTGACGTGGCAGCACTGGTAAACGGACACACAGAGGATAAGCGCAAAAGCTGGTTTGTGCGCAAGCTGACCAATATATGCGAGCTGGACGAAGCTGATGAAAGGCTCAAAATGCTGATCATGGCAGACGCTGTTTCAAATCTCCGCAGTATGTATGCAGATTACAAAGAGGTAGGAGAGGAACTGTGGCAGCGCTTCAATGCGCCGAAAGAACTGCAGGCATGGAAATACAGAGAGGTGCAGGATGCTCTCTGCGATATGCAGGATTGTGATGCAGCCCGGGATGTGTACCTGGAAATGGCAGATCTGAATAGGAAACTCTTCGCGGACTTCTATACGGATGAGAATGAGGATAAGGATGAGGCGCAGACAAGACATATTGTGACCGCATAATTCACAACATAATTCACAATGGACGACAGACTCCACCATTTTTCGGTTTTTTGGCAAAAAGGTGGAGTTTTTGCTTGGGTTCTGCGGAGAGCGGCGCAGCTGTAAAGAAATGGGATGTAGATAAACGTTGAAATTTCAACATTTTACATTATTATACAACTGGTCACAGGACGGAAGAAACGCGAAAGAGCCTTATTTTTTCCACCAAAATCGAAAAAAATCAAAAAAAGGTGGAAAGGGCAAGGAGCGGAGAGCCTAGGTGAGCTCCAACGAGTACAAGCAAGCTCCGAAGAGTCACGGCAAGCTCCGAGAAGTCCTGGAAATCTGAAATTTTCACCTATTCTCCTTGGAAATCCTGACCATATTGTGCTATACTATATTTGTAGAAGTTTGTGTAAACGAAAGGAACTTAAAAATGTTATTTAAGAATATAACCGTATTAGACGAGAACTTTGAGATAAAGGAAAACATGTATGTAGGCACTGAAGGCAGCCGCATTACATACATCGGTACCCAGGCTCCGGCTGCAGCATCAGGCAGTGCATCGGGGGCAGCTGACTTCGGCGAAACCTATGACGGCAGAGGCAAGCTGCTCATGCCGGCTTTCTACAACTCCCACGGTCACTCTCCTATGGCACTCATGCGCGGCTACGGCGAAAACATGGTGCTGCAGGACTGGCTGAACAAGCTGATTTTCCCATTTGAAGATAAGCTGGACAGCAACGCCGTATACTGGGGCACTTTGCTCACCATGGCTGAGTCCATGCGTTTCGGTATAGTTTCCACCACGGACATGTACTATTTCATCGACGATATGGTGAGAGCCACATCAGATGCAGGCATGAAAGGAAACATCAGCAGAGCCATCGTAAACTTTGACGATTCAGACGTATGGCAGCTTCCTTCAATGAAGGAGATGAAACGAACCTTTGAAGCATATCATAATATGGATGATGAAAGAATAAAGATGGATGTCAGCATTCACGCCGAGTACACATCAAACCATCTGGCGGTGGAGGCCGTGACAGCCTATGGACGTGAGCACGGCGCCAACATGCATATACACATTTCCGAAACACAGTCTGAACACCTTGAGTGCAAGGAAAGACACGGCGGCATGACACCGGTGCAGTATTTCAACAGTCTGGGAGCATGGGATATGCCTGCTACAGCAGCACACTGCGTATGGATCGAGGGTGAGGACTTCGACATCCTTAAGGAAAAAGGCGTGACCGTGGCAACAAATCCTGTAAGCAACCTGAAGCTGGCCAGCGGTGTGTGCAATGTGCCGAAGCTTCTTGACATGGGCATAAATGTAGCCATAGGAACCGACAGCGTTGCCAGCAATAACAGCCTCAACTTCTTCGAGGAAATGAAGGTCATGGCACTGGCAGCAAAGGAAAAGTTCTCAGATCCGACTGCAGTAACGCCACAGCAGGTTCTGAAAGCGGCCACTGTAAACGGAGCCATGGGTCAGGGAAGAGCGGACTGCGGCATAATCAGAGAAGGCAACAGAGCTGACCTCATCGTGATTGACCTGAACCAGCCTAACATGCATCCTGTTCATAAAATGGCGAACAATCTGGTATATTCCGCCTCCGGCAGCGATGTACTGCTTACCATGGCAGACGGCAAGGTGCTCTACGAAAAGGGCGAGTATAAGACTATAGACATTGAAAAGACTATCTTTGAGGCTACGAAAGCCACAGAGAAGATTCTGAAGCAGCTTTAATATAGAAAGGGAATTTTCCTATCATGTCAAAAAATAACTTTTTAAAGGGAGCGGCAGTGCTGGGAATTGCCGGAATAATCGTAAAGGTTATAGGCATTTTCTTCAGAATACCGCTGACAAGGTGGATCGGTGAGGACGGCATGGGCTATTACGGCTCTGTTTATCCTATATACACCCTGTTTCTGATAATTTCCACTGCAGGTATTCCGGTAGCCATTTCGAGAATGGTTTCGGAAAGAATTGCAGTTAAAAACTATGAGGGAGCACACAAGGTATTTCAGATTTCAATCTGGCTTATGGGAGCCTTGGGACTGGCTTCTTTCTGCATAGTATACTTCAATGCGGGTTTTATTGAAAATTCAATTCTGCACAACCCGGGAGCGAGGCTTTCTCTGGAGGCCATAGCACCATCTCTTCTGCTGGTGCCTATAATGTCCGCATACAGAGGATATTTTCAGGGCAGACAGAATATGAATCCTACGGCTATATCACAGCTTTTCGAGCAGCTTTTCCGAGTTGTAGTCGGTCTGGGACTGGCGTATTTCCTGCTGGACTCGGGATATGAGGCCGTATGTGCCGGTGCAACCTTCGGTTCCACGGCAGGAGCTGCGGCAGGACTTTTCGTTGTTGTGATTATTTATCTGTTGAGCCTCAAGACCATAAAGCGTTATATAAGGCGCAACAAATCACACAGCCAGCTGGAAAGCACTTCGAGCATAGTCAAAAAGATACTTATAATAGCTATACCTATAACCATAGGGGCATCTATCCTGCCTCTCATGGGTGCTATAGACGCATCTGTGGTTATGGGAAGACTTCAGGCCACAGGCTGGACTCACGAGCAGGCCAATGCTCTGTGGGGAAGATTCAGCGGATACTGCAACTCTCTCATCGGACTGCCTCAGGTCTTCGTTCAGGCTATCGCCATGAGCCTGGTTCCGGCTATTTCCGCCGGATTCAAGCTTAAGGATTTCGGTGAGGTAAAGGAAAACATGAAGCTGGCAATGAGGACAGCCATGATTATAGGTTTTCCTTGCGCTGCAGGCATGTTTGCTCTGGCTGAGCCTATATTGAAACTGCTGTATCTCACACCGGACACAGCGGCTGAAATTACTGCAGCAGTGCCTACTCTGCGTCTTATGTGCTTCAGCATTATTTTCATGTCTTCTCTTCAGACTCTTACGGGAATTCTGCAGGGTATAGACAGACAGAATGTGCCGGTGAAAAATCTGGCTATCGGTGCTGCTGTCAAGCTGGTGGTAACCTATGTATGCGTAGGAATAAGGGCTATAAATGTAAACGGAGCTCCTTTGGGAACTATAGCTGCTTATGTTGTGGCCACAGTGCTGAACATAAAGGATATAAAGAAATATTCAGGAACCACCTTCGACTTCAAGATGACCTTCCTTAAGCCTCTCATAGCTTCTGTGCTTATGGGAGCGGCGGCATTTGCAGCTTTCAAGCTGATTTTCCTGGCCACATCCAGCAACGATATTTCCACACTGCTTTCCATAATAGTTGGAGTGGTGGTTTACGGTGCCCTGGTGCTGAGCCTTAAGGTTATAACGGAGGATGAGATCAGAAGACTGCCTAGGGGTGACAAGCTGGTGAAGGTTCTGGACAAATTTATTAAATAACCGGACAAATAGAGGGAATAATAATGGTTAAAGAAAAGTATATTCATTTATGTGAGACTGCTGATAACAACGAAAAAGCCTTGACAAGGTTATATGAAATTGTTAAAATTCTCAGGGTTGAATGTCCGTGGGATAGGGTTCAGACTCACGAAAGTCTGCGACCGGGCATGCTGGAAGAGGCATATGAGACTGTGGACGCCATTAATAATCAAGATATGGTTAATCTGAGAGAAGAACTGGGGGATGTGCTACTACAGGTGGTATTTCATTCCATTTTAGGTGAGGAAGAAAGCAGATTCGACCTTAAAGATGTGATAAACGAAGAATGCGAGAAAATGATCCGCCGTCACCCTCATGTTTTTTTGCAGGAAAACACAAATAATACTGCAAAATCTATTGACAAAGTCCTTGAAAAATGGGAAAATATCAAGAAACAGGAACATGGCAGCGAAAAGACGTCTGCCCGCCTGACCAAAGTGCCCAGGGCGCTGCCCGCCCTTACGAGAGCCTATAAGGTTCAGAAGAAGGCGGCAGAGGTTGGATTTGACTGGGATGATATTTCCGGAGCCTTTGACAAGGTGCGCGAGGAGACACGCGAACTGACGGAGTGCTGCCAGGAGCAGCCTGCGGACAAGGAGGCTCTGCAGGAGGAGCTGGGCGATCTGCTGTTTTCGGCAGTTAACGTTTCACGCTTTTTAGGCATTGACCCGGAGGCATCTTTGGATTATACTATAGACAAGTTCATAAGAAGATTTACTCATGTTGAGAACAGTGCTTTGGCTTGCGGCAGAGCCCTCGAGGATATGAGCCTGTCGGAAATGGACGAGTTATGGGACGAAGCCAAAAAATTGGAACGTTCCGGGCGATAATGTGCTGGAATTATATGTTATATTTATGAAGGAGGAACTTTAAATGAACAAGGCTGAATTAGTAGCTGCAGTAGCAGAGAAGACTAATTTTACTAAGAAGGATGCAGAAGCAGCTATCAATGCATTAGTTGCAAGCATTGAAGAAGCATTAGTTAAGGGTGACAAGGTACAGTTAATCGGATTCGGTACTTTCGAAACCAAGGAAAGAAAAGCAAGACAGGGAAGAAACCCTAGACAGCCTGAAGAAATCATCGAAATCGCTGCATCAAAGGCTCCTACATTTAAGGCTGGTAAGGCTTTAAAGGACGCTGTTAACAAATAGTTGACAGATCTGACAAAGTAAATTTTATTTACCGATAATTAAGGTAAGAGATTACCTTTTTTATAACACGGTCTTCGGATCGTAAAAATATTAAACCTAATAGCTCATTATAGGTTTATGAAAGGCGTTATGAGAGTCGATAAATTTCTTAAAAATTCCAGACTGATAAAAAGGCGGACTGTAGCGAAAGAAGCTTGTGATCAGGGGCGTATTTCCATAAACGGTAAGCCTGCAAAGGCCGGTACTGAAGTCAAGGTGGGTGATATCATCCACATTGAATTCGGCAACAGCTCTGTATCAGCCAGGGTTTTGGAAATCTGCGAGTCTTGTAAAAAAGAAGCCGCAACAAAAATGTATGAAATAATTCAGTAAAAAAGGCCAGCGATGGCCTTTTTTACTTTTCCAGAAGAATAGAAGAATATATGATATTTAAAGGATGTTTGCGAAGGTCACTTCGTCGTTCTGCTTGAGAAAGGTAAGCTGCTCTATCATCGAGTTCAGTTCGCCTGACGAATTGGAAACATCCTCGGCTTTAACATATTTCTCAGCCCTGGCCAGGGAATAGTCTATTTCGTTTATGGTCTGGGTGTCGAGAAACAGCAGAGCCGTCTTTTTATATTTGTGCCAGTCCTCATCAAGCTTTTTCATGAGTCTGTTGCTTTCATCCCAGTGCTCCGCTTCAACGGCAGGAAGCACTTCGTCTTTAAGAAAATGAGTGTAATCGTCAATATTATCAGAAGAATAGCTGAAAAAAATGAGCCATGAGCCGATGAGAACCGATACGGTGACAATGGAAATAATCAGATATCTCATATTTTCACCTCCGCAGCGAAAGGAGCAGAGTTATCCGACTGCAGATACACGTGGAAGACCTTGTTTTCGTCGTAAAAGGCCAGAAAAATCCTTTCGTATGAATTTATACCTGAGGCTTCAAGTTTCCTCCGGAAAATGTCCTCAGAAAGCCCTGAGGCCAGCAGATTTTTAGTATAAAGAGTGCCGTCGGAAATCACTATCATGGGCAGCAGTCCATCATTGACCGTAAGTCCCATGTCTTTAGGCGTAAGCGGTTTCTGGTCAGCCTTTGGAATAACAGTGAGCTGTCCGTTTGATTCCATGATGGCATACTCCACGCTGCTGAAAGAAGGACAGTTTTTAAGACGCAGCTGCTCCAGCAGGTCTGTGCTTGTAATTCTCAGCTTCTGAAGCTCCCGTATGTTGAGCTGCCCCTTATCTATAAGTATGCTGGGCTTGCCGGAAAAAAGATTTTTGATCCATTCACATTTGGTGGACAGAAAAGAAATGAGCACCTGCAGAAGCATGAGGGTGAAGATGGCCATGACTCCGTTTATAAGGGAAGTGGCCGGATCGTCGATAGGCATGGCAGCCAGTTCGGCTATCATGAATACTATTACCAGCTGAAATGGAGACATTTTGGAAAGCTCCGATTTTCCCATGATACTTACGGCTATCAGGACAATAATATAAAGCACAAAGGTTCTTATTGCTACAATTAACACGGCTATACCTCCGGATTGATATAATTTAATACTTGTTATTGTTAGCAGGCGATGGATTTGTTATACTATTTTACGTGTTAAAAAAGAGCAGGAGTAAAAAAATGATCAGATGTTTCATGCTTTATTTCTTAATATACTGTCCGCTGGGCGTGCTTTGCCCGCTGATAGGCCAGTACCTGAGTTCCATCGGATTTTCCGGAACACAGGTTGGTACAGTGACTTCTCTGGGGACAGCGGCAGCAGTGCTGGGCGGAATGTTCTGGGGTAAAGTATACGCAAATTCATCTCATAAAAAAAGAGTGATCGCAATTATGTTTGCGGGAGCGGCGCTCATGTCCATGGCGGGACTTTCCACTAAAGCCTTTATTATCTACGCTGCCATTTACTCTGTAATGTACTTTTTCCAGGGGCCGGTACACGGGCTGTGTGATTCTCTGGTAATGGAAAGCGACAACAGCTTCGCGGTAATAAGGTCTGCAGGAGCACTGGGATATGCCCTGGCGGTATATGTTACAGGTCAGTATGCGGAGACACACGGGCTGGGAATTATTTTCTATGTGTATTCGGCAGCGTTCATCTTAGCCGCCTTTGTGGTAATGGGGGTGAAAGAGCCGCAGCATTACAGCTCACCGGAAAAGAAAATCAAGGCATCAGAACTTTTTAAGAATAAAAAATATGTCAAACTGCTGCTATGTGCATTTTTCCTAATGGGAACAAATGTGGGAAACAGCACATACTTCGGTTATCTGTTCAGAGAGGGCGGCGGCAGTCTGGGCGGTATAGGACTGGCTTTTCTGCTCATGGCGGGAAGCGAGGCGCCATTTATGTTCCTCATACCGGCTTTTAATAGGAAAGTATCTTCTGAAAAGCTGCTTCTCATTGCCATAGGAGTGTGTACTTTCAGATTTGCGTTTTATGCCACAGGCCCGAGCTGGCAGCTGCTGCTGGGAACCTTCTTCCTGCAGGGCATATCCAACGGTATAATACTGGTGGAGCTGGTGAGGTACTTCAGCAGAGTGGTGGAGCCGCGCCTTGCAAGCATAGCCGTGTCCACATTCTATGCTGTAGGAAACAATCTGAGTACTATAGTCTGTACCTTTATCGGAGGAATAATGCTTGATGCCTTCAGCGCCAGGGGAGTATATTTCTTCTTCGCTGTGTGGAATATGATAGCTTTGATAATGTATATAGCTATGGGACTATATAAGGAAGAAAACCACGCCCGTTAGGCTCTGATCAAACCATTGAAAATTTTTTTGAATTTTGTCGAAAAAAATCAAAAAAAGGTGTTGACAGGAGACGGAAAGGGTGGTAATATAGTCAAGCTGTCGGAAATAACCGACGCCAAAACAGCACATAAAAGAGAGCTGATAAAGCCTCGAAAAACTTTGAAAAAAGTTTAAAAAAGTGCTTGACAGAAACGAGCACGTGT
>JBJETB010000038.1:0-63463 GCA_051883095.1 Anaerovoracaceae bacterium
GCGATGTAAATGCCGGAAGTAGTATTTCGCCTGCAGAGTTATGTAATGCAGCCACGTTCATGGTATCTCCCTGATATGGCACGAGAAGCTGCGCATCCTTCAGTTCTTTAAAAAACTGCCTCTTTCCTTGCTCCGTGGGGTTATCTCTGAATCTTTCCATGGCCTTCACAAGGTCGAAGCCCTCTGCGAAATTATCGTCTATTCTCATTTTGTTCCTCCGGTTAGCTTTTGTTTTCGTATTTTGGAGTGGAGCAGCCTCAGGCTATACCTTATATTCATATAACCGTCGGCTGCCCGTAAGGATAAAAAGAGTCCATCCGGGCTGCGACCTCTGAACGTTAATTATATAAATCGTCATTTAAGGAGAAAATTAAAAAGACCGCAGCCCCGCAGGCCATAATCTGACCTACCGGCTGCAGCCCGTTTTTACTGCAACAAAAATATTCGCAAGTGCTCACCGACACAAGGAACTTTTTAGCTATTTATGCATGTCTCCTGACTCAGCGATCAACGCTTTACTCACCTTCCCACACCCATCTTCTGTCCTTTTACAATCAGGCAGAGGTGCAGTGGCATACTGAGCAAAACTCCTTCAATACAGTGGCGGGACCGTGCAGGATTCTGACCTGCTTCCATCTTAGCTCCGGCCTCGGCTCGCTTCATGCCGCCCGGAGAACATAAATGCCTTAATATGAACTTCGAATTTATTCTAGCATTTAATTAAGGGATTTGCAACCCCCCCCCGAAATTTATAATATGTCTGTAAGTCGAAAAAAATTATCATGCCTGGCCTTGGCTCTATATTTCTGTTGAACCACCTTCCCTTCTCTATAAAATGCCTCCGTCAGCCTTTCATGACAATGCAGCCTTTTTTCAGGAAGCAGATTCCGTACTTCAGAATTTCACGGCAACCCTCCCGCCGCAGTTCTTCTTCGTACTTTCTGTCCTCAATCTGCTGCAGCGCTTCGCTGCATTTCTCCTCCATCTCGCCGAATTCTTTCGCCGTTTTGATCTCGAAAATGACTGCACGGCCCCGGAATCTGGACTCTTTCATGATCAGGTCTGTCCGTCCTTCTCCGCTCTCCCGATTGGACAAAATCCGGTATCCCCCTACGCCCTTCAGCAGTCCTGCCAGGAATCCATGGTAATAGCTTTCTCCATAGTCAAAGAAACTGATGGTTTCCATCAGCTGTTCGCTGATTATGTCTGCCATGGCATCGCAGTCGCCTTCTTCTATGGCCCGGACAAGCGGCTTCAGATCCGTGTTCTTCACCTTATTGTCGAACCAGTTCAGGACGGTATTTTTATATACCGTCTTCACTTCGATATTTGGAATCTTCAGCCGGATAAACGTGGTTTCGTCGTCGAAACGCTGCCCGCAGGATGTCAGATAGCCGGTGAAATACAGGAAGTTCCACAGATTGTCCTCCGATTCATGGATATCTCCATAGGTGATTTCTTCATGAATCGGCTTTTCCAGAAAGCCTCCTGCAATCAGATGCTCGACTTCGCTGCGGATTTCCTCGCTGCCCTCCTCGATCAGTTCCTTCACAATGCTGTTGGAGGAGGTGTTAGCCCAGTACGCTCTCGGAAAGGTTGCAGGATCATAGTCTGCTTTCTTCACATAGTTCAAAATGCTCCATGGATTATAGATCTCTTTATCACCGAAAAGATAGCCGTCGTACCAGATTCTGATTTCTTCCAGTTTTTCTTTCAGGTCATAATAGCGAAGCATGGCTTCAACCTCTTCCTCCGTGAATCCGAAACTGTCACCGTACTCCGGTCCAAGCACAGTATTTACCTCAAGGTTGTTCAGTCCGGTGAAAATGCTCTCCCGGCTGATCCTCAGGCATCCGGTGATCACGGCGAATTCCAGGCTGGCGTTGGTCTTTAATGCAGACTCGAACAGCGACCGGATGAAATCTGTCATTTTATCGTAAAAGCCGCAGAACCAAGCATTCTCCAGCGGTACATCGTACTCGTCGATGAGGATAACACACTTCTTACCGTGGTAGCTTTCCAAGCATCCGGATAAGAAGTCCAGTGCCTTGGCATACTGCACAGCTTCTGCTCTTTCGTTCAAAATGCGCTCAAAAATCTCCCGATCTCTTGGCTGCATTTCCCCATTCAATACATAAAGATGCCGCTGATACTCTTTGATAATTTCATCCACCAGACTTTTATATGCCATTTCATAATCAGGCTGCTTCGCAGATTTCAGTGACAGGCTGATGACCGGATACTGTTGCTGGTGCTGCAGGTACTTCTCCCCGCACCGGCTTATATACAGGCCGTCGAAAAGCCTTCGGTTATCCACCGGCGTGCCGTCAGCCAGCCTCTCGTCCTCAAAGAAACGCCGGAGCATAGAAAGATTCAGCGTCTTGCCGAACCGGCGCGGACGGGTAAACAGCGTCACCTTGGAGTTGGAATTCAGAAGCTGCTGTATCATCCGGGTCTTATCCACGAAATATCCGTTTTTATTGATGATTTCCTTGAAATCCTCCATCCCGATGGAGATAATCTTTCTTTCTTCTATGCCCATGCTCTCCGGCTCCTTTCTTCTCTCATAATTCCGTCTGTCATCACACTTTCTGCCCTTTATTATACCCTACTCTCTCTGAAAACACAAGAGGAACGGCTCTTGCAAACCATTCCTCCCGTATTCATTTTATGCGCATTGTTTATGCAGCCTTCATAAAAGACTCAGTTTTTTTGAAATCCCTCCCCGATAACTTCGTTGGAGTCCAAAATGATAAGAAAAGCCTTCGGATCGGTCTTTTTTACTGTTCGGCGAATTGTGACCATCTGCTTGTTACTGCAGGCACACATTACCACATCCTTCTCATCTGCGCGGTAGCCACCTTCCGCCTTAAGTAAGGTGCAGCCTCTGCCGGTGACCATATCGATCTCCTGTACAATATCCTTCGCATAATCAGTCACCACAAGAGCCATCTTGCCTTTTGTCACGCCACACATCACTTTATCCATGACACCTGAAAGAAGTATATTGATGATCATACCATAAATGAGACCATCGATATTTTGGGAAACGGTCACAGCTCCGACTAAAATTATCAGACTTTCCATTCCAAGGGATATACTTCCCAGAGACAAATGAGGCTTGACTGCTCGGATAGCCATAATTATAAAATCAGAGCCGCCTGTCGATGACTCCCGCATATAAATCAATGCATATCCCAGCCCTGAAAGTACACCGGTACAAATAGCTGCCAGCATCCGGTCTCCGGTATAGACCGGCAGCAGCGGCGCCGCAAGATCTATAATCAGTGATGTTATGACAATGGTTCGAATTGAACACAGCATGAAAGCTTTTCCCAGCAGCCTCCAGCACAAAATGGCTACCGGGATGTTCAACACCATTGCAACTGCACCGATAGGTAAGCCGAACAGGTGGTACAATATCAGACCAATTCCATTAAAGCCTACCAGTGGAAATTCCGCCTCAGCAGCAAAATTATATGCTCCTGCTGCAATAAGTATCCCGCCTATGATGTCCATAAGGATATCAATTGCCAGGTCTTTTCTTTCTCGCATAGTATTACCTCCCATTGCTTTCTCCCGGCTTCATAAAAGGCTCGATGACAAACAGCTTATGAGGCGCAGTCCTATAGTCGGGTCTGGCAGCAAGAAGCCATTTATTCTTCATTCTGCGGCCAGTAAAGGCAGTATGCCGGATAGCTTTCTCCTATATATACCCACACGCTCTCACCCATATCAATGTGCTTATCAAATACCATATCCGGTATAAACAGCTTAAGTGCGGAACGCTTTATTCCTCTCAGTATCAGTCCGTCCTTCACAGGATTAGCTCTGAATTCTTCAATTTTACCGCGAAGATCTGAAATCCCCGTTTCCTTACCAAAATTGTCCGCAAACTCGTCTATATCGGCATAAACTACATTATCCTGATTTTCAAACCATTCTACTCTCATTTTATCCCTCCGGTTATCTTTTTTTAATGTTTAGGAGCGGGGCAGTACATGACTGCCCCAAAGCATGAAAAGAGTTCATTCGAGCTGCGACCTTTTGAACGTTAATTATATAAAAAGGTCATTAAGGAGAATAGAATTAAAAAGGACCGCAGCCCCGCAGGCCATAATCTGACCTACCGGCTGCAGCCCGTTTTTACTGCAACAAAAATATTCGCAAGTGCTCACCGACACAAGGAACTTTTTAGCTATTTATGCATGTCTCCTGACTCAGCGATCAACGCTTTACTCACCTTCCCACACCCATCTTCTGTCCTTTTACAATCAGGCAGAGGTGCAGTGGCACACTGAGCAAAACTCCTTCATTACAGTGGCGGGACCGTGCAGGATTCTTACCTGCTTCCATCTTAGCTCCGGCCCGACTTACTTGATGCCGCCCGGAGAACATAAATGCCTTCATATGAACTTCCATTTCATTCTAGCATTTCATTCAGAGATTTGCAACCCCTGATTTTATTTTTGTCCTTATCCCATCATTGCAGCATCCGAAAGACTCAGCGCATCGCAGTAGGAAAGACTGCTCTTTCTCATATAATGATAGGCCCTGCGCCAGTAGGTAACATAGGCTGAAAGGCTGAGCTGCCCTCCTTCGCTCAGAAAATGCTCCATAATTTTTCCGTCAGCACCGGTGATTTTCTCCATTGCATCTATATATACAACTCCCGTCTCCTGAGCCACCTTTCTGATCTCAGCATTAAATCTGCATTTTGACACATCACCGGAAAAAACAGAAATGAGCATAATTTTAGTTCCGGGTGAATCTGCTTTTATGTAGTCGATAAGCTTTATATAATCATCGATGAATCCGGTATTTTCTTCAACCTCTCCTAAACCAATAAACAGCTTCTTTGGTTTCAAGGGTGATACAACCTGACGATAAACATCTACCGCATCTGATGCCGAAAGCCCGCATATGCTCCTGTTATATATCTTTTCGTCTACGCACAGCTTTCTGCAAAGCTCTGCAAATGGAAAGTCATGCAGAAAAGTGCCTCCCATAAACACGGTTTCCCCTTCGGCTGCCAGTTTGTTAAGCTCTCTGTACTCATGAATCTGAGCATTAAATTCCGTTCTCATAAGCTGCCTCCATATCATATCTTTTATTTCTTACATACAGGAGTATATCGGTGCTTACCATCACCAGATTAATTATGTAAAGCACCAATACGTAGTTTATATTACCCGCCATGAATTTGCTGCATATGCCGCAGATATACCCTACGAAAATCGCAAGTTCGAACATAAGGCTCTTGCCCTGTGCCGTGCATGATTTATATGATTTCATCACTGAAATAGGCCACGAAAGCCCGAAGCAAATAAGCATTAACGTTTCAAAAAATTCCGCCATGATGTGTTTTCCTCTTTTCTTTTTTACTATTTTATCTTTTGTCTTGACACCATCATAGCACGGCCATATAATAATGTAAAATATATAAAAATTATAGTTTCAATAATGTTAATATTATAAGTGTCTGATAACTGATACAGGAGGTACCTATGGAAATTCAGCAGTTAAGATATTTTCTTGAAGCAGCAAAAGACTGTAACATTACAAAGGCAGCGAAAAGACTCCACATCGCACAGCCGGCTCTCAGCCAGTCAATAAAGAGATTGGAAGAGGAAATTGGTGCGGAACTTTTTACTCGTAGCGGTCGTCATATTATTTTAAACGATGCAGGCAAAATTATGGTAAAAGAAATTACGCCCCTGCTCAGTTCTCTTGACGGTCTTGCCGCAAAGATTGCTGCGGCAGCAGGCGTAATGAATCGTACTGTAAAAATCAGTGTACTGTCGGCCTCACGTCTTGTGACCGACATAATCATAGCCTATAAAGAACTCCATCCTGATATAAATTTTCTCTTCCGTCAGGAGCAGACGGGCTCCGTCAATAGTGCTGACTGGGATGTACGCATTTCTACAGGAATTCCCGGAAAGCTCTCAGAAGGTGAAACCGCTGCTCTGGATGAAGAAATATTTCTGGCTGTTCCAAAGGTCTGGGAACACATTGAAAAAGACAGCATCAGCGTGCGACTCCGTGATTTCGGCGATTCGCCTTTTATCAGCTTTTCCGGCGCAGTGCCTTTTAGCCGTCTTTGTGATGAGTTCTGCCATATGGCGGACATCTCCCCCGAAATTATCTTCAAAAGCGACAATCCCGCATCCGTACGCGACCTCATAGGTGCAGGACTTGGAGTCGCCTTCTGGCCTGCCTATTCATGGGGCAAACTGACCTCAGACAAAGTGCGCCTGCTTCACATAAACGATATCGTCTGCAGGCGTACAATTGTGCTATCAAAAAACCCGGATATCGCACCCGGCAGTCCTCAGGATGACTTCTACCGTTTTATACTGGAGTACACTAGCGCAATGTCCTGAGTTTTCCCTCAAATGGCCTGTTCTTTTCCTGACTGTTCTTATATGCCGCCAGCCTGGTCCGTATTTCTTCTGAGACACCTGTGACCTCTGTGTAGAACTCTCTGGACGATATGCGACGTGCCCCGTCTCCCAGAGCTGCCATCTGCACAGGTCTGTCAGAGGTGACTACTGCCACATCGTATCTTCGTCCCATCTCATATATGGTCTTCTCTATGAACCGGTCGGCAGTCTCCGCTTCCTTGGTGTAGACAACCTTTATTTCACCGTAGTCTACCTTGGTTCCCGGATTTCCTGCTACTTTATATCCGTCAAAAACCACCACCATGCCCATTTTCTTGTATCCCTGATAGTTGCCTAATATGTCCAGGAAGGCTTCCCTGGCGGAATCAAGGTTAACCGCCGCAAGTTCTTTGAGCTCATCCCAGGCAAATATTACATTATAACCGTCGATTATCAGGAAAGGCTGGTTCTTGCTTCTCTCATGCCTCCAGTTTGGCTGAGGAAAACTTTCAATACCGTCCCCCGGCCTTCTTCTCGTTCCCTTGCTCAGAGCCTCTCTTCTCAAAGCTTCGTCACGTTTGCTTTTGCCATAGGTTCTTTCAAAGATAGCCTGAAGCTCCTTTTCGCCTGCTGCAGAAAGCTGTCCTCTGCTGCCGTCTCTGCCACCGCTTTCGCCTGTGGTTTGCACGCTTCCGGAATTTCCGTTTCTCTCGCTTTTTCTGATACATCGTCCGTCTTCTATGATATATCCGCTATCCACGTGGGCCATGTCATCCACCTGCTGCCAGTCCACATATATGGCTGCTCCATGGTCGCAGAAAACCGAGCCTGTTGGATTTTCAACATCTTCCTCCGGCTTATAGCCTTTTGCTGCTATTACCTCATCCCCGTTGTGGCATGGTCTGAAACCGCACAGTGCCACTTCAAATCTGCCATCCCCTCTGGTATAGGAACTTACTTCTCTCTGATAATCACGTAAGGTGGACACAGGCCCCTCTCCGATAATCACCGCCATGTTCAGCCCCTGATCTATTTCCGGCAGGCCGCAGGATGCCCCCAGTCTCTGCATATCTGACATAGCCCTTCCTGTGCTTTCCTGAGGTACCTTCAGAGTAAACGTATAAAAAGGTTCCAGCAGCACGCTTTTTGCCTTTCTCAGTCCCTGGCGGATTGCTCTGTAGGTGGCCTGTCTGAAGTCACCACCCTCTGTATGCTTCAGATGAGCCCTTCCTGCAAGAATGGAAATCTTCATGTCAGTAATCTCGCTGCCGGTCAGAACACCCAGATGTGCTCTCTCCTCAAGATGCGTCATTATGAGGCGCTGCCAGTTTCTGTCCAGACTGTCCTCGCTGCAAAGGCTGTCAAATACAAGTCCGCTTCCTTCTGGCAAAGGTTCCATGAGAAGCTGAACCTCCGCATAGTGTCGTAACGGCTCATAATGCCCGATTCCTATAACCGGTTCAGCGATTGTCTCTTTATATATAATGCTGCCTTGCCCAAACTTGATTTCTTCGTCAAATCTTTCCTTTATCTGTGCCCTGAGAATTTCCTGTTCAAGCTCTCCCATTACCTGAACGTGTATCTCCCCGAGTTCTTCTTTCCATATTACATGGAGCGTAGGATCCTCTTCTTCCAGCTGCCGCAGTTTAGGAAGAAACAGCACAGGGTCAGTGCCGGCCGATGTTATAAGCCGCGCTGTTATGGCAGGCATAAGTACGGTCTTACGGCTGCCTTCTGATTCTTCCTTCCCCAGGCCCTGCCCTGCGTATGTCCCTGTCAGACCCGTAACTGCGCATACGGTCCCTGCCTTGGCTTCGCTGACCATGGTGAAGCTGTCTCCGGAATAAAGCCTTATCTGCTCGGCTTTTTCATCTTTGCCGCCGCAGTCTATGAGCATCTTGCATTTCAGGCTGCCGCCGGTAATCTTCATATGTGTCAGTCTGTTTCCCTGCTTGTCTCTGCTTATTTTATATACTCTGGCACCGAATTCCGTATCGTATTCCTTAGGTTTCGTATACCGTTCAAGTCCTACAAGGAATTCCTTCACACCCTCAACTTTAAGTGCCGAACCGAAATATACGGGGAACAGCTGTCTTTCCTCTATAGCATCCGAAATGCTCCTGTCGCTGATATACTCGTCCCTCAGGTACTCTTCCATCAGTTCCTCATTTGCCATCGCCGCTTCATCTTCATTCAGGCTGCCGGTGGAGTCTGCTTCCACGAAACACTCACCAAATTCATCTGCCAGTTCCTTCAGTATGCTTTCACGGTCTGTCCCCGGCCTGTCCATCTTGTTGACGAATACAAACACTGGAGTCCCGTATCCGGACAGCAGTTTCCACAAAGTTCTGGTATGGGACTGCACCCCGTCGGTGCCGCTTATAACCAGGACCGCATAGTCCATAACTTGCAGTGTTCTCTCCATTTCAGCGCTGAAATCAGCGTGGCCTGGTGTATCAAGGAGGGTAACTTCTTTTTCTCCCAGCACAAAACGAGCCTCTTTCGAAAATACGGTTATACCGCGGGCTCGTTCCACTTGTATGTTATCCAGGAAAGCATCCTTGTGATCGACCCTGCCCAGCTTCCTTATGGCTCCGGTCAGGTACAGTATTGCCTCCGATAAAGTTGTTTTGCCTGCATCCACATGGGCCAGGATGCCCATGGTCAGGTTTGTGGATCTGTCATCGTTCTTCATGATTTATATTATAATTAAAAAAACGAAAAAAGTCGACCCTTATACATCATTTTTCAACGGTTTGAAGGTGTACAAGGTCGACACTATCTGCTCCAAAAATTTTTTTTGCTCAATAAATCGCCTAATAATTCACAAATTATTCTATTTTGTCAACCTTATCATATCTGATTTCAATGGTTTGCGCCGATGAAAGGTTGACTTCGAGAGCAGGCGATTATTACCTCTGCATGAATCTGTCAACCTTGACGAGTCATTTTTCAACGGTTTGAGGCCTCGCAAGGTCGACTTTTGCGTTTTTTATAACTTCACCACATTGTCTGCAAGCATGGCAGCGTCCTCCTCAATGTGGGTGATAAGAAGCACAGTTCTGCCGGCTGTTTCATCCTCCCAAAGTCTGTCAATTATCCTGGCCTTCAGTCCGCTGTCCAGACCGCGGAAAGGTTCATCCAGTATCATCAGCGGAGCATCAGCTGCAAAGGTTCTTGCCAGAGCCGCCCTGTGCCTCTGCCCTCCGGAAAGTTCATCGGGAAGCTTCCAGAGTTCCGTTTCGATTTCAAGCTGCTGCGCCAGCGCCCTTATCCTTTCCGGGTCTGCGGCTCCTCCGCCTATAGCGATATTATCGTATATATTGAGCCACGGCAGCAGTCTGTCTTCCTGAAACAAGAAAGCAGTGCGACATGTATATGAGCCGTTCAGGTCTTCCCGTCCGCCAATGATGACATTCCCTGAATCGGCAGTTTCAAGGCCGGCGATTATTCTGGCCAAGGTGGTCTTCCCTTGTCCGGAAGGTCCCATAAGTGCGGTTACATTTCCGGCCTTCAGAACCATATTCACATTGTCTAATACACATTTATCCTCAAAAGTCTTGGTTAAACCGCATACCTCAATCCGCGGTGCGGCCGCCGGGCATTCTGAGAATCTGCTCTCATGCATGTGCAGCCGGCTTTCTTCATAACCCTTCCACTCTATATACCTGAGACCGCGTTTTATCAGCTTCTCAAAGGCCATGCTCAGCACCACTATCACAAAAATATATGCAAAAAGATCTGCCGTCTCAAGATAATACTTGGCGTTTATCATTTCGTATCCCAGTGAGTACTTTGGAATGGAAAGCACCTCAGCCGCGACTACGGCTTTCCAGCTGAGACCTGCGGTCAGACTTATAGCCGCCTTTATCTGCGGCAGAAGTCCCGGTACGTAAATGTACCTCACAATTTCAGCACTGCTCAATCCGTATATTTTCCCCACCTCCAGATATTCGGAAGGCATGGCATCAAGCCCCTCCAGAATATTTGTATATACTATAGGAAAACACATAAAGAAACAGACTATTACAGCAACCCATTCCGACTGAGCCAGCAAAATGACATAGATTATGATGGCCATTACAGGAACAGCTTTGAAGAAGCCTACGGGCAGTGACAGCAGGCTTCTCGCGGTCCTGCTTCTGTAAGAAAGCACCGCGGCGGGAATTCCTGCAGCAAAAGAAAGCGCCATTGCCATAATGCATCGCGCCGCTGTCCACCCAATGTCCATATAGAATTTCCCTGTTTGAGCCAGTCCACCCAAAGCCAGCAGCGCATCGGCAGGGCCCGGCAGCAGCAGCTCGCTTGAAACGAGCTGCGCTGCCGCCTGCCATACCGCCAGCCAGAACAGGCATGTAATAATCTTATTCCGCATATTTATCCCAAGTAATATAAATCGTCTTCCGGCAGTTTTCCGCCCACTGCCTGAGGATTCATTTCAAATAAGGTCTGATTAAATGTTTTCAATATTTCCGCTCCCTCAGAAGCTTTATTCCCTGCATAGAGAACTATATGGCAGTTTGGAATTGCCGCCTCTGCGATTTCAGCCTTTCCTATGAAGCCTTTTTCCACGATAAGCTGTGCTGCCTCCTCAGGGCTGCCGTTTACGAAGTCTACCGAGCTCTGAAGGTCATTGAGCAGAACTTTAAGGTCATCAGCTTTCTCTTCCACAAAAGCCTTGCGTGCGACCAGCACTCCCATAGGAAGCTCCTGTCCTGTTGCATCCTTCCAGAGTGTATTCATGTCGAATACCTCTGCAACGCCTTCTTTGCCTGCAGCCAGAGCAGTTGAAACAAAAGGCTCAGGAATCATTGCCAGAATGCCTTCCTCAGTCAGAAGCTTAGTGTTTACTTCTGCATGGTTGGCGAGCCATTCCACCTGCACATCCTCATAAAGCTTAAGGCCTGCAGCCTCCACAACCTTCTGAAGCACATACTCAGGGGTGCCTCCCTGTCCGCTGGCAACAACAGTCTGTCCTTTAAGCTGTGAAGGATCTGTGATATCCACATTGTTTCCCAGAATATGAAGGACACCGAGGGCTATAGGACTCACTGCAACCACCTGTCCTTCAGTCTTGTTGTAAAGAACTGCCGCCAGATTGGACGGAAGAGCTGCCACATCAACTTCACCGTTTATCAGCTTGGCTGTAACGTCTGTCGGGCTCTGATAAGTCTCAACCGCGTACTTGTCTGTCATATCCATAAGCTGCACCATGCCCATACCTGTAGGGCCGTTAAGAGCAGCTACATTCACTATTTCAGTCACCGTTTCAGGAACATCGCTGTCATTGCCGCCGCAGCCTGCGAACATGGCGAAAGCCATGAGCAGAGTAAGTGCCACAGCCATAATCTTTTTAAATTTCTTACCTTGAGATTTAATCTCCTTCATTTCAGTTCACCTCTCGTAACATTATTTTTTTGAATATACTGTTTTTGTGCTGACCCCTTCCAGGGCACCCAGCTTTCCGGAAAGAGCGCTGATATCATCCATTGGCCCGTCTACAGCCACGCTGATGATGGAAATCCCCTTCTTCGGATAAGGTACTCCCATGCGTCCGATGATATGCTCTCTGTACTGATGCAGCAAGGAGTTGATTGCCTCCACGGCCTGTACATTTTCTACTATAATGCTTATAACAGCCACTCTGGTCTCTGCCATCCTTTTCCTCCTCAACAAAAAACGGTGCCGGCAAAAATACCGACACCTGTCCACAAATGCTTATTCCATTACTAAATAATCACATATGTTTCCTTAGCCTTTCCCCTCAGAAAATCTTCGGGCGTCAGTACCGTCAAAACAAATATTTCACTATACCTATATTATGCCTCTTTCCGGACATTTTCAACCACATTTTCACCGCTGTCAGCAGAATTTTCCGGATTTTTTATCTGCGGCATTATATGATTTGCATCTGTCAGGAAAATATATATCATCAGGAAAGCGATTGCAAAAAGTCCAAGAGTTTCCACCCAGAGCCCTCTGCTGAAGGTCACCGCTGCCACACCCATGATTCCGCTTACACTGTACAGCATCAGCGTGGCACGACGCTGTCCGTAGCCCAGCTGCATCAGCCTGTGATGCAGATGTCCCTTGTCCGCCTCCATGATGGGTCTCTTGTTTATCATTCTCCGGAAAATAGCGAAGGCCGTATCGAAGATAGGTACGCCTAGCACCAGAACGGGTATGATTACCGCCACAATGGTGGCACTCTTTACCGGTCCCAGAATGGACAGGGTGGAAAGCATAAAGCCCAGATACAGTGATCCCCCATCGCCCATAAATATCTTCGCCGGGTAAAAGTTGAAAGGAAGAAAACCAAGTGCTCCTCCTGCAAGAGCCAGCATAGCTGCGCAGGCAAGATACATGCCGTGGATATATGCAACATATGCAATGCACAGTGATGCGATAGCCGAAGTTCCTGCCGCCAGTCCGTCAAGACCGTCTATGAGATTTACCGTGTTGGTTATCCCCACTATCCAGATTATTGTGACAATAAAGCATACAGCTGCACCCAGTTCGCTTTTGCCGTCGCCAAAGAAATTGGATATGAACTCGATTCGCACATCGTACATATACATTATTACTGCTATAACCGTCTGCCCCAGGAATTTAACCTTGGCCGGCAGATTCTTAAGATCGTCTATTACACCGAGAATGTATATGAGAACACCGCCTATGATTATTCCCGGCACTCTGGGGTCTCCATGCATAAAGATCAGCATGGATGCGGTGGTGCCTATGAAAATAGCCATTCCTCCGAAACGAGGCATGGACTTGGTATGCATTCTGCGCCCATCCTTAGGAATGTCCATAGCTCCTATTTTAGGAGCGATTTTTATGGCAAGGGGCGTAGTCACCAGTGACAGCACAAAAGCGACTGCAAATACAGCCCATAAAATATCGTACATTTTTATTCTCCTATTTTTTCGACTTCAAGTCCTGCTTCCTTAAGTATATTCAGCGAAAGATCATCAGGATAGCCCTCTCTGACCACTATGCGCTCAATCCCTGCATTTATAATCATCTTGGCGCAGATTACGCAAGGCTGATGGGTTATGTATATAGTTCCGCCCTCAATGGCATGTCCCATAGCTGCCGCCTGGATAATGGCATTCTGTTCAGCGTGTAGAGCCATACACAATTCGTGTCGTTCTCCTGAAGGCACATTAAGCTGCTGCCGCAGACAGCCTCCCCTGTCCTCACAGTGTTTTATACCTCTCGGAGCACCGTTATAGCCTGTGGCTATGGCATGCTTGTCTTTTACGATAACTGCACCTACATTTCTTCTCATACAGGTGGATCTCTTGGCCGTCAGCTCGGCCATCTCCATGAAATACTGATCCCAGCTTGGTCTGTTCATGTCTTTCTCCGTTTTCTAATAATAAATTTCCACAAGATATAAACCCTCTGCAGGAGCTGTATGGCCTGCCCTCTGCCTGTCCCTGCTTTCTATGATGTCAGCAAGCTCCTCCGGTCTCTTCTTTCCGAGGCCCACTTCTGTGAGAGTTCCTGCTATTATTCTTACCATATTGTACAGAAAACCGTCGCCTGACACCTCTATTATAACATTTCCGTCCTCAGGGTATATGTTGAGACTGTGAATTGTTCTCACCGTGGTTTTCTTTTCCTGGCCGCCTGCCGCCTGAAAACACTTAAAATCATGGGTGCCTTCAATATAAGACGCAGCCTGCCTCATAGCATCAACGTCAAGAGGCTGCTTCACCTGATAGCAGTACCTTCTCCGGAAAATATCCGCCTCATGGCAGTTTCTGATGATGTAGCGGTACATCTTGCCTCTGCTGCTGAATCTGGCGTGAAAGTCGTCAGGAACATCCTCTGCTTTTATGATGCGCACATCTCCCACACTCTGCTGCGAATTCATTCCTCCCGCCAGCAGATTGTTTGCCGCCAGAGCGATTCTGTCTGTGGGAATTCCGAAATCCCCCCTGAAGGAAGCTCTCTGACCCAGAGCATGTACACCTGCATCTGTTCTGCTTGTACCGTTAATAGCTACAGGCATTCCGCAGAGATGGGAAAGCACTCTTTCCAGCTCGCCCTGCACAGTGCGCACTCCGGGCTGCCTCTGCCATCCGTGAAAACCGCTGCCGTCATATTCGATTGTCAGCAAAATGTTTCTTTCCATGTTTTTATTTTCTCGGAAGTTCTATCTGTCTGTTTTCCTTTGACTGTCTGTAGAGGGTGAATCTGCGACCTATGGCCTGTACAAACTCGGCTCCCAGCTGTGGTGCCACTTCATTGGCTGTCGCCTTGGCATCAAGTTCTGCGCCCTCCTGAATTTTTATCTTTACCAGTTCACGCGCCTCAAGGCACTGATCTATTTCCTTGATCACATTGTCTGTCACTCCGGCCTTGCCTATATACACTGTCGGGTCAATGTTATGTGCCAGACTGCGAAGATAGCTTCTCTGCTTGCTCGTTATCATTGTTCTCTCTCTTTCTTATTATTCTGAAGCTTATTAATCTAAAGCTGTATTATTATATTGTAACTCATTTTATGCAAAATGACCAGATAAATTGTTGCCGCCGCCGCAATGTACGGAACCATGGGTCTTTCATCGGTCAGCCTGGCGCCTTTTCTTATCATAAGCCAGATAAAGTGCCCCGCACTGAGAAAAGTTGAAATTATAAAAACCGAGATGATTCCATCCGTTCCCAAAGCAAGTCCCAGAGCTGCAAAAAGCTTCACATCCGCACCGCCTACGGCAGGCTCCTTGTAAAAAAGCCTGCTTGTGAGGGCAATTACCATCAGCACACCGAATCCCAGAACTGCACCTCGCAGGCAGTCCATCACTCCGAAAGCGTGATGGGATATGAATCCCAGACCCGTTATAACAAGCAGCATAATAAGCTGGTCGGGTACTATCATATATTTTATGTCAGCAATGGACATTTCCAGCAGCAGCCATATTGCCGCCAGGGCCGGAATCGCGAAAAGAGGGTCCTCAAGACCAAGCTTTATTCCTATGACTATGAAAATTCCAGTGAAAACGTACTTCCACGGGGTGCTCTTTATTCGCTGGCATGTGGGATGAAGCAGCTCTTCGGATGGCTCCTGTCCGTAGTCGCAAAGCCACTTCCCGGGAATCCTGTTAAAAAAGTATACCGCCCCGTTTCCCAGCAGTACCCCCAGCACAATAGCCACGCCGCATATTATAAGTGTAACGATCAGCTGTTTCTCCACGACTTTTTACCCCTTTCTTAACTGTCTCCCCGTCCCTGCAGCACAGTCAGTTCAGTATATGTATTTTACCATACCATACAAAAAATGTACAATTCTTCTTTTTTCTTTTTGGCTTTTTGGTTGAGGTTTCCTGTTTTATTAGATATAATAAGACCTGTTGAAAAAACACAGGAGGAATTATAAGATGGAATTAGTAAAATTTGACATAATCGGACTGATGCTGAACCCCTTCATTCTCATGTTTGTAACCGTCGGCCTGGGTCTTCTCTTCGGAAAGATCAAGTTCGGCAAGTTCAGCTTCGGTTCATCTGGCGCTTTGTTCGTCGGTCTGGCAGTAGGCTGGGCTGTATACGGATTCGCCCAGAAAATATATAACTCAGGCGATGCTGCTGCAGCGGGCATGAAAGCGGCAACTCAGATTATGGAAGGTAACGGCGGCAAGGTTGTAAACAACTACTTTTTCTCCGCAGCCCTCATTATCTTCGTAGCCACTGTAGGTCTTCTGGCAGCCAAGGATCTGGGCATAGTTCTTAAAAAGTACGGCGCCAAGTTCGTGGTTCTTGGCATTGTAATAACCATGGTGGGCGCAGGTGCTACATATGCATGCACTGCTTTCGTAAAAGGAACCAACCCTTATGCTGTAATCGGCGTATACACCGGAGCAATGACAAGCTCCCCGGGACTTGCTTCTGCTCTTGAAACTTCAGAGAACAGAGCCACTGAGCTTGCGGAAAACTATACAGAGCTTGACGACAAGGAAAAAGAAGTGGTACTTTCAGTACTTCAGCTTGACGAAAAGTATGACGGCATGACCGTAGAGAATACTGCAGATCTTACAGATGATCAGAAACAGACCTTCATCAACCAGGCGGCAGGTCAGGTAGGTATCGGTTCTGCCGTGGCCTATCCTTTCGGAGTAATCATAGTTATTCTGGCAGTAAACTTCCTCAATGTCATATTCAAATTCGACGTTGAAGAAGAGAAGAAGAAATACAAGCTGGAAATGGATGCCGCCAGAAACGTAAGCGGTGTCAGACAGGTTCCGACTACAGAATTCAATTTGATTTCATTTGCTATAGTATGCCTTGTAGGCTACCTGCTGGGTTCGATAAAGATATATATGGGACCTCTGGGATATGTAAGCCTTGAATCCACAGGCGGAGTCCTTATCGGCTCCCTGGTTCTTGGATACATCGGCAAAATCGGACCTGTGTCCTTCAGAATGGACCCTAAGGTACTATCCATATTAAGGGAGTTCGGACTTTCCTTCTTCCTGGCCATAGTAGGCCTTAACTACGGATACGGAGCAATCGATGCCATAACAAGTTCAGGTCTGGTGCTGGCGCTGGAAAGCCTTGCAGTAGGAGCAATCGCAATTATGGTTGGCTTCCTTCTGGGACGTTACGTATTCAAGCTTAACTGGATTATCCTTTCGGGAGCTCTCTGCGGAGGCATGACATCCACTCCGGGTCTCGGAGCTGCTACTGATGCTGTAGGAAGCGACGATCCGGGTGCCGGCTATGGAGCTACATATCCGTTTGCACTGTTTGGAATGGTAATCTTCACAATCGTTATTCTCAAGCTGCCGCTTCTGTAGCAATATTGCAGTGCTGCTGTTCAGGCCTTTATGCAAAAATGTCTCACCAAACCCGCAAACGTTGAATTTAAACTCGCGGTGAGACAAAAGTCCTGACAGCTTCCAGCCATAGATTGCAACAGCTTCAAAGTAATAACATATATGGGTATTATTCTTTAAAAAAACATAGGTATGATGTTATTAAAATGTGACTTTGGTTTTAGCCGTGTCACATTTTAATTTTTTTATGCGGGTTGCAGTGCTTCGTGAGACAAAAATGTATAAAATGCACTGTCGAACTGTCGCAGTCCCATGCCTGCCTACGACTTAACCTGTGAGGCAGGTTTTTTTATATAATTTTTTTAGGCCATATGTTAAAATATCTGTAACGAAACCCCATTCAGGGACACTAACTTACGAAAGCACTTAAGAAAGGAGGAAAAAACATGGATTCAGTGGACCAGATGTACCGAAAACATTCCAGGATGATTTATGCTTTCCTCCTGTCGCGGACCGGAGAAGCCTCTCTGGCAGAAGAACTTACACAGGAAACCTTTTATCAGGCCGTTAAATCCCTTGACAGCTTCAAGGGGCAGAGCAGTGCATCCACATGGCTGTGCGGCATAGCCAACAACGTGTGGCTTGCATATCTGCGCAAGCAGAAACGCTCCGGTGAAATCTTTTCTTCAGATGGAGATGAGGCATGCTTCACATCATCTTATGCCGAGTCACCGGAAGATAATTTTATCAGGAAAGCCGACAATCTGACTCTTATGCAGGCACTGCATGAGATTAAAGAGCCCATGCGCGAAGTTCTTTATCTGAGACTCATGGGTGAACTTTCCTTCCGCGAAATCGGCCAGATAATGGGGCAGTCTGAAAACTGGGCCCGGGTAACCTTTTACCGCGGCAAAACGAAACTTATAGAGGGGGTTAAAATAGATGAATGACAATGATGCAAGAAAGATTCCGTGTGAAGTAGTGCAGGATCTGATTCCGCTCTACGCAGACAATCTGGTATCAGAAAAGACGAGAGAAATAATCGATGAGCATGTGTCCCGATGTCCATCCTGCGCTAAAACCGTTAAAGACGCCAAGGACAGTTTAGAAGATAATTTTAGCTGCGAGCCTGTTAAAAAAGAAGGCAGCGACATGGACTATCTCAGAAAAGTCCGCACCAGCAGCCGCAAAAAAATGATTGCCGGTGTCTGTATAACACTTTGTCTGGCACTTATATTCGCCGGCATCAAGCTTTTCGTATACGGTTCTCCTGACTACGGCTACACCGTGTCCATATTCTCTGATTCAGCCGGAAAATATCAGGTCAGGGGAACTCTTACCGGCTCCGCCTCAGTATTCAGCCGCTATAAGATCAGGGCTACAGAAGACGGCGGCGAGGAACTCATAGTCTACAGCTGTCTCACGTCGCCTTTAAACAGGACCGGCGGCTTTTCAATCGGCTGTTCCGTCAATGGAAAGTATCTGGATGTCAACGGCACGCGTATTATGGCTGACGGGACCATATATAATGCAGCTCTGGCTCAGCAGTTATTCGAAGCGGCACATCCGTACATCGGTGATATGCCTGCCAATAACGACCTTGCCCTGGCTCTCGGTATCTCAAAGAATGCCGGTGCATACTTAAATAAACTTCACACCGAAAATGAGCCTTACGGCTGGGAGTTTGTCTTCAAAGAAGCAGGCAATATCAAAAAGCAGGAGGAGATAACCCGCAAGATGGAGCTTTATGCTCCTGTGCTTCTCGCTCTTGTAGGCAACTGTGACGAAATAATGTGGTCCTTTGCAGATGACCTGGAAAACGCACCTGATAAGCCCGAATGTACGGTCACTTCCGAGGATGCGGGCAAGCTGCTCGGTGCAGATGTCAAATCCTATGCCGAAAGTCCTGATAAGGTCATGGAACTGCTTTACGTGTTGGGTCTTTAATCTTAAACAAATAATCCGGCTGTTATTACAAGCCGGATTTTTTATTAAAATATTCCCTGCAGCACCTGAATGGCAGCCAGCACAAGGCCTGCCACGGTCAGCAGATTTATGAGCCTGTTGGTACTTGTCTGATACAGCAGATCCAGCTCCGATTCCAGAAGCTCCAGCAGGTATTTCACCTTTTCGATTATCGGGTCGATCTGCTGGCTCGTCAGAAGAATTCTTTCCATCTCTCCTATCTCGGCGATTTCCAGATTTTCCACCCTGTTCAAGGTAGTAATCAGTTCTCCTCTGTATGACTTTATTTTACGGATTTCCGATCTCAGCTTGCTGCTCTGGCCTCCTGTATAATAATCAGCCTGTCTTCTCAGAATCCTGTTGCATATAGTCTTGATGACCATAACAAGCTCTGCAGAAAACAGCACTCCGTGGTTCACACCGGCAATATCGCTGTTCATTTCAAAGTAAGGATTAATGTCACCGTAGAAATTATGATCGTAATCCATCCGGTTTGCCCTGTAATTTATCGCATCACTGCTGTCAAACAGATTGAAGAAAACAGAGTTGGCTCCAAATGAAACAAGGCGCATGAAGTCTCTGCTTCCCCAGCGGTTTGTAAGACGCTCCTCCGCCATCCTCTCCGGTACATGGATCCAGCCCTCATCACCGGTCATCATGCCGTATATAAGCTTCTTTTCTTTTTCCAGAATCTCTTCTACGTTTTCATAAGTACCGAACTGCTTCACTTCCACAATATATGTTTCAGCAACATCCGTCACTTTTCTTCCCAGGCATCCGCTTACTTCCCTGAAAATATCTCTTACAGAAAGCTTTCTGCCGTCGCTGTTTGTCAGCAGTGCTCCGTTTCCCTGAATCTGACGCAGATATACGAAATCATCCGGTGTTCCGTCCTTCACTGAAAGGCATACACAAACCTGCACCGTATCGGACTTAGGGAAAACGGTCATGAACACTGCAGAGTTTCTTACATCAAAGTGTCTGTGCCTTTTTCCGTCCGAAAAAACGGTTTCAATATCAAATTCAAGCCTGTAGTTTTTCACGAGTACCCTGAAACATTCGAAAGGCAGACCTCCTCCATGAAGGAAATTCTGCCCCACTTTCAGATCCCTGAAAAGAGGCTCATCATCTGCCTCCGGGGCGTCCATGAAAACGGCGTCAGGAAAAGTTCTTTTCACAGCCTCGCGAAGTTCCTGCTCATCGTCAGTGCGAAGCCCTGTCTCCTCATCAAAAATGCTGAAACTGAAATGATAGCAGATATTTCCGTCAATGAGCATTCTGTTTTTCTTTCTGAAGAGGTACATTATATCTCTGGCACCTTCAAAATCGCCGGAAAGGTTTGATTCTGCATCTTCCCCCGCGCTGTGATGATTCTGATAATGATACCTGGATATACGCAGCAGCTCCATTCCCTCTGCCTCAGCCATAGAAACTATGCTGTTCACCGCAAACATGCGCACAGGAAGTATTCCTTCCTTTCCGAAAAGGCTGTCGAATCGGATCCTGTCTATTTCCTCGCTTCTGCGGTTCTCTCCCTCCCAGCTTTCGCAGAAAAACCGGTCTTCTTCGCCCTCAGTGTATGTGGTCGTCATCACCAGAATTCCCTCAGGCTCCAGCCTCGAAGCCAGCTCCTGCATCATTTCAGATGCCATGCTGCAGGTAATATGCTGAAGTACATGACTTGAAATCACTGCGCTGTATTTTTTGTTTTGCGGCAGTGCAGATGCATCCCCGTTGATTACAGTAACCGGTATATTGGCCGACTGCGACACTCTGCGGCCTTCCTCCTCTGCTGCCGCAAACCGTGCTGTATCAGGCTCTGCAGCTGTTATTTCATCAGCTACCGCCGACTCTTCACCGAAAAGCCGACCCATTCCGCAGCCCAGGTCCAGCACGCTGAAAGGAGCACCCTTTCCTGATGTATTTCTCTTTTCCTTAAGTGCGCGCAGTTCTTCCCGCGCCTGTTCCAGCACCAGAGCTTCACTTTCTGCCCAGTATGCTCCGTCAAATTCTTTTTCTATGAGCTGACATGTCAGCCTGTCATCCTTGTCAGGGTATGTATATGTCATATTGCTATCCTCTGTTTTTCACGTAATTGAACAATCTGTTTCTGTAATATGAGTCCGCGTTATAAATGGCCGCCAGCGGATTGTGTCCCAGCACTCTGTCCTTGGCTGCCAGCACCGTTACAGGAGCCTTGCAGTTCTTTATAAAAAGTGTATCATGTCCCACGCACAGCCCCAGAATCACGGCAAGCTGGCATCCGCACTCATCCAGCACCGCAGCCTGCCCCGCCGGATTGCACATAGCCTCAAATTCGCAGCCCGCATCCACAAACTCAGATTTATCCATTCCCAATGCTTCCTTGGAAACTCCTCCGTTCTTGCAGCATACGCTGTCCACTTTGAAACCGTTATGTGTAAGTATATCGGCAAACATTCGGGCTTCCTTCTTAAGGCCCACGCAGAAGGCCAGTCCAATATGATTGTATCCGCACTTCAGGGCATACTCCATTATTTCTTCCACCCTGGTAAGGCGTCCATAGCCCTCTGCCTCAACACGTGCAGCTGCACGGGCTGTTTCCCTGTCATTTTCGCTGTATCTCTTTATTTCCTCATCTGCCGTCGTTCTCAGTGAAGGGCAGTTTGAAGGTGCATCATCAAAGCATCCCTTCTGACATGATTTTTTGCTGCAGTGTGTACATGTTGATGTCATATGATTCCTCCTGCTAAATTATTGTGGATGTCGTATGAAAATGCGCTTTCAAAGCGTTCATACTGCATTTACATATAATGGACGCGAAAAACTGTCCTAAAACGTCCCAATGTCGTATGAATTCAATAAAAAAATTTTTTCATACGACATTTTTTGTCTTTATGCTAATTTATGCCGTATGAAAATGGGTTTTACTTTTTTTCATACAGCATTTTTGCTTTTTTTGCCTGATGACAGCCCGCTTTAATGGAAATGTCGTATGAAAGCGATAATTTTCACTTTCCATACGACATCCTTCTTATCCGTCAATGCTCTCTCCCTTTTCACTGGTTCCAGAGCATACGTACTATTATTTCCACGAGCTCTTAAGCCCTACGATTTCGTTAAACAAAAGGTTGTCTTCGCTGAACAGTTTCGGCTCAGCAATGAAGTAGCCGTGTCTGAAGAACTGGAAGCGCTCTCCTGCCTTTGCCTGAGTTATTGACGGCTCAGCATAGCAGGTGATTTCTCTCATTGTCTCAGGGTTCATCGTCTTTTCGCCCTTCTCGTCTTCAAGCATGAGATAGTCGAACTGACGGATTTTCACAGGTACAGCTGTTGCCGCATCCACGAAGTGAATGGTTCCCTTTACCTTGCGGCCCTCGAAGCCGGAGCCGGATTTTGTCTCAGGGTCATAGGTGCAGTGAAGCTCTTTAATGGAACCGTCATCATTTTTCACAACCTCGTTGCAGGTGATGAAATATGCACCTTTGAATCTTACCTCATTGCCGGGGAAGAGTCTGAAATACTTCTTTGCAGGCACTTCCATAAAGTCAGCGCCGTCTACCCAGAGTTCCCTTGAGAAAGGAATCTGACGAGTACCCATCTCCGGAACCTGCGGATTGTTTTCAACCTCACAGAGCTCACTCTGTCCCTCAGGATAATTTGTAATAACAACCTTAATCGGATCGAAAACCACATTCCTGGTTTCTACCTTTTCCTTCAGGTCATCTCTTACGCAGTGCTCCAGCAGTGATATATCAACAGTGCTGTTGGCTTTGGAAACACCTATCTTTTCGCAGAAGTCTCTTACTGCTTCCGGAGTGTATCCCCTGCGGCGTATGCCTGCGATGGTCGGCATTCTCGGGTCATCCCAGCCGTCAACCACGCCATCGTCAACCAGCGCCTTCAGATATCTCTTGGACATTACCGTGTTGGTCAGGTTCAGTCTGGCGAATTCAATCTGCTGCGGAGGCTGCGGCCACCAGCCCACTTCTCTGAGAACCCAGTCATAAAGAGGTCTGTGGTCCTCGAATTCCAGTGTGCAGATGGAATGAGTGATTCCTTCTATAGCGTCCTCAATAGGATGCGCAAAATCGTACATCGGATAGATGCACCACTTGTCACCTGTGTTGTGGTGGGAAGCATGAGCAATACGATAGATGATAGGGTCTCTCATGTTGATGTTAGGAGATGCCATGTCTATCTTGGCGCGAAGAACCTTCTCACCGTCAGCATATTTCCCTGCCTTCATCTCTTCGAAGAGAGTCAGGTTTTCCTCTACGCTTCTGTTTCTGTAAGGGCTTTCCTTGCCCGGCTCCTTCAGAGTACCCCTGTACTCTTTGATTTCCTCAGGTGTCAGGTCGCAGACATAAGCCTTGCCCTTTTTAATGAGCTCTACTGCCGCCTCGTACATCTTGTCAAAATAATCGGACGCCCAGAGTCTCTTTTCCCACTGGAAACCCAGCCACTTTACGTCCTCCTCGATGGAGCTTACGTACTCCACGTCCTCCTTCACCGGGTTGGTGTCGTCATATCTCAAGTTACACTTGCCGCCGTATTTAGCCGCTGTGGAAAAGTTAAGGCATATGGATTTGGCATGTCCGATATGCAGATATCCGTTAGGCTCCGGCGGGAAACGGGTGTAAACCTTATCTCCGTACTTCTGATTTTCCAGGTCCTTTTCAATAATGCTGTGAATGAAATTGGTCTCTGCCATTACATTTTCCTCCGAATATACAATTAAACAATCTTAAAAATTATTGTAACACTATTTTTCAATCCTATCAAGGAATTTAGGCCCTTTAAAACGGCAGATTTTATCCTGACAGTTTTTACACTTCAAAATAGTGTTGGACCCTTCCCAGAATCTTTCCGGATGCTTGATTATGGTTATCTCCCACTTTATGAGCAGCACCAGGCTTGTAAAAAACAGACTCCAGGTAAAGAAGTTTCTGATAAACAGCATAGGCGTGAACATCATGAAATATCCCCAGTTGAAAATGCGGCAGTTTACGCAGCATTTATTCTTTATGATAAAGGACTGGAAAGGACACCATATCACTACGCATATCAGGTCACACACGTAATAGAAGGTGGAAAGCAGTATCAGCTCACGGGGTCCTATTATATCGGCAACATACAATATGCCGAAGATGGCGTTAAAACTGAGCCATACCAGCAGCACCCGCACAGCGGCCAGGTTGTTTTGCTGCACGTACTCATACATCCTGAGTCTGTCGTAATTTTCCTCTTCGCTGTAGTGCTGTGCAAAACCTTTTTTGCTGCCCATGGTTATTCTCTTGTTTTCAGGAAAAAGCTGAGAAATCATGCTTATCATGAATATGGCCCAGACCACATATATCCAGGGTTTCTCCATATACTCAGGCTTTATGAAATAAACTCCCAGCACAGTTGCGAAAACGATGCACCGGAAAAAAAGTTTGCCCACATATTCCTTGAACATGTCTATATTTTTCATTTTATCACTTCCTGGGCGAAATACACTGATGCCATGGCATCACGTACATACCTGTCGGCATTTATCATGTCTGCATAAGTTTCCGTCAGAACCGCGCCGCCTACCATTACCGGGCAGCTGAGGCCCGCCTTTCTGAGCCGGACTATGGTCTCCTCCATGGCTCCGACAGTGGTGGTCATAAGAGCGCTCAGGCCTACAAGGTCTGCCTTTTCACAGCGTGCTGCTTCTACAATCTCTTCAGGCGGCACATCCTTGCCCAGGTCGATTACCTTGTACCCGTAGTTCTCCAGGAGCACCTTGACGATGTTTTTACCTATGTCATGAACATCGCCTTTGACCGTGGCGATGACGATTGTGCCCTTGTCACCTGCACCCTGACCGCTTGCTGCCAGTTCATCCTTTATTACAGCAAAGGCGGCCTTGGCAGCGTCCGCACTCATGAGAAGTTGCGGCAGAAAAACCTTTCCCTGCTCAAAACCTTTGCCCACCTTGTCCAGAACCGGTATAAGGGTTTCGTTGATTATGGCCATAGGTTCCTTTGTCCTGATCAGCTCTCTGCATGCGGATCCAGCGGCGTCTTTCATGCCTCTCTCCACAGCTGTCTCAAGATCCGGCACAGCAGCTTGTGCAGATGCCGGTGCACTGCCTGTATCCTTGCTTACTGCAAACTTTTCTATATATTCTCCGCAGTTTTCATCCTTTCCGGACAGAGCTCTGTATGCATAGTATGATGTCATCATTGCATCTGATTTAGGATTGATGATTGCACAGTCCAGGCCCTTCTGGAGAGCCATGGCATAGAATGTAGAGTTGATATTCTCTCTTTGCGGCAGGCCGAAGGAAATGTTGGAAACGCCCAGACTGGTCTTTACGCCAAGTTCCTGCTTTACAAGCTCGAGAGCCTTAAGGGTCACCATAGCCGAGCCGCTGTCGGCGCTGACCGCCATGCAGAGTACATCTATAACTATATCGTCTCTGGAAATACCGTAGCTTTCTGCAGTTTCCACAATCTTGCGGGCAATCTCAAGTCTTCCCTCTGCAGTCGCCGGAATCCCCGACTCATCCAGAGTAAGTCCTACTACTACACCGCCGTATTTTTTCACCATAGGGAAAATGGCCGCCATGGATTCCTGCTTGCCGTTGACGGAGTTTACCATGGCCTTGCCGTTATAATATCTCAAAGCCTTTTCCATGGCTTCAGTATTGGCACTGTCAATCTGAAGAGGCAGGTCGATAACGCTCTGCAGCTCCTTCATGACTTTAAGTATAGTCTCCTTTTCGTCGATTTCAGGCAGTCCCACATTGACGTCGAGCGCATGTGCTCCCGCCTCCTCCTGTGCGAAGCCTTCGGAAAGTATATAATCCATATCACCGTCTCTGAGAGCCTGTTTGAAACGTGATTTGCCAGTCGGGTTGATTCTTTCGCCGATAATCACGTGGCCATCTTTGAAGTCGAGGCTGTGACTGTAGGATGATATTCTGGTAAAGTGCTTCTCTTCAATTGGCTTAGGGACTATATCACCGCAGCGCTCCTTTATGAGTCTGATGTATTCCGGTGTAGTACCGCAGCAGCCGCCCATAAGCCATACGCCGTCTCCTGCCATGAGTTCCATCTGCTCTGCAAACTGTTCTGCCGTTATATCATAGAACGTCTTTCCCTTTTCCTGTCTCGGCAGACCTGCGTTAGGGTTTACCAGCACAGGAAGGCTGGTCAGTTCCAGCATACGCTGAACCAGAGGCCTCATCTGTACAGGGCCCAGACCGCAGTTGATTCCGATAACATCTGCTCCCAGTCCTTCCAGAAGGGTTACAACCGCTCCTACGTCGGCTCCTGTCAGAAGCTTACCTCTTTCATCGAAAGTGACAGTGGCAAAAAGAGGCAGCGAAGTATTCTCCTTTACCGCCAGCACTGCAGCTTTCAGCTCGTAGGTGTCCGCCATGGTCTCTATAATTACAAGATCTGCCCCTGCCTTTTCTCCGGCAACGGCCATTTCTCTGAAAATGTCGTAAGCTTCATCGAAATCCATGGTTCCCAGAGGTTTCAGCAGTTTCCCCGTGGAGGAAATATCCATTGCAGCATAGGCTTTTCTGCTACTGCTGTCGGTGCCGCACACGCGAGCTATGGCCTCTTTTGCAAGGCCTATCCCCGCGCTTATGACTTCCTCAGGGCTATATCCGCTTCCTTCCAGCTTTATGCTTGAGGCGCCGAAGGTGTTTGCAGTGATAACATCTGCACCTGCCTCAAGGTACCGGCAGTGCACGTCCAGTACGTCCTCAGGTCTGGTTATATTCCAAAGCTCTGTAATTTCACCCGGACGGCTTCCCTTTGCCTGAAGCATGGTGCCCAGTCCTCCGTCAAAAAACAGCATTTTCTTTCCAAGCTCGTTTAAAATGTTCAAGTCAGTATCTCCTTTTATATGCATTATATGCTAGTCAATTCTTCTGTATTGGCAGTCGGTTTTCTCACAGTATCTGCAGCCCAGCTGCCGGCCGCAGCTTCCTCCTATAGGAATTACTGCAGTCACTGATTTTGACGGTATCATGATGCAGTCCTCCGTCAGGGTAAGTCCTATCTGCCTCGGGCAGTCCAGAATGGCGAAGAGTTCTCTCTGATATTCGAGAGCAAAATCTCCGTAGCCTGGAGAAAATCTGTCTCCCAGAGGTTCCCCCTCAGCACCGAACTTTTCGTTGAGGTTTTCCTGAATTTCATCGCAGTATTCTTCAATGTATGCTGCCGCAGCGGCCTGCATCACCGCACCCATAGCTATGTTTCCGGCAGTCTCGCGTTTTATGAGAATGTCCGCCTCTGTTCCCAGAGTGGCACCAAAAACAAGCATCCTGCTGCAGCCCGACATAACTCTGGCGAGGCTTTCGGAATATATAACAGCACCGCCTTCCAGCCTTATATCTTCTGTTCCTGCTGATATTTCAACTATCCGGCTTGTACTTCTCGGTCGGCATCTCTCCGAAAGCAGCGCTATAGCCCGGTCTGCCATCTCCAGAGTCCTTTCATCAGCCTTGGCAGCGCCCAGACCAAGATATCTCAGAGTCTCCCGTCTTATTACATCCGTTCTCATTTCTTCTCAGGCTACCTCACCTTTTATTTGCCTATAATATATGAGAGATTGTTTCTTATGCTCTCTGCCACATCCGGCTTGTTCATGGTATAGATATGTATTCCCTTCACACCGTTGGCCACCAGGTCTATAATCTGATCCGTGGCATAGGCGATTCCCGCCTGCTTCATAGCCTCAGGCTTATCTCCGAACTTATCTACGATTGCCTTGAATCTGGCAGGAAGATATGTCCCTGACAGCTGGCATATTCTCGCCATCTGCTTTCCGTTTGTAACAGGCATTATTCCTGCAATTACAGGCACTGTAATGCCCCTTTCCCTGATGCGATAAAGGAAATTATACAGCACATTGTTGTCAAAAAACATCTGTGTGGTCAGGAAATCCACTCCGCTGTCAACCTTTTCCTTGAGAAAAGTTATATCGTCTTCCTTATGCTCGCATTCCACGTGGCCTTCCGGGTAGCATGCAGCCCCGATGCAGAAATCGCCATGCTTCTTAATCTCCCGTACAAGTTCAGATGCGTATCTGTAATCTCTCGATGCCGCCGGATCAGTTCCGGACGGAATATCTCCTCTGAGAGCCAGAATGTTCTCGATTCCGCAGGCCTTTATCTCGTCTATGGCCGCCTTTACCTGTTCCGGAGTTGATGAAATGCACGAAAGGTGCGCCAGGGATGTCACACCCATTTCATTCTGCACATGATCGGCTATCTTTATGGTATTATGTCCCGTGCCGCCTCCTGCGCCATATGTAACGCTCATAAAATCCGGCTTTGACTGGCAAAGTCTGTCCACTGCAGCCAGAATCGGCTCGAAGGGCATATCCTTCTTTGGCGGGAATACTTCATATGATATGGTAACTTCCTTGCTTTTTAATATTTCTGAAATTTTCATTTAATCCAGGTCCTCCTTAATGATGTCTTCAAGTTGAAAGTCTATGACCTTGGCCAGGTCTTCTATCCCCAGCTCAATCTGGAAGCCTATGCGGCCTCCGCTGAAAAATATTGTATCATAATCTGCCGCAGTATAGTGCACTGTGGTCTTAAAAAATTTTTTCATTCCTATAGGTGAACAGCCGCCGTGAATATAGCCTGTAAGAGGAAGCAGTTCTTTTGACTTTATCATTTCGATGGATTTTTCCCCTACTGCCCTGGCCGCCTTTTTAAGGTCCAGTTCGCCGGAAACAGGCACCATGAAAACATAGTGTTCCCCGGTCTTCCCTACAGTAACAAGAGTCTTGAAGCATCTGTCAGGATCCTGACCCAGCACCTCTGCAACCTCGTTTCCGCTTACAGCATCCGTGTCAGTATAGGTATGCTCCTTATACTGTATTTTTAACGCATCAAGCCTGCGCATGGCATTGGTCTTTACCATAACCTACTTTTCACCTTCTTCGTTTCCGGAAAGAGCATCCTGCAGATAGATTTTTCTCACATAAAGCTGGCAGGCGAAAGCGTTGCAGGCATTCCACAGAACCTGCCTGGGATCTCCGGGGTCGTCTTCTTTTTCCATAGCAGTACGCCTGAACGCACAAAGCACGGCCTCCTCCACGTAATCGCAGAACTGATTATATGCTTCCTGCCGCTCGGAATGTCCCAGTGACAGCTTAATCAGATATGCAATTTCCTCGATGGTATACACCGGCTTGAGGATAGCTATTACAAACAGCGACGCTATGGCCAGCCTGTCATATCTGCGGTTCACCGGTGACGGAAGAAAACGCAGCTTCACATAATTGTTCACCATTGTTCTGGTTATTACCTGCTTGCCGTCGTGGCTCAGAAAAGGTCCCAGCCATTCGTCCACCAGCAGCAGAACCTGATCCAGATATTGCGGAACCGAAGGCAGTTCCTCCCATCTGGGCACTCTGAATTCATCCAGTCCTTTGGGTTTCATCACTCGTTTCCTCCTTGAAAATATATAACACAAAAATACCACAACATCGATATGTTGTCAACTGTTGACAAGGTTGTGATAATGTTGTATTATAGTTTTGATAACTAGATAGAAAGCTTATCAAAACTCATTCCTGACAGAACAAAAAAATCGATAAGGAGAACATAGAATTGAAACAGATAAAACCACTTAAACAGATATACAACCCTGTATTCCACAGGGATTTCAGAGAGCTGCTTGATTACTCGGCAGCCTCATGGCCTGAAGACGATGCCTTCATCGTGAAGCACAAACAGGGTCGTGGCAAGGATCCCGTCTACGAACACATTTCATACTATGGTTTCAGGCAGAGAGTCAATCATCTGGGAACCGCCATGCTTGCCCGGGGATGGCAGGGAAAACGTATTGCCATCATAGGAAAGAACCGGGTGGAATGGATGGAAAGCTATTTCGCCGTCCTGTGCGGCATAGGCATCTGCGTGCCTCTGGATAAAGGCCTTCCTTATGAGGAACTGGAATCTTCCCTTGCAAGAAGCCGTGCAGATGTGCTTATTTTTGACCCTGCACACCTGGATGATGTAAAAAAGCTTATGGAATCGGGCACCACCATGGTTTCACATTTCATTTCCATGGAGTCTCTGGAAGGATTCACTGACGTTGAGTCACTCAGAGAAGAAGGCCGCGCCATCATGGAACAGGGCAATTCCGACTATCTCAGCCTGCCTGTAGATGCTGAGGGAATAACCATACTGCTCTTCACTTCAGGCACCACATCCATGTCCAAGGCGGTTATGCTTTCTCAGCAGAACATAACTTCCAACATATATGCCATCCAGAAGGTGGAGGATATACGCCACGGCGATGTGAGCATGGCATTCCTTCCCTACCACCACACCTTCGGCTCTACAGGCCAGTTCGTCATGCTTGCTGCCGGTGCAACCACCACCTTCTGTGACGGTCTTAAATATCTTCAGAACAACATCGTGGAATATAAGGTCACTGTATTTTTCTGCGTACCGCTGCTCATAGAATCCATTTACAAAAAGATTATGGCTACCGTTAAGAAGAGAGGCATGGAAAAGAAAGTTGCCCTGGGAATCAAGGTGACAAGGTTCCTGCTTAAATTCGGTATAGACCTCCGCCGCAAGGTGTTCAAGGAAATTCTCGACCAGCTGGGCGGAGAAATCCGCTTCGTAATCAGCGGTGCCTCTGCCATTGACCCGGAAGCACTGCAGGGATTTATGGATTTCGGTATCACAACAGCTCAGGGATATGGACTCACCGAGTCTTCTCCTGTTCTCGCTGCAGAAAACTGCAATGAGCATAAAATCGGTTCCATCGGACGTCCCCTTCCCGGCATAGAACTTGTCATAGACAATCCTGATGCTGACGGAGTAGGAGAACTCATCGCCCGCGGTCCTAACATTATGGCCGGATACTATGAAAACGAGGAGGATACGGCGGCTGCCCTGGCAGACGGCTGGCTCCATACTGGAGACCTGGCCTACACCGACGAAGACGGCTACGTGTTCATCTGCGGCCGCAAAAAGAATGTAATCGTCCTTAAAAACGGCAAGAACGTATACCCGGAAGAAATCGAACTGCTCATCAGCAATCTTCCATATGTGGAAGAAAACTTCGTCTTCGGTCAGCCGCGCCACAACGACGGCGATGCGAACGACCTTGCCCTCTGTGCAAAAATCGTCTATAAGCCTGATTACATGAAGGAAAACTTCGGAGCTGAAGATGCTGAACAGATTGAGAAAATCATCCGCAGCGACATAGATAAAATAAACGAGACTATGCCGACATACAAGCAGCTCCTCAGGCTGATAATAACCGATGAGCCGATGATAAAGACAACCACCGGCAAGGTTAAGAGATTCGAGGAAGTGAAGAAACTCTGATGCACTATAAAACCCGGAAGCATGCAATGGCTCTTCCGGGCTTTTTTATTCTTTTATTGTCTTTCCTGTTCCGGTTCCCATCCAGTCGGCTCTCCACATGTAGATGAAGATTGCTGCAAGAGCCGCAGCCCATGTTAAAGGGAAGATTGACAGCAGCACTGCAAAAGAGCCTCTCATTCTGGTTATAATGCCAAGCATAACAAGTCTCAGAATGCACATTGTTCCTATGGAAATACACATAGCTTCAAAGGTCCTGCCTGCACCGGTTATGACCCCCGCGAGAGAATTGTAGACAGCAAATATAAAGTACGGCGGTATAAAAGCCATAAGGGTGATTACTCCGAACCTTACTACATCAGGATTGTCGTTAAACAGCCTTATAACCGGTTCTCTGAAAGCAACGAGCAGTATGCTTATTATCACAGTGAAAACCGCGCTCATAGCTGATGATACAAAAACGCCTTTCTTAACTCTGTCATATTTCCCTGCTCCGATGTTCTGTCCGGTGAATGTGGATGCTGCTATGCCTATGCTCATCAGAGGCAGCCAGATAATATTGTCCACCCTGATGTATGCCGCATAGCCGGCCATAGCCATCGAGCCGAAACCGTTTATACTGGCCTGTACCACAATATTGGCAAAACAGCGCACCATGTTCTGTACAGATGCAGGAAACCCTATTCTGAATATTTTTTCCGTGAATGCTCTGTCCATGCGCAGATAATTAAGTTCAATCCTGTACAGCGGTTCTCTGCTTCTGAACAGAAAAACCATTGCACAGACGCATGCAAGTGCCTGGCTGATCAATGTGGCAAAAGCCGCTCCGAAGATTCCCCATTCAAAATTTACTACAAACATCAGGTCGAGAAGAATATTCACAACCGACGCGATGCTGAGATACAAAAGAGACCTCTTGGAATTACCTACTGCATTGAGGATACCTGCTGCCATATTGAATAATACAGTGAACAGCATGCCCCCGAAATATATACGAAGGTAAATCACTGCCTGGTCTATTACATCATCCGGTGTATTTATGCTCCTTAGAACAAAGGGAACCAAGATGATGGTTACAACCTCAACCGCCAGCCCCATTATTGCGCCTATAGCTACAGTAGTATGAACCGCCTTTTTCAGCGCCATATGATCTTTCGCGCCGTAATACTGAGATATTACAACACCTGCACCACCAGACACCCCGGCACATATTCCTAGCACAAAGGAAATTACAGGATCACAGGCACCTACAGCGGCCAGGGCGGTTTCGCCGATCACCCTTCCTACTATTATGGAGTCAACTGTACTGTAAAGCTGCTGAAAAAGATTCCCCAGAATAAGAGGTATACAGAAGAAAAGCATCTTTTTCCAGATGCTTCCCTCCGTCATAGAAGTTTTATAATCCATTATTTAACTCACCACAACTCTGCCGTCCTCGCCTGCCAGTGGCGTAAGTGCAGCTTCAACAGCCTTCACCGCCTGAGCCTTTGCCTCCGTAAGAAGCCCCTTGGCTATAGCTTTTTCCTCTACAGATTTTTTCTGATCCGCATAGAAGGCTGTATAGTCCTCAACTGTAAACTGATTGAAAATGCTGGTCTTTTCATTGAAAACCTTAACACTGTTTTCATCTATTTCATGGGAAAGCACCTGTGCCTCAGGAAGTATTACCGTTATGGTTCCGTCCTTCGAATCAACCTGTGCCTTACTCATGTCAACACCGGCTTTGATAACCCCATCGTATGTAAGAATAAATTTGTTGGTGGTAAAGGGCACCTTGGCACCGTAAAACTCCTTGCTGCTTTCGTACTGCCCCAGCTCCGTGTAGGAATACGTCACCGTGGCCAGCTCCGCTATTTCGTTTATCTGATTCTGCACAACAACAGCCGAGAGTTCCTGACGTTCTTTTCCGCTTCCCTTTCCGGCAAAAAATCCAGCACCGACAAGCAAAGCACATAGAATGATGATGATGATTATAAGCCGTATCATCTTAACAGGATTGGCCCTGTACTTCTTTTCTTTGCCCATAAATCCTCCTGTTTCCCCTATCAGATATTTATCATCATATTATTACGTCTGTCGAATTTTGTCAACGAAAAAACTGCCTGCAGAAAATCATCCCCGCAGACAGTATTTGTATTTCAAAATAACCCTTATTCCGCCTTATTCTGTTTTTGCAGTTCCTCAGCCCAAAGCCTGTCAGCCGCAGGTTTCCAATCTGCAGCATATCTGTCGCATTTAGAACAGAGATGATCGGCGCTTTCCGGTGACTGAAGGTCTGTCGAGTGTGCGTCTGTCTTTGCGGCCATTTCTCTCAACTTATCCGGGTTTTCCAGCATAGGACATGGTCTGAGCATATTCTCATTGAAAGGCTGTCCATCATGGTATGCCATGAAAAGCGGTGATCTCAGACAGTCAAGCAATGACTTTACTCTGATGTTGCTGTCCGAATAGTGAACAAAAACGCACGGGTCAACGTCGCCGTTGGCATTGATGTGCAGATAGCGGCGACCGCCTGCAATACACCCTCCCACATACTTGCCGTCATTCTGGAAGTCCATTGCAAACAGCGGCTTGGTGCTGCGATAGCGTCTGATTCTGTCATACACCTCAATGCGCTGCTCCGGCGTAGGAAGAAGCTCCACAGAGGCATCGTTTCCCACAGGCATATAGTGGAAGTACCAGATGAAATAGGCTCCCATTTTGATGAGGCTATCATAAAACTCTTCCGACGTGATGGAATCATAATTCATGCCTGTATAGCACGCAGAAATTCCATAAAGCAGCTTTTTTCTATGCAGCAGTTCCATTGCCTCTATTACCTTCCGGTATGTACCCTCTCCTCTTCTGCCGTCAGTGGCTTCTTCGAAGCCTTCCAGTGAGATGGCCGGAACGAAATTCTTTACCCTGAGCATTTCATCAGCAAACTTTTCATCTATGAGGGTTGCGTTGGTGAAGCACAGAAAAATACAGTCATCATGCTTTTCGCAGAGACGGATTATGTCGTCCTTACGTACCAGCGGTTCTCCTCCTGTATAAATGTACATGTAGATTCCCAGGTCTTTTCCCTGGCAGATTATACTGTCGATTTCATCATAGGAAAGGTTAAGCTTATTGCCGTATTCAGCGGCCCAGCATCCTGTGCAGTGCAGATTGCATGCCGAAGTGGGGTCAAGAAGGATAGCCCACGGAATGTTGCACCCATAGGTTTTGCGCGCCTGCTCCTGAACTTCCCAGCCCACCAGAGCCGCATTGACAAAGAAGTTTACAGCCACGGTTTCCAGAACCCCCTGGTCCACATTCCGGAACATGCCGAGAATATACTGATGGTAAGGGTGTTCGGGGTTTTCTATAACTTTCCTTATCATTTCCCTCTGAGGAGCAAAGCCGCCTTTAGCAAACCTATCTGCCCAGTCCATGGCCTTTGGCAGATTGCTTTCCGGGTCTTTATATAAATATCGAAATACCTGCTCAAGACCTACTTTCTTTATCGTTGTTGATACATCCATTTTAAAATACTCCTTTCGTAACGTTTACTGCTGCAAGAATTGTGACAATATTCAGAACCCCTTCTGTAATAAGGGAAACGCCCAGTATGATCATTATTACCTCTGCGCCGGCGGACGGACGGAAAATGAGGAGGAAGCCCGCGATACCTGTAATTACAGCCATGGCCAGTATGAGCCACCATCGTCTTATGCCGAAAGATTTTGAATCGATGGAAATCTGTATTTTAAGCAGTGCATCCGCCAGAATATATATTCCCAGCAGAATGCAGATGGTATTGGTCATCCTCTGAGGGAAGAATAAGAGAAGTACTCCCAGCGCTATAAGCAGAATTCCGAAAGCCAGGTCATACTGAAATGCCAGTCTATAAAGATCTCTGGAACAATATCCGATAATCTTTACAATACCAAATGCAATCAGCACAACACCGCCCAGTCTGCAAAGAAGAGAAACAGAGAACCTTGGATTTGCAATGAGCATGATACCAAGGAGGCAGAGTATGACAGAAATAATGATATACCCCGTTTTGGCAGTTTTTATATATTTGCTTGTATTCATTGTATTCACCTCCTCGTCATGACAGTATTGTATTATCAGACAGCACAAAATAAAACAGACAAAAATAGCCCTGCTGCCTGAAATACAGGCAGCGGGGCTGCTTTTGCCTAAAAACTTATTTTTTTTCTTCGGATCGATCAAGCATTTTTTCCAGGTCACCCTGCTTCAACTGACAAAGACGATGAAATCTGTCTGAAATATCTTCCTTCATTCCAGCTTCCAGCCAGCCTATGGACATGCCGAAAAGCACGCACTTTACATAGTCTATGATAATTGAACGGTCTGTTTCATCTATTCTTCGCCCGTCCATCACCGTATCTATGTACGCTGCGGCACAATGCCCACAGATTCTCCATTGGTACAGCTCGTATATTTCCCGGTTTACGGAATGATATATATGCATAACCGCACGCTTATTTGCCAGAGCAAATTCCAGAATGGCGTCAAAACACGCCTGCATGGAATCAATATTAGGATGCTCTCTTATCATCCTTTCCATTTCATCGTCTACGATGGTTTCCAGAAGCTCCGGTATATCGTGGAAGTGGTAATAGAAAGTGTTGCGATTGACTCCGCAGTCATCAACTATATCCCGCACGGTAATCTGGCTCAGAGGCTTTTCATTTAAAATCTTGATAAAAGAGTCTCTGATAGCCTTTTTTGTAAGACCTGTCATTACGCTTTTCTACAGTGTCAGTGACGGTGCAGAGTATACTCTGGCTCCCAGTTCATTGTCCAGCATGTAAAGGCTCTTAGGATCTCCTCCGAAAAGTTCAAACTTCTTGATAAGACCTTCAGCATTGGTCTCCTCTTCGCCCTGCTCCTTTACGAACCAGTCGAGGAACTGCATTGTGCGGAAATCCTTTACCGTATAAGCAGCATCGTAAATCGTGTGGATGAGACTTGTTACATACTGCTCATGCTTTAATCCTTCGTCAAGTACCTGCTTTGGACCGGTAATCTCTACTGCAGGCTTGTCGATAGCTTCCAGCACAACCTTTTCTCCGTTGTTCTGAAGGTACTGAACGAAAAGCATAGCGTGATCGCGCTCTTCCTGAGCCTGAATCTTATACCAGTTGCCGAAGCCTTCCAGCCCCTCATCATAATAATAATTTGAAAAATCAAGATACAGATAAGCTGAGTACAGCTCCTTGTTAACCTGCTGATTTAATAGTTCAACTACTTTTTTGTCTAACATAATATTACCTCATCTTTACCATATTTCCAGCAACAGATTTCTCCGACCCGGATACCTATACTATACCACTTATGTTCATTTTTTTCTATGGTTTGCAAAAGAAAATTTACCTTGGGCAGTATTTATTAATATTGCCGCAAAGCACAAGGCTCCGCCTGCCAGCAAACGCCATTCCAGCTGCTCGTGGTAGTAAAGCACAGAAAAAGTAAATCCAAACAACGATTCCAGGCTTATTATCAGCGACGCAGTTGTATCTCGTGTATATTTCTGTCCCACATTCTGTCCTGCCATTGCCACGAAGGTATTGAGAATACCCAGATACATTATACCGGCCACAGATTCCCCTCCCGCCGGAATCATACTCTCTCCACCTATAAGACATATAGCACCTGCAATTACCGACGCCGTCATAAACTGAAAAAACGACAGCTGAATACTGTCTGCATCATTTCCCACAAATCTTCCCACCAGAACTATCTGAAGTCCAAAAAGAGCAGCAAAACCCAAGCTCATTCCGTCTCCAAATCCGACATCAAAAGAACCTCTCAAGCTGATTAACCCTATACCTGCCAGTGCAATAAATCCAGCCAGGAAAGCCTTGGGCTGCGGGCGCTTCCGAAGAACCATCCAGCTTAGGAAAGGTACAAGCGCCACATATGCAGTGCACAGAAAAGACTGTTTTGCAGGGGTAGTATATTGCAGCCCCACAAGCTGCACCGCCTGAGCCGCCATCTGCAAAGCTCCTATCATGCATCCCTTTACGACGGTGTCTCTCGGAGTGCTGCATATCCTTCTGAAGAAACATATTCCGCACAATAATGTCGCCATAGAAAATCTGTACATCAAAACAGCCGCAGGATTAAGGCCTGTCAGCGCCATCTTGCCGGCTACAAACCCGCCGCCCCATATTATCGCTACCACAAGCAGCAGAAAATTGGCTGCTCTTTCTTTTTTCTTCATATCCATAATGCTAGATTATACACCCGGACGATTGCCGGATGCAAGAAATTTGCAACCTTCATGCATCAGCAGCCATTTTTTCAGCTCAATCCCTCCCGCATATCCGGTCAGACTGCCATCTGTTCCTATAACCCGATGGCAGGGGATAATTACAGAAATAGGATTGTGACCTACAGCGCCCCCTATGGCCTGTGCCGACATCCTTTCTCTGCCCATCCTTCGTGCAGCTTCTGCGGCAAGTTTGCCATAGGTTGTTACCTCCCCGTAAGGAATTTCGCAGAGAAGCTGCCACACCATCTGCCTGAATTCGCTGCCGCAAGGCGCCAGTGGAAGCTCAGACGGAGACGGCTTATCACCGTTAAAATATCTGTCAAGCCATGACTTTGCATCCTCAAAAACTCCAAGGTTGTTATTTTTTATGAGCTCATGGCCTGCGGTTCCTCCGAAATATTTCTGTCCCTCAAACCAGGCACCGGTAAGGAACTCCCCTCTGTCGTCTGAGGCCAGAATAAGTTTTCCTATGGGCGTGTTGTAATCCGTTGTATAGTACATTACTGTCTCCTTAACATTAACCAAAGTTAATTGGGGTCTCAGTTAAATGGGGCACTCGTTGGGTTCTGGAAAAGCAGCAGAATTGCATAGATTTTTTGCTTTCGACAGTTCTGCCATGCATTTTATACATTTTTGTAACCTGAAACGCTCCAGGCCGCATAAAAAAATTAAAAAGTTACTCTGCAAAATCCTGAAACACATTTTGATAACATATTTATATAGAATAATGCCCATATATATAAATATTTTAACGTTTTCAGATTATATTACTGAATTTTTTCCACCCTCGTGTAACGCGGCAGGTTTAATTTCAACGTTTGCGGGTTTGGCGTTACATTTTTGCATAAAGTCCCCATTCTGTACCACGGACGGAGCCAGAACCCCAACGAGTACCACGAAGAAAAATTGCAGAACCCCAATTAACTTCGGATACCTCTCCTTAAAGCAGGAAAGCCGCCTCCGAAGCAGGAAGCGGCTTTTTAGCTTACTTATTATGTAAAACCGTTTTGTTACTTATCTTCTGATTATCTTTCAACGATAAGAGCAGTTCCCATACCGCCGCCGATGCAAAGAGTTGCAAGACCGTACTTGGAATCTCTCTTCATCATTTCGTAGATAAGAGTGATAAGGATTCTGCAGCCGGAAGCTCCGATTGGGTGACCGATTGCAATAGCTCCGCCGTTTACGTTAGTCTTTTCAGGATCAAGGTTGAGGTCCTTTCTGACTGCTAATGACTGAGCCGCAAATGCTTCGTTAGCTTCTACAAGGTCGATGTCCTCGATAGTGAGGCCTGCCTTTGCAAGAGCCTTCTGGGAAGCAGGGATAGGTCCAACACCCATGATTGAAGGGTCAACGCCTGCGGAAGCATAGGACTTGATTGTGCAAAGAGGCTTGATTCCTAATTCGTCAGCCTTTTCCTTTGACATTACTACTACAGCAGCACCAGCATCGTTGATACCGGAAGCGTTAGCAGCAGTTACGATACCGTCCTTCTTGAATGCAGGTTTTAACTTAGCAACCTTATCGATAGTAGTTCCGAACTTAGGGAATTCGTCTGTATCGAAGATGATCGGATCACCCTTCTTCTGAGGGATTTCTACAGGAACGATTTCATCCTTGAACTTGCCGGCCTTGATAGCAGCTTCTGCTCTGTTCTGGGAGATAACTGAGAACTCATCAAGTTCTTCTCTTGTGATTCCCCACTGCTCTGCAACGTTTTCTGCAGTGATACCCATGTGGTATCCGTTGAAAGCGTCCCAAAGTCCGTCGTTAACCATCATATCTACCATCTGGGTGTTATTCATTCTTGCACCCCATCTGCCTGCAGGTACTGCATATGCTGTAGCGGACATGTTTTCTGCACCGCCTGCTACGATAACATCAGCATCTCCTGCTTTGATAATCTGAGCTGCAAGCTCAACTGCTCTTAAACCTGAACCGCAAACCTTGTTGATAGTCATAGCCGGAGTCTCGATAGGAAGACCAGCGTCTAATGTCATCTGTCTTGCTACGTTCTGTCCTAATGCACCCTGAAGAACAGCGCCCATGATTACTTCATCAACCATTTCCGGCTTGATTCCTGCTCTTTCAACTGCACCCTTGATTGCGATAGCGCCAAGCTTTCTGGTAGGTACACCTTTCAGTGAACCGCCAAAGCTGCCTATTGGTGTTCTTGCTGCACTTACAATTACAACTTCTCTCATTGTTGTGTTTCCTCCTTACAGAAAAGTACTTTATTTTTATGAAATGCCGTATACGCGCCTGTTATTGGTCAATCTTGTATACAACATCATTATACACACCAAAACGCAAAAAGCAAGGCTCTTTAGTTAAAAAAATAACAAAGTCTTGTTCTTTTTGCTATACATCTTTATATTACCAGTAAAACATCCGGAGTGCAATACCTCCGGCAAAAGTAGTTTATTTAACAATAGTGGAGTATTTTTCTCCCATCATATAAGGTTTATATGAAAGCTTTGTCTGTCGGAGATTTTCCATGCCCATGTCCTCTTCCCTGTTGACATATATGGTTTCCTCAGGCAGTCTCCTGCAGAACTCGTTGTTTATGGCCTGATACAGACCTCTTATCCTGTCATCGGCCTTTTCCACATGAACGATAACCGTCTCCTTATCTGTAGAGCGGGCAAATTCCCCCAGGGTTACCGCTTCGATTTTGCCTCCGATTCTGATTACGCCTGTTAGCAGTCCCTTCCCTACAAACTTGAGGAGCTCATCAATGGCCACATTCTCCATCTCCAGTATGTCCTTCCACTCCTCTGGAGTCTCACCCAGCTTATACTCGTTTTTGCTCCTGATATACTCCCTGATTTCAGGCACCATCTCCGGGGTCGCCTCCTCATAGGTAAAATCGTAGCTTCTCAGGAAAAAGTTCAGATGGTTCTTTTTCTGATGAAGCTTGCGGCCCTTCAGCGACACCAGGTCCTCTTTCAGATATATATAGTCGTCATCATCCCTGTCATGCTGAGGATCCACAGCATCTCCCATGGCCTCGGTGAGATAATGCACCAGATGGCCGGGAATCAGGCTTATCTCCAGCTGCTGTCCTCTGGCCTCAAAGATTTTTCTTGCTTCCTCTATGGTATATCTGAGAGCTTCCACGTCATAGTTTCCTGTCCTTGTCAGAGGGAATGACATGAAATAAACCTTTTCGTCCTCTCCCACATCGCCCCGTCCGGCTATGCAGAGGTATTCTCCTATGACCTGCCAGCTGAGATGGTGAGTATTTCTCCAAATATAATTTGCGAGAAAGGTGTGGCTGGATGACTGATAATCGTATCCGTCAAAATATTCTTTAAGCAGCTTTTCGTCTGTCTCTGTCAGGTTGTCAAAAGTTTTTTCAAAAATCATAAATATCGCGTTTCTTCTTGTGTATGCCTTTCTGTTTTCTGTCTATTTTATTATAGCCGAAATCGCTTTGAATTCAGCTGCTTTGGAACTTCCCATAAGTTCGTAAAGAATGCTTTCCGAACAGGTTATAACCGCACCTGCCTCTTCCATCCGTCTCAGTGAAATCTCTCTGTTAGCAGGATTTCTTGACTGTACGCAGTCTGCCGGTACGAATACGGTATATCCTTCTTCCATGAGGTCGAGGGCAGTCTGCTCCACGCAGATGTGAGTCTCTATACCCATGAGAATAACTGTTTTCCGTCCCGAATTTTCCAGTGCTTTTCTGTATTCCTCATTGCTCCATGCGCTGAAAGTGTTCTTGTCAATTGGTTCAAAGTCTCCCAGAGCCTCCGCCATAGAATCCACTGTTTTGCCCAGACCTTTGGCATACTGAGTGGTCACAAGGCGCGGAATATCCATGACTTTAAGTCCTTCCGCAAGTCTTGCGGCCGCAGCCTCGGTCTCATCGGCTTTAAACATTGCCGGCAGCAGCTTTTCCTGAAAATCAATTGCTGTAAGTATAGTATCTTCTCTCTTTATTCTTTTAATGTTCATCTAAGTTTAATCCCCCATTTTTTTATTTCTTCCAGACCCTCGTAATCGTTCAGATCGTAACGGACCATAGCCACAGTGGCATATCCCCGACGTATCATCAGCGCGTCGGTTTCATCATCCCAGCTCTCTGATTCCACAGGTTCTCCGGCATATCTGTACGTTATGGTATCATCGTTTTCATCAATCACCTTGAACCACTGGTCGTACTTTAATTCGCCCAGCTTGGCAGGCATTACCCCTCTGATTTCCTCAAGAGGAATATCCGGAGTGTTGATGCTGATTACCTGCCCTTTTCCTGCTGTTTTCATTGCGAAAGGAAATATTTTCTCTGCCAGTGCAAGACATCCATCGAAGTAGTGCGGCGTATGGGAGTTGACTGATACGGCCACGGCAGGCTTTCCCTCAAACGCGCCCTCTGCCGCCGCTGAAACAGTTCCCGAATACATGGTATCGCTTCCCAGATTTCCGCCGTGGTTTATGCCCGCATATACCACATCGATCTCAATTCCTCTGCGGCGCAGAAGATCGATACCCATCTTTACGCAGTCTGCAGGAGTGCCGCTTACACTGTATGCCTCTCTGGCATAAGGATAATCACCTGCAGGAATCCGTTTTATAATTATATCCTCGTGAATGCTGAGAGCCTGGCTGTTGGCGCTTCTCTGCCCATCGGGAGCGAAAACATAAACGTCGCCCAGACCGCTCAGAACCTCCGCCAGCCTGACTATTCCCTCTGCATTTATTCCGTCATCGTTTGATACAAGTATATTCATTAATCTAAGTCCATCACCTTTCCTATGCTGTCATTTATCACCAGATCCGCCTTACTGTCATAAGGAGTGGCCTGTTTGTTGATAAGCACTAAATTATTACCACCGAAATATCTGATTAAACCTGCCGCCGGATAAACCACCAGAGAAGTTCCGCCTATTATCAGCGTGTCTGCATGCTCAATAGCTCTGATAGCCCCCATCATGCAGTCCTCATCCAGAGCCTCCTCGTACAGCACCACATCAGGCTTGACAATTCCGCCGCATTTTTTACAGTGAGGTATATTGCCCTGGCAGTTTGAATCGTCCATTATATAATCCAGGTTGTAGTACTCGCCGCAGTCCATGCAGTAGTTTCTGAGAACCGAACCGTGAAGCTCGAATACGCTGCGGCTGCCCGCCTTCTGATGCAGGCCGTCTATATTCTGTGTTATCACCGCCTTGAGCTTTCCTTCCGCCTCCAGTTTTGCCAGGGCTCTGTGGGCCTTGTTAGGCTCTGCACTGCGGTAAATCAGGTTGTTTTTATAATAATCGAAAAAAGTATCCGTGTGGCCTGTAAAAAAGCTGTGGGAAAGCATCTCCTCAGGCGAACGTCCGTATTTTCTCTGTGCGTTATACAGCCCGCTTTCCGATCTGAAATCGGGGATATTGCTTTCCGTGGAAACTCCTGCTCCTCCGAAGAATACTATATTTGCACTGTTATCTATTATTTTTTTAAGTCTTTCGTCCATACTTATGCCTCTCCTGTTTTTTGTTGCTTATAGTATAACATTTATGGTACAATTTTGGTAGATAATTCGTCAGATAATTTAACATATAATATAGAAAATTGAACGTGCAGGAGGAGACAGGATGTCAGAAAAGATTGAAAAGAAAACCGCATTGGTGCTTTCCGGCGGCGGTGCCAGAGGTGCCTATGAAGCAGGAGTTTGGCAGGCCCTCACCGAGCTTGGAGTCAAAATCGATATTATAACCGGAACCTCTGTGGGTGCAATCAACGCGGCCATGGTGGCTCAGGGCGAGCTTGAGCTGGCCTGCAGCCTGTGGAAAGAGATGGAGACCCACATGGTTTTCGATGTTCCTGAAGGAAGCCAGCCTATCGAATATGCCAGAGAAATCGTATTCAATCACGGCGCCGGCACTTCAGGACTTAAGGCTCTCATGGAAAAATACATCGATGAGGAAAAGGTCAGGAATTCACCTATGGATTTCGGAATTACAGCTGTTTCCCTCCCTGATTTCAAGCCTCATCTGCTGTTTAAGGAGGATATTCCTTCCGGCAAAATGATAGATTTTATCATGGCCAGCGCTTCTGCTTTCCCTGCTATTCACAGCTATCCTATTGACGGGACCGAATACATCGACGGAGGCTATGCAGATGTGCTTCCTATGGACATGGCTCTTTCTAAAAATCCTACCCACGTTATCGCGGTCAATCTCCGAGGAATCGGGATAATCGACCAGGAAGCCGTAAAGGCTGCGCCTAACCTGGTGTGGATAGAAACTCCGTGGGACCTTGGGCTGCAGTTCATCTTCGACATCGACAATGCAAGAAGGCTGCTCCGTCTCGGCTATCTTGACGCAATGAAAGCCTTCGGGGTACTGGACGGTCATTACTACGCTTTCAGCCACGGTACCTTTGACAAAACAACAGTCAAAATGGCTGATGCATGCGCTAAAATATTCGAAATGGACCCTACGATTCTCTATACAAAGGAGATTTTCCTTGAAAAGCTCTCAGAAGCTATTGCCGAATCTCACGCTGAGGCAGAAGAGGCCCTGGAGAGCTACCGCACGGGTCCTCATTACCGTCCCGCTTCCGAAATCAAGGAACTTATCAAGAACTTTAAAAGTATCGCCAACCAGCGTGTGCTTACCTATATCATCGCTTATGCTCTCAAGGAAAAAGGGCAGGACAGTATTCTCCTGACCCGGCCTTTTTTCCGGATCCTTTCTGAGCAGATTCCGGCCGCCAGATTTCTGGTGAAGTATGGGCTGGTGTAGGCGTCTTTAGCTTTATACAATGGTATGCAAATAAAAAAGAGGCTGTATGCAAATCATTTCATAAGCACACAGTCTCTTTTCATACAAATCTTATTTCCAATTTTTTCCCCAGTCCTTCTGCAATCTTTTCCAGTGTTTCTACAGTAGGACTGCAGTTTCCATTTTCAATTCTACTTATATTTGACTGACGTATTCCGGTTTTTTCGGAAAGTTCTTTCTGCGTCATCTGCCTTTCGACCCGTGCTTTAATTATCTCGCGCGCAACCTGGTATTCTCCTTCGCTCTTTTCATAAAGTTTCCTGAATTCCGGATTGTCAAGCTGCTTTTTTATATATACAGATAAATCACTCATTTTCCATCCTCCTCATATAGTCTTCTTTATATTTCTTTGCCTTATTCAATTCACTCTTTGGTGTTTTTTGACTCTTCTTCACAAATCCGTTTGTCAATATTATTTTCTTCTCCGACCAGAAAAAATAGAATATTCTGCTGATATCTTTCGCAAATTTTATTCTGAGCTCAAATATATCATCGCCCATATATTTAATGTAAGGCTCGCCTAATAATTCTCCGAATTCTTCGAGAAGCATAAGACTCCTGATTGCCTTTTCACGATGCTTCATGGGTAATTCATCCAAAAATTCCTCAACCGGTATCCGACCATTCTCTTTTCTATAAAACTCTACAGTTCTTTCACTCATATTATATTCCTTTTTTGATATATTGTCAATGTTTTACGTATTATTCTTTTAATTACATTTTATACCATCAGCGTTTAATTGTCAATATTTAACTAGAAAAATGTGTATTTAATTATTCTTGCCTTTTCCCTCAGCACCGTATATAATAATCTCATAAGTCACAGAAATCTTGGAGGCCACCATTGAAACCCATCATACTTAATCAGAATGAAAACAGCGAATTCCTGTATATCCAGCTTTACGAGGCTATAAAAGGCGATATTCTTTCCGGCGCCATGTCAGCGGGAGAAAAGCTGCCTTCTCTTCGCAGTCTCTCCAAAGAGCTTGGCATCAGCATCACAACCACGGAACTGGCATATAATCAGCTGCTGGTTGAAGGTTATGTCATCAGCAGACCTCAATCAGGCTATTACGTGGCTGACATCAATCCCGAGGTTGTTCCTGAAGACGGCAGTCAGGCAAAATCTGCCCCTGCAAACCTAGAGGACTACACCTTCGAGGAGACACCTTACATTACGGACCTCTCCTGTTTCGACTTCGGTAAATGGAAAAAATGCGCCGCCAGAGTATTTAATGATTACTCCGGCCTGCTGCTATTTGAAAGTGACCCTCAGGGTGAGCCTGCCTTAAGATACGAGATTTCCAAATATATATACCGTTTCAGAGGGGTAACTGCCAGCCCGGACCGTATCGTCATCGGTGCAGGTACTCAGCAGATTACCAGCCATCTCTCAAGAATTCTCCGAAAAATGGACATAAGCCATGTTTCCCTTGAGGCTCCCGGCTATCTGCCGGTTCAGAGCATGTTCCGCGATGCCGGATTTAACGTGTCGCATATTCCGGTAGCCAAAGACGGTATCGATATTTCAAAACTTCCCGCCAACATCAGTTCAGCGGTATATGTCAGTCCCTCAAACCAGTTCCCGACGGGCGCTGTAATGCCTGTAGGCAGGAGATACGAGCTTCTGGACTGGGCGGTGGAAAACGACAGTATCATCATCGAAGACGATTACGACAGCGAGCTCCGCTATTTCGGCAAGCCGGTACCCGCCATGCAGGGTCTGGACAAGCATAACCGTGTTGTCTATCTGGGTTCCTTTTCTTCCACACTTTTCCCGGCCATTAAAATATCCTACATGGTGCTTCCGGAGGAAATGGCGGAGATTTTCAGGAGTATTAAAAATCAGTATACGCAGACCTGTTCCAAATCCGAACAGCTTACCCTGGCCTTCTTCATGGAAGACGGCTACTACTATACAGGCATAAAAAAACTGCGCAGTCTTTATGCGCAGAAGCTTCAGGCTGTCATCCAGGCCTTTGCCCGATATTCCCATGACATAGTGGAGCCTTTGGACACTCAGTCAGGTATCAGCCTTACGGTAAAGGTTCATTCAAGAAAAAAAGCCTCACAGCTTTGCAGCGAGGCTAAATCTATAGGGCTTCAGATGGTTCCTCTTTCTGAGGTCACCGACCAGAGCACCAGCGCTCTGATATTCTACTATAATCAGGTTCCCCTGGAAAGAATAGATGAGCTGGTGGGTAGAGTGGCAGCACTCTGGTCTAACTGATCTGAATGCTGTCACTTGATGTTTCCACATTACCCTCTGTATCCACAAATACGGCCTCGAAGCCTTCAAGGCTTCTGACAAGCTCCATGCCCTTCTCCATTCCCAAGGTGAGGCAGGTGGTGCTGAGACCGTCACAGTCGGCAGAGTTTCCCCTGTCTGAAATTATGGTCACAGAAAGTACATCAGTGTCCACTGGATATCCTGTGCTGACATCCAGAATATGATGATATTTCACACCGTCTTTCTCAAAGTATCTTTCGTAGGTGCCGGAGGTCACGACGGTTTTATTTTTGCAAGGAACTATCCCGAGAAGGCTGCCGTCCTCTGCTGCAGGGTCCTTTATACCCACCTTGAACTCTGCCTGCTCAGCAGCTGTATCGCTAGCATCATCGGCAGGTACAACAAGCTGAGACGACTTTCCTCCAAGGGCCACAATATTTCCGCCTAAATCCACAATGGCGCTTACCACTCCCTGGCTCTCCAGATATTCAGCCACCTTGTCGGCAATATATCCTTTGGCGATGCCTCCAAGGTTTATTTCGGTTTCCGGGTCGGACAAGCTCACTTTATTTCCGACTATATTTATGTTCTTATAATTTATATGGCTGACAGCACTGATCAGAGCTTCAGAATCAGGAATAGTGCCTCCCTCATGTCCGCCTTCTCCATCATGAAAATCCCACAGGTCTGTGGCCTTTCCTATAGTAATGTCAAAGGCGCCGCCGGAAAGCTCTCCGAACCTGATTCCTTTTTTTATAACCTCAATGGTTTCATCGCTGACGGCCACAGGCTCTCCACCTGACTTGTTTATCCGGTCAATATCGCTGCCTTCACGAGTTTTGCTCAGCATGTTTTCGTACTCCGTGCATACTTTAAATGCATCGGTAATTATCAGATAGCACTCTTTCTCCAGTTCCTCATCTGACATTGCTGCAAGTCTTCCATCATAATCCTCGATGCCGTAGATTGTAATGGTGCATACCGTGTCCAGATAAAAGCCCGTCTTTGCAATGCCCTGATTGGCCGCTGCATTTTGGTCATTGGACATACAGCCCGTTTGTGTTATAATCAATGCAAGGGCAACGATGGTAAACGCTGCTTTCCTGATAAAGTTTTTAAGTGAACTTTTTTCCATAGAATTATAAACCTTTCTTACAGGAGCTTATATGATAAAAAAAGCCGATATAGTTTTACTCATAATAATTCTGGCCGTGGGGATTCCTCTGTCCGTGCTGTCGCTTACGGCAGGCACCGCCGGTGATAAAGTCCAGATCTCCGCAGACGGCGAAGTTTACGGAATCTACCCGCTGGACGTAGACCGTGAGATTGAGGTCACGGAAGACGGCCACACTAATCATATTACCATAAAAGACGGTCATGTTTCAATGTCTTATTCTACCTGTCTCAATCAGGTGTGCGTAAATACGGGAGCGATTTCCGAGACAAAGGATGCCATAGTATGCCTTCCCAACCGGGTAGTTGTGGAAATCATCTCTTCAGGTGATGGCAAAGGAGGTGATGCTGATGTCATCTCAGGATAACACTCGAAGACTGGCTTTCGGCGCCATGTTTACTGCCCTTGCGGTGATTTTTTCCTATGTGGAATTTCTTATTCCTCTTCCGGTTCCCGTACCGGGCATAAAGCTGGGGCTGGCCAATCTGGTAATCATTATTGCCATTTACAGAATGGGGTTCAAGTACGCCTTTACCATCAACTGCGTGCGTATAGTATGCTCCGGGCTGCTGTTTTCCGGAGTTTTCGGTATGCTCTACTCTTTTGCAGGCGGTCTGCTCAGCCTGACAGTCATGTATGTACTGTATCGCACGGACCGTTTCAGCATTGTTGGCGTCAGCATGGCCGGGGGTGTAATGCACAATCTCGGTCAGCTTGTTACAGCCTGCCTTATCGTTTCAACATTCAGCCTTATGTCATACTTCACGGTGCTGCTGTTTTCCGGTCTCATCAGCGGAATTCTCATCGGCATTCTGGCATACCACATTGAAAAGAGGCTGCCCGCCGATATGCGATAAAGATATACTGCCTGTGTTGTATAATTCTGCTGGACGACAGTTTTTTTACAACATTGCTGCCTGATGACACTTCTTGAAGCCTTGTGTCATAGCGAAATGTTGTTATTTTTCCGATAGTCTTATCAATTATACAACCTTATTTTGAAGAGCGTTGTATAATTTGCCTTTTCAACGCAGAAAACACAACATTCATGCTGTTTCCGGCCAGTTTCAAAAGGTCCATGAGGCTCAAAGTTGTAAGAAAAACAGATTTGCCGAAACCTTTACAACGTCAATTTGCGAATTATTGGCTTGAAGATATTTTCCCTGCCATGGGGATAGAATAAGGAGTAAACAATTATGAAAATTGAGAAAGTATGGAAAATATATTTCAGTCCTACCGGGACTACTAAGAAGGTTGTCACTCTGCTGGGAGAAGAAATTGCAGCCGCACTCGGGGTGCCTGCAGATGAATATAACTTCACCCTGCCGTCAGCACGCCAAAACTTCCCGCAGGTGGAATCCGGGGACCTGGTAATCTTCGGCATGCCCACCTATGCAGGACGGCTGCCTAATCTCATGCTTAAATATCTGGACACCATCTCAGGAAACGGGGCAATGGCCGTGCCTGTGGTGACCTTCGGTAACAGAGCCTTCGACAACTCTCTCATCGAGCTCAGAAATATTCTGGAAAACCACGATTTCCATACTGTGGCCGCAGGAGCATTCTCCTGTGAGCACTCATTTTCTACGGAGCTGGGTGCATATCGTCCTGACTGGGAAGACGAGTGCGAGATAAAAGACTTTGCAGCGCACATTTCACAAAAGCTTTCGGACGCTGATCCAGACCAGCTTAAAGAATGTGCCATCGAGGTCCCCGGCGACCCGGATGCAGGCTACTATCAGCCTCGCGACAGAAAGGGAAATTTCATAGATATCCGAAAAGTAAAGCCTGTAACAGGTTCCAAATGTGTTAACTGTGGCGTCTGTGCCAGGGTCTGCCCTATGGGAGCCATTGATCCGTCAGATGTAACCACTGTTCCCGGGATCTGCATCAAATGCAACGCCTGCGTCAAACGCTGCACCAGAGGCGCCAAGTTCTTCGATGACAAAGGCTACCTATATCATAAAGAAGAACTGGAAGCCATGTACGGCGGATGGAGAGCAGAGAACTCAGTTTTTATATAGAGTTTATACGGAGAGAAAAAAAGACTGCGTTACGTGGCAGTCTTTTTTTGGTATTATTTTTTCACTCACTATGAAATCTGTGCCGGCAACCCCTTATCAAGGTACAGCTTAAGCGCTGATTCCATGAACTCCTGTGTAGGAGGTGTGTGATTTTTTATTTTGTTCTGCATGCCCAGGGTCTCATACTTTCCTACGCCATAGCTGTGATACGGAAGCAGCTGAATAAGCTTGACAGGCTTATTCAGTCCGGCAAGGAATGATGAAATTCCTTCAAACTGCTCCAGTTCACCGTTCCATTCCATTATAACCGGTGTACGGATAAACACATCAGCACCGGCGTCGGTAAGTTTCTTGAGGTTCTCCAGAATAAGCTTATTGGATACCCCTGTAGCCTGCTTATGCTTTTCTTCATCCCATACTTTAATGTCATAAAGAAAAATGTCCGTATAAGGCATTACCTGTTCGAAAAAGCTGAACGGTACATTTCCTGCTGTATCCACTGCAGTGTTAAGTCCTGCCTCTTTGGCAAGTCTTAGGACTTCTGCCAGATACTCTGGATTGAGCATAGGTTCTCCTCCGGAAAAGGTAACCCCGCCTCCGGAAGTTTCAAAATACATTCTGTCTTTCAGAACTTCTTTTATCAAATCCTCCGGCTCATAGCTCTTTCCGATAATTGAAATCGCTGTAGCCGGGCAGTAATATGCACATTGGCCGCAGCCTATGCAGCCGCTGCGGTTTACTTCATGAGAGCCATTTCCGAAGAAGTGTCCTCCACGCTTGCATACTTCTGCACATCGCCCGCAGGATCTGCATGAGCTTGCCATGACCTGAAGAGAAATACCGCTTGAGATGCATTCCGGGTTATGACACCAGAGGCAACGCAGATTGCAGCCCTTAAAGAACACTGTCGTCCTTATTCCCGGCCCGTCATCCACCGAAAATCTCTGTATATTGCTTACAAGCGGTTTGTTCATATTCTCTCCTCCGATTTGCCTTATATTTTGATGTATATATTTGTTTTATATAGTCGAATACTCTGTCCTTGCTATTATTTCGTCCTGAGTAGTCTTGTTAAGAGATCTGAAGTAAGCGCTGAAACCTGATACACGGACTACCAGATTCCTGTACTTTTCAGGATCCTTCTGTGCAGCCAGCAGTGTCTCTCTGGAAACCACGCTGAACTGTATTTCCATACCTCCGTTATGGAAGTATGTATCTATAAGCATCTTCAAAGCCCTTACATGTGCAGGCTTTTCCATGAATGCCGGGTTAAACTTAAGGTCCAGAACCATTCCGTTGGTCACCACGTTAAGGTCTGTCTTGACAACTGAGTTGACAAGTGCAGTCGGGCCGTTGAGGTCTTTTCCCTGAACTGATGCCATGGAATTGGATTCGAAGCTTCCTGCCAGTCTGCCGTCAGGTGTTGCTGCGGTTTTCATACCGGCCTTAGCGTGATCCTCTACAGAATAGAGTCCTGTCATATAGTGGCCTCCTCGAGGGTTCTTTCTCGAGTTTACAACCCTGGCAAATGAAGCAACCAGATCAGACATCATCATGTCTACTTCATCCTGGTCGTTTCCGAATTTCAGACAGTGATTGCTTACGATGTTATGCAGTTCATCCCAGCCTTCCCAGTTGGCATTAACCGCATCCCTCATCTGGGAAAGTGTCACAATCTTATCTTCAAAAACAACCTTCTTGATTGCTGCCAGAGAGTCTACCGCAGTGGCAAGACCGCAGGTGGAAACTCCTGTGTTATTGTATCTGCATGCTCCGCCGGTTACATCCATACCCTTTTCGTAACATCCCACCATAAGGGATGACAGATAAGGTGTAGGGAAGCACCACGGAATCATGGTTTCTATATAGTCAATGGAGCGCATTGCCAGAGCGGTATACTGCTCCATTTCACTCTTGAACCAGTTGTAGAATTCATCGAAATCCTTGATTTCATCCAGCTTCTTATTTTCGAAAAGCGGTGCATAGAAATCCTGCATCTGAGCATGACCCTCATTGAACATCAGCTCAAAAAGTTTAGGCCAGTTGAGATGCACCAGCTCTGTCGGCGTATATTCATGTCCCGGAAGGCCTGTTTCAACACAGCCTATGATAGCATAATTTCTCGCATCCTCTTCGCTTTGGCCGGTGCTCATCTTTGCACGGATATGGATCGGATCATAGAATATGCCAGGGAAGCCTGTTCCTGTCTTGATAAGTTCCACAACCTCATTCCACAATCTTTCCGGCATGCCGTCCGTATAACGGAAATCTATAAGAGGCTGGTCAAATTTAAGTTTTCTCGTTGACTCCATAACCAGATATGTCAGGTCATTAACGAAGGTAGTTCCGTCGGCATTGGTACCGCTTATAGTAACCGCCTGATATGAGTGCAGGTTTCCGCTTAATTTTATCCACAATGCGTCCATAATCTCGCTGGCCTCATCATAGGTCAGGACTCCGTCGGCTTTATCCTTTTCATAATACGGAGCCAGATAAACGTCCATTCTACCGAGGGATTCGGAAGCCGGCACGTTTTCTGCCATCATTATTTCCTGAGCCATCCAGAGGAGCTGCACAGCATCGAAGAAGTTTCTCGGCTTGTCATGAGTCAGCCACAGACATGAATCTGCAATTCTGGAAAGATTCTTCTTCTGAAGCTCTGTTTCAGCATCCGCCGCCATCTCGGCTGCAAGGTCTGCATATCTCCTTAAGTACCCAATTGCAGCTTCATTGGTTATCAGCATAGCCCTGGCGAATTCCTTATTAACGCCTTCATGTTCTTCCACGGATTTACGCCCGATTTCCACAAGGCCGCTGAAACCTATATTCACCAGTCTGTCATATCCCGGCAGAATGTGTCCGCTGAACCAGTGCTTATAGAGCCATGCGTCGACACCATCGAGGAAGATTTTAAGTTCTTTAGCCTCGGTGGAATCACGGTCAAGGCCATGATATTTCAGCACTGTTTCATACTCACGTTCCGAGTCAAGGGATATCGGAGGACGGTAAAGCGGATCGAAGTCCTTCGGACATCTGATAGGCAAAGTAGTCTCGTATGTATAGCGGTATGTAAAGCCTGCCAGAATATCATTAGGATCAATATGTATTTTTTTCTCTGCGAGAAAGGCTGCGAAGGCTTTCGCAAACTTTACCGCCTCGATATCATCAGGATTCTGGGCCATCACTCTTTGATAAACCTGATCCCTGTGGGGAATCTGACTCCTGTCGTGAAAGCTGTCCTTTACCTCAACCAGATACTTTATGGTATCGCTGAGATACAATTCTTCAGTAGGCGTAGCTGCCTGGCTGTTCATTTTAAAATCGTTTTTTACTAATTCCATTATATGAACCTCCATAATAGAGTTATTTTGCAATGAATCCCGGGAGAGTCAGAGACAGCTCCGGAATAAAGGTAACCATCAGCAGAGCTGGCAGCCATACGAATATGATAAGCTGCAGCGTCGGCTTCAGCATTGCGCTTACAGGTGTGTTGGAAAGTCTCGATGCCAGATACAGAAGCGGCGCACACGGAGGTGTTACACAGCCGAGGCTGATGTTGACACAGATGATGGACGCAAACTGTATCGGGCTGATTCCGATGGACTGCATAATAGGCATAAGCAGAGGTGTGCAGAGAAGCACAGAGCTTACGTCGTCCATCAGCATACCGATGATTATCATGAAAATGTTAACCATGATTAAGATTACGTATTTGTTGGTTGAAATTGATGTCACCAGATCCAGGAACATTCCCGGCACGTCTTCCATTATGAGAAGTCTTGAAAGCATCATAACCATGAAAAGCATGATCATGATAACTCCGGTGGTTGTAGCTGTCTCCACAAGCACGCTGCCCAGGCTTCTGAGCTTAAGCTGTCTGTATATGAGAAATCCAACCAGTACAGCGTAAACTACGGATACAGCTGCCGCCTCTGTGGCAGTCATATAGCCGCCGTAAATGCCGCCTAATATTATTACAGGGAACAGGAGTGCCGGAATAGCATCCCAGGTTCTCTTCTTTGCAATCTGAAAATATTCCTTACGGCTTCCTGCCTCCAGAACCTGAACGCCCTCGTCATTTCTCAGCATGATGACAAATGCAACTGAGAACATAATGGCCATGATGATTCCCGGAATCAGTGTGGCGAGGAAACATTGAAGCACAGAGACCTGTGCCGTCCACGCATATATAATCATAAGACCGCTCGGAGGAATCATACCGCCCAGCAGACATGAGCTCGCAATCAATGCGGCTGACTTGCCCTTAGAGTATCCTGCTGCTTCCATTCTCGGCCACATGATGGAGCCGATAACCGACTGGGTAGCAGCGGCACTTCCTGAAATAGCTCCGAAGATGGCGCAGCTTACAACAGCAACTACACCTAAGGAACCCTTTACTTTTCCTACAAACAGTTCAACGAAATTGACGAGCTTTTCGCCCATATTGCTTCTCTCTATGATGCCGCCTGCCATGATAAACAGAGGTATGGCAAGAAGCACATAACTGCTCACTTTTGTATATCCATAAGGAAGCAGGAAGCTTGTATCATATCCGCCCAGGTATACTAGCAGAATAGAAACTCCGAAGAAGGAGAAAGGTACAGGTACACCGAAAAAGAGCAGCGCCAGGAGCAGCACAAGTACGGCCGCCATTACACCTGTTGAAATCATGCTTCCACCTCCTGTCTTCTCTTACCGAATAATCTTATACCGTGTTCAACTGCATGAACCACTGTATAGAAGTTCATCATGAAAATTCCGACGAAGATGGGTGCGTACACCACCATCATAGGAACCTTAAGCACCGAACTTACTGCACCTGCATGTGCAGTATATATTATCAGCTCTACAGCACAGTATGAGGCTGCAAAGAGAATAATCGACGTTATAACCTCTCTGGCAAATGATACTGCCAGCTTTGTTCTTTCTTTTTCAACGAATACTGAGAGAATATCTGCAGTAATATGGCTGTTTTCATAGCTTCCGTAGATGCCTCCCATGAAATAGATCCAGAATGCTACCATAACAACAAGTTCTTCCATACCCGGAAAATTCTTTTCGAGTATATAACGCATTACAACGGATATTGTAATGAGAATTACTACCAGTATACTTGCAACAATCATGATAGCTTTTTCAAAGGTCAGCAGGAAGTCCCAGATTTTCTTTAATACTTTCATATTTCATTTTCCTTCCGGCTTTAAATAAAGAGGAGCCCGAACCATTCGAGGCTCCTCATCCTATTTGCTTTTTTCTTTTACTCTACGCTGTATTTGTTTAAGAAATCATATGATTCGAAGAGACCTTCGAATACTTCTTTGCCCATTACCTCATAGAAGTAAGGCCATGTAACTTCACGAGTCTTGTCAGCAATATATGCTTTTTCTTCATCAGTGAGTCTTGAAACCTTGATTCCGGACTCTTCCATCTTATCCATGTAGTACTCAGTATCTTCCTTCAGATCTTCAAAGCTCTGAGCATACAGCTCCTTGGCAGCGTTTTCGAATACAGCCTGCTGTTCTGATGAGAATGTGTTCCATAAATCCTGATTTACATAGATACCGTTGAGTTCATAGAAGTCATCTGTCTGAACATAGTACTTGATAACGTCTCCGAATGACAGATAGTTTACTGTAGGCTGTCCGCCTGACCATCCGTCACAAACGCCTGTCTGAAGAGCGGTATAAAGGTCGGAGTAGTTTATGGATGTTGTTCTGAAGCCCATATCCATTGCCCATCTGCTGGAAATATCCATCGGTGCGCAGCGAAGAAGCACGCCCTTGTCTTCTCCCCATTTTGTGAAGTTCTTAGGTTCCTTGGTAAATCCCATACCGCCGACTCCTACGAAGTCAAATCCGAGGAATTTAAGGTTGTTCTCTTCAGCAACACCTGCAAGAAGGTTATGCATGTAGTTTCCCGGTGCATACAGCTCTTCTGCTTCATCATAGTTGGAAGCCAGGAACTGTAATAAAGGAAGCATGAACAGTTCGCTGTACGTTGATGTACCTGCGTTGAATGTCATGTCGATAGTGCCCTTCATAACTTCTTCGAAACAGGCTGTTGAGTCGCCGAGAGAGTCTGACGGGAAAATCTTGATATTGATTGCACCGTCTGTTTCTGCTGCAACTTTTTCAGCAAAAACTGTCATTCTGTCTACTACAGGATGTCCTTCAGCAAACAGAGTAGCGCATTTAAGTGTTACCGGATTGTCTTTGGTTGGAGCAGTTGCCTCGCCGCCGTCTCCACCATCTCCTGAGCCGCATGCAGTGAACATTGTGAAAATCATTGCCAGGCACAGTAATACTGCTAATAATTTTTTCATGTCGTTCTCCTTAAAGTAGTAAGTTTTTTACTGCAGAAAACTGATTACCCTGTAAAGGCGCCTCTGCCTCACTCCCAAATCTGCAGATGGACACCTTTTTCGTGTACCCTTATATATTGTTCATTCGATTTAATGTACAGATTATATCGCACCCCTCTGTTTTCGTAAAATACGTTTAATCAATAAAAGACCATAGGTTTTTCCTATGGTCGATAAAAAAATATTTTGTTATTTCAACTAAATTATCAGCTCTCTTCCTAGTTTTGATGCACAAACCCTCAGAAACTCCTTTGCAGGAGATGAAATGTCCTGTCCGCTTCTGTGAATCCAGCATATAGATGTTATAGGAGCATCCGTTACCTCTACTGCACATGTTTCATCAGGTCCCACATCGGATGGTGTAACACCTGATCCCATTGCAAATGCATCCGTGTCCCTCAGCAGCGTCCTCATGGCGCCGCAGTCTCTGACGAATATTTTTTTCTTGTTTGCAGGGAGAAAAATTCCCTCCTCGGTGAAATAATACTGACTGGATCTGCTCTGCCATATGGATGCATAGGGATAGGGTTCCAGGTCTTTCATTGTCAATGGACCTCTGCCTGCCAGCGGATGTCCGCCCCTTAAGAAAGCGCATAACCGTGTCGATATTATTTCATAGCAGTCCAGGTTTGATTTTGCCAGTTCTCTCATAATATATGTTTTATTATGTTCAGTATAACTTATTATACCCACCTCACTGGTTCCGTTGACTACGTCATCTATCACCTCCAGAGTGTCCGCATCCAGAAGACTGATCTCATAAGCCTCTATCTCCTTTGCTTCCGCCATGTTCACAAGCTCTGCGAATACCTCCCCCATGAAGAAATAGTGTATAACGCTGATTGCCGTTCTGGTCACCTGGCCGTTATTCTTCTCATAATGTTTTTCTATATTGGCTACCTGGTCAATAACACTCTGAGCTGCATTGAGAAAGTCTTCGCCTTCCTCTGTCACTCTTACTCCGTTCCTGTCTCTTACAAAAATCTGCACACCAAGCTCTTCCTCAAGCTTTTTAATTGATTCCGACAGACTTGGCTGTGATACGAAGAGTCTTTTGGCCGCCTCACTCAGTGAAGCGCACTTGGCTGTTACGAGGACATATTCCATCTGTTTCAATGTCATAGCTTCGGGTCTCCTTTCCTGGATTTATTATAACATATGCCTATAGAAAGGGCAATTTTTTTGAGTTTTATATATCAAAACATTCATCTGTGCAGAAATTTTTGTCTGATTAAACAATTTTTAAATTTTTTTAATGTTTCTATTGACAAACTTTCTCTACAGATGTACTATATGGTCAACAGTTTTTACTCACCCCAAAACATCTTAAAAACTGCATGAAAACTATAACCCTTTGTGTACCATTATATACTTGTTTATATAATGGTTATTTTTGTGCAAGAAAAGAGGAAGAATTATGGGTGCAAAAAATGTTTCCCTGAGTGAAACAATACAATATATAAACGATAGAAGAAATGAAAATTATGACAGAGGCGAAATTCCGGTCCGCGACCGCTGCTACAGAGAAGCCTTTGCCGAACATCCTGATGAAATCCGCGCGGTACAGTTCGCATACGGTTTTCAAAAATTTTTACAACAGAAAAAAATTCTTATTAATGAATACGACATCCTTGCCGGAAACGCATTCAGATATACATATAATACTACCCTTCCCGTATGGTGTCCTGAAGATTTCGATCCGCAGTATCGACCTCCTATGGGTGTCGATCCATATGTGGAAGCTGCAGTATGCAACGAATTCTACGGCTACGAAGAAGGTTCCGAAGGATATGAAAAGGTTAACAAATTCGCCCTTTGCGTAAAGAACTGGCTCTTCAAACACTGGGAAAGCGGACACATAGTTCCCGGATATGCAAAAGTAATAAACGGAGGCTACGGCGCTATCCTCAAGGAGTGTGACGAGGCTCTGAAAACTGCCGATGAAAAGCAGACCCAGTTCATAACGGCCATGAAAATTGTATGCCAGTCTGCAATCGATTATATCCACCGCTATGAAGCATTGGCACGTATCCGTGCTGAGGAGACAACTAATCCGACATGGAAAAAGCAGATGGAACGTATAGCATCGGCCTGTGCACAGATTGCAGAAGGACCTGCTACCAACTTTTTTGAAGCTGTTCAGCTTCTCTGGTTCGCCCACGAGCTTGTTCTGGCGGAAAACGTACCGGCTTCCGAATCTCCTGCCCGTATAGACCAGTATCTGTATCCGTATTATTCAAAAGACAAAACTTCCGGTGCAGAAACTTATGAATCAGCCAGTGACCTTATTCAGGCTCTCTGGATCAAGTTCAGCGCAAACCTTCATTCATACCAGAATGTAACCATCGGTGGTCTTGATACAAATGGTGTATATCAGGAAAACGATCTGACATTCATGTGCCTTCAGGCTACAAGGCTTCTCATGTTTGACCAGCCTATTCTCTGTATGCGTTACGACGATTCCATGTCAGACGAGCTTTGGGAAGAGGCTCTTGCTACAGTTCGCACAGGAACAGGCTTCCCTGCTTTCTTCAGTGACAAGGCCTGCATTGCAGCCAAGAAAAAGATGGGTCAGTCAGACGAGGATGCTCATGATTACGGAATGATCGGCTGTGTTGAAATGACCTGCCCCGGCAAAGAATATTCCAAGACAGAAGTCCTTCGCATCAACTGGCCTAAGATTCTGGAACTAATGCTTAACGACGGCAGATGCTCGGTTTCAGATGATATCATCAAGCCGTACACTTCTAAAGATCTTGATTCTATCAAGGATTTTGATGAATTATACAACTGGTATAAGGATGAACTTCTTCAGCACACCAGATTCGGTATGGAAAGTATCAACCGTCTGGACCCTATGGTTCCTGAGCGTTTCCCTACTCCATACATGTCCATTCTTATGGAAGGCTGTATTCAGAACGGAAAGGATGTAACTGCCGGAGGCACCAAATATAACAATGCCGGTGTCAGTGCCTGTGGACAGGCTAATGCAATAGATTCCCTTGCCGCGATTCGTAAGCTGGTATTCGAAGATAAGAAATATACGTTGAAAGAAATTGCCAATGCTGCCTTTGTGGATTTTGAAGGCTACGACGACATGCTTGCAGACATCAGGCACTGTCCTGCATACGGCAACGATGATGACACCGTGGACTGGATGATGGCAGATCTTACAGCCGCATGTGCAGAGCTCATTGACAGCACCAGAACCCCTCGCGGCGGCAAATTCCAGTTTGGTCTGTATTCAGTAGAAGATCATGCCAAGATGGGACTTCTTACCGGAGGACTTCCTGACGGCAGACTTTCAACAACAGCTTTTGCAAATGCCTCCGCACCTGTTCAGGGTAAGGATATCAGCGGTCTGACTGCAGTGGTAAATTCCGTTCTTAAATCAGATCTGTCTGTTGCTACCAACGGTATGGTACTTGATGTAAAATTCCATCCTGCTTTCTTTGAAAAGAAATCTCATCAGAAGGCGTTCCGCGATTTAATCAACACTTTCTTTGATAACGGCGGCATGGAGATGCAGTTCAATGTCATTGACCGTGCGACACTTATCGACGCTCAGGAGCATCCTGAAAAGCACTGGGATCTGGTCGTACGCGTCTCAGGCTTCAGTGCATACTTCCGCTCACTGATGAAATCTACTCAGGATGAGATTATAGCCAGAACTGAATACATGAACATGTAATCCATAAACACGTTAAAAACTTTTTACCCATAATAAGTTTTTATACATATATTAAGCATTCGTGCGGTAATAGCAGCCACCGTCCGGATGCTTTTTCTTTTTCTTGACAAATGTCTCCTACAAGTGTAGTATATACCTAGAAGGGGTTACTACATTTGTAGGAGGTATTTTTATGTATAAATTGACAGATTCCGAATGGATTGTTTTAGAAGCCCTCTGGGACGGCAACGAAAATCTCGGTCAGATTACCGATGCTGTAAAGCCACAGTCAGGATGGAGCCGCAACACGGTTCACACCTATCTTACGAGAATGGAAAACAAGGGACTCGTAAACATTGACCGCACCGCTGAGCCTCATATATACACCGCCGCTGTCAGCCGTGATGACTGTGCACGTCAGGAGCGCAGCGCTCTTCTCAACAAAGTTTACGGAGGAGCCGCCGGTGACCTTCTGGTGGCCTTTCTTAAGGAAACCCATATCACTCCTGAGGAAAGAGACCGCCTGAAAAAACTGCTGGATGAAATGGAGGTGTAGCCCGTGAACAACATCTGGGAATTCCTCGTAATGACACTTACTGTGTCTCTGTCTGCCGGGCTTATTATGATTATCAAAGCACTTTTAAAAGACAAGCTGACACCCCGCTGGCAATACGGCATATGGAGTCTTCTGATTATCAGAATGCTGCTCCCTGTGGCTGTATCTAACCGCTATGTGCTTGCTCCCATACCCATGTGGGTAGAAACTCTGAAGGCTCTTTGCGAGAGCCATCTCTCATCGTCCTACTCACAGACCTTCATTCCCGTGGATAGTCCATGGTTTCTGCCTGTCATAACGTCTGCGCCCCAAAGCATAACCGACTGGATTTTTGTGTTTTATGCTGCCGGCGTTGTTATAAACCTGCTTATATGCCTTATTTCCTATGTGAAACTGAGACGGATTATATCCGAAGCACAGCCTTTTTCCGCTGCAAACGCATTGCTTATAGACAATGTCTGCGAAAAATACGGCCTCAAAGCCTGTCACGCTGTGGAAATAGAAGGGCTGCCCTCTGCTTTTGTCTGCGGAATTACAAAACCGGTGCTGGTGCTGCCTGTAGGAACTCTAATCGATGAAAAAATCATACTTCACGAACTGCTCCACCTGAAATACAAGGATGCACTTCAAAGCGTTATATGGACTGTTTTCCGTGCCCTTCACTGGTGCAACCCTTTCATGCACTATGTATTTAACTGTATAGGCAACGATATGGAGGCCCTCTGCGACAGGCGTGTTCTGGAAATGCTGGAAGGAGAAGAAAGAAGGGACTATGGCAAAATCCTTCTCCTCATGGCCAATGACCGCTACCCGCGGGCTTTCGGCACCACTTCACTTTCCAACGGCGGTAAGAACATCGCCAGACGCATCGCATGCATCGCCCATTTCAAGAAATATCCTAAAGGCATGGCGCTTGTTTCCGTATGTATCGGCATTATGCTGATTCAGCCTTTGTTTTTCGGCAGCGAGTTTCACGGAGTAGCATCGTCCATAAACGACTACAGTGCAGCTAACAGTGAGATGATACTCCAAAAGGATCTGGCATCAGCCCGTCTAAACCGCTGTACCACAGTGGCCGGTGCCATAGATACCTATGCAAAAGGGCTCATCTACGAAAACGGTCTTTATCTGGCTGCTGCTTCTCCTCTCTCTGAGCAGAAAAAGCTTTATGAGCAGATGTGCGCAAGCCTTGATTACAGCTGGGTTTATACCCATGTGGAAAATAATCTCGGTGCAAGGGCTTTTGCCAGATCGCCTAATCCGGAGGTAAGCATATCAAACCCCTATGAGGTCTGCAACATAAAACAATCCACCTTTGCGCCGGATGAATTTCAGTGTCAGCTGGTTATATATTCCACCAGCAATGATGCCGATGCGCTGCCGGGTATATCCATAATTCCGCTCTCAGTATGTATGGAAAATGGCAGCTGGGTGGTTGTGCCTTCAGGAGAAACGGAATTTATAGAAATGGATGAAAGCTCCTGGGGACATCCCCGCGGATTTGTCAGAGAAATCCTTGCCTTAACGCCCATATCCACCTACGAAGGCATCGGTACAAAGGGGTATATTACTGCTTCCTGCTGCACTTTCTACAATGTAAATAACACCGTGGAAACTCAGAACGATCTTTCCTGGTTTCTGGGAAACAGCTTCAACTTTAACGAAGTTCCCGTCACTAACGCCGAATTTGAATACGCTGACATGGATTTTGATATAACCTACACCTTCACAGGCGAAAGGGAAAAGTTAAAAAATATTTCCTATGTTACTTTGGAAAACATGTTTTATGACAGTGCAGCAGATATACCGTCAGATCCTGAAGCGCGCATGGACGATGAAAACTTTGCCCCTATAAAAGACAGCGGTGCCGGCTCAAGCTCTACAGGGTGGAGTTACCAAGCCGAAACTTATGACAATCATGACTGGAACGGTACAATCCGGGATATAAATTCCGGTGGCCGCTACTATACGAAAAGAGATATAATAGACGCATTGAAGGTGTCTGCAACAGGTGACGCTTCACTGCCGCCTGTTGAAAATCCGGAAGTACTTGTCGCCCGTGTATATATAGACGGATTTGATACTGAGTATATCATTTCAAAGGAGGTGTCCCGAAATGAACAATGAAACCGGTACTCTCAAATCAGCAGATAATCTTGCCTCGGCCGTCGGTGCTGTGGGCAGAGCCTATATCTTCATATATCTGAATATCAACCTGGGGACACTGGACATACTGCCTGACTGGGTGGGATATCTTTTCATCCTGAGTGCCATCCCGACCATCAGTCTTTGGGAAGAGTCCATGGGGCTTCTCCGCAGCATTGGATTTCTGCTTGCAATATACGAAGGCGCAGAATGGATTATCCAGCTCTTTGGCGGACATGCTGATATCCCTGTAGTAAGCCTTATTGCCGGTATTATCGGCCTGTATTTTCACTTCCAGCTTCTTACCAATATAGCGTCTGTTGCCTCCGAATACGGACTCACAGGCAGAAGTGAAAACATCCTCAAGCTGAGAACTGCAAATACCGTTCTCCAGACAGTGGCCATGCTTACCATGCAGCTTTCATCACGTTTTGAGGCAGCATGGCCGGCGCTGGTCATGGCGATCATTATTGTGATTCTTACCATAATGATTACTGTCAGCATTTATGGGCTTAAGAAAGAGCTTCTTAATGTACAGTAATCACATAAAAGACTATAAAAATTAAAAAGCTGCTGTCGGGCATCAAACCGTCAAGCAGCTTTTAAATGAAAGCAACAGATTATCTGCAACCTAAAGTTTTTCAACCTCCTCGGCAGATAATCCCGTATATTTAATAATCTTGTCCACAAGTTCTCCTTCAGCCTTCATGGCACGAGCCAGCTCCAACTTCATTTCCTGGTGTCCTGCGGCTTCGCCTTCAGTGCGGCCTTGCTCAAGTCCCAATTCCATGCCTTC
>JBJETB010000039.1:0-11001 GCA_051883095.1 Anaerovoracaceae bacterium
AAAACCCGGTGTTTTCAAGGCTTCTGAACTTTTGTCCTATTATAACTCAATCATCGATTCTTCTAACAATACCTGTAGCTTTCATGTATTTTTCCTCCGTTTTGTCTGGTAAAAATAGTGTCTGTAAAAGTGCCGGAAATATACCGCCTGACGACGTGAAAAAATAAATTTTTTGCGGGATTGATTAATGTGATTGACTAAGCAGGACGGCGGACTTATTATAAAAGATAGAGTTTTAGTACAGTATTCATTTACTATAAAGAGGAAACGGCAAATGTCAGGCATATATTCGGCAAGTATAATAATACTGATATTGGTTCTGTTCATAACTGCAGCGGACATTATGTCAAACCGCCTTGTTACCAGAGAAATGAGAAAATGGGCAATCGTAACATGCGTGCTCATAGGTGTTGCGGCAATAGGTGAGTGGGCAGGCGCAGCTACAAACGGTGTGTCATCCACAGCATTACTCATCACAGTTCATAGAGTTGCTAAATTCCTTGAGTTTACGGCAGCGCCGGCAATTGGTGTGGCTGTGGCAAGGGCATACGGAGCAGTGAAGAAAACAACAGTACCCTTTATTCTCGCAGCTGCTCACGGCATATTCCAGCTGCTGAATCTGAAGTTCGGATGGGTATTTACAGTTGATGCGCAGAACATATACCACCGCGAAAGCTTGTATTTCATCTATGTGGCGGCTTTCATTATGGCTATAACCTATTGTTTCGCCTGCGTCATTCACAGCGGAAAGGTTTATCAGACCGGAATGGATGCCGTGCTTGCACTGACTCTTATATTGCTTGGAGTGGGAATCGGCATACAGTTTGTATTCTCCGATGTGAGAATCGATTTCCTGTGCATTGCCATAGCTAATATGATGCTTTATTCACGGTGCTACAGAGTAATGCTGCAGGTGGATTCTGTGACTCTGCTTCTGAACCGTAGATGCTATGAGTCCAATCTGACCACTCTGGGGAGCAAAGCCATGATAGTAAATTTTGATATCAACAAATTCAAGAATGTAAACGACACTTATGGACATTCCGTAGGTGACATCTGCCTGAGATATACAGCAAAACTCATCAGAGAGGTATACGGAAAGTACGGAACATGCTATCGTATCGGCGGCGACGAGTTCTGCGCTATTCTGGAAGACGGGCTCGAGATACTGGATCAGCTCAACGCACAGTTCAGGGATAAGGTAGCAGAACTGAGAAAAGAGGACAGCCGTATGCCGGAGGTGGCACTGGGCTTTGCGTTTTATGATAAGGACAATACCCATATTATAACGGCAATAGAAGAGGCTGATGCCATGATGTATAGGGACAAGGCGTCCATGGAAAGCTGAAATACCCTGCAATACAAAAAACGTCCAAAATTATACAAAAAATGACCAAAAAATGCGGTATTTTCTCGTTTGCGGTTGACCGCTTCAAGAATGAATTGTAAAATCCTCCTATAAATATTTTCCTTGCAAAAGATGTATTTACAGGAGGTTTTTATATGAGAAAATATAAGCAAAACGAAAGAATTCCTTTCACTGATGATTTAATGTTTTCTTTAGTGGTGCGCGATGAAAATATCTGCAGGCAGCTCCTTGAAAGAATACTGCCTGACGAGCAATTCGGAGAAATACGTATTGAAAATGCAGAGGATGGCTTATATGTAGAAACACAGAAGTCAATAAAATTCCCCTTGGGTGCACATGGTGTCCGATTGGATGCTTTTATAAAAACCGGTAACGTGTGGGCAGAAATTGAGCTTCAGACATATACCGGCGACCATATAGCAAAGCGTTCTAGATATTACCAGGCGAATATGGATTTGGACTTCCTTAACGAAGGACATAAATACAGAGAGCTGCCTCGTTCCTATGTTATTTTTATCTGCACATATGATTATATCGGTGCGGATCTGCCTGTATATTTTTTTGAAAAATTTGACAGACAAAACTGCTTGCAATTTGGTGATGAAGCATATAGTATAATATTAAATACTGCTTGCTCATCGGAAAAGGTGCCTCAGCCTTTGAAAGCTCTCTTTGAGTACATTAACGACCCGACAAAGTGCTCAGGAGATGCGCTGGTGGAGGACATTGACAGACAGGTGAGTAGATTCAACACCGACGAATGGAGGCGCAGGCATATGACATTGCAGGAACTGATGGATAGAAATTATGAACAAGGTCTTGAGCAGGGCCGCGCTGAGGGAGAATCTATTGGTAAAGAGCAAATGCGGTTTGAAATGGCACGTTCAATGAAAGAAGATGGAGAGGATGCAGAGCGAATTGCTAAGTATACAGGTCTTCCAATAGTTGAAATAAAAAAATTGTAGAATATAGAACTGAATTGTACCCTATTTAAACTGTGCTGAAAGTGGCACAGTTTTTTTTGTCGCCTGCCGCGCGACCACTTATGAAAACTGGCCGTGTATAATGCAGTTATAAAACGAAATGCAGGACCTACACCGAGGGAGGAGAAGAAAATGGAAAGAAATATTATCGGATTTTACAACGAAAATGAAGAATACGGCTGTTTCAGCAACTGGTATCCGGCAGAATTTGGCTTTGCGGGAAAACACTATAATTCCGTAGAACAGTATATGATGTACCAGAAGGTAATCATGTTTCACGAATTCCGTCTGGACGACAGAATCATGGCAGCCAAAGACCCGTCCAAAATTAAAAAGCTGGGCAGAACACGTTTTGACAGATTTGATTCGGATGTATGGGAAAGCACATGCTACACCATAGTCAAGCGTGGTGTGCGTGCCAAGTTTGAACAAAACCCGGAGCTGTTAAAGATTCTGTCAGGCACAGGCTCTGCGGTGCTGGCCGAATGTTCGCGAAACGATAAAAAATGGGGTATAGGTGTGGCAGTGAGCGATCCAAGGTATATGGAGACGGACAGGTGGACCGGCAAAAACTATCTGGGCAGAATTCTCATGGAGGTACGTGAGGAACTGCGGACTGCCGCCGCTTTCGGAACGTTGGGATATAAGGATGCCAGAGACATTGACTTTGAGCTGTGGCATGAAAAAGCGGGAACTCTTCTACAAAATCCAAAGTTTCATGACACCATCAATGCCTATGCCGATACTCTTTACGGCAGACACGAAATGCGCTGCTTTCTCTATGACTGCCCGCTGACCATGTGGGAAGAAGCAATGCATCAAGATATGGGCGGCGGACTTCCGTTCATAGGTTTCTGGGAAATGAAGCAGGATGTTTATGAAATATGGAGGATGAGCGGGATGCAGGAAAAGGGCTGAGGCATGGAGGCTTCAGCTTTTTTATTAGGGGAAAGGGGGTGGGAATGAGGAAAAGTATGGCAAACGTTGCTTTCGGGATATGTGACTGGAAACGGGTGTGCTGGAAGGTGATTGTATTGTAATGGAGAGAAGAATATGGTATAATAAGGTCGAAGGATTATGTGCAGAAATATTATAATCAGCGATTGTTTTGGAGAACTTCAGGGAGAAAAATGAAACTAATAGATAACGTCAGCCAAACATTAAAAGACGACTTAAAAGTGGAGATAAAAAAGGGAAGCAAAGTGTCAATTGCAGCAGCGTGCTTTTCAATTTATGCCTACCGTGAACTGAAAAAACAGTTGGAAGGCATTGACGAGATGAGATTTATTTTCACTTCGCCTACTTTTATTACAGAAAAGGCTGAGAAACAAAAAAGAGATTTTTACATCCCTAGGCTTAACCGTGAAACCAGCCTTTACGGAACGGAGTTTGAAATCAAGCTGAGAAATGAAATGACACAGAGAGCCATTGCCAGAGAATGTGCAGACTGGGTAAGACGCAAGGTCAAATTCAAGTCAAACACAACCACTGAGAATATGAATGGATTTATGACTGTATCATCGGAAGATGGTGCGGTGGCTTACACGCCGATAAACGGATTCACTACTGTAGACATTGGATGTGAGCGTGGTAACAACATATTTTATATGGTAAATGCTCTTAATGAAGCCCCATTTACTGCGAAGTATATGCAGACATTTGAAGAATTATGGAATGATCAGTCCAAGTTGCAGGATGTTACGGATATCATTATAGAGAATATTGAAACTGCATATAACGAAAACTCGCCGGAGCTCATTTATTTTCTCACTCTTTATAACGTATTCAGTGAGTTCCTCGATGATATCTCTGAAGATGTTCTGCCGAATGAAGCAACGGGATTTAAGCAGAGCAAGATCTGGAACATGCTTTATGACTTCCAAAAAGACGCAGTTCTCGCAATTATTAATAAACTTGAAAAATACAACGGATGCATATTAGCAGACAGCGTAGGTTTGGGAAAAACATTTACTGCCTTGGCTGTCGTTAAATATTACGAAAACAGAAACAAAAGCGTTCTGGTGCTTTGTCCTAAAAAGCTGGCAGAGAACTGGAATACATATAAAGACAACTATATCAATAATCCTATTGCAGCCGACAGGCTGAATTACGATGTGCTTTTCCATACGGATCTGAGCAGAAACGGAGGCTTTTCAAACGGACTTGACCTGGACAGGCTGAACTGGGGTAACTATGACCTTGTGGTAATCGATGAATCACATAATTTCCGAAACGGAATCGGAACACACAGCAATACCAAAGAAAACAGGTATATGAGGCTGATGGACAAGGTGATAAAAAGCGGGGTAAAGACAAAGGTCCTTATGCTTTCCGCAACTCCTGTAAATAACCGTTTTGCAGATTTAAGAAACCAGCTTGCGATTGCATACGAAGGGAACGCTGAAAACCTGAACAGCAAGCTTAATACAGGCAAAAGCATAGATGACATTTTCAGTCAGGCACAGAAGGCTTTTAATGCATGGAGCAAGCTTGAGCAGAAGGACAGAACCACAGATGCACTGCTTAAAACTCTTGACTTCGACTTTTTCGAACTTTTGGACAGCGTAACTATTGCTCGCTCAAGAAAGCATATTGAAAAGTACTATAACGCAGAAGAAATAGGCAAATTCCCTGAAAGACTGGTACCTATTTCAAGGAGACCGAATCTTACAGATTTAGGAGATGCAATCAGCTATGACCAGATATATGAGCAGCTGATGCATCTGTCTTTGTGTGTCTACACACCGTCAAACTACATTTTCCCGAGTAAAATTGAAAAGTACAGAGATTTGACTCACAACAAGGGTGAAAGCTTGACGCAGACAGGACGAGAACAGGGTATACGCAAACTTATGAGTATTAATTTGCTGAAAAGACTTGAGAGCTCTGTCTATTCGTTTAACTTGACCCTTTCCAGAATTAAGGAGTTAATCGACAATACCATAGATGCCATTGAGACCTTTGAAAAGTATGGAAGTGATGACCTTACTATGTACGAAGCCAATGGCAGTGACTGGGATATGGATGATGAAAATACGGATTTCTTTACCGTCGGACGTAAGGTGAAAATAGAACTGGCGGATATGGATTATAGAAGCTGGAAAGCAGAACTGAAACAGGACAGGGATGTGCTGGAACTGCTCACACTTATGGTTGCCGATATTACACCGGAGCATGATAAGAAATTAAATGAGCTGCTCGATATACTGACGCAAAAGATTGAAAACACAATTAACGGTGATAACAAAAAAGTTCTCGTATTCACAGCATTTTCCGATACAGCGGAATATCTATACGAGAATGTCAGCACATTTATAAAGAAAAAATATGGGCTAGATACAGCAGTAATTACCGGGTCCATTGATGGCAAAACCACAGTTAAAGGGCTGAAACCAACATTGAATAATGTACTTACATGTTTTTCGCCGATTTCCAAGGGAAGGGATATTCTCATGCCGGGCAGTGATATAGACATAAGTATCCTGATTGCTACGGACTGTATCTCAGAGGGACAGAACCTGCAGGACTGCGATTATCTTATTAATTACGATATTCACTGGAACCCGGTACGCATAATTCAGCGCTTCGGGCGAATTGACCGTATTGGAAGCAGGAATGAGAGAATACAGCTTGTCAATTTCTGGCCTAATCTGACTTTGGATGAGTATATTAACCTCAAGGCAAGGGTGGAGACCCGCATGAAGATTACGGTTATGACATCTACAGGAGATGATGACTTAATCAATGCCGAGGAAAAGGGCGATTTGGAATACAGGAGGCAGCAGCTTCAGAGATTGCAGAAGGAAGTTGTAGATATAGAGGAAATGTCAGACGGCATATCCATAATGGACCTGGGATTAAACGAATTCCGCCTGGACCTTCTGGACTATATAAAAAACAACGGAGATATGGACAAGATTCCGAAAGGCCTTCATGCTGTAGTGCCTGCGACGGACGAGTTGCCGGAAGGCGTGATTTTCGTATTACGGAATGTGAATAACAGCGTCAACGAGGGAAACCGCAATCGGATTCATCCGTTCTATATGGTATATGTGAAAGCGGATGGAGACATTGTCTGTGATTATCTCAACCCTAAGAAGCTTCTCGATGATTTCAGACTTCTTTGCAGAGGTAAAAATGAACCGATAAAGGAAGTGTATGAGGAGTTTAACCGGGAAACGAAGGATGGTGTAGACATGACAGCAACATCCGAACTTCTCAGTTTCGCCATTGAATCGATTATTGATACTAAGGAGGAAAGCGACATCGATAGCTTCCTTAGTGGCGGTCAGGTAAGCTTCCTTGCAAATGAAATTAAGGGGCTTAATGATTTTGAATTAATTTGTTTCCTTGTTGTAAGATGAGGTGAAGAGTATGCTGGGATTACCTAAGACAACTGAAATACGAAAGCAGATTTCAAAGAAAGCTGTTTATTCCAAGTTTCAGATGAATACTGCAGCCAAAGAAAAATTTGATGCGGATATATCGAGAGTATTGCTTGTAAACGAAGTCAATCCGGACAGTGTCAACATTCCTACCGGAGAAAACGTTCGTGGCTTTTTCGTTATGCTTGTTGTACTTAAGAGAAGAGATCTCGACGAAAAAATCATCGCGTCGCTTTCTAAAATGATCAAGCAAAACATCCTTTTCGTCATTGAATATGAAGGTGAAAGCAAGCTTGCTATTTATCATACTAAGCTGATGCAGACGGATTGGAAGAGCAGTGACGAGCAGAGGATAGAACTGCAGGGCCTTAACCTTGATAAAGTTTGGGAAAACATCGTAATCGCTGTCGGCGGCGTAAATATCGAGGAAGGAAATACCCTTGAACAGCAGATAGCGACTGATGAAAAACGAAGGAAGCTGGAAAGGGAAATCGACAAGCTGGAAAAGCAGGCAAGGGCAGAGCTACAGCCGAGGAAGAAGTTTGAGCTGGTGCGAGAGAAACGACGGATAGAGCGAGAACTTGGGAGCATATAATTTTGAAAGGAAATATTATTAGGGATGAAGTCTTATGAATTAAAACCAACATATGAAAATCTGTTAGAAACATACATAAACGACACAATAGGAAGAAGTAAAGATGTATTTTTGTTTTCTCAAATATTAAATGGGATAGAGAGCTCTTGTTCTATTGCTCTCGATGGAAGGTGGGGCAGTGGCAAGACGTTCTTTGTGAAACAAGCAAAGATGTTATTGGATGCATATAATGACAATGTGAGCCAAATTGAACCAGAAAACAGAGAAATAATAAAATCAATATATACAGACGATAATATTGAATTTCAACCGCAAGTTTGTGTGTATTATGACGCTTGGGAAAATGATAGTGATGATGACCCCATATTGTCTTTGGTTTTAACGATAATAAAAGATATGGATACAGATTATACATTTTCCAATGATGAAACATTTATAAAAAAAGCAGCTGCAGTACTTGGCATCTTTACGGGAAGGGATTGGAACGAACTGATTGAAAGTTTCCAAGGCAACAATCCGTTTGACAAAATACGAGAGGATAAAAAAATTGAAGCAGATATAAAAGAGTTTTTGGAAGATATTATTAAAGAAAAAGGAAATCGGCTTGTCATATTCGTAGATGAACTAGATAGATGCAGACCAAGTTATGCTGTAAAGTTGCTGGAGAGAATTAAACATTACTTCTCCAACGACAATATTACCTTTGTGTTTTCTGTTAATATAAATGAGCTTCAACATACAATAAAGAAATGTTATGGAGATACATTTGATGCGTGCAGATATTTGGACCGCTTTTTCGATCTTCGAATGACTCTTCCTCCGCCAGATAAAATAAAATTTTACCGCAGTATAAATTTTAGTGTTTCCCATACTTATGACATGGTATGCAGAGCAGTAATGGAATATTATAACTTATCACTAAGAGAAACAGCAAAATATGTACAACTTACAAAAATAGCGGCATATGAGCCCACACATGATAGCAAGAAGTACAATTTTAGTTTTCCAGATGGACGGGGACGATTATTTTGTCTAATGTACATATTACCAATCATGATAGGATTAAAAGTATGTGATATTTCAAAGTATAATGATTTTATCCAAGGAAAAGACTGCTCTCCATTAATTGATGTGGTAAGAAGGTTGCAAAACCACTATTTTGATGATTTGCTTTCAAGTAGAGAGACATTTAATGAAAATGAGGAAGGAAAGACTTTTATTACGATTGATGAAAAAATGAAAGAGATATATAACGCACTTTTTCATGAATCGCCAAGCACATATAATAATTGCAAAACAATAGGAAAGTATGAGTTTGGAGATGGAGCAAGAGGGCTACTACTGAGAACGGAAAGCTTGCTTTCTGACTTTTCAAATATAAATATAGATTAGGGAGTATGGTAAAATGGACAAACTCAAGATGCAGACAGCTAATAAGGCTGATGGAAATTTTAAGAAACTGGCGGCAATGTTCCCCAATGCTGTAACAGAGACCATTGATGAAAACGGCGAGGTTGTGCGTGCTATTGATAAGGACGTGCTTATGCAGGAGATTTCCTGCAAGGTCGTTGACGGCAATGAGGAACGCTATCAGTTTACTTGGCCTGACAAGAAGAAGTCGGTGCTTCTTGCCAATGCTCCGATTAAAAGAACGCTTCGTCCTTGCAGGGAAGAAAGCGTTGATTTTGATAATACGGAGAATCTTTATATTGAGGGAGATAATCTTGAAGTTTTGAAGCTGTTGCAGGAAACATATCTCGGTAAAATTAAAATGATTTACATAGACCCTCCGTATAATACTGGAAATGACTTTGTGTATGAGGATGATTTTGCACAAAGCACAGAGGAGTATCTCGAGAATAGCGGTCAGTATGATGATGAGGGGAATCGTCTTATTAAAAACCTTGATAGCAACGGGCGTTTCCATACAGACTGGCTTAATATGATTTATCCAAGGTTGAAGTTGGCAAAAGATTTACTGACAAATGATGGAGTTATTTTTATTTCTATAGACGATAACGAAGTCGAGAACTTGAGAAAATGTTGCGACGAGCTCTTTTCTGAAGAAAATTTTATCGCTTGTTTTTGTATTTCGTCCAACTCATCAAAAAACAATTCAAAATATGTTTCAGTTTCGCATGAATATTTGTTATGCTACGTAAAAAATAAAAAAGACTTATCAGATAATTGGAAAGTCAAAAAAAGTGGAGTTGATGAATTTCAGCGACGAGCAAAGCAACTTGTGAAAAAGGGACTATCCAAAGAAGACATTCATAATGAACTGCTTGAATTGGTGAGATATCCTCGCTTTTACGAACTTGATCATTATACATATGCGGACGATAAGGGCGTTTATCAGACAAATGATCCGGGTGGCGTCCCAAATGGAAACAAAATGACTGAAATAATTCATCCGGAAACTGGAAAACCTTGTGCTAAGCCATCAGGAGGATGGCGATATAAAGAGGAAGAAATAAAAAGAAAAATAAGCAATAATGAGTTTGAATTTGGTAAAGATGAAACAATCATACCTAGACCTAAACGATACATAGATGATTTCATATATTCGGTACCAAAATCAGTTGTTTTTTTTGATTCACAGGGTTCAACAAAATGGATGAAGTCTGTTGGCATACCATTTGATTTTCCTAAAGCTACTGAATTGATTAAATGGGTGGTTTCTATGTATCCGTGTAACGATTGTTACGTTTTAGACTTCTTCTCCGGCTCTGCAACAACAGCACATGCAGTAATGCAGCTTAATGCAGAGGACGGATGCAATCGTAAGTTTATTATGGTTCAACTTCCCGAAGAAACAGCCGAAAAGAGCGAAGCATACAAGGCAGGATACAAAAACATATGCGAAATCGGTAAAGAACGTATTCGTCGTGCGGCTAAGAAAATTGCAGAGGAAAATCCCGAAGCTAAGTTTGATGGTGGATTTCGTGTACTTAAATGCGACAGTTCAAATATGAAAGAGGTTTATTACAATCCAGCCGAGTATGAACTATCTTTGTTTGGCAAGCTTGAAGATAATATTAAAGAGGATAGAACACCGGAAGATTTACTTTTCCAAGTTATGCTTGATTTGGGTGTTCTTCTTTCGAGCAAAATTGCGGAAACAACCATTGCAGGAAAGAAAGTTTTCAATGTTGAGGACAACTATCTGATTGCTTGCTTTGATGACAATGTAACCGAGGATGTTATAACCGAAATTGCAAAACAAAAGCCGTACTACTTTGTAATGCGTGACAGCTCTATGGCAAATGACAGTGTCGCAACGAACTTTGAGCAGATTTTCGCGACATACAGTCCTGAAACAGTAAGGAAGGTGCTGTAAGGATAAGAAGAAACAGGAATGTGACGTTATATGATTTGTAGCAACAACAATCGATAGTGATGAGCGTTTTGAAATGCGTTACGAGGATGAAAAGTAGTTAGGAGATTAGATTATGATGGAGAAGCTAAAAATGCATTCAATAAATAAAGTCGATGAAAATATAGAAAAAATAGGCAGACTCTTCCCAAATTGCATTACCGAAAAAATTGATGGGGGGGGGTACTATATAAGTGTATTGATTTCGACATTCTAAAGCAGGAGCTTTCTGATGTTATAGTCGAAGGTAGCGAGGAACGCTATCAGTTCACTTGGCCTGACAAGAAGAAATC
>JBJETB010000040.1:0-2321 GCA_051883095.1 Anaerovoracaceae bacterium
GAATATATCCCGGATGTGGCGGCGATGGAAACACAGATGAAGAAATATCAGAGGTATTTTACCACGGCTGAGTCCGAGAAAAAGGCACTGAAAAAGAAAAACGATGATTTGACGGAAGCCCTGGAAAAGAGCCAGCAGCAGAGCACCGTCAAGAAGTTACAGGAGGCAAGGCTGCAAAGCGATTATGAACGGGTAAAAGGGATTCTTGACCGTATCCCTCCGGAGATCATCCGGGCGTACACACAGCGTGGAAGTAAAAAACAGGAGGTAAACCATTATAGCGGATTGGAATAAGGATGAATGGAGCGGCTTTGCCGATTTGCTTGCCAACTTAATAGAAAAATATGCGGCGATTCTGGATATTGACAACCTTCCAGAGCCGCCGAGTTGTGTCGGGACAGAGAAGAAAGATGTAAATGATTCCGACAATTTTTTCAGATTCATGCATTGATAGTATAAAAATTGCATGATATAATTGAACGTGAAAAATATGTCCAAACTCTATGCTTTGAACAAACTTTCAAGTATGGAGTTTGGATGAATATGTGCTATGCTGAAAAACGATAGGAGAAAGATTTGAAATGCAAATACTGTGTTGGAAACATATCCAGATTTGGATAATGAGGTTTATGATGAAATAAAAAAATTTGTTAAGCAATTTAGTTCATAGATAAACAAAAAACACGTTTGTAGAATAAAGAGTAAATAAAGTGATTTTCCTGATATCAGGAAAATCGAAAATATCGAGGAGGAATAAAGTGGATAACCGAGATAATATAAATCAACAATCACATATGATTATTTATACCACAGAAGATGGTTTGGCTAAAATCGAAACAACATTTGATGGTGATACTGTTTGGCTATCAATCGATCAGATGGCTGAATTGTTTCAGAGAGACAGAAGTGTTATTGGAAAACATGTTAGAAATGTTTTTAAAGAAGGCGAATTGGTGAAAGAATCAGTTTGGGCAAAATTTGCCTACACTGCTGCTGACGGAAAAGTTTACGATGTAGATTTCTATAATCTGGATGTGATTATTTCTGTTGGTTATCGTGTAAAATCCAAACGAGGCACACAGTTCAGAATCTGGGCAACAAATATTTTAAAGGAATATATGAAAAAAGGTTTTGCCATGGATGATGAACGTCTGAAAAACTTAGGTGGAGGCGGTTACTTCAAGGAATTGCTTGAAAGAATCAGAGATATCCGTGCTTCCGAAAAGGTATTTTACAGACAGGTTCTGGAAATCTATGCTACGAGTATTGACTATGACCCAAAAGCAGAAATTTCCATTCAATTTTTCAAGAAAGTCCAGAATAAAATACATTATGCCATTCATGGGCAGACGGCGGCAGAAGTGATTTATAACAGAGCAGATGCCGAAAAAGAATTTATGGGACTTACCTCATTTGCAGGAAAACAACCGACCTTAAAAGAAGCAGTTGTTGCAAAAAATTATCTGGATGAAAAAGAACTTCGAGCCATGGGACAGCTTGTATCCGGATATCTTGATTTTGCAGAACGACAGGCAGAGCGAGAGCAGGCAATGACCATGCAGGATTGGGCGGAACATCTTGATCGTATCCTCACTATGAGCGGAGAGCAGTTGTTGATTGGAAATGGAAGTGTTTCCCACAAGCAGGCAGTTGATAAAGCTACCGGAGAATATAGAAAATATAAGGCTCGGACACTTAGCGAGGTGGAACAGGATTATCTTGATTCTATCAAAATGTTGGAGCAGAAAGCTGAAAAAAATGAATCAACATAATGAGTACCTTGTAGTTACAGCCTGATGAGGATAGCAAGATGAAAAAAGAAAAGACAAAAGTATATATTTATACGAGAGTATCTACTGCCATGCAAATTGACGGCTATTCTCTGGATACACAAAAATCCAGAATGAAAGCCTTTGCTGAGTTTAATGACTATGAGATCGTCGGAGAGTATGAGGATGCGGGTAAATCTGGAAAATCCATCGAGGGAAGAATAGAGTTTAACCGTATGATGGAGGATATAAAATCCGGGAAAGATGGTGTATCTTTCGTTCTGGTATTCAAGCTGTCCCGTTTCGGCAGAAATGCGGCAGATGTATTGTCCACCTTGCAGGTCATGCAGGATTTTGGCGTCAATCTGATCTGCGTGGAGGATGGCATTGATTCCTCCAAGGATGCCGGAAAGTTGATGATCTCCGTTCTATCAGCGGTTGCCGAAATCGAGCGTGAGAACATCCGTGTTCAGACCATGGAGGGCAGAATCCAGAAGGCCCGTGAGGGCAAATGGAATGGCGGGTTTGCGCCCTATGGTTACAAGCTGGAAA
>JBJETB010000041.1:0-10873 GCA_051883095.1 Anaerovoracaceae bacterium
CTTTTTCGATATGAAGTCTTCTTGTGTTCGTCATCTTAACTTAATGACATTGGGCGCCGCCCTAACGGTTTTTTTCCGTTAATGCGACAGCCCCTTTTTTTAAGAGAGGGGGTGCGGACATTTTCCTGGACTGGTTATGCAGCCAGACCAAGGCTCTGTCGGTACTCCCAAGGGCTCATATTTCCGAGTGATGTTTTAATCCTTTTTGTGTTATACCATAGCAAATATTCATTTAAGATGTCAATAAACTCTGATATTTTAACACCCGTCCAATCCTGATTATAGAACATCTCGTTTTTCAGATGTCCAAACAGCCCCTCACAGGCCGCGTTATCAGGAGAACATCCTTTTTTGGACATTGACCGTTCAAGACCTGCATTTTTCATCCGTTCTATCCAACCTGGCCAGCGGTAATGGCACCCTCGATCAGAATGGATTAGTGGTTGGGCTCCTTCCGGCAGATGGGATATTGCCTGATCAAGCATTGTGTTGACAAGCACGGAATCGAGTGCTGTGCTGATTGTCCAGCTGGGAAGCAAACCATCAAAGCAGTCTATAAGCACTGAAAGATAAACTTTTCCTGCCGGAAGGGCGAATTCTGTTATATCCGTTAGCCACTTTTTGTTTGGTTTATCTGCATGAAAGTCCCGTTCTATTTTGTTTGGCACGGACGGGGAAATCTCTCCTTGATAGGAGTTATACTTTCTACGCCGTTTAAGAATAACAATAAGGCCTTCTTCCCGCATGATCTGACGGATTACTTTCTCTGAAACCGTGATATTCTCCCTGCGCAGAAGTCCATGAATGCGCCGATACCCATATCGCTGTTTATTTTCGTGAAAAAGCTGATGTATCCTATTGCGAATATCGCTGTATTTATCAGGCTTATTTATGGCGGATTCCTGATAATAATAGCTGCTTTTTGATAATCCAAGCCGTTTCAGCAGGTCAGGCAGTGAATATTTACTCTTCAGGGCATCGATAATCACTGCCTTCTCCCTGTTTTTGAGAGCTGTCTGATCGATGCCGGGGTCTTTTTTTAAGACATTGATCGTCTCCTTTAAAATATCGATCTCCATCTGCATATCACTGATCTGAGCCTGCAATTGAGCAATATCGGGAGCAGATGCTGTGGACGGGGAGCCTTCCGTGAGAGTATTGGGTTTAATGTTTTTGCCATTCATCAATGCAGTGACACCTCCATGAAGATACTTCTTGCGCCAACTGTAAATACTGGCTCTGGTATAACCGATATCTTCTGATACTAATTTTATACTTTCTCCAAGCTCAAAGCAACGACAAATGGCATTCATTTTCACTTCAACGGAAGGATTTCGTGGATGTTCTGCCGTGTTCGTCAGTTTCAAGGGTTTTCGCTCCGGTCTGGCTACCCCTTCATTAGCTATCCATGTGTAAAGCGCCCGCCTGGTCGGATAACCAAGGACTCGAATGGTGGTGGTTACCGATCCACACTGATGATAGACTTTTAAAGCGACATTAATTTTGTCTTGTGAATACATGCTGATTTAGCTCCTTTCGGAGCCCATAGGGAGTCCAACTTTGTGTCCGCACCCCCAGACTGTGAAAAAAGTCTGTAAATTTAATTAACTGATCAATAGCCTTCTATGGTAAAATCAAATTATCATAGGAGGCTATTTAGTACCATAAAAGTGTAGTTGTCAGAGAGTAATTAACTCCGACATCTGCACTTATTTTTTATATAATAAGGGGAGTAATTGGTTTGACGAGCGGCTTTTTGGATTTCCACATCCGGCATAAAAACGGTCTGCCAACCCCTTATTATATGCGTCCGCTTAAGCAGGTAGAGATGAAACTCTCGCGTAACCAACTAAAATGAATGGTAATAAGTGTGGATGGAAGCAATTACTATTTTTAAAACAGGAGGTTATATATGATCAGTGTTGGAATTGATGTTTCGAAAGGAAAAAGTACGGTTTGCATTTTAAAACCATATGGAGAAATCGTAAGTAACACTTTTGAAGTAAGGCATGTATAAAGTGAACTTAAAAGTTTATCAGAAATGATTCTCAGACTCAATGACGAAATTAAAGTCGTCATGGAAGACACGGGGATATATCATTTACCGATCCTATCCTATTTACAGGAAAAGGGAATTTTTGTTTCTGTTATTAATCCATTCGAAATGAAAGCATATGCCTGTCGAGGGATTCGAAGAGTAAAGACAGACAAACAGGATGCTATTACCATATCCAACTAAGGACTGGATAATTGGTACAAGCTTAAAGAGTACAGGGAAACAGACAAAATATATGCAGAATTAAAGTTACTCGGAAGGCAGTATTGCCACTATATGGAACTACATGTCAATGCGCTGCTTAACCTGACACATATCCTGGATTACACAATGCCGGGAGTTAAAGGGAAATTTAGGAGCTGGCAAGAAGTGAATGGTCGGGATAAGCTAAGTGATTTTGTAGAAAAATACTGGCATTTTGATAATATCACATCTATGAGCATGGAAAATTTTATAGATGATTATCTTTTCTAGGCAAAAGAAAAGAAATACCACCAGAACAAATCAAAGGCTGTGGAAGTCTATATGCTTGCATCTGATGGCATCCCTACGTTATCCTCTAATACTCCATCGACCAAAATGTTAGTATTAGAAGCGGTTAGGGTACTTAGAGAAATCGATAATACCCTAATGGAAATCATAACACGAATGAAGGAATTAGCAAAGACCCTTCCTGAATATGAAGTGGTTCGATCTATGGGTGGCGTTGGAGATGTCCTTGCAGCAAAACTGATTGCTGAGATTGGTGATATACGGCGTTTTCACAGTGGGAAGGCACTTATTGCTTATGCGGGAATTGATGCACCGCCGTATCAGTCAGGACAGTTTATGGGAACAAGTCGAAGAATTAGCAAGCGTGGTTCGAGTGTGTTAAGAAAGATTGGTTATGAAACAATGAGGGCTTTAAAAACACATAAGGAGCCCGAAGATGCGTCGGTATACAGATACATATTAAAAAAAGAGGCTGAAGGTAAGCCTAAGAAACAAGCTAAAATTGCTGGACTTAATGAATTTCTTAGAATTTATTATGCAAGAGTAAGATCCGTCTATGATTGACGATTAACAGCAAATTTAAGGGCAAAGGAGACTGATAAGAGTCAGTCTATTTGTTGTGCAATAATTTAGGAAAAACGAGAACAAAAAACGCTAAGAAAAGAAAGTTTTAACTTGACTTTTCTTAGCAGGTTTTTATGGCAAAGAAAAAAGAAGTTTACAAGGTAAAACCGCTGAATGAAAACAAAAAGAGCATCATCGCAGCCCTTATCGATGAGTACGATATCGAAACCGCCGATGATATTCAGGAAGCACTGAAAGATCTGCTTGGAGGTACCATCAAGTCTATGATGGAAGCCGAAATGGACGAACATCTGGGCTATGGAAGTTATGAGCGCAGTGAAGGTCGTGAACCCGGAGATAACTACCGCAATGGAACCAAGAAAAAAATATACGAAGTTCATATGGCGAATTTCAGGTAGATGTTCCCCAGGACAGAAACAGTACCTTTGAGCCTCAGATTGTGAAAAAGCATCAGAAGGACATATCTGAAATCGACCAGAAGATTATCAGTATGTATACCAGAGGTCTTACTACAAGGCAGATATCCGAGCAAATAGAGGAAATCTACGGTTTTGAGTGCTCTGAGAGCTTCATTTCCGATGTTACAGACAAGATATTGCAGGATATCGACGATTGGCAGAATCGTCCTTTGGATGAGATTTATCCGATTATGTTTATAGATGCAGTTCACTTTTCTGTAAGAGAAGATAACCGCATAAAGAAGCTTGCAGCCTATGTAATTCTTGCAATAACACTGGACGGCAGAAAGGATGTAATCAGCCTTCAGATCGGAGAGAATGAAAGCAGTAAGTACTGGCTTGGAGTTCTGAACGAACTTAAGAACCGTGGGGTAAAGGATGTTATGATAATCTGTGCAGACGGATTAACAGGAATTAAAGAAGCCATAGGAACAGCCTTTCCTGATACCGAATATCAGAGGTGCATAGTACATCAGGTCAGAAATACCCTTAAATACGTACCATACAAGGATATGAAAGCCTTTGCGACGGATTTAAAGACAATATACCTTGCACCGAGCGAGGAGCAGGGACGAGCTCAGTTAGAACGTGTAACAGAGAAATGGGAACCAAAGTATCCTAACGCCATGAAGAGCTGGTCCCAGAACTGGGATGTGATAAGTCCAATTTTCAAATTTTCTAACGATGTCAGGAAAGTCATCTACACTACCAATGCCATTAAGAGCCTGAACAGTACATACAAGAAACTCAATCGCCAAAGGTCAGTGTTCCCAAGTGATAAAGCTTTGCTCAAAGCCCTCTATCTTTCAACGCTGCAGGCGACTAAGAAATGGTACCTGCCGCTGAGAAACTGGGGCAAGGTCTACGGAGAATTTGCAGTAATGTACGAGGGACGAATACCGTCCTAAACTAGCCAAGAGATAAGCAAGGACTCCTCCGAAAATTCGAAGGAGCCCTTGACATTTTTTGAATGCTAGTTTATATTGTCAGCAAGCAAGACACCTGCTGAAATGAGAGTGTCAAAGCTATCTAATTACCATAGAAGGCTAATTTACAGAAAAACTTTCACAGTCTCTTCTGTGAATGAATTCGACAGTTTTCTCTCGTCATAAGGCCTTAAAAATGAATTCAGTATTTCTTCCTGCCAATTAAAGAGAATGGCTGTAAATTCATCATACTGACGTATTCCGGAGTTTTTAAATGATTTTGCAATCTTTGGGAATCTGTCACAAGCTTCATCGTAAGTGGATTTCCGATTAAATGCCCTGTATTCTTCTTTGAGAGAATATGCCTGAGCAAGAACAGGGAATGTGTCTAGAATCATATGTAAGATATCGCGACGGTTTAGTTTCATTTTGAACCTGCTGTTGTAAACCCTGTCGTTATCAAGATAGATATTATCCTTCTCAAGCAGCCAATGCCATTTCTTCAGCAGGTAATATGCATTGGAGCCATATTCACATTGCTTCATTAAATCGACTCTAAGGCGTTCAAATCCCTTGGTTAAATGTGAAACAACATGAAAGGGGTCAACGGCGATAGTAGCATTGGGAAAGTAAGTATTTACAACATCCTTGTATGATTCCCACATATCAATTGTTACATATTTTACGCGGCATCTTTCCTCCCTGGGAATACTTGAAAAATACAGGGATAGGTGCTGTTTGTTTCTTGAATCAAGCACATCATATATATGGCGGTTAACATTATCAACGATGATGCAAAGGTAACTTGAATTGCGTCTGGAAAGATAGTTGTTATGGATTTCATCAATACCCAGACATTCCGGAAGCTGCCGTTTAGGTATGGTGACATATGAATCAAGGTATTTGCATAGCTGAGTTGTTGATATATTGAGTTCATCGGAAATCATCTTAAGGTTGTAGTTAAGATTTCCGAGGAGCTTCATTGCATTTTGGATAAGAAAGTATGATGAATTAAATCCATCAAAGGAGAAAGGATTCTTTTCAAATGCGGTTTTCTTGCAGTCCTTGCAGATATATCTGTTGGCATTGTAATGAATGATACCTTTGTGATCCCGGATGGCGGGATGATTGATAATTTTAAGTTTATGTCCGTGTCCAATCATCTGACCGCCACAAACAGGGCAGGACATAGGTTTTCTGACAAGTGTAATGTCATAGTAAACGATGTCATCCACTACCCGGACATTGCATTCTGAGATATCTGAGGTAGTGACATTTAGCAATGATGTGATAAAATCAATATTAGGAATAACGATTCCTCCCTTCGTGTTAAATTATGACTTGGATGCAAATTAATCATAATACATGAAGGGCATTTTTTTCTACCCACACGATAATTTAGAGAACACCCACACGGACAAAAAAAGTGGGTGAATTTCACCCACACGATAGTTTAGAGAGCACCCACACGATAATTTAGAGCGCCTTTTGAATTTAATGGACGAAAAAGATATTGACGCAACAGAGTTCTTGATGGTATAATGGGCTAAAGGTCAGACCAATTAGAAAGAGAGGTAAAAACATGAAAGACAATAATGACATTAATTTGATTCAAAATCCCACAAAACAACAAAAAATGCGCTTCATTATTCCGTCACTTATTGGTGTACTGATATTCTTATGTCCGATTTGGATTGATGGAAACATGACTATTCCAATCGGAATTGTATCTGAATATATTGCGGATTTAATAGCACCATGGGTTGCATATTTTATGCTTGCAATCACTGCGATTTCTGCAGTAGGGAGTATTATTGCATTAGCAATGAAGCCGGGATGGATAACAAACAATTCTTTATTATCCAATCTATTTGTCTGCACTCCTGTATTTACGGTGATTCGTGTAGTTGGAGTTGTGATAACTTATCTAATCTTTTTTAAAGCGGGTCCGGAATGGATATGGTCGATGGATACCGGCGGAACAATGATGGACTTAATGGGAACATTGATGGCCTGGTTTTTTGCAGCATCATTTCTTATTCCACTGTTGATGGAATATGGAATAATGGATTATGTAGGAACACTGGTACGTAATGTACTTACTCCGCTCTTCCGTCTTCCCGGTCGTGCCGCAATCGACTTATGTGCATCATGGATAGGAAACTGTCAGGTTGGAGTTGCTCTGACTAGCATTCAATACGAAAAGGGGTATTATAATGCTAGAGAGGCAGCTTTAATTTCCACCTGCTTTTCAGCCGTATCACTGCCGTTTTGCTTAGTGACAGCTGCGGTAATGGGCGTGGAAGCATATTTTGTGCCTTTATATCTTATTTTAACTATCACCGGAATCGTCACAGCAGCAATAATGTGTCGTATCTGGCCGTTGGGAACATCATTTGCAAATGATTATTATGCTCCAGTAGGAAAACAAGTTTTTGAGCATGAACCTGAAGGAATGAAAAAAAGTGAGTGGGCATTTAAGCTTGCAGTCACAAGAGCTCAGAGCGGACCTGGTCTAAAGGAATTACTCTATAAGGGAATAGATATGTTTTTAGATATCATTATCTCATTGTTGCCAGCTAGTATGTGTATTGGTACAATTGCCCTTGCTATTGCTACCTACACACCAATCTTTGACTGGATATCTATTCCGTTTGGATACTTTTTAGACTTCCTTGGAGTTGAAGAGGCATTTCAGGCAGCTCCAGGAACTCTTGTTGGCTTCGCAGATCAGTTCATTCCGGCGATTATTTGTTCCGGATTGGAAAGTGTTGAGACAAGATTTATTATATGTGTACTGTGTTTGGTACAGATAATATATATATCCGGCCCTGGAATACAGATTCTTACATCTAAGATACCGGTAAGTTTTAAAGATCTAGTAATTATCTTCCTTGAGAAGACAATTATCAGCATACCAATCATAGTTGGATTGACTAAGATTGCAGCAATGATATTTGGATTTTAAAAAGGGGTGAAATATATGAAATGGAAAGATGATAAACCTAGAGAGTATTATTCAAAATATGAGAAAGTTAACGTCTCTAATGGACAAGGATGGTTTGATGTATATAAACTTCCGGGCAATCTGTACGGAATTTGTGAGCCAAACCAATATCAAGAGGTGAATATATTTCTCGTACCGGGAACGGAAAGAGCGCTGTTATTCGATACAGGAATGGGAATCCGTAAAATTCGTCCACTTGTAGAGGAATTGTACACAGGAGAAATCGTTGTAGTAAACAGCCATTTCCATTTTGACCATATAGCTAATAACTATTGCTTTGATAATGTGCATATATATAACGATCCGTTAGCAATTAAAGTTGCTCAAAATGGATTGCCTAAAGAGGCACTGGGGAATCAACTGGAAGAAAGAATGTTTAGATTTGGTTATCCAGAAGGATTTTCACCGGAGAATTACCACATTCCGCCATATAATGCGATTCCAATCGAAGAAGGACATTGCTTCGACCTCGGGGACAGATGCTTGAGGGTTATTCATACTCCCGGACATAGCAATGATGCCATAATGTTGTACGATGAAAAGAATAAGATCCTTCTAACAGGGGATACATTTTATCCGGGTGCGTTATATGCACATTTTGAAAACGAGGAATTCGGACATTTTTCTTTAGATGATTACATTAATTCTATGGAAAGAGTATCGGAGCTGATTCCAAAATTAGATTATCTTTGCTGCTCGCACAGGGACTTTACGGCACCGCCGATTAAGTTGAAAGAGGCAGCTGAGGGATTAAGAAAGATTGCCGAAGGCAAACCTTTAGTAGAAAAAGAAGTGGATGACGGTCATACATATCTTGAAGAAGGATCTGAGCTTAAAGAGGCCGTTTTCGATGGTTTTTCAATAATATATAAGAAAAAATCTGTTAAAAAATAAAAAGAAAATCTTATTTTAATTCACCTATAAGGTGAAATATGTTAGGAGAGGGTAAATTGAAAATATGTTTAATAGATGCTGGTATCTTCGTGGAAAAACCTGAGCTTCTGAATCCGCTTAAGGATATGGGAGAAGTTAAAGTATATTCGGGGGTACCGAAAACGGTTGAAGAAGTAATATCCAGAGGAAAAGATGCAGATGTAATTGCATTTGCGCTGATGCAGTTTACCAATGAAATGCTTGACAATCTTCCAAATCTCAGGATACTGCAGTTTATTGGTACAGGAGTATCAAACTTTGTTGATATGGATTATGCAGCATCAAAGGGAATAAAAGTTCTGAATATAGAAGGTTACGGTTCCAATGCAGTTGCAGAGTTCGGAGTAGCCATGGCCTTAGCCTTAGTAAGAAATATTAAATCAGGCATGGAGGTTATTAGTGCCGGAAGCTGGGACCAGAATGGCCTCATGGGTAAGGAAATTCAAGGAGCTACCGTCGGAGTAGTGGGGACAGGAAGTATAGGGCGTTTTGTAGCAGAAAAGTATCATAACTTGGGAGCCAATGTAATTGCCTGTGATATCTTCGAAAGCGACTATCTAAAGAAAAAATACGGAATAAAATATTTGCCAATGGAGGAAGTATTTAAAGAGGCCGATATTGTATCCTTACATATGAAGGTCACTAAGGAAAACGAAAGAGGAATTGATAAGAAATTCTTCGATATAATGAAGCCGGGTGCATTGTTAATTAATGTAGCCAGAGCAGAATTGGTTAACACAGATGATCTCTATGATGCATTGATTTCCGGCAAGCTTGCCGGGGCAGCTGTAGATGTATTTGACAGTGAACCGCCGGGAGAGAAGGATTTGAAGCTGGCAGCCCTTGACAATGTAGTAGCTACACCACACATAGGCTTTTATACAGAACAGGCTAACGATAATTCAATTAAAATGAGTGTGGACTCTATAGTCAAAGCACTTAAACAATAATTATCTATCTTTTTTAAAATTAACTGTACTTCTGGCTTTGTGGCCAGAGGTATGCTCTTAGGAGGAAGAAATGAAACATCCATTTATAGCAAAAAGATACTGGAAGGAACAGACGACTGCTATGGGTCAGTCTGATGTTATGGCCAAAAGTTTTAATGATGTAATTAATTTAAGCCTAGGAGATCCAGACTTAATTACACCGGACCTCATCATTGAGAAGGCATTTGAAGATACGAAAAAGGGTCACACAAAATATACAGATTTCCGTGGAGATCCTGAACTTAGGGAAGCAATATGTAGATCCTATAAAGAAGATTTTAATATGGATGTCAAGGATGAGGAGGTATTTGTATGTGCTTCCGGATGTCTGGGAATGTACCTTGCTTTGGAAGCTATCCTTGATGACGGAGATGAGGTTATTCTACAGGCACCGTTCTTTACACCATACCCGCAGCAGGTTGAGCTTGCTAGAGGAATACCTGTAGAACTGGCAACCTATGAGGAAGAGGATTTCCAGATTAATGTGGAAAGACTCGAGTCTCTGATTAATGAGAGAACCAAGGCTATCGTAATCAACTCTCCAAGTAATCCGACAGGAAACTGCCTTACAGTTGACACTATGCGTAAAATTGCAGAAATCGCAGAAAAACATGATCTCATAGTTATTTCCGATGAGATTTACACGGCATATAGCTTCCAGCATGAGTTTGTACCTTTTGCAAGTCTGACGGGGATGGCTAAGAGAACTATTACTATTAACAGTTTTTCAAAGAACTTCGTCATGACAGGATGGAGAATAGGAAATGTAATAGCTCCGGATTACATAATAAGAACAATCCAGCAGATTAACGAGAATGTAGTATTTACTGCTCCTTCAATGTCACAGCGCGCAGCGATATATGCATTGGAGTATCGCAAGGAGGTTCAGCCGCCTATTATAAGTGAATTCAGAAAGAGAATAGAATATGCAGCAGAAAGAATAAACAATATTCCAAATATGCATGTTATTACACCTCCAAAGGGAAGCTTCTATCTGTTTATCAACATAAAAGATACAGGATTGTCGTCGGTAGAAGTTTCTGATTTAATCCTAAAAGAGGCACACGTATTAATGCTTCCGGGCAATGCCTTCGGTGATTGCGGAGAAGGATTCCTTAGAATTGCATGCACAGTAAAGGTTGAGCAGCTTGCAGAAGCCTTTGACAGGATAGAAAAAATGGAAATCTTTTCTTAAAAAGTTCTCAATAGAAAAAAGTAACAGCCGAGCGGTGTAATAGCTCGGCTGTTACCATAGTAGTACAATTAAAATACGAGTAAAAGATGAATATTATTGTAATTCCACTTTAACAGGTAAAAACGTCGGCTATGCAGCCGACGTTTCAGACTGTAGACAAAGGCCATGAATGTCATATGATGTTCGTGGCTTTTTCTACGCATATTACACATATAATGTTTGTATTTGCAAT
>JBJETB010000042.1:0-2264 GCA_051883095.1 Anaerovoracaceae bacterium
AAACTGATATGACAGCCAAAACCAAAAAACAGATTAAGCAAGCCGCAGAGCTGTCATGATCCGTAATGGGTCAGTGGTGCTTTGCGGCTTTTTTCTATATTCAGCATAAGGAGGGATTCGTTATGGAACAAAACAGAAACTGTGGGAATAACGGATTTGATATGTATAATATCGGAGACAGGTGTGAGTACGTTCAATATGCAATAGAGATTGAGCGTACTCTACATAATATGCAAAAGGAATTAAATACCTGCATTGATCCCAGAAAAGCAGCCATGCTCATCATGCGTGTCGCAACAGAGTTTTACGATGCAGATTGGTGCGGCATTCTTGATGTGGATATGGAGATTGGCGTCTGGACACCAATCTGGTGGTATGACAGAGAATTTGGAGAAATGGCGCAGACCAAATTTGAAGAATTTGAACTGTCAGAGAAATATGGACGTTGGATACAATGCTTGAGAGATCATGAGCCAATCATTGTCCCTGATGTTGAAGCCATCAAAGAAGAAATGCCGGATGAATATATACTTTATCACAGGCTGGATGCCAATGCGGTTATGGCGATTCCTTTTTGGAAAGGGCCGACTGGTTTCCTCACTTTACGAAACGCAAAGAAGTATAAGAATCAAACCGGTTTTCTGCGAATGCTGAACTATGCTGTTATTTCTTCGCTGAACGAATACTTCCTGCTGGAAACGAGAAAGCTGACCATCATTTCTCCGAGAATCACAAATGCCACGGATGTTTATATCAGTTTATTTGGGGAACTCAAAATTACGACTGAAAAAGGTGTCCTGACGGAGCAGGAACTGAAATCGCCGAAGATAGCGAGACTTCTGGTATATCTGCTTTTGAAAGGAAAAATGACAGCTTCCCCACGGGAAATTGCTTCGGCAATCTGGCCGGGTGAAGATATTGAAGCTGCGGTTAAAAATATAAAGGGACTGGTCTACCGCTTCAGGCAGACATTTGAACTACTATCCGATCACCGTCTGATTGAGTCTACTCCGACGGGGTATCAAATCAATCCCCGACTGAATGTGTTTACAGACTTTCAGCTGTTTGATAAAAAGTGGAGTATTGCGATGAAAGCAGCCGATCAGAAAGAAAAAATAGAGTTTCTGAAAAAAGCAATAGATTTGTATCAGGGACCGTTATTCAGTTCTGCACGGGATGAGCATTGGATTATGTCCAAAGTGGTAGCTTTTGAGTACCGTTATCTGGGTGCTGTATGCGAACTGATGAAAACGCTTGATTTGGGACGTGATTACGTCTGTATCCAACACTATGCTTCTAAAGTGCTTCTGATTGCACCGCACAGCATTGATGGATACTTTTGGATGATTTACGCAATGTATAAATTGGATCATCCAGAGATGGCACGGGGAGAGCTACGGATGGCACAGCGTAATCTTTTGGAGGAGGAATACGACGAGCTGATTGAAAGATTGAGAATAGCCGGTTTTTCTCGGTGCTATGGCATAACACCGGCATAACACCAGCAAAAACCATCATAACACCCGATTTTTTCCATAACACCATCATAACACCGCCAAAACACCGATACGAACCGGCGTAACACCGGTCATAACACCCTCGCCAGTTATGTTTTCAGGGCAAGAGCAAAATTGCCTTAGAAAATGTAACTGGCGGGGGTATTTTTTTGAATCATATACAGCGCAATGGCGCACCTGTTCTTGCAAGAAATTGTGAGATCGGGTGCGCTTCTTTCATTTCAGGGGATATTCCCCGCAACCATTCTCCTCCCGGCTTCTTGGAATTTTCATTTTCAAAATTTCAAGAAATCGGAGGATGCAGTATGTATTACGACCCAAAAGAAAGCGGAAAGCGTATCCAGACTATGAGAAATAGCATGGGATTAACGCAGGAACAACTGGCAGAAAGACTTAATATCGCAACAAGTACGTTAGGAAACATTGAGCGTGGCTCAAAAGGAATTTCTATGGACTTGGCTGTTGAGATTTCTATTGTGTTGGATGTATCTCTTGATTATTTGGTGCTGGGGAGGAAACGAAAAACTCTTAGCCCTAAGGAAGTTGTTTATCAGATTATTGATTTACTTACAGAGCTTCTCAAAAGTTTGTAGAGAACTCACTCTTAGAGAGTGACAACCCACTCCACAAGGTCATAAAAAACGAAGTGTGAAAACGGTACAATTTAGACACAGCCAAAGAAAACGGCTGTGTGTTCCTTGAAAACTGAATAGTCATTCATCAGATACTTTCCTGCTGTCGGTGTGA
>JBJETB010000043.1:0-2258 GCA_051883095.1 Anaerovoracaceae bacterium
GCCTTCCGCCCTGACGCACTGCAGGGCGCAGGCTTCAATCTCCTCAAGATTCTCCTCAATATATTCTCTGGTCTGTGCTGCCCCCTGACTTCCTTCCAGAGCATTCTGCACCCTGGCCAGCACCCGGTTTCTCACCTTGAACTTGAGTTCCTGATCTTCATCAGAATCACTGTTTGCGATGACATGAAATCTGATTATACCCTCATATTCGTTTATCATACCTTCCTCGTCGGCGGGCCACTGTATTGCCTCAATCCGGCTTACCTCTGCACGGGCTGCCTGCGCCTTAGGTATGTAGTCGGTAATACACGCCCCTGCGACAAAAATCAGCAGCAGAAAATATATCTTCAGTATCTTTAATCCCTTCAAATCCATTTTTATACCCCCTTGTTTCAAAGAGAGTATAGACAGACGGGCTGCATTTAATACAGCCCGCCATTAATATTTCTCATATTCCTGATTTCATCTGATTATCAGTAATTTCCTTCCCTCTTCTATCTGTCCGTCCTCCAGCTGATTAAGCTTTGCCACCGTTTCAACAGAAGTTTTAAATTTCTTGGCGATGCTCCACAGGCTGTCACCCTTTCCGGCCGCATACACCGTCATAGGAGCTATGGCTTCCCTGTAGGTGCTTTCCTCGAAAGCAGGGTTGGCGAGAACCTTGAAGGTTACTTCTCTCATTATCTCTGCGCTGACCATGACAGTGGCATTGAACTCCAGCTGTTTGCCGTTTATTTTTTCTGCCCACAGGTCCCTCACCTGAATTCGCGCTGACACCTTTTCGTCTCCCGTCATCTGCGGTACTGATGTAACCACCCTGAAAGGCACCGCCTGCCTGATGGAAAACAGCTGAGGCTCCTCATCGTTATCACTGTGCGCCATACAGATTATCCTGGCCATGATATTGCCCTCGGTAATGACCTTTCCCTGCTCTCCGCGGCTTTCGCTTTCTACAGCCTCTCCCGTGGTGTAAAGAATTTTTTCCACCTCTCCGTATCCGCTGTCAGGCGAAATTATTTCTCTGACTGAAGCTTCCCCCGATGTCGAAGCAACCGGAGTGCGGCTTCGTCCCTGGTTGAAATCACAGATGAAATCCTTCTCTCTGTGATATCCGTCTACGATGATTTCCTTTTCCACGCTTTCATACAGCTCAACATAGGTTATGATTTCTCCCTCAAGGCGCAGGATTTCTCCCAGTTCATCATCCTGAACCAGTTTCACTCTCAGACCGCTGCCGTCAAAACACACACTGCCTCCGCCGGCTCCGTGCTTCACAGGAATGAACTGTGTAAATTCCACCCGCTCCTGAGCCTGCCTGATACAGTCACATGGATTTTCCCCCGTTCCCGTCACAGTGTAAAGCAGATTTATGAATACGAATCCGCTGATTACCACTTTTTCTGCTGTCACCTGTTTATAGTTCTCTACCACATTTATGTCCTGCTTCAGAATTGTCTCGAAACTTTCATCTTCCTTGATTTCAAGGTTTTCACTTATGGTCAGAGTGTCCTTTTTTCGCAAAGCGATACTTGTTATCTCCGCCTTTTCACGGAGCATCTGGATTTCCTCTCCGTTAATCCCCTCAAAAATATCTATTTTACTGTCGATACACTCTCTGGCCATGACGGCAAGGGAAATTTTTACCCTGTACTTTCGCTCATTGATGACCATATATTCTATTTTTTCGACTGCACACTCCATTATGAGTGTGGCACCTGCCGCCATGTCCGTATGCCATCTTTCCTTAAAGGGAACCCTGGTCTGTACTGCAATAACAGGACCCGCCGCCTGTCTGTTTTCCGGCGCATAAAGAGTCTGCAGCTCCACTTCGCCCGATAGTCCTATGTAATCATCTGTCTTGTTTATCCTGTCTATTTCCCGGGAAGCCAGCCGCGCGCTGCCGTCGATAAGCAGAATCTCCCTCAGGTCAGGCTTGGTATCCGGCACCAGAATATCCTCCTCAATAGTTATGACAGTCTTTGGCTTTTCGGTAATGTTTGTCACCTGTACAGGTGTATATACTGCGTTTCCCCCGACGGGAACGATAACTTTTTCTTCTATTTCTCTGGCCGGCACCATGGCGTAATCCGGAATATCCTTTTCGTAGGTCATAGCTTTTCCCCTTTCCAAACTTGGTCTTGCTACAATCTATTCGTAAAGGGCACGTTTTATGTTCATTACATAAAAAAACCCGCTTCTACTGCCAATGTCATTAAGTTAAGATGACGAACACAAGAAGACTTCATATCGAAAAAGAT
>JBJETB010000044.1:0-10468 GCA_051883095.1 Anaerovoracaceae bacterium
CTAAGACGGTAAATGACTCCGTCAATCAGGTGCTTTCCATATCCATAACCTCAATGAAGGCATTGGAATCGCAAATCAAGGAGTTTGACAAGGCAATCGCTGCCCAGATGAAACTCATTCCTAATGTATTGACATCCATCCCCGGCATTGGCTCGGTCTACTCGGCCGGTATCATAGCTGAGATTGGAGATATCAATCGTTTCGAAAACCATGCACAGCTTGCAAAATATGCAGGTCTTGCATGGACTCAGTATCAGTCCGGAGGCTTTGAAGCCCAAACAACCCGGCTCATTCGCTCCGGCAACCGATTTTTAAAGTATTATCTGTGTGAAGCTGCACTCTCTCTTGTAAGATGCGACAAGGAGTACAGTGACTTTTACCACCTCAAATACAAAGCGGTGAACAGATACCAACACAAACGTGCACTCGCATTAACTGCCCGTAAACTTGTGCGGTTAGTCTTTGCACTGCTCAAAGACAATCGCCTATATCGTCCGGCAAAGTAGATGTATTCATCTGCTTGCTGACGAGCTACGCCCTGCTCATTTTTGGAAACTGACCGACAGGGCTTAGGTGGGTGTTTTTTGTCTTCAGGAGAAATATGCGAAAGTATATGATTTTTTTCTCATTTCTCACTTGACATCACACCGCTGGACTATATTTACTAATTATCATACTCTTTCATTAGAAAAATTATATCATGGTAACATAAAAAACGGAAGTGATTTCTCACTTCCGTTGGTATGGCGGAGGACATGGGACTCGAACCCACGGGGCTGTTACACCTTACTTGATTTCCAATCAAGCTCCTTAGCCACTCGGTCAATCCTCCATAGCTGTGCCCTTCAGGCACTATAATAATTTAACATATATTCGTGGAATTTGCAAGTCCTTTTTCTTTAAAAATCCCCCGTTTTATGAGCTCTTTGATGTTTACGACTAGCCTGTACTGATGACAATCAGGTATTCACCACTAAATTTAATAAAATAAGTCGATTTGATGGGAGATTATTGGATTTATATGGTTAAAATGGATTGAAATACGACTTTTCATGGCATTTTATTACATAAAACACCCATCAAATCATATTTTTATGCGGTTTTTGGTGGGAATCGCAGCCATCCCAACCGTTCCCAGCCAAACAATGCGGTCACTCTCTGCTAATCAAACTTAACAGGCGCAAAAAACTTCATGGACACGCCCTCATCGAATATGAGCACATCGCAAGGCATGCGCATTACAAGCCATGTCACGTACAGATCACCTACGGCACCGCTTATGTTGAAAATCTGGATTGCGTATAGACACCAGAAATACTCATCAGGAACGTCTCCCGTGAGCACAGCCAGCACCACGCCCCATATAACCACAGGAGCCAGAGCTACAGTGATATACGCAGGACGTGAGAAAAACCATGTGCTGCCGGCGTAGGCCATCCCCGAGCCGGCCTTGAATCCGAACTGCGCCGGCTCTCCCGTGAATATCCGGATGAACACGCCGTGAACCCACTCGTGAGCGAATACATAGACCACCAGTCCAACCAATATGAGGGCGGCGGTAAAAAGTACATGCGTCCATCCGCCGTCAAGTATCAGACCTGGAGATACAGCCAGACGACCGCACACAATCATGACCACCACAATCAGCAGGCTGCACCACGAAATCCGTTTAAACACGGTCTTGTCTGCCGCCATATCCAGAGTCTCATACAAATCATACCCCGCCGGCAGACCGGGATAAGCCGCAGGACGGCGGCCGTCCGAAGAACCACAGCGGCGCTTCGGACCTTCCTCTCTCCTGCCTTTCATTACTTCAGCGCCTCTCTCACAGCGTCCGCCATCTGCGGAACATCTACCACGCCCTTATGAAGCACCGGCTTCTTGTCCAGGTCCTTAAGACCGTAAGGCACCTTCACGCCGGTTGCCGAAGCAAGGGCTGACACATATTCGAATCCGTCTTTGCATGGACCGATTCCGCAGGCGGAAGCCACGCTTTCCGCAAATTTGTATGCGCTTGCAGTTGACGCGATAACTGTCGGTGTTGATGCATCGCCCGTTTCCTTTAAGTAATCCTGATATACTTTATATGCCACTGCTGTGTGAGTATCCATTAAATAGCCCTTTTCAGACCACATTTTTCCGATGGTGTCCAGAGTATCCTTTTCCGTCGAAAAGCCGCCGAAAAAGTCTCCCAGAGCCTCACGGACCCCTTCGGAAACCTCATATACCTTTTCACTGTCCAGCTTTTCCATAAGACCGCGTACAGAATCACCATCACGTCCGCTGAGTATGTACAGAAGCCTTTCCAGGTTGCTGGAAATGAGAATATCCATAGACGGTGAGTTGGTGCAGTAGAACTCACGCACCTCTTTCCTTATATCGTAAACGCCGGTTCTGATAAAATCTGTGAGAACCTTGTTGTCGTTGGATGCACAGATGAACTTTCTTACAGGCACACCCATTTCCCGGGCAAAATAGGCTGCCAGGATGTTTCCGAAATTACCCGTAGGAACTACCACGTTCATCGGCTCACCGGCTTTGAGGACTCCTCTTTCAACCAGCTTCACGTAGCTGTATACGTAGTAAGCCACCTGCGGTACCAGTCTTCCTATGTTTATGGAGTTTGCAGATGAAAGTCTTACGCCGCCGCCTGCCAGTTCCTCCGCAAAAGAGTCATCATTGAAGATTTTTTTCACCCCTGTCTGCGCATCGTCAAAGTTTCCTCTGATGGCGAAGACATGAGTGTTGGCACCCTCCTGAGTTATCATCTGTCTTTCCTGAACCTGGCTTACTCCGCCTGTAGGATAGAACACAACGATTTCCGTTCCCGGTACATCGGCGAAGCCCTCAAGAGCAGCCTTTCCCGTGTCCCCAGAGGTTGCTGTAAGTATGCACACCTTGTCAGTAACGCCCTCTTTTTTAAGGGAAGTGGTCATAAGGTAAGGCAGAATTGAAAGAGCCATGTCCTTGAATGCAGCGGTTTTGCCGTGGTAAAGTTCCAGGAAATGAGCTCCGCCGGCTTCCTTTATCTCAACTACATCACTTGCCGTAAATTTCGAGTCATAAGCTCCGTCGATGCAGCCCTGCATTTCCTCATCCGTAAAATCATCAAAGAAAGCCCCTATAACCTTAAAGGCAATTTCCTTGTATGATTTCCCGATCATTTCCTCTATTTTAAAAGGCAGTGCCGGAATTTTCTCCGGAACATAAAGGCCCTTGTCCTCGGCTATGCCCTGGATTATGGCCTGTGCGCCGGTTTTTTTCAGCTGACTTCCTCTCGTACTTTCGTAGTTCATGTTTTGTGTCCTCCCAGATTAGCTAAAGGCTTTGAGAAAAGCTGCTGTAAGCCTTTCCCAAAGCCCGTCGTTTAAATAATTATTTCAGTTTTGCAACCATTTCGCCGGCCTTAACCTGCTGTCCTTCAGAAACGTAAATTCTTTCTACGGTTCCTGCTGCGGAAGCCAGAATGTTGGTTTCCATCTTCATGGCTTCGATTACTGCAATCGGCTGGTTCGCCTCAACGGTCTCGCCTTCCTTCACAAGAACCTTGATGATGTTGCCCGGAATGTTGGCTCCGATTTCCATCGGGTTATCCTCGTTAGCGTATAATACAGAGTTGGAGGAGTTGACTGTTACAGTCTTATCCTTGATCTTGATTATACGACGGTTGCCGTTCACTTCGAAAATTGCCTCGCGCATTCCTTCGCTGTCAACAGGTCTTACCTCCTGCAGTCTTACGATGAGAATCTTTCCTTCGCCAAGCTTGACTTCGCAGGTTTCTCCTTCTTCCAGGCTGTGGAAGAAAATATCCGAACCCATGTATCTGAAGTTTCCGTCTTTTCTGATGCTCTTTACATAATCCTCGAATACCTTCGGGTAGAGAGCATAGCTGATAACCTCTCTGTCGGTTCCTTCGAGATCCAGCTCATCCTGAAGCTTCTTTCTGATAGCTTCAAAGTCTTCCGGTTCAAGGAGTTCTCCCGGTCTGCATGTGATAGGTTTCTTGCCCTTGAGAACAACCTTCTGGATGTCTTCAGGGAAGCCGCCCTCAGGCTGGCCCATCATTCCTTCGAAGTATGAAACTGTAGAGTCAGGGAAGTCGATGTTGGCTCCCTTTTCTACGATGTTCTCAGGTGTAAGGTCGTTCTGAACCATGAAAATAGCCAGGTCACCTACAACCTTTGATGACGGTGTTACCTTTACTATATCTCCCAGCATCTGGTTTACGGCCTTGTACATGTCCTTGACCTCTTTCAGCTTGTGGCCGAGACCGAAGGATTCAACCTGCGCCTGGAGGTTGGAATACTGTCCGCCAGGAATTTCATATTTGTAAATTTCTGCAGAAGCAGTCTGGAGTTCTGATTCGAAGCCCTTGTAAACAGGACGTACATCTCTCCAGTATTCACTGATCTTCTGAAGTCCGTCTGAATCAAGGCCTGTATCTCTGTCGGAATGCTGCAGTGATGCAACGATTGAGTTCAGAGCAGGCTGTGAAGTCAGACCTGACATGGAGTTAAATGCAGCATCCACGATATCAACACCTGCCTGAGCTGCCATAAGAACGGTAGCAACGCCGTTTCCTGATGTGTCGTGAGTGTGCAGGTGAACAGGAATTCCGATTTCCTGCTTGAGAGCTCCAACCAGCTTGGAAGCTGCTGTCGGCTTGAGCAGTCCTGACATGTCCTTGATGCCCAGGATGTGTGCTCCTCTCTTTTCAAGCTCTTTTGCCATCTTTACATAATAGCTCAATGTATATTTTGTCTTTGATGCATCGAGGATATCTCCTGTATAGCAAAGACAAGGTTCTGCAATCATGCCCTGGTTCAGTGTTTCATCCAGTGCAACCTCCATACCCTGAATCCAGTTCAGTGAGTCGAAGATTCTGAATACGTCAATGCCGGCCTTTGCAGACTGCTTTACGAATTCACGGATTACATTGTCCGGATAATTCTTGTATCCTACTGCGTTTGCACCGCGCAGCAGCATCTGCATGAGGATGTTAGGGCACTTTTCGCGAAGCACCTCAAGTCTCTCCCACGGATCTTCCTTAAGGAATCTGTATGCAGTGTCAAAGGTTGCCCCTCCCCACATTTCCAGTGAGAACAGGTTGCGTCCGTACACTGATACAGCCGGCGCTATTTTTTCCATATCTACAGTTCTGACGCGGGTAGCCATAAGTGACTGCTGTGCGTCTCTCATAGTGGTATCTGTTATGAAAAGTCTCTGCTGCTTTCTTACCCACTGAGTGAAATCCTTTGCACCCATTTCGTCAAAGAGCTGCTTGGTGCCTCTGCCCTGGAGTTCCTTTAACTCTTCCGGCTTGAACTTAGGGAAAACAGGAACATTGAAGCTCTTCTTCTCTCCCTTTGTCTCATTGACAAATTTATTGCCGAGGAACTCGATTACTTTAAGTTCTTTATCCTCTACCTTGTCAATCTGAAGCAGCTCAGGTGTGTTGGCGATAAAGCCTGTGTCACACTCTCCTGCAGCGAAGGTAGGATGGTTCAGCACGTTGAGCATGAACATGATGTTGGTCTTGACACCCTTAATCTTAGTTTCTCTCAGCGCTCTGATGGCCTTTCTTCTGGTATCCTCGAAGGTTCTTGAGAAAGCAGTCACCTTAACCAGCAGGCTGTCGTAGAAAGGTGTTATTTCAGACCCCTCAAAACCGTTGCCTCCGTCAAGTCTTATGCCGAAACCGCCCGGTGAGCGATAGTTTTCGATTACGCCGGTGTCAGGCATGAAATCGTTAACAGGGTCCTCTGTAGTGATTCTGCACTGTATAGCATGACCTGTAACCTTTATTGCATCCTGATTTGGAATTGCAATCTCCGGTGAATCCAGAGTGTATCCCTGAGCTACCAGAATCTGAGCCTGAACTATATCAACTCCCGTTACTATTTCGGAAACTGTATGTTCAACCTGTATTCTAGGGTTCATTTCTATGAAATAGTGTTTGCCTGTTTTGTCCAGAAGGAACTCAACTGTTCCTGCACTTCTGTAGTCAACTGCCTGTGCAATCTTGATTGCGTCATTGCAGATAGCTTCTCTCTGCTCATCTGTCAGGCAGAGAGCCGGTGTGAACTCGATAACCTTCTGATGTCTTCTCTGAATAGAGCAGTCTCTCTCATAAAGATGAACGATGTTTCCCTCTTTATCTCCCAGTATCTGCACTTCGATATGTTTAGGGTTTTCAAGATATTTTTCGATGAAAATATCATCTATGCCGAATGCTTTTGCAGCTTCGCTTCTGGCGCTTCTGAACTGAGGCAGGAGTTCTTCCTTGGAACGAACAATTCTCATACCTCTTCCGCCGCCGCCGGCTGCTGCCTTGAGCATTACAGGATATCCGCAGCTTTCTGCAAACTGCAGTGCCTCTTCTTCGGTTTCAATTGCCTTTTCAACGCCCGGAATAGTCGGAACGCCTACTGAATTGGCTACAATCTTTGATTTGATCTTATCGCCCAGTCTGTCCATCATTTCGGCTGTAGGTCCGATAAACTCGATTCCGGCTGCTGCGCAGGCTTTCGCGAACTCTACGTTTTCAGCCAGGAAGCCGTATCCCGGGTGAATCGCATCTACACCTTTGGCCTTAGCCAGTGATATGATTTCGTCGATTCCCAGATATGCTCCTACAGGAGTCTTTCCTTTACCTATCTGATAAGATTCGTCTGCCTTTGTTCTGAATAAAGTATTCTTGTCTTCCTCGGAATAAATAGCTACAGTTCTGATGCCGAGTTCCTGACATGCTCTGAAAACTCTTATTGCTATTTCTCCTCTGTTAGCAACCAATACTCTTTTGAATTTTTTAATTTCTCCCATTTCTCTCTCCTAAAAAATTACTTGATCACGCGCACGTCCATCTGCGGATAAGGTATTGTGATATTTGCTTCATCAAAAGCCAGTTTAACCTGTTCTTCCAGGTAGTATCTTACATCATAGTACCTGGATGTTTCGCACCAGACTTTCAGATCCAGCAATATGCCGCTCTGCTGGTGCTCTGCCACCCCGATTACAGGCGCGGGGTCGGCAAGAATGTCCGTATTGGATTCCGCTACAGCCATGAGGACGTCTTTGGCTTTTACGATATCCGAATCGTAGCTTATAGAGAAGGTCACATCCACCCTGCGTTTATCTTCGCGGGAGTAGTTGACCATCACGGAAGCCGTAATGGTACCGTTAGGTATTGTGATGACCTTGTTATCATAGGTCTTGAGCGTCGTGACCAGAAGGTCTATGCTCTGCACTATACCTGTTATTCCGGTAACCTCTATAACATCCCCTCTTATGAAAGGTTTGTTAGCTAATATTATTATACCACTTGCTATGTTTCCCAAACTGTCTTTTAGCGCAAGGGCCACGGCCGCTCCGCAGGCGCCCAGCAGCGTCACCAGAGGCGCAGTAGGGACCTTTAGGCTTGTAAGTATTACCACTGCAAGGACAATATACAGGGCATACCTTGTGGCCGTTATTATGAATTTGTGTACTGATCTGTCAAGTCTGGTTCTGGCGAGGGCTTTCTCTGTTATCTTCACAGCGAGCTTTATTATAATCATTCCCGCTATAAAAATCAGCACAGCCATCAGAAGGCTTCCCCCGTATTCCCAGATTTTTTCCAAAGTCTTTTCTTTAATCATGCTTCACCATACTTATTCTGTCTTTTCGTAGACTCTTCCGCTGCGGCGTCTTTCCAGCTCATGAAGCAGTTTCTTCCTCAGTCTGATGTCGTCCGGTGTTATTTCCACCAGCTCATCATCGTTGATAAATTCAAGAGCTTCTTCAAGTGTAAAGGTTCTGGCCGGGCTCAGCTTTATGGCCTCGTCGGATCCGGCAGCACGCATGTTGCTTACTCTCTTGGCCTTGCATGGATTTACCACCATATCATCATTTCTGGAGTTCATTCCCACTATCATGCCTTCATAAACTTTGGTGCCGGGTTCCACGAACATCTGAACACGCTCACCTATATTGAAAAGTGCATAAGGTGTGCACACACCTTCTTCCTGTGCGATGGCTACGCCGTTTACTCTCTGCGGAATATCTCCTTTGTAGTCGTCAAAGCACTCGAAACGCCTTACCATGGTTCCCTCGCCGCGTGTATCGTTGATAAACTCGCTTCTGTAACCAAGAAGTCCTCTTGTCGGCACCAGATACTCGATTCTGGAATATCCGTTTTCGCCGGACATCTGGCGCATAATGCCTTTTCTGATGTTCAGCTTGTTTATAACCGTTCCGGCATATTCGTCGGGAACTGATATTATTACTTCCTCCATAGGCTCAAGGGTTCTGCCGTCCTCGCCTCTTCTGAGGATAACCTCCGGTTTGGAAACGGCCAGTTCATAGCCCTCACGCCTCATGTTCTCGATGAGTATTGAAAGGTGCAGCTCACCTCTTCCGGATACTTTGAAGCAGTCTGTGGAATCGGTTTCCTCAACCAGCAGTCCCACATTGACTTCCAGTTCCTTGTTCAGTCTCTCTCTTATGTGCCTTGAGGTTACGAACTTTCCTACCTTTCCTGCGAACGGTGACTTGTTTACCATGAAATTCATGGAAAGGGTAGGCTCCTCAATGTGTATCATTTCCATAGGCTGAGGGTCTGCAGGGTCGCATATGGTTTCGCCGATTGAAATATCAGAAATACCTGATACAACAACGATATCTCCGCATTCAGCTTCAGGCACGGCCATTCTCTTAAGTCCTCTGTAGACAAATACCTGGTTTACTTTCCTCTGTACCAGAGTGCCGTCGGCCTTGGCTACTGTAACCGTCTGTCCTTCCCTGATCTTTCCCTTGGTGATTCTTCCGATTCCCAGTCTGCCGATGTAATCATCGTAGGCCAGAGTTGAAACCTGGAACTGCAGGGGCTCGTCGTTAAGATCAGGATAAGGCTTGCAGTGTTCTATGATGGTATCGAAAAGCGGAGTCAGATCCAGCCCTCCGTATCCGGCAGGACTCTTTTTTATCTTGGCATCTCCTTCTCCGACTTCCATTCCTTTCACATCCTCAGGGTCTCTTACTGCTATACCCTGACGGGCGATTCCGTAAAGAATCGGGAAATCCAGCTGGTCGTCATTGGCTTCAAGATCCATGAAAAGCTCATAAACCTCATCGACAACCTCGTCTATACGGGCATCCTTCTTATCAAGCTTGTTTATGAAAAGTATCGGATTAAGCCCCTGCTCCAGGGACTTCTTCAGTACGAATCTGGTCTGGGGCATCGGTCCCTCGCTGGAGTCTACCAGCAGAATTACCGTATCAACAGTTTTCATTATCCGTTCAACCTCCGAGCTGAAATCAGCATGTCCCGGAGTGTCCACAATGTTGATTTTTACATCGTTATGCATTATGGAGCAGTTCTTTGAGTAGATGGTTATTCCTCTTTCTCTCTCGATATCGTCGCTGTCCATTACGCAGTCCACCACTTCCTCGTTGGCGCGGAAGACCCCGCTCTGATTGAGGAAAGCGTCAACAAGGGTTGATTTACCTGCATCGACGTGTGCTATAACTGCTATATTTATTATTTTTTCTTTCTGACTCATTGTGAGTTGACCTTCTTTCGTATAAGTCTTTTTTTGTATCTATATAGATATTTTTTTGTCAAAGTCTGTTAATTTTTTGTGTTCAAAAAACAATAACCCATATTAGAGTATTTTAACATAAGAGCTTTTGTTTTTCAATGGATTTAAGTCGATTTCAGGAACTTTTTTTATGATTGCTCAGGCTGAATAATGGCAAATTCCATGCTTCGCGCATAGTATAAAAGGTATCATTGTAATTTAATCTCAGGGAGGTATTAAAATGGCCAGTATTTACCTTAGCCCCTCAACTCAGGAGTATAATCAGTTTGTTACAGGAGGAAGTGAGGAATACTATACTAATCTTATCGCAGACGCAATGGTTCCCTATCTCAGAGCCAGCGGCATTGATTTTACTCGAAATAATCCGGGCGGAACAGTGGTTGATTCCATAAATGCATCCAATGCCGGCAATTATGATTTACATCTTGCCATCCACACCAACGCAGCTCCGGAAAATCTGGCGGGCATGATTCAGGGTCCTAACGTATACTACTATCGTGACAGCAGCAGAGGCAGGGCTGCCGCAGAAATCTTCGCTAACAATCTGAAGCTCATATATCCTCATCCGGAACTCGTCAAAGTCATTCCTACCACAACTCTTGCAGAGCTGCGCCGCACCCGTGCTGTGGCCGTGCTGGTGGAGGTGGCATACCATGACAATGTGGAAGACGCCAACTGGATTACATCTAACATAGATCAGATAGGAGAGAACCTGGCTTTGTCCACAGCCGACGTGCTGGGTGTGCCGTTCGTGGAGCCGTAACATAAAATTTTCATTTTGGCCGATTTCCTTTGCAAAAATACAAAAAATTCGGCTCAAGTGAAAATAATTTAGAAAAGTTAAAAGAAAAACTAACTGCAACATTTCTACTGTAATAATGCAGCAATAA
>JBJETB010000045.1:0-2216 GCA_051883095.1 Anaerovoracaceae bacterium
AAAGGTTCAGCGTCTTGCCGAACCGGCGCGGACGGGTAAACAGGGTCACCATGGAGTTAGAATCCAGAAGCTGCTGTATCATTCGGGTCTTATCCACGAAGTATCCGTTTTTCTCTATGATCGTCTTGAAATCCTCCATTCCAATGGAAATAATCTTTCTTTCTTCTCCGCCCATGCTCTCCGGCTCCTTTCTTCTCTCATAATTCCGTCTTTCATCACACTTTCTGCCCTTTATTATACCCCAGAAGTCCTGAAAACACAAGAACGTTAAGTATGAAGGTCTGTCAAGTTGTTGTGGAGTTTTTTGTTGACAGCTCCAATGTATTTTTAACATTTTTCTTTTATTTACTGCCTGCTGGGAAATATGTAATACGCTGGCTGCCTGTTTTTCCGTCAGAGGTTCTCTGCAAAGATACAATCTGATTTCAAACTTTGAATAAACGAGACAAAGCTGAGTTCACGGATACCGACTCAGATGGGCAAGCCCTTTATTCATATAAAAAAAGTCAACCAACACCAGAGGACCCCTTTTCAGGGTTCTCCAATTCTGATTGACTGTTATTCACACACTTTTCAAACAAATGCAGTAATTAAAGATTCTACAGCTTCACTTTCTTCACGCTGCTGTAGGCTCCATATACTTTTACTCCGTTTACCGTCTTGTAGGCACGGACCTTCACATAGTAGGTTTTGCCTTTGGTAAGTCCCGTAACCTTCTTTGAAACAGTGCTCCTGCCGGATACGGTATATTTTTTCACATTCTTGGTGAATCCGGAATTGGTGGCTATAGTAACCTGATAGCCTGAACATGCAGATGATGAAGCGGCTTTTTTCCATGTGACCTTGACAGAAGTGCTGCCGGACTTTACCGCCTTGCTGATTGTCGTCTTGTCAGGCACTGTGTTCTTGTATGCTGCCAGCGCATAATATGCCTGCTCTGTAGCCATCTGGTTCACTACCGGCTCATATCCTCCCGATGCAGTGTTTACATGTCGGAAACCTCCTGTCTTCTCGTCATAGAAGCTGAGAAGTGCATCAACCAGTGACTTGCCGTTTTTCTTGAAGCGGCTGTCTGTATTCGGGTTAATGCCAACAGAAGTCAGACCGCAGATAGCCTGCGAGATGCTTTCTGAACTGGATGCACCCCATGCTGTATAGCCTCCGTCAGAGTTCTGCATTGATGAAAGACACTTTACTGCTTTATCAAGAGCCGCCTTCACCTTCGTCTGTGACCTGTAAGGTGCGAGGGCTGTCATGGCCATTCCCGTAAGGTCTGGGTCTCCCTTTAGCTGCGCCTTCTGCTTCGCATTTTCTGCTGTGTCATCGCTTTCGGAGTAATATAAGTTCCAGCCGCCGTCGTCAAGCTGATAGCTGATAATGTAGTTTATGAGCTTCTGGCGGGTCGTCACGTTTTCGATGCCCGAAACCTCAGGAATTTTGTAATTACCTGCATCAAGGGCTCTCAGTGCCCAGATGGGGCCGTTGATTCCCTGCCAAACCACGCTGTCAAAATCAGCAAGCTTTTCCACCATGTTATATCCTGCGATGTCCGTCGGGTCAAGGCCCAGAGCAGCATAAGCCACTATAACTCTGGAATACTCTGTGTACTTGCGGTCATGAAGCTGTCCGGGAACTCCCCGGTAGCCTTCCTTTACTGCCTTCTCTACACTTGCCTGATATTTTGCGATGTATTCATCAGACATAGGATAGCCTGCCTCGGCAAGGCCGTACATTACCCACTCGCCGCCGATACTGCCGAATATGGGTTCCGTTACTGTCTCATAGATGTAGTCGCCGCAGTTCTCAAAGGCTTCTGTTATCTTGCTCTGGGATGCCGCAGACGCAAAGCCTGATGCCCCGAAGGTCATGGTCAGAGCAAGGGTCATAATCAGAAGCAGTGATACTATTCTCTTTTTCATGCTTTTTTCTCTCCTCTCCTTAAAACTCTTTTCTTTATGCCATGGAATTATCGCCTACGTCTTTTCCAAGGTCGCAGGTGTATACCCATTCGATGACGTCTCCGTCGCTGAGATAATATGAGGAGCAGCCATAGTTCGGGAACCAGCCGTTGACCTTGTACATCCAGCCTGAAAGATTGCCTCCGTCAAATTCGTAGAGATAATTGATTCCTTCAATGTAGTAGGATTCGTATATCGGGGTGTAGCTGAATTCCAGCTGTATATCGTTGTTTCTGCAAAGGGTGTTCAGCGCATCGA
>JBJETB010000046.1:0-9540 GCA_051883095.1 Anaerovoracaceae bacterium
TGTACGTACGGTTCGGAGGCGGGGGTACTGCGTATGCAGGCCCCTAGCCTATGGATTTCTGACTCTTGCCGGGGGTGTAATCATTACCTTTACCAAGGAAATCCTGAATATGATTACAGGATAAGACAAAAGACTGGTTAAGTATTGACAATTTGAAACCCCTAATGTATGATACAAGAAAAGAATTATACAAAAAGGTGTTATCAATGAACTATGAAGAACTGGCAAACAAACTGTATTTTGCAAAAGAAGCCGCAGATTATTTAGGAATTACGCCTCAAAGATTGAGCCAATTGGTACATGATGGGAAGATCATTCCGCTAAAGAAGAATAACTCGGGAACTGTTTTTCATATTGATGAATTACAGAAAAGAAAAGAGGAGTTACAAATTTTTGATGAATGTAAGAAAGGGGGACGAAGCGGAATGTTTTTGATTGACAATGAAGTGAAGCAGGAAGCACTAAATTTCGCAACACTGATGAATGTTTTAAATTATACAGAACAAAAATTAGAACCGTTATTTGAAGAATTTTCAGAGAAGCATGATGTTACAATTCCAATGACTGAAAAAAACATCATTCAGGAATATTCAACTTTCTTTCAGATTTTTAACTCCGAGAAGATAAAGAGAATGTATGCTTTTGCAGCAAAGGAGTTTTCCAAGCTTAAAGCGGATGATGAAATAATTAAGCGTGGATTTTTGGATTATCCTCCGCTTTTAAGTAAAACCAAACAAGCACCCAGATTTTTGTATGTGAGAGGGAGGAAAGCACTTTTACAAGAAAAGAGAACCGTTGCTTTAGTAGGTTCAAGACAGGCTTCCGAAGAGGCAAAAAAAAATACAGAGAGAGTCGCAGAGCTTCTTGGCAGAAACGGAATTATTATTGTTTCTGGGTTGGCAAAGGGAATTGATGTTACGGCGCATAAAAGTGCTTTGGAGCATCATTACAATACAATCGCTGTCATTGGAACAAACCTGAATCAGTATTATCCAATTGAGAACAAGGAAGTTCAGTTGGAAATTGAGAAGAAGGGCCTGGTTGTTTCGCAATTTTCGCCTGCGACAAAGACTGAACGCTGGTTTTTTCCATTAAGAAACGGTGTAATGAGCGGCCTTTCGTTAGCAACAGTTATCATGGAGGCAGGAGAAACTTCTGGTGCTTTAAAACAGGCAGACTTTGCCATAAAGCAGGGGCGTCAAATTTTAATTCCGTCAAAAGCGTTAGAGCTAAAAACGATTACATGGCCGAAGAAATATGTGGAACAGGGTGCTCAAGTTGTAACGTCTCCTAAGGACATCATTCAAAAATTAGCTGAGAATCATGTCTTTAATGGAGAGAGGGAAATGGAAGCACAGTTGAGCTTTAACAGTTTTCTTAAAGAACCAGTAAAGTGAGAACAAAATTGAAAGCGTATAAGGGGACATTTTTCAGTCTCCTTTTTTATTTTTTGAAAACGGGAGGTGATAATGTGTCAGACAACTGGGTGGTGCAGAACCTACAGAATGCACTTACGACCTGGAATGAAAAACTGTCGGAAATATGGGTGCTGCTCACGGAAGAGCCGGAGAATTTTAAAGGCGGGACAATATGGCAAGCAATCGTTGACATTCACGGAGCACTGCAGGCAATCGGAGTTGCCTTGCTGGTGCTCTTTTTTCTTGTCGGAATGATGAAAACCTGCGGCAGCTTTGCTGACGTAAAAAAACCGGAGCATGCACTGAAGCTGTTTATAAGGTTTATCATAGCAAAAGGAATGATTACTTACGGGATGGAACTGATGCTTGCAATTTTTGAGATATTGCAGGGAGTTATAAGTACAATTATGAGGACCGCAGGGCTGGGACGGACTCAGGGAATGAGCCTGCCGGATGTGATGATAACGGCCATTGAGGACTGCGGCTTTTTTGAGAGTATACCTCTGTGGGCCGTAACGCTGATTGGCAGCCTGGTAATCACGGTGCTTTCCTTTATCATTATTATGACTGTGTACGGGCGTTTTTTCAGACTATATATGTATACGGCAATAGCACCTATACCTCTCTCAACTGTTGCAGGCGAACCCTCACAGCACATAGGAATATCATTTATCAAATCCTATGTTTCCGTCTGTATGGAAGGTGCCATAATTATCCTTGCATGTATCATTTTCTCTATGTTTGCTGCATCACCGCCGGTAATCGATGAGAATGCAGCAGCTGTATCGATGGTATGGTCGTACCTGGGCGAGCTCATATTCAATATGCTTGTGCTTGTGGGAATGATTAAACTGTCGGATAGAGTCGTTAAAGAAATGATGGGGCTATGATTTACAAAAAGTTTTGCAAAGAATGTTGTTTTATGATAAAATTCTTTTGAAGAAAGCGGAAAGGAGGATGCAATATGCCATATACTCAGAAGGTTGCAGATACACTGAAAAAGATTGTAGATTCGGTAAACGCAGAAATGCCTGATATTGTGGACCAGATTATTTTGTATGGTTCTTATGCAAGAGGAGATTATTCTCCGGAATCGGATCTTGATATTATGCTTTTGATGAACTGCGGTCATTCAGATGTAAAAAAGTTTCAAGGCGTTGTATGTAAAATTGCCAGTCGCATTGGGCTGGAAGATGACATAGAGGTATCTATGACCATGCAGGATAAAAATACTTTTGAAAGAAGGCTTGCAATCTTACCGTTTTATCGCAATGTAAAGAAAGAGGGCGTGACACTTTATGAATCCTGATAAAGAATTGAAGGCTCTGGCTTGTTATCGTTTTGAACAGTCTTTGGAATGCCTACAGTCAGCAAGAGTTTTAGCTGGGTGCAACGATTATCGAGGTGCGGCAAATCGGTCATATTACGCATTCTTTCATGCTATGCGCAGTGTTTTCGCACTGTACAATAAGGACTTTTCGAAACATAGCGGAGTAGCAGCAAATTTTCGGAAAGATTTCATAAAAAATGGGACGTTTGATGTTGTTTTTTCAGATATGATAAAGAGTGCATTCTATATCAGAAATAACAGCGATTATGATGATTTTTATGTCATCTCGAAATCAGATGTCCAGGAACAGATAAAAAACGCAGAAATGTTTTGCACAGCTGTCAGAGATTTTTTAGAACAAAATGGTGTTGAACTGCAAAACAACTGCGACAATGAAAAATAGAAAAGATGACAGCTTTACAGCAGTCCGCTCAAGTGGCAGGCTGCTTTTTTTCTTTAGATAAAGAAGGGATCTTTAATGGAAATAAAAACGAATAAAGAAATCAGGGACTATAAAGAGTCCATATTTTGGGGACTGTCGCTGCGGCAGTTCCTTTTTTCGTGCCTGGGTATAGCGGTATCGGTGGGAATATATTTTCTGCTGAGAAATCGGCTTGGCACAGGAGCCGTATCGTGGGCATGTATCTTTGGTATGCTGCCGTGTGCGCTGCTGGGTTTTGTAACATATAACAAAATGCCGGCAGAAAAGTTTTTATGGGCAGTCATCAAGTCGGAAATCCTGACACCGAAGAAGCTTACGGTAAAGACAACGAATATATATTACAGCTTAATAAATGAAAGGCAGGAAATGTACAGTGATAAGAAAAACAGAGTCGAAAAGAAGAAAAGAATACGTCAAAATGCCTCGGAGCGTGCAGGACACCATTCCGGTAAAAATCGTTTATGACGACGGGATATTTTGTGTAGGTAAGAATCAGTTCAGCAGAACATACCGCTTTGAAGATATAAACTATCAGGTGGCATCGGAAGAAGACAAGGAAACTATGTTTGAGAAGTACAGCGGACTCCTTAACTCCTTGGATAGCAGTGCGGATACTAAGATAACCATATTCAACCGCAAACTTAACACGGCGGAATTCAAGAGCAGAATCCTCATTGACAGAGCAGATGACAGTCTGGATATGTATAGGGAAGAATATAACCGTATGCTGCTTCACAAGGGAAATGCGGGCAATTCCATTACACAGGAAAAATACATCACTGTAACTATTGCAGAGAAATCCGTGGAGGACGCAAGAGTATATTTTCACAGATTTGGTGCGGAGCTTTCAATTCATCTGAATAAGCTGGGTTCCAAATGCACAGAACTTGGAGCTGTTGAACGGCTGCGCATTCTGCATGACTTTTACAGAAGCGGCGAAGAAAGCAGCTTCGCTTTTGACATCAGCGAGAACCGAAAAAAAGGACACAGCTTCAAGGATTACATCTGCCCCGATTCTTTGGAAATCGGAAAAGACTATGTGAAAATGGGAGAGCGTTTCGCACGGGTGATATTCTTAAAGGAATATGCCAATTTCATCAGGGATGATTTTGTAACCGAACTGACCAACAGGTGTAAAAACATGATGCTGTCAATGGATGTGATTCCGGTATCCACAGGGGAAGCAGTAAAAGAGATAGAATCAAGGCTCCTTGGTGCGGAGACAAACATCACCAACTGGCAGAGAAGGCAGAACACGAATAATAACTTTTCGGCAGAGGTGCCATACGATATGGAGATGCAAAGAACGGAGCTGCGAGAATTTCTTGACGATATTTCAAACCGTGATCAGCGCATGATGCTGACGGTAATGACCCTTGTCCATACTGCTGAAACCATGGAGCAGCTTGACCAGGATACCAAGGCGCTGCTTACAATGGGAAGAGAAAGGCTGTGCCAGCTTGCAGTGCTTAAGTTTCAGCAGCTTGACGGACTGAATACCGTGCTTCCTATAGGCACACGAAAAATTGATACATTCAGAACTCTGACAACTGAATCTCTTGCAGTTATGATGCCTTTCAGGGTGCAGGAAATATCCCACCGGAAAGGCATTTATTACGGGCAGAATATTGTCAGCAAGAATATGATTTTAGCTGACAGAAGGCAGCTTCTGAATGGAAATTCCTTTATTTTAGGGGTATCCGGCAGCGGCAAGTCCTTTGCGGCAAAATGCGAAATCACCAATCTGATGCTGGCCACCGATGCGGATATTTTGATAATAGATCCGGAAAGGGAGTACGCACCGCTTGTGCGGGCACTTGGCGGCGAGGTCATGGAAATCTCAGCCACGAGCCCGAAACATATTAATGCCATGGACATGACAAAGGGCTACGGGGAGATCAACCCGATTATCGAAAAATCACAATTTCTGCAGTCGCTGTGTGAGCAGATTATCGCAGGCCATACCTTCAGCAGAGGGCAGCAGTCCATCATCGACCGCTGCACCGAAAGCGTCTATCGGTATTATATGCAGGGAAATTATCAGGGCGTTCCCCCTACTTTGCAGGATTTTCGGGAGGAACTCCTAAAACAGCCGGAACCGGAGGCACATGCCCTTGCACTGGAATTAGAGCTGTTCACAAAGGGCAGCCTCAACACCTTTGCCCGGCAGACCAATGTGGATACGGAAAATCGCCTGATCTGCTACGACATCATGGAGCTGGGAGAGCAGCTCCGTCCGGTAGGCATGCTTGTGATTTTAGACAGCATTCTCAACCGCATTACGGCGAATCGAAAGAAAGGCAGAAAAACCTTCGTCTATATCGACGAAATCTACCTTTTGTTCATGCACGAATACTCCGCACAGTTTTTGTTCAAGCTCTGGAAACGTGTCAGAAAGTATGGCGCCTTCTGCACCGGAATCACGCAGGACGTGGAGGATCTTCTGCAATCTCACGTCGCCCGTACCATGCTTTCAAATTCCGAGTTTGTCATCATGCTGAATCAGGCAGCCACCAACCGGGAGGAACTTGCGGGGCTTCTTGATATTTCCGACACCCAGCTATCCTATATCACCGATGTGGACGCCGGACATGGCCTGCTCAAAATCGGCAGCAGCCTCGTTCCCTTTGAGAACCATTTCCCAAGAGACACAAGGCTCTATCAGCTCATGACCACCAAACCCGCCGACCGGGAGTAGCCCATAAAATTAGTATGGATTTTAGGAAGAAAAAATAATATAATAATAAAAACACATTTTCGATGAAAAGAGGATTTGTACATGGTGGACATCCATAGAATTTTATCATCCGAGAAAGAGAGCGGACACATAGAGGTCAAGACGGCAACAGGCGGAGTGCCGCAGAGCATGTGGGAAACTTATTCGGCGTTTGCCAACACAGATGGCGGGGTCATCCTCCTTGGTGTGCAAGAAGATGCACAGACAAAGAAGTTGATACCAATCGGCGTTGAAAATACGGAAAAGATGATTTCGGAGCTTTGGAATGCTTTGAATAACCCACAGAAAATAAGCGAGAATATTTTGCTGAACGAAAACATTTATACCGTTGATTATGATAAGAAAAAAATCATCGTCATGGAGGTTCCCCGGGCGACAAGGCAGAGCCGACCGGTCTATATTGGGAAAGATATGTTTTCCGGCAGCTATCGACGCAATGGAGAAGGTGACTATCGTTGTAAGAGGGAAGAAGTGCTTGCCATGCTTCGCGACCAAGCGGAAGAAAGTGCGGACAGCAAGGTTGTGGAAACTCTTAGGCTCTCTGATTTGAATCACGAAGCGCTCCTTGGCTATCGCAGAATGTTTTCCAATCGTAAGCCAAACCATATTTGGACAAAGCTCAGCGACGAAGAATTTCTTCTGAAAATCGGTGCAGCAAAGAAAGGTTTAGACGGAGAATTACATCCGACCCTTGCAGGACTTCTGTTCTTTGGCGATTTTATCACGATCATGGACGAATTACCGAATTACTTCCTTGACTACAGAGAGCGGAAGGCTACGGATACCCGCTGGTCAGACAGGGTATGCTGTAGTGACGGAGACTGGAGCGGCAATATCTTTGATTTTTATTTTAGAATCATCGGGAAACTGACCGCCGATGTGAAAAAACCTTTCAAGCTGGATGAACAGATGATGAGAGTCGATGACACACCTATACACGCAGCCATCCGAGAGGCATTGGCCAATGCACTGATTCACGCCGATTATTACGGGCGGCAGGGAATTGTCATCGATAAAGACTTTAGCAAAATCACCATATCCAATCCGGGAACCTTTCGAGTCAGCATAGAGGACGCCATAGCAGGAGGGGTAAGCGACACACGAAACGCAAGAATCTTCAATATGTTTTCTCTAATAAATGTGGGAGAACGCTCCGGCTCCGGTCTGTGCGATATTTACAGCACATGGGAAGAAAACGGCTTTGCGAAGCCCGTCATTCAAGAGTTATCCGACCCTGCAAGGGTAGTGTTGACATTAGAAACTGTATCGGTGTCAGATGAGACAATAAATGAGACAATAAATGAGACAATAAATAACAAGTCGCAGAAACTTATAGAAATTTTGCAATTGGATCCACATATTACTACTGCAGAACTTATGGAGAAATTAGGTTGTTCAAGAGCTACGGTAGCACGACTAATTAAAGAGCTAAAAGAGAAAGGGTACCTTGTACGGGTGGGCTCAAATAAGAAAGGAACTTGGAAAATACTGAAATAAAACACAAGATAGCTCGGAGCCATGAACTTCGGGCTTTTTGCTTGCAAAAAACAAGAACCGAAAGGAGGTGAAAAACTGTATGGACAAACGAAAATTGCGTTATGCAAGGAAAAAAACAAAAGAACGGATTCTCTGGCAGCGCAGCAGGCGGGCTTCCCAAGGAAGCGGGCAGGATAGCCCGCAGACACAGCAGGAAGAAAAGCAGGTTTCACCAGAGAACTATGCAGAGCAGTATATCGAAAGATATACCAAAGCCTATGCGAAGAGAGCAAGGCTGCAGGGAAAAAGGCTTCTGGTGAGGCAAAGGGAAAACCGAGGACGACAGGCACAGATGCAAAGGCAAAATTTACAGGCACAGAGAAAAAAACAAGCCTACATTTCCTCTGTCCTGCAAGAAAAAGGCTTTGTCGATAGAAAGTATGGGATTCCCCCGCTGAACCGCAAAGGGAAAGCAGAGGGCTCATCAGGAGTAAAAACCGCAAGCAGGATTGCACGAGGCACCAAAAGAGCGATTTCAACCCTGCTGACCGGGGGCAGCATACTCCTTGTACTTCTTGCTGTGCTCCTTCCACTATGCGGAGCAGCCGCCATTTTTGGCAGTGATGCGGAGGGGGAAATTCCCTCTGATGACATGCTGGTTGCCATTGCCCGGTCGCAAACAGGTAACGAGGGCGGCGAAACCTACTGGCGGTGGTATGGTTTTTCTTCACATGTTGATTGGTGTGCAGTTTTCGTAAGCTGGTGTGCAGAACAGGTTGGACTCCTTGATGACGGAAGCATGCCAAAGTTTGCTGTGTGCGATGACGGCATACGCTGGTTTGTAGAAAAGGGAAGATGGTTTAACAGAAATATCAGTCCTGAGCCAGGAATGATTATATTCTTTGACTGGAATGGTGACGGCAGGGCGGACCATGTGGGAATTGTGGAAAGATGCGAAGATGGATTGGTGTATACTGTTGAAGGCAACAGCAATGATGTCTGCATGAAAAAATGGTATGCAGCCGGGGATAAGGTGATTATGGGATATGGTTCTTCTATTGCGTAAAATTATTCATATCTCCCCAGACTTGAAATAACAGCGGCATATTCAAGGATAAAGCGGTAAAAGTCATCTTGAGGACTGCCGGGCATTACACTTCTGCTTTTGGACAGTATGATGGTTCTGCGGCAGACAGGCTCGCTGATGTGAAGGAGGCGCACCTTATCCGAAGTCAGCTTGCCCCATGAATAGGCAGGCCAGAAGGCCACCCCAAGTCCTGCGCCTATGAGGTCGCGAACTGATGCAGGGTTATCGCTTTTGAAGATGATTTCTGGAGATATACCTGCCATATGGCAGAACTCTTCGCAGAGCTTGCTGAAAGGCACGGCACCGGAAAAGTTTATAAAAGGAGATTGTCCGAAGTCATAGAGGTTTACACTATCGCTGCCATTTTCGATATGGTCCCATATTTTGGGAACGGCAAGAAAAATCTCCTCGTCCAGTGCGGCAGCCTCGCCCTCTGCGAGTTTCCCCGAGATGCCGGTGGAAATTCGTACATCCCAGTCGGAATCATCGCTGGCACCGGTCTGCTCCTGGCGGAAAAGGAAGTTGACTTCCGGATGAAGTTCCTTGTATACTATGATGATGTCTGTGACAAGACGAGAAGCTGACATTACACTTACTTTAACAGTACGATTCATTACGCCTGCTGCCTCGGCAATCTTTGCGGGAAGACCGTCAAGAGAGCTGAGCAGGGGCGTTATTTCTTTTACCATAAGCTTTCCTGCATCGTTTAAAAAAATATGACGACCGCTTCGGGTAAAGAGCTCTGTACCAAGTTCCTCCTCCAATCTCTTTATTGACTGGCTGAGAGCCGGCTGTGCAATGTGGAGTCTTTTCGCTGCCTTTGTAATGTTACAGTCTTTTGCTGCTTCAAGAAAATATCTTAACTGCTGAATTTCCATAGGGACCTCCTGTATCAGACATCAGACACTCATAATACTAATATTATTAAAACTATAATTTTTATATATTTTACATTATTATATAACCGTGCTATGATGGAGTCAAGAACGAGATAGAAAAAGAAAAGAGGAAAACACATCATGGCGGAATTTTTTGAAACGTTAATGCTTA
>JBJETB010000047.1:0-54327 GCA_051883095.1 Anaerovoracaceae bacterium
AGGATGTACGGGAAATAAATGCTACTTTGGCAAATATACCGGGGTGGAAACGAGAAAAAAACCCGTTTCGGTGTGGCCCGTATAATCTGCAAAGAGGGTTTATCCCGAAGTAAAAAACGATGTTACAAAAACCGTTACAATCGTGTTACAAATGGCATTTTTTATGTAACTTTGTAACAGGCACTATGTTACAAAGTTACATTGATGTTACAAAGATTGTAACGGTTAAAACCCTTATAAATACTGATGTTTTTAGCTTTTGTTACAATGTTACATATTTTTTCTATAGAGCATTGAAATAGAGAAAATAGAGGGTAATTACATATATAAAAACTCTCTAATCCGCCTAATGCGAACACGTCTATACGCGCGCGAGGGTGAATGTAACAAACGGCATTTAAAAGCTAAATGATGAAATGCGAATGAACGTGTGAGAAAGAGAGACCGGAGCCCGTTTCCGAACTCGCCACACGCGCGACAGATTTTGGGAGGCAGATATGAAGGAAAAAACGATTGAAACAAAATTAAAAAAATGTGTGGAGGCTATTGGCTGTCGATGTCTGAAATTCGTGAGCCCCGGGTTTACCGGTGTGCCTGATCGGATCATTCTGCTGCCCGGCGGCAAGGTTATGTTCGCAGAGCTGAAAGCCCCTGGAAAGACGGAACGCCGCAGGCAGGAATATGTACAGGCTATTTTACGGAACATGGGATTTATCGTATTCTCTTCTGTCAATACAGATGCACAGATTTTGGAGATAGTAAAAAAGTGTAAGGAGCTGATGAACGATGCCGAAAGAGTTTAAACCACACTCATATCAAGCGTACAGCATACAGCGGATGAACGATGCCGAAAGAGTTTAAACCACACTCATATCAAGCGTACAGCATACAGCGGATGATCGATACCCCGTACATTGGTGCGTTCCTGGACATGGGTCTTGGGAAAACTGCGATCACGCTGACCGCGCTACACAGCTTGAAGTACGAGCGGTTCTGCATCCGGAAAGCTCTGGTCATTGCACCAAAGAAAGTGGCTGAATCCACCTGGACAAAGGAACGTGATAAATGGAACCACTTAAAAGATTTGAGGATATCCATTGTACTGGGATCTGAAAAACAGAGGCTGGAAGCTCTTTCCGCCAATGCAGACATTTACATCATAAACCGGGAAAACACAAAATGGCTGGTGGACTATTATAAACACAACTGGCCGTTTGATACTGTCGTACTGGACGAAAGCAGTTCATTCAAAAACCCACAGGCGGGCAGATTTAAGGCTCTGAAAACTGTCAGACCTAAGATACAGCGACTTATTGAGCTGACCGGTACACCGAGCCCAAAAGGGCTTATAGATTTGTGGGCACAGATTTATCTTCTGGATGGCGGGAAACGTCTGGGAAGAACAATTTCCGTTTACCGGGATATATTCTTTGTACCGGATAAAAGGAACCGTACTACTATTTTTTCTTATGCCCCCAAAGAGGGTGCAGAGGATGCAATTTACAAATCCATATCGGATATCTGCATCAGCATGAAAGCTGAAGACTATTTGAGCCTACCTGATTTGATTTATGATGATATTCCGGTAAAACTGGACAGCAAAGCCCAGAAAGCCTATGACCAGCTGGAGCGGGATATGCTTCTGGAAGTGGACGATGATCTGGTGACAGCCAACACTGCTGCCTCACTCACTGGAAAGCTATTACAGCTCTGTAATGGTGCCGTGTATGACGAGGATGGTGCAGTGGTTCCAATCCACGATTGCAAGATCGATGTTCTTCTGGAGACCATTGAACAGCTGAATGGACAGCATACAATCATTTATTATCATTTCCAGCACGACCGTGACAGGATACTTGAATCCCTCTCCCGGTCAAATCTTACTGTCCGGGTGTACAAGGACGCCAAAGAGGAAACGGATTGGAACGATGGAAAGATTGATGTTCTTCTGGCACAACCCAGCAGCTGTGGTTATGGACTGAATTTACAGGACGGCGGGCACCACATAATCTGGTTTGGACTGACGTGGAACCTGGAAGAATATCAGCAGGCAAATAAAAGACTTCACAGACAGGGGCAGCTTTATCCGGTAATCGTACACCGGTTAATCACACAAGGCGGCACAGATGAGGACGTGATACACTCTCTGGAAAGCAAAGATAATGTGCAAGAAAGCCTTTTATCTGCTTTGAAAGTTCGTATCACACAAGCAAAAGGAGGTAAATAGCATATTATGACCGTAAAAGAATTATCACAGCTTTACTGGCTGAACAGAGAAATTGAAATGGACCAGAAACGATTGGAGGAACTGGAATATCAGGCTATTCCGGGATCTCCCATAATCTCTGATATGCCGCCTGGGCCTCACAGAAATGAAAGCAAGGTGGAAAAGCTGGCTGCTGAGATTGTGGACCTGAAAGCCATTATTGCCGCTAAACAGATACAGTGTATCCATGAACGGCAACGATTGGAACGATACATATCCGAGATTCCGGACAGTGAAGTGAGAATTATTCTCACGCTTCGTTTTATCAATGGCATTCCGTGGTCACAGGTGGCGGCTTGTATTGGTGATGGAAACACCGCCGATAGGGTGAAGAAAGTATGTTACCGCTATTTGAAAAATGAGGACAGGAAAACAGACATACAGCTTTCTGAAGCTGAATACCGTTCCTATGAATATGATACAGGTGCGAGAAATTCTCTCCCATAACAGAAAGGATGATTTTATATGTGCCCTTATACCGCATTAACAGAAAAACAAATTGAACCATATGGAGTTGAAATCGATCCAAATGCTCAAAAATATCCAGCATCAAATGGAGAATTCAATGGATACGCTGACACTAAAATGCTTAAACGAAAAGCATGGCAGGATTATATCCTTGACCGGTTCAGCCGTAAATTGTAGCCGACAAAAGATAATTGTCCCCCATGTCCCTCAATACGTGTGCTATGCTTAAAATCGGATTTATGCAATTTGGAGCAGGTAGCCTCCTTCCTGTGTGTGAACTCTGATTGCATTGCGAAAATCTGAAAAGCTCTTGGGTGCGGTCCCACCCGGGGGCTTTTTCTATACAGAAAGAGAGGCAACGAATGTATAAAACACAAAGAAATTACGAGAATTTGAACAAAGCCATTTTTGATGGTGCCGGGGAATATGATATTCCCGCTCTGCTGCCGGCCTCTTACAAGGTTGATAACTGGATAGGGTTCAACTATGCAAGAGGATGTGAAGAGCCGGAAATACATGGTGTTCACTTCTTTCTTGACGATTATCAGTTTAACAGGGTGTGGGCACAGCCAGATACATATCTGAATATGCTTCGGAAATTCCAGGCAGTTCTTACACCGGATTTTTCCACGTTCACTGATTTTCCGAAAGCCATACAGATTTATAACCACTATCGTAAACACTGGCTTGGCGCATACTGGCAGATGAACGGTATCCGGGTGATACCAACTATCTCATGGAGCGACCACAGCAGCTATGAATGGTGTTTTGATGGTGAGCCGGTCGGCGGAACCGTTGCGGTGTCCAGTGTGGGAACCCAGAACGGAAAGGAATCTGGGAGGCTGTTTCTGGAAGGATACCGTGAAATGATGGACCGTCTGAATCCGTCTGAAATCATCATGTACGGAGATATACCGGATGGGTGCGAGGGAAACATCATACAGGTGCGGTCATTCCAGCAGAAGTGGCGGAGTTCAAAAAGTTAAAATTATTTGACTATCAGAAAGCGAGGTGCTATAATATGGGTGGACGAGGAAGCTCCAGCAACATGCAAAGACGTGTCGCAGCTCAACCCACTTCGCCTCCGGCTCAACAGCAACCGCCGCAACCACAGCCTCAACCAGCTCAGGTTGATGCAAATGGGTTCAGTGATACGGATAATGCTGGATTCCATGACCTTTACAATGGACGTAACTACTACAATCAGCAGAATTTGGATATAGACACCAGAACGGCTCTGGACGATTATCTGGATCCGAATACGGTTCCCGGATCTTTGTACAATTTCTCTCAGAACATGAACTATGCTGTTGCTACAGGACAAAAGCTGAACGCACAGCAGCAGTTTGCGTGGGACAGCATTGTTGGATCCATGCACAATTTGGGGTACAATGTAAATCTTACCAGATACGAGCATGGTGATTTTCTTGATGCCAGATTGGCAGGTATGGGAATCACAGGAGGACACCAGGGATTATCTGTGTCACAGCTGAAACAGGCTCTTGTAGGTCGTACATACACCGATCCACGTGTTCTGTCAACGTCTTACAATAATTTTAAGAATGCAGCAGACCCCAGCACGTTTGTTACACGAGAGGTAAAAATAACCTATCGGGCAAAGGCAAGTACCCAGGCACTTATGCCCGGAGATGGCCCTGGAGGAAGGCTGGGTGAAATGCTTTTAGGACCGTCCGGGACGAACGGTGGTCACAACAACTATCGTATTGTTGATGTTAAGTCTTCTGGTGCTAAAGCCAGACCTAAAGGCGGTTCAAAGACAAATTTGAGCCTACAGCAAATTGAAGTTATAGTTGAAGTAGATTAAGGAGGTATATATCATGGCAGGAAAGAAAAAGACTGTATCCCCAAAGGATTGCGATAGATGGGACACTCCAGCGGGAGCAATTAAAGATACCGGAAAACCAACAGCAGCTCAGAAGAAATTGGCTGACAAGATCAATGCTGAAAGAGCTAAAGCGGCGGCTACTAAAAAGACATCCGCAAAGAAAAAGAAATAACGGAGGCTCATTATGGGAGGAAGAGGAAGTACATCCAAACTGGTACGCGCCAGGAACCCCATACCCGCTCCGCAGATGCAGCCCCAGCAGAATCAACCTACACAGCCGCAACCTAATCCAATCGCACAGCAAGTTCCGGATGATAACAATACACCTGTGACCCCTGATGCTCTCACATCTTTTACCCAGATGTCAGATGCACAGTTGGCACAGGTGTTTTTGGATTCTCAAAAAACCGGACTTCCGAACCATTTGGACGATGCGGCGGATATCACTCAGCGATTTGTATTCTATAATGGCTTGAATGATAAGCCTATGGTATTGGATTCTGCTGCTTTTAACCAATTTATGTCGGACAACAATATCAATCAAAGTCAAATCCTGTCTCGATCCATTAACGGCGGTACGTTAAAAACTTCCGCAGGTGGAAGCAGGAACTTGACACCAAAAGATGTTGCGGATATGATGATGTATAGCAGACTGAATTATGTCGGCGGTAAGCATGGTGGGCAGGCATATGGAGCTGGCACATATTTTGACATGAACGGTGGAGGAAACACCGGATATGCCAGTGGTAAAACCGTAAATGCGGTATTGAATCCTAAAACAGCTAAAGTTATTTCAAAGAGTGCGCTGTTAAAACAGGCTGCCGCATTTGATAAGTCTCACCCCCAGTTTGCCAAAGCTACTGGCGGAATCAGTGCAAGTTTCTACAACAATAACATGAGCGTGTACGCTCTGGCTATGGGGTACAATGTAATTAAAGAGGACGGTCAGTATGGATATCATAACATTATTGACCGAAAAGCTCTTGTGTACCGGAAATAAGGAGGATCTATGGCATACAAAGAATTGAAATTAGAAAAAGGGGAAGCCGCCGGGCTGTATGATATTTTAGGTGCAGACCCCAATCCAGGAAAGAAGAAAGCTGCGTCTAAAAAGACAACGGCTAAGAAAACAACGGCGAAAAAGCCCGCCAATAAAAAACCGGCAACAAAGAAATCATGTAAATAATCCCACACCCTCTCCGGTATTTCCGGCAGAGGGTATTTTATTGCAGAAATGCAGAAAGTGAGGTGTGCCGTATGGCTACAAAAAGCGTGGGCGGCCGCCCACCCAAATATACCAGCAAGGAAGAAATTGCAGAAAAGATTGACCAGTATTTCAATGACTGTGACGGGGAACTACTCCGGGATCCGGAAACGGGAAATGCGATTCTTGATAAATTCAATAATCCGATTTATCTGAACAGACGCCCTCCTACTTCCGCCGGCCTTGCCCGTGCCCTGGGCTTTAAATCTCGAACCAGTCTCTTTGAGTACAAGGGCAAAAAGGAATTCAAAGAAGTCATCGAAGATGCGATTCTTCGTCTGGAGGAACGGACAGAGGAACGACTGTTTGACAGAGATGGGGCGAACGGTGCAAAATTCAGTTTGCAGAACAATTTCCGAAGGTGGAACGCAGATAAGGAAGCAGCAGAAAGCAGGGCTCCGGCTGTAAATATTATCTGCGATATCCCAAAGCCGCCGCAGGTAGATGTTCAGGTGCCTCCGGCAACAGATGAAAAGGAAACACCGGATGGCAAAGATTGATGGTGTAAGGCTATCATCCCTTATAGCCCCTGCATTCTACCCGGTGTACTGGGACGTAAAAGAGGGGCTACACACTTACTATGATCTGTTCGGTGGTCGAGGCTCCACTAAGTCCTCTTTCATTGGCACCATGATTGTTACCGGTGTCATGGAAGACCCGAACGCAAACGCTGTTATCTTCCGAAAGGTTGGTAACACCATTGGCACAAGCGTTTACGAACAGATCTGGTGGAGTATCAACGAACTGGGTGTGCAAGATCTGTGGAAAGGCTGTACAAATCCATACAGATTGACTTATAAGCCCACAGGGCAGGTGATTCTCTTCCGTGGACTGGATAAAGCCAAAAAGATGAAATCCATCAAAGTGGCTAAAGGGTACATTAAATATCTCTGGTTTGAGGAATTGGACGAATTTGCGGGCGAGGAGGAAATCCGAAGCGTTCAGCAGTCTGTTCTCCGAGGTGGCCCAAAGTTCATCGTATTTAAGAGTTTCAACCCGCCCATCAGTAAATCAAACTGGGCGAATGAATATGTCAGAAAGCCCCACAGGCGGTCATTGCGGCATAAATCCTGTTATTTGGATGTCCCGCCGGAATGGCTGGGAGAACAATTCTTTGATGATGCTGAAGACCTGAAAGCGACAAATCCGAGGGCTTACGAGCATGAGTATTTGGGAAACGCTGTAGGAACCGGCGGCGAAGTGTTTGACAATCTGCAAATCCGGGAAATTACGGATGCCGAAATTGCCATGTTCGATCACATTTATATGGGTATCGACTGGGGATGGTATCCGGACCCATTTCATTGGGGAAAAATGCACTATGACAGCAACCGGAAAATCCTATACATTTTTGACGAGTTCAGGGCGAATAAAATGAGTAATGCAGAAACCTGGAATACTCTGGTAATGACAAAGGGTGTAACCGGATCCGATCTAATCACAGCTGACAGTGCAGAGCCAAAATCCATCGGTGACTATCGTGATTATGGATCACTCTGCCGGCCGGCGATTAAAGGCCCGGACAGCGTGCGGTATAGTATGAAATGGTTTCAGTCATTAAAGGCAATCGTCATTGATCCGGTACGATGCCCAGCCACGGCAAAGGAATTTTCTGAATACGAATATGAGCGTACACCAGATGATGAAATCATGAGCAGCTTTCCGGATGCGAAAAATCACAGTATTGATATGGCCAGGTACGCCATGGAGCGAGTTTACAAGAAAAAAGGACGATAAAACATATTTTACTCTTCCACTATTTATGGTACAATTTGTGTATTATATTACGTGGGAGGTCATGGTATGGAAAAATTAAAATGTCCTATGTGCGGAAGCACGAATATACAGTTTGAAGCAAGACCTGCCGGGACAAAATCGAAAAGCAATTATTACCGGACTGGTATAAAAAATAGCTGGGTCCTTCCAGCTGGTCAAAAGACCTATAAGAGCCGCAGAAATTATAAAACAGTGTGCCTCTGTAAGAATTGCGGTCATCTATGGGATAAAAAATCAGCTGTCTCTGCTGCTGTTTGGAAACTTTTAGGGTGGATGTGTTTTATTGCCGTGTATATCGCTGTTGTGGTTGCTATATTCTCTGACAATCCTGATACATCGGCGTATCGGCTGACATATATAGCTGTCATTATAGTTATGTCCGTTTTTGCAGTTTGGAAAGTCCGGAAAAGAAGTGAATAACATGGCAAAAAGGAAAAGTAAAGGTAAAAATTTTGGCTGTTTTGGATCAATAATAATATTATGCTTTTATATTTTTGCCGCGTTATTCCTGTTATCTATGGGAACAGGAATTCTATTTGTCAGTGCTATTGTTTATTTTGGTTTAATCATTCTTTTCTTATTTGGGAAGTTATCGCATAAGATGGGTAAAAAATTCATTCAATGGATAATAGATACTGTGCGAATAAAAAACATAAGTCAGCCCAACAGTTATGAACAAAATAATGAGCAACGCATTGAACAAAACATTATTCCGACCACTTCTGCTGTACAAAACTATAATGGCCCAGAAGATAAGAACCAACAAGCCGAAAAACATGAAAAACAAAAGGTTATAAAAAAGAATGAAAACTCATCTCAATACCAAATGTCAGGATACGCTCTGGAGCGTTTTGCCAGAGAGTGCAATGCGTATTTAGAGAAGTGTGATCGAGAAGAACACGATAATTCGTAGACTTAATGGGGAACTATCAGAAATGATAGCTCCCTTTTTTCATGTTACAAATGCGTATACAAACCTGTTACAAATGCCATTTTTCGTGTAACTTTGTAACATTTCACTGTATACAAAGTTACTGTTGAGTTACAAAACAGTAACACGAAAAATCATTGTAAACACTAGGGAAAATGCACATTGTTACAATGTTACATATTTTTCCTATAGAGTAGATAAATAGAAAGTTTAGGGGGGGGTATATACCCCTCTATTCCGCCTAATGCGGATGCGTCTATACGCGCGCGAGAAAATAGTAACGGGAGGTGAGTATATACGAGCCTATTCAAGAATTTTATTTTACAGATAGGGAGGGTGATTAGAAAATTGATTCCATACAACAGCATTGAACAGGTCGAGGACATAGACACTTCCCTGTCTACAGATATGATTAATGCCCTGGACAGATGGTACAAGATGTACCTAAATGAATCGCCGTGGCTGTCCGAAAACGTGAAATCTATGAACCTTCCTGCCTTTGTCAGTTCAGAAATAGCAAGGCAGGTTGTTCTTGAAATGAAATGGAGCATCACTGGAAAGGCGAAAAATGGAGAAACTCAGGATGAAGAAACCGGGGACAGTATTACTAATCCGAGAGCCGAATATCTTAAAAAGGAATTTGAGAAATTAGTTTCTGTCCTGCGACAGAAACTTGAACAGGGATGCGCTGCTGGAGGTATGCTGATTAAACCATACCCAAATGTAGATGATGGACATATTTATTTTGACTGGACAATGGACTGGTCAATTTACCCTATCGCCTTTGACGATGACGGTAATATTTGTGATGTAGTTATTCCGGATACGTTCACAGAAGGGAAAACTACATATACCCGTCTGGAGCGGCATACTGTTGAGGGCTCCAATGTTCGGATCACACAAAGAGCGTTTAAGTCAACCGTCCCGGATTCCATTGGAAAAGAAATCCCTCTTTCCGCTGTTGACCGCTGGGCTTCTTTAGCACCGGAAGCTACTGTGACTGATGTGGACGGTCCTCTGTTCGGGTGGTTTAAAGTTGCCACCGCAAATAATGTGGACGTAGATAGTCCTATGGGCGCTTCCGTATTCAGCAAAGCAGAAGAAGCCATGAAAGAAGCGGACGAACAATGGTCCCGGATTTTGTGGGAATTTGAAGGATCAGAGCTTGCAGTTGATGTGGATCCTACTGCCCTCCGGCCACGCAAGAATGCAAATGGTCAGATGGAAACACCAAAGCTGAATGAAAGGCTTTTCCGACAGTTAGACATTGACAAGGGCGACCGAGATCTGTATGAGGTGTTTTCTCCTACCATCCGAGACGCAAGTCTCATTAATGGTCTGAATCAAATATTATACAAGGTTGAAAATCTTTGTGGTTTATCTAGGGGAACCCTTGCTGATGTAAATCAGTCAGAGCGCACCGCTACCGAGCTTAAAATCAATAAGCAACGATCGTATGCTACGATTGCAGATAACCAGACAGCTTTGGAAGAATGTCTCAGAAATGTTATACGGGCAATGGATAAATATGCATCTGTGTATAATCTGGCCCCAGAGGGTGAGTACGACGTGTCTTTTGATTGGGACGATTCCATACTGACGGACCGGGAACAGCAGAATCAGGAAAGACTTATGCAGCTTAATTCCGGAATCATCAGCAAAGTGGAGTATCGTATGTGGTATTTCGGTGAAACAAAAGTTCAAGCGCAGGCGGCTATTGAAGCCGTACAGAAGGAACAGACTGCCAGTATGTTAGCTATGCAGACCCTTCTTCCTAACGTCAATCAGAACAATCCGACACCTCCGGCACCTGAATAATATGGGAGGGCTGATGGATGTTGAACCAGAAAGAACTTGAAAAAGCAATAGATCATCTGATGCTCCGGTTCGAGGAAGTGAACCGGTTTTTTGTTGCCAAAATTGCAGCCCAGATTAAAAAAATCGGTGAACTGAACCAATCAAGTATCAATCGGCTTACTCTCATGGCCGACATGAATTTTGATATGGCTGAAATCAATCGCAGACTGGCAGATGCGGTAAACATGAGTACAGCTGACCTGTTTCGTATATACAATACCGCTTTGAATGATGTGTATACAGATCCGAATTTTTCAAGGGTGATACAGCAGACACCTCTCACCCCACCACAGCAAGGTAGACTAAACCAGTACGCACAATCGGTCAGCCTGCAAACGGCCGGCACCATTCAAAATCTGTCTAATACCACAGCCACATCCCAGGTGTACCGGGAGGCGGTGGACAAGGCAGTGCTGGCGGTCTCTTCCGGGTTGACAGATTATAAGAGTGCTACACGGGAGATTGTGCGGGATCTGGGGTACAATGGTATGCAAGTGCATTATGAAAGTGGATATCACCGCCGTCTTGATACAGCTGTTCGGCAGAATATTATAGACGGTGCGAACCAGATAGCCCAGAATGGTTCTATCCTTATGGGAGAAATGTTGGGATATGATGCTTACGAAATTTCAGCCCATGCCAGAAGTGCCCCGGACCATGAACCGGTACAAGGCAGGGTATTCTTAAAAGCTGATTTTGAGAATATGCAGAAAGGGCTTCCGTTCCGGGACATAGACGGGACTATGTATCAACCGTTCCGCCGCCCCATTGGTGAATGGAACTGTATGCACATTGCTATGAGCTTTTCTACTCAGCATTCTGTCAGAAGGTATACGGATCAGCAGCTTGCACAATGGAAAGCGGATAACAACGCAGGCTGCGAGATTGATGGGAAGAACTATACCATTTATCAGGCAACACAGCTTATGCGGCAGATTGAAACAGAAGTCAGGCGGCAAAAAGATACTGCCAATGCCGCAAGGCAAGCCGGGGACGATGTTCTTCGGCAGCAATGCCAAAAGAAAATCAATGCTCTGGGTGCTAAATATGCACAGGTTGTTCAGGCATCCGGTCTCACTGCCAGAAAAGACCGTATGACAGTTGAGGGGTTCAGAGCTGTAAAAATCAAATAGAATAATCAAAAGGAGAATGAATTATGCAGTTTAAAGAAGCGTTTAATGCTATGAAACAGGGGGCAAAAGTAAAATTGCCATCATGGGCTGGCTATTGGTTTTGGGACAAAAACCGCCAGACTATTGTAATGCACACAAAAGATGGTGAAGATCTTGATATCCGTGAAACTCAGATTCCTGATTATACATTTACAAATATCTGTTCAGATGAATGGGTGTTTGCTGATTCTGAAAACTGCCCTGAATTAGGAGGGGAAGCAACGTTTTCTTTTGGGGACGCGATTAAATACATGAAGCGTGGCTTGAGAGTAAAAAGAAAAGGTTGGAATGGTAAAAACCAGTATATCGAACTGGCAACAAACATCAGCTATGTGGATGCAGACAAGGTAACTGTAAATTGTAACCATGATGCAATCGGAAACCAGGCTATCGCATTTGTCGGAACATCCGGAGTGCAGATGGGTTGGCTGGCTTCACAGGCAGATATGCTTGCTGAAGATTGGGTTTTTGCTAAGTAATATTGTCAATCAGCCCCATTTAGGGGCTTTTCTTATGCAGTTTTTAGGGAGGTTGCGTATGGAGTATGCGAAAAGTGGTTTTAGTTAGCCGCTTGTCGGCTGGATACGATACAGACAGATTTGTGTTTATTTATGATGATCTGAAAGCAGTCCGCTTTTACGGAAGCAGGCTGACCAACGAACAGGCAAAATCCCTGTTTGAAAAAGAACTTACCGACAACGGTATCTGCGGGTGAAATCCCCGATACAACTACCCGGCATTGCAGGGATATAAATGCGATGGCATCACTACCGCAGAGTGGCTGCGGATATACAAATTAAATCTATGATTGCAGGAGGTAACAAAATGGATTTTTTAAAGGCACTTTTTAATGGTGAAGCTCTGACTTATGAGCAGCTTTTGGCAAAAGTACAGGAAGGGAAAATGATGGTCGTTAATATCGCAGATGGTTCTTATGTGAGCCGCGATAAATTCAACGACAAAGTGAATACCCTTACCCAGCAGGTGTCAGATTTACAGGGACAGATCACCCAAAGGGACGCAGACATGGCAGACCTTAATAATAAGCTGACAGCTGCCCAGGCGGACGCAGGAAAGCTCTCTGAGGCACAGACCGCCCTCACTGGATTACAGTCCAAATATGAAACTGAAAAGCAGGAATGGGAGCATAAGAACGCACAGCAGGCATATGAGTTCATGGTTCGTGAACGTGCCAACACTTTGCAGTTTACTTCTTCCGCCGCCAAACGTGATTTTATCCGGGAAGCCAACGAGAAAGGCTTTAAAGTGGATGGTGAATCACTTCTCGGTTATGACGAGTTTGTGAATAAGTATAAGGCAGATAATCCCGGCGCACTGGTAGAGGATAAACCGGATCCGACACCTACACCGCAGCCGAGCCCGACAATCGTTCTGCCGAATAACCCGCCCAACCCGGGAGCCAAAAAAGGGCTGCTTGATATGATGAGGGCAAAGAATGAAAACCCTGACATGGTAGTTTCATTCGATGACTAATCAATGACTATCTAGGACTAACCTAGAACTTTTATATCTGAAAGGAGAAAAACATGGCATTATTTGATTCCAAACTTTTTAATGGTGAGGTGTTCCAGAAATATGTTGACCGCCTCCCGAATCCGAATAAAACGGAGCTTATCAAGTCCCGCGCTATTCGCCCGCGTCCGGAACTGGCAAGCGCAATGGCTGACCAGACCGGCGGTAACTATATTACTACCCCGTTGACCGGTCTTATCAGCGGATCCGCACCGCAGAACTATGACGGTGGTACCGATCTTACTTCCCAGAATACGAAGACTTTCAGCCACTCCCGTGTGGTTGTAGGCCGTGCGCAGGCATGGACTGAGCGTGACTTCAGCTATGACATTACCGGCGGACAGGACTTCCTGGAGAACGTTGCCCAGCAGATTGCTACTTACTGGGATGAAATCGATCAGGCGACCATCGTTCATATCCTGAACGGTGTGTTCAACATGACCAGCAAGGCTGGCAAGGAATTTGTTGATAAGCACACCTATGATGTTACCGGAAAAACCAACAGTGAAGGTACTCTCGGATGCATGGACGGCACCACCCTCAACACCGGTATGCAGCGTGCTTGCGGCGATAACAAGAGTAAATTTTCTCTTGCGATCATGCATTCCGCTGTTGCCACCAATCTGGAAAACCTGCGTCTGCTGGCGTATCTGAAATACACAGATGCCAACGGTATGCAGCGTGACCTTGCTATCGGTACTCTGAACGGTCGTACCGTTCTGGTGGACGACACCATGCCGTCCAAAGAGGTTACACCGGAAGAAGGTGATCCGTACATCGAGTATACCACTTATGTATTGGGTGACGGTGCTATCGAGTACACTGACTGTGGCGCAAAAGTACCATATGAAATGGATCGTGATCCGGCGAAAAACGGCGGTGAGGATACCCTGTATTCCAGACAGCGTAAGTGCTTTGCACCGTATGGTGTCAACTTCACCAAAAAGACTATGGCATCTCTCAGCCCGACTGATGCAGAGCTGGAGCTGGGCGCAAACTGGGAGCTGGTAAATTCCAACGAAGGAAGCAGCTCTTCCTATATCGCACATAAGTCTATTCCGATTGCCCGTATCATTTCCAGGGGCTAATCTGTAAAGGGGGTGTGCGGTCATGGTGTATCTTACCTATGATGAGTATAAATCCTATGGCGGCACTCTCTCCAATGCGGATTTTACCGTGGCGGAGTTTAAGTGCCGCAAGCGAATAGACCGATTGACGGATTGCAGGATACAGAAAATGACTTCTGTTCCGGAAGCCGTCAAACTGTGTATGATGTCACTTATCAATCTGGAAAAGACAGTTGGTGTTGAAGCACAGGCTGAAAATCCGGTTGTGACATCGTTCAGTACAGATGGATATTCAGAATCTTACGGAAAGGCCATGGGGGTGTCAGATGCTTCTGTGGCCATGAACCGTACCGTTTTGTCCATGCTTTATGGGGAAACAGATGATAATGGTGTCCCTCTTTTATATCGGGGGGTGACTGGATATTGAAAAAGTGCAATGAAACTATAACTGTTTTTAATGCAAAGCTGGATGAGGCTTCCGGGATGGATATGTATCACAGCACTATTATTTCCGGGGTTTCATGGTACAGTGATATCGCTTCAAGCGTGGAAGGCTCTGGTGGGCTGAAAGCGGCGAACAAATTCACCATCCGCATTCCTCTGGATGCGGATTTTTCTGGAAAAGCATATGCGGACCCAATCGCATATGCAGGAGGTGATCCAAACAATCTATTCACCCTTAAAAACGGTGACATTATTGTTAAAGGTGCAGTACACGATGTCGGTTTACGGCCGGCGGATCTTAAAAAGAGATTCCCAGAGGTAGTTACGGTATTGGGAGTAACTGACAGTACAAACGCACCCAGGGCAAAGCACTGGAAGGTGGTGGGGGCATAATGGGAACCACACTTAAAGCAAATTTTAATTGGAACGGTGATGGTGATCTGCTTAGAATGGCGAACCTTGAAAAAGGCGGACTTGTACAGCAGGCCATTGACAAAGCTGTAATTGATTGGAATTTGCAGTATTGTCCGTGGGAAACAGGAACCCTTGCCAAAAGTCCGTATTCTGTAACTGAAATCGGGAGTGGTAAGGTTGTGTATCCCGGACCATATGCCAGATACCTGTATTATGGTGAGGTCATGGGCCCGAATATTCCTGTGTTTGAGGACGACACGGGAGAACCTACACGGTTCTTTTCGCCACCCGGACAGAAAAAGCACTTGACCGACAGGTCGTTAGAGTTCAGCACTGACGCTAATCCGCTGGCAGGTGCTTTTTGGTTTGAACGAATGAAAGCAGACCATAAAGACGATATCTTAAAGGAGGCTAAGAGCGTTGCCGGAATTAAATAACACTGAACAGCTCCGGGCATGGTTCCGAACCTGTCCGGCGATTGAGAGCGGAAACAGATTCCGTGTGGACTATCTTTCCGAAAATCCTACAGAGTACGCTATTTATGCTGTTCCATCCCCTATCAACTATAAGGAAAATGTACTGGGTGAGGAAATTCCTCTTCCGATACAAACCCTTAATTTCATATTTGCTTCAAAAGAATCCTATGGAGCAGACGTACAGCAAAACCTTGCGAATCTGGGGTTTTATGATGCTGTCGTTACGTGGATTTTAGAGCAAAATGCATTAAGGAATTTCCCGACCATCAATGAGGGTCGAGTAAAATCCATCGTTCCTACGCTGACCGCATATCCGGCACAGATTGGAAGCAGTGCAGCGAAATACCAGATTCAATTAAAACTAACTTACAGAAGGGAGTAATCTATTATGGCAAAATTTGACAGAAATAGAGGTATGTTCTTCGGCTCCTGGGACGGTACAAAGTGGGACGTTATCGGTAAAGATAACGATGATCTGAGCAAAGAGCTTAATCCCGATACCGAAACATCCAAGAACGTACTCGGTGAAGCCACTTTCAAGCATTCCGGATATGAGCCGGAAATTGACGTGGATCCGTTCTACATTGATGCAGAGCGTAACATGTATGAAAAGATGCTTGAAAATGCGCTGGAGGAAAAATACGGCGAGGAAGACTGTCTCGGAAAATTCGCAGAAGCGTTTTTTACAAAGGTAGATACCGTCGCCCGTACAATGACAGGATACTGTTTTGTGCGTGATGCATGGTTCGTACCGCAGTCTGTAGGCGGCGACACCTCTGGCTATTCTATTCCGGTAAATATTCACCCGGTTGGCCCGATGGTGAAGAAAAAGATTGTCTACGACATGCAGACCAATGAACCGACCATTACAGAATGGACAGAGGGTTAATCAGGATTTAAGGACAAAGGGAAACTGTAAAAAGCAGTTTCCCTAATTTTTTGTAATCACAAAATTGGAGGTAAATTATTATGGCGAAAGCAGTTACGAAACTTAATGCCCACAAAAAATTGCAGGGTGTTGTTGATGATGGAACACGGAAAATTCCGCTTGTAAACAAATTTGGAAAGCTGATCTGCAATGTGTATATCAGACCAGCAGACATTTCTATTCTCGACCGATACAACGAGGTTATGAAAGATTTTGATAGTATCGTCAAGCCTCTTGAAAATGTCGGAATCAAGAATGATGGAACCGCCCAGTTTGATGAGGACTGGAAAGTTATCAAAGATGTGGAAACAGAACTGAAAAAGCGCATCGATCTTCTGTTTGACATGGAAGAAGCAGATGAGATTTTTGCAAAAAGAAATCCATTTTCTTCTGTTGGCGGCGAATTCTTTTGCGCCAAAGTCCTTACCGCACTTGAGGATGTCATAGTACAGGCCATCGAAGAAGAAGCAGAATTGTCCGCTAAAAGAACATCCAAGTATCTAACTGCTGAACCGGAAAGCCCGGAGGTTAAAAATGATGCTGGGGACGCTGCCGACAACTCTTAATGTAAACGGAAAAGAATATAGGATCAGAACAGACTATAGGGACGTTCTGAATATTATAGCTGCTTTTAATGACACAGAGCTTTCCGACAGGGAAAAAGTTTATGTGTGCATGAAGCAGCTTTTTATTGATCTGAATTCCATACCAGGATCCGACTATCAGGAAGCCTACAATGCCGCCATCAAATTCATTGACGGAAAGATTGTGCATGAAGATCGTCCCGGGCCCAAAGTAATCAACTGGGAAAAAGACGAACCCCTTCTTTTCTCTGCAATCAATAAAGTTGCCGGGTGCGAAGTCAGGGCTGTGGAATACATGCACTGGTGGACGTTTTTAGGGTACTTCCAGGAAATTGATGGAAATGATACCTGGGGATTTATCCTCATGCTCCGGCAGAAAAAGGCCCGGGGCAAAAAGCTGGAAAAGAATGAAAAAGAATTCTGGATAGCAAACAGAAATCTTTGTTCCCTTGAATTTCCAGAAGACAGGAAAACACCTGAAGATATTCTTCAGGAAATGTATGAACAGCTTGCTATGGAAGGGGGTGCAGAATAATGGCAGGAAATAACTCTGATGGTTCCATCACGATTGACACCGAACTGGACAATGATGGTTTTGAGAAAGGCAGTAAGAAACTTCTTTCCGCTATTGAAGATCTGACCGGTGCCGTTGACAATCTCGGTGATAATATGATGCGCTCATTCCAGCAGGTTATCCCGTTGTTGCAGAGCATTGCCAATTCTGCATCCAGTACCTACCAGCTTATGGCGTCTGAGGGACAGCAAGTGGCGGATACCAATGACCGCATTGTGGCCTCCCAACAGGCAGTTAATTCAGCCGCCCAGGCTACCGCCGATGCTGTAGATAGGCAAGGTCAGGCTGTACAAAATATGGGGGCGCAGACAGCAGATGCGACACAGGCTACACAGAACGCATTCAGCAATGTGCAGCAACAGGCGCAGGCCGCCGCAGCTGGTATATCGCAGGCTGGACAACAGGCTCAAAGTTTCGGAACAAATCTTTCCGAGGCAGTCAGTTCTTCCACCTTTTCCCGTGATGTGAATACAGCTCAACGCTCTTGTGATGCCCTCACACGACAAGTTGAGAAAATAGCCGATGCCGCACGCATCGGCTTTAATACTGATGCACAAATTGAAAAATTCCAGATACAGGTTGAAAAAGCCCGTGATAACGTCTCCAAAATGGAAGACGAATTGCGAAGACTTGGAAGCCAGACAATCAAAACAAAAGATTATGAAGATCTGGAAAAGGCAACACAAAAAGCCGAACAGGCTCTTTTAAGGCTGTATGACCGCCGTGAGCTTATGGAGGACATGGGTGTCAAAGAAAGTTCTGCACAGTGGAAAAGGCTGGCACTGCAAATCCAGTATGCCGAGGAAAATCTTGCCAGATATGAAAATTCTCTGGCAGGTATGCAGGCCAACGGGACAGCTTATGTTTCTGGCGGGAATACCGCTGAATATGCGCAGATGGCCGAACAGGTCTCTGGAGCATCCTCAGCCCTTGCAGAGCTTGAACAGGTGGCGGCCGCTTTGGGTAATTCAAATCCTGCGGTTTCTGCCGCTACAAGGCTACTGGGGGGCTTTGGCACTGCTTTGAGATCTGCCGGTTCTGCGGCTTTATACCTTGCGAAAAACCTTGCAGTTTTGACCTTCAAAGGTATTGCTGCCGGGGTTAAGGCTGTCACAGGAAAGCTCAAGGAATTTGTATCACAGAGCAAACAGACAGCTCTTACATCAAATGCCCTTATAAAGTCCCTCACGAGCTTAAAAACAATGCTTCTAAGCCGGATAAAGGGAATGTTCATTTCTGCCATTTTCAGTCAAATGAAAGAGGCTCTGAACTCTCTTACACAGGTATCCGGTGAATTTAACCGTGCTATGAGTAACATGAAAAACAGTGCCACTGAATTATCAGCAAATATGGCATCTGCTTTCAGTAATCTCATAATGGCGGTTGAGCCAGTTATCACAAAAATCATCAGTGCTTTGTCTACAGCTATGAGTTACCTCAATGCCTTTTTCGCCATGCTGGGCGGCAAGAAAACTATGGTTGTCGCTAAAAAGCAGACAGCCTCTTATGCTGACTCTGTAAACGATGCGGCCAAAGGGGCAAAAGAACTGAACAGACAGCTGATGGGATTCGATGAAATCAATCGAATGGAGAAAAAGGACAGCGGATCTTCTGGTGGTGCTGGTGGATCTGGTGGAGATCTGTTTGAAGAAGTTCCGATTGATTCCGTATTACCTGCGGAAGTTGCGGCATATTTTGAGAGGCTTAAAACGGCAATCCAAAACGGTGACTGGGAAGGTGTTGGGCGCATCATTGCTGAAGGTCTCAACTCTGGAATGGCCATTGTTGATAACTGGATCAATACGGTTCTTCACCCTATGGGTGTGAAATGGTCTGAAAGAATTGCCCGGATACTTAACGGTCTGGTAGATGGATTTGACTGGAGGCTGCTGGGAAAAACAGTGGCCGACGGCATCAATTCTGTTTTTGATATCATAAATACGTTCCTGACAAGTTTTGATTTTGAGAAACTTGGAACAGGAATAGGGACAGCAGTAAACGGCCTCTTTGATAATATTGATTGGGGTCTGTTGGGCGAAACGTTTTCTAACAAATGGAATGCCTTAATCAATACTGTTTATGGAATTGTTAATTCTGTGGATTGGGCTGGGATCGGATTATCCCTATCTACGTTTTTAAACAGCTTTGTAAATAATACTCAGCTGGATAAAGCTGCTCTTGCGATTGCAAAGGGACTGAATGGTATAAGAACATCAATTCAGACCTTTATAGATAATACAGATTGGGTGGGAATGGCAACAAAAGTTGGTAATTCTGTAAACACCCTTTTTTCAAATGTGGATTGGTACGCTATGGGATCCACGGTTACAAGTGGATTCAACACGGTGGTTAAAACTCTTGCCACGTTCATAGGAATTGTTGACTGGGGAGCGATTGGAAACGATATAGCACAGTTCATTCAAGGACTTGTTGCCAATATTGATTGGGCAAATATCGGAAAACTTCTTTCCAACTTTTTCTCAGGTGTTTTAAGCCTTATCGGCGGAATCATCGAAGGAATGGATTGGGTAAAATTCGGAAGTGATCTGTTAGACGGCTTAATCACGATGATAACCAACATTGATTGGCTGACATTGCTTGGCCAATTAGCCGCCGGTCTCATCGGTGCCGTGGGCGGCGCGGTTGAGCTGCTTCTTGGTGCCGTGGGCGGTCTGTTCTCTGGGCTTGGAAAGGCTTTTGAGGGGATTGGGCTTGACAGCATTGCTGGTTTCTTTAAAGGAATCGGTAACGCTCTAAAAGACGTGGGCTCATGGATCAAGAAAAATATAGTTGATCCTGTAGTAAATGCGGTAAAAGACTTCTTTGGCATCCATTCACCATCCACAGTATTTGCTGATATCGGTGATAATCTTATTGCTGGTTTATTTAACGGAATTTCTAACGCATGGGGTACCATTACCGGATTTTTCGATAGCGCCCTTTCCGGGCTTTCTTCTCTTATCGGGGGAGCTTGGGAGAATATCAAAGGTGCAGCATCATCGGCATGGAATGATAAGATTGCACCAACACTTTCCGGAGCCTGGTCCGGAATTAAAGGAACTGCTACATCCATCTGGACGAACGTAAAAGACACTGTTTCCGGCGCATTCACCAATACGAAGGACAGCTTGTCAAATACAGCACAGGTTATCGGTACCAATCTTTCTGGGGCGTGGTCTTCTGTAAGCTCTTCTGCCACTGGAATGTGGGATAAAATAAAGTCCACTGTGACATCAAAATTCATAGGGGCGCAGACATCCTTATCCGGTACAGCACAGCTGATGCAATCCACGCTGTCGCAGAAGTTTTCTGGAATACTGGGAGATGCTACACAGAAATTTGAAGGAATCCGGAGCGCACTGGATAGAGCTTCCACCAATTCAAACAATGTGGTTGTTCGACAGTTCTCCAGTATGGCCTCAAACATGATTAAGAAAATGAGTGATGCAGCATGGTCCATTAAGAATCAGGGCTGGTCAAGTGTTGGATCTAATATCTGTTCTGGTATTCAGTCCGGTATCAACAGCGGATGGAGCTGGCTGTCAAGAACAGTATCCAGTCTTGCCTCCAGCCTACTACGGTCTGCGAAAAATGCTTTGGGCATCCATTCCCCGTCCCGTCTCTTCCGGGATGAGGTCGGTGAAAACGTTGGCCTTGGATGGGCAGAAGGTATTGAGGGAACAGCAGGCACAGTATTGAAAACAGTTGCCAATGTGGCAAAGGGCATCACAGCAAATGCAGAGGCAAAAATGCCAGCTTTGCAGTATTCCGGTGATACGCTTCTGACCGGTCTGGATGCGGTGGCAAGTAAGCTGTCTGGTGTGGCTGATATTTTCCAGAATATCACCAATATGCTGACAGCCCTTCCTACGCTCTCTGTGCCCGATATTTCGGTTGGAACTGTCGTACCGTATAGAGCAAAGGTTGAGGATACAAAGTCGCAGAATGAGGATTCTATGACTTCTACTGGCAGTCGTATAGACCTGATAGACGCACTTCAGCAAATGTTTGAAGCGGTTATTCAGGCCATCGAAGACAAGGACACCAGTATCGTTATTGGAGATGACGTAATCTGGTCAGCTAATAACCGCCACAGTGAAATGATGGCTATGGTAAGGGGGAATACATAATGAACAGAACGAGAACTACTGCTTTTCAGATAGATGGAAAGCCAATGCCAGCTCCGGACAGAGATATGGATGCCTCCTTTGAAGACATTGATGCAGAGGATTCCGGTCGTACCCTTGACGGGGTAATGCACCGGGATGTACTACGATATGATGTAGCGAAATGGCCGTTTGTTTATACTGTTCTATCCGAATCTGATTATAAATATTTGCAAAGCCTATTCAAGGGAAAAAAAGATTTTCAATTTACTTTCCCCACACCGGAAGGTCAAAAAACAGTAACTGCTTACCGTTCAAAATGGGGAATAACACTTAGAAACTATGCTACTGGGGAGTGGTTAAATTATAAGTTTAACATCGTTGAATGTTAGGAAGGAGGTAAGTCATGCAGCACAAACTTGTTAAATCAGACGGTACAGAAATTGCAAGTGACCTATTTTCTTCTTTCTCACACATTTCAGCAGTAAATAACGGAGTCGACTTAAAACTGGGAAGTGTCTGTTCTGATGTAGTAAATTTTACACTTTGGGGGACTAGTGATGCGGGACTTGGCGCGATATTGGAATATTACAAGATACCTGATTCCGGAAGCCCTGTGAAGATGGGGGTTTTTATTTCTGAAAAGCCGAAACAAGTATCGAAAAACGTATATAAGGTTACAGCATATGACCGTATGGCTACTTTGGAAGCTTCTTGCGTGGATTGGATAGCAAAAACAGCTTTTCCGTCCGAAACCACTACATACACTCTTGTGGATTTTGCCAAACAGGTGGCGGCGCAAAAAGGCATTGAGCTGGGCGACACATCCGCTCTACTTAACAGCACTTTTATCGTACATCCATTTAAGATCGATTCCGGCACTTTCCGGCTTCTGATCCAGTGGATTGCTGAAGCTGGCGGTTGTTTTGCCCACATGGATCCGGACGGAAAACTTGCTTTCCGGTGGTACTCAAATTCCGGAAAACAGCTATCCCCATCCAGTTCAGACAGTTTAATCGGATTATGCGCCCATACACATGATGATTATACCGTGCAGGGAATCAATTCAGTAAAATTTACAGCATCAGAATGGGAGGCTGTGTCCGGGACAGGAACTAATGTTTATGAGATATCTGGAAATCCAATCTTTGAGTACAGTGATGAAACATCTGTAAAACAGGCATTGGACAACATCAAAAACAGATTGTCATTAATAAGCTATGTTCCATCTGATTCCAGAATTTTCGATACAACAGAAATCCAGGCTGGCGATATTATTCAGGTCACAGACCAGAACAAAAACACATTTACTTCTTTGGTTATGACAGCTACCAGTAATGCCGGTTCCCAGATGCAGATTACTTCTACCGGAAACGAGAGCCGGAATTCTGCCACAGCTGTTCAGAGCAACCAGAGCCAGGGCTACACAAAGGCGGAGGCGAAACGGACGATTGAGCAGCAGATGTCTGCGGTGAAAGCAGAACTGGAAGAAGCTATCAGGGGGACAAAAGGCGGCTGTAAAGTCGAACATTACAATGATGATGGACAGATCTATGAAACTCTGTACATTGATACGATGGACGAAAAAACCGCAAAGAATGTTCTCCGGATCAATAATGCCGGTATTGCCTTTTCAAATAATGGTGTGGATGGAGAATTCACCCAGGCACTTTCCATTGACGGCGGTCTCGTGAATGAGTGGATCAGCACATGGAGGCTTACAGCCGATATTGTTGTTGCTGGTATTCTGAAAAGTGCTGACGATGGAGAAAGTTTTTATCTCAATTTGGACACCGGAGAATTTAACATGAAAGGGGTTGCCACAGATTCATCCGTAAAATCTGCTGTTGAAGCAAACAATGAAAAATTCTCTGTTGCAATCGAAGATGTCAATGGGAAATACGTCAAATTAGAGCAGACCATAAATGGTGTGACTATTACGGACGAAGAAGGTCAGACCTTAATTGATGGAGGATCCATTAAGACAGATAACCTATATTTATATCGGCTACTTTCCAGGACAAGCTCAAAGAGCTATGTGGAAATGCTGGAAAACGGCCTTAATTTTGTCCTTGGAAATGCCAACACGATTGGAATTGGTTACTACAATTCAAAAGTTCCGGAGCCATATATTCTGTTTGGAGCCGGCCTTTCTGACAACGCCTCAGCAGATGGTATGATTCGTCAGTACAAAAACGGTATCTGGATTGGAAACAGTTCTGACCGTTCAAGCGGTGAGATAACAAGCGGTACCGGAATATTTGTTGATACTGTAAACAATATTGTTTATAAGTATGTAAATGGTCAGCCTTATGTCATGGCTGATAATACTACTGTAGTGGCCGTGTTTGGTTAGGGGGTGATCTTGGCATGAGCGAGATTACCATTAAGGGTGTGACATCTGCCACAGAAACATCCGTCACGCTCCGAGTTGAAGCCAGATCCGATTACACGGTACATCTTTGCAAGTACAAAATAAGGCTACAGATTGGTTCAAAAACAGCGTATTCCGAAGAAACTGCTGCCAGAGACCATTTGTATATATATGATGGGTTCCATGTAACTCTGGACGGTCTCTCTTCCGGTAATTTCTATATCGCCCAGCTCACTGTTATGCGCTTTGATACGGAGGCAGATGCCACCTTTACAGATGGGGACGATGTTATTGTTGAAACCGATTGGGAGCCCGACAGCGAGACCATAAAAATGGTGGTTGCCACAGAAGGGCACACACCTGATTGGAATTGGAATGGTACGAATTATAGTGCTTTTCATCCAGATTTTGACACGGGATATTCAGAAACCGGAGAAAGCTATACGGGCCCGGACGGACTAACATATTCAGCTCTGTCCTATTTTAATGCCACAGCTGCCCAAACTCAATCAGCATATCAGGCAATTACAGGCGGCGGGAAGACTTCTGATTTTCCGGCACAGGTGTGGAATGACTTAATCGACCGTATTGCCAGAGTGCAACGGGAATGGGGATATACTGCAAGATTAGACAATACCTGGCCAGTTGCCTATGTGGCTTCTATAGATCCGGAATACAGAGAATGGCCTATACTGGGCGATATGCTTGTAAAACCCGGTCGCTCCATTACTGCTAAAAAGTTTAATATGGCTGTTAATGCTATTCCTATTACTACCACATGGCCGTGGGAAAAAGAGCTTGGAAGAAAAGAAATTAAGGCGAACGACATATGCAAGGGGTCGTATTTCCTTTCAATCACAAACGCTTTAAATCATTGGCTTACACTTGTGCCCCTTCCGGTTGCTTTATCAGATGAATTTATTCATGGAATGTCCGGTGTTACAACACAGATATCGTCTGTACTATTTAACTCATCTGGCGGCATAAAGATGTCAGATGCTTTTTCAGCCGATAGTATACCATCTGTTCAAGTCGCCCACTCTCACCGAGCTGGTGTACTTACAGACAAATTCGACCTGTATGTTGAAACAGGGGCTATCCCATTTACCAGCGAATTTAATTTCTTCTATCACGAATCGACATGCAGCTCTGCTGTTGTTCCAGTGTATGTGATAGGATCGTTTTCCGATACAGTAAAACAGCCGACACATTCTGTTAATCTTGATTTTGCCAGCTCTCATGAAATGGCAGTATCGGATTATGTTCAGGCAATACAGCAAGATGCGGATTTGGTAAATCCGCAGGGATGTGTGATTGGTGAGCACGGCTACACATTCGGGACGGAGTATGTGGCGCAGATTGATTCTGCGGTTTCAGCATATCTGGAACACAAAGGTGCTTATGGTATCGTAAGCAAATTTACCATCACACCAAAAGATGAACAGGACACGGAAATGGTCGGCAAGATTGGAATTGTCGGAACCATTGACAATCTGGTAACTGTCGGTGCAAATGTATTAAACCATGACGGAAGCATTCCTGTTGTTGGGGATGTTGAATTTACCTCTTCCGTTGGCGGTGCCGCAGACTACACTGGTTCGTTATCCGTATCGGGTAAATGCGATATCCGCTCAACCGATATTGTTCCTCTGGAGCTTTCCGGAGAAGTTGGAATTTCCGCAACTGTTGATGATATGCGTATCGGTAAAATCTATGAAATATCCGATGCCTCCTCCAATGTTACGGTTACGCCGGATGCGGCTATCAGAAGAAATGAAACGAAAAACCTTGGTGACGTTTCTATGTCTGTCGAAGTGGGAGTTTCAGCAGACAACAATACAAATGATCCGATTGAAATGTCCAGTGATGTTTCTACCTCGATACGTTTTGATGATGCATTCCTTAAAGGGCAAAAAGATGTATCTATTTCCGGATCCGCAAAATCCGGGTTCAAAACAAAATCAGCTGCAAACGTGGCTCGATATCAATTTGCCGAATCAAATACAGAAATTGTTTTGGGGGCTAAAGGTGAAGCTGTATTTAAGAGACCTTCAAACGCAGAAGGAAATGTTGCTGTTAATGTCAATACTGTACACGGAGAAATCGTATGCAAGCCATATGTAACATCAGAATCCAATGTTTCAGTTGGGCAGACTTCTGAAGCTAAAGTCCACACCATCAATATGGTGCGGACAAAGATGGCAGTATCTAAAGCATCTGTTTTGTTGCATGGATCCGCAGAACTACTTACCGTAAAAGGACAAAAAGATGCGGAATCTGAACACATCATTTCTGTTTCCGCAAATAGTACCTTGGAATATACCGTATCCGCATATGTGGGTGGTGCTATTTTCACTAAGATTGATGCAGACAGCATACTGAATAAATTGGAGGGTCGCGAATTTGAAAGCGTGGCTAAATCCCTGATATCTTATGAAGCGCAGATATCAGCAGCATATGCATCCCTTATTCTCGCATCTGAATTGGAGGATTCTTTGGCGTCCGAATTGGATGATGCAACAGTTTATGATGTGGAGCGTATTCTTACTTTTAATAAAGAGTATGAACAGCTATTTTCCGTAAATGAAATTAAATCTACGGTCTTTGGTCAAGCATCTATATCAGAGAAGAAAGCTGATACTATTATTGCGTCCCATAATTCTGAAGTTCAGATGAAAGTTACACTCGACAAAACGAGAAATGTGAAGTCTGAAAATACAGCAGAATCAGAAATTCTTATGGATCCGTTGGGGGTTTTACAAGCTACCGAAGATATAGCTCATGCTTCTTCTGGATCTGAAAAAGTAACGGTTACCTATGAAGCTGGAATAACAATAACTCCCGCTTCTGAAATAAACAAATACTCTTAATATCTAAGGAGGGCTAATTATGGCAATGTCAGAAACCTGTAAATCCACCATTCTTTCCGCAATGACCGGAAAAGCAAACTATGCGAGTATTGCATCAACCTGTTTTATCGGGTTGCTTAAAAGCATTACCACCTCATCGGAAAACGGCACAATCTTTTTGGAGCCGGAAACGTCTGCCGGATATGGACGCACTCAGCTCGGACAGTATCAGAACGAACCTGGACAGTTAATGGGTGCGCCAACAAACGGCAAAATTACAAACAGACAAATAGTTTATTTTCCCGAAGCAACAGCAGATTGGGGAACGGTCAACTATTTCGCTCTGTACACTTCTGCTTCTGGTGGATCTCCTTTCCTTTGGGGAGCTTTATCTGAACCCGTAAACATTCCTTCTGGATACGTTCCGTTATTCCGAGTTGGAAAACTGGTTATCAGTATTGAATAAGGAGGTATGACCATGGCTAAGTATATTGAGCTTGAAGCAGAGGTTACAGAAAACTTAGAGCTGTCCGATAAGGGCGGCTCAGAAGATGCATATAAGGAGGACAAAGAGTAATGGCAGTATCTACAGAATATGCGAATACGATTCTTTCCGGGATATTCAATGGTGCGACAATCGGCCTGTCAACGACCACACCGAATAAAGATGGGAGCAATATCACAGAGCCGGCCGCAAGTGCCGGATACGCCCGTGTACAGGCTTCACAGGGCGGCTTTCAGGCAAGTAACGGCTCTATATCAAATAAAGCATATATTTACTTCCCAGAGGCAACAGGAAGCTGGGGAACCGTCACACATCTTTGTGTATACGGTGGGAATACACTCAGGTACTTTGGTGCATTTACTACCCCCCGTCAGATTGCCGCAAGCTCCGTTCCTCTGTTCCGGCCGGATGCTCTGACCGTTACCATGACAGACTAAAGGAGGGAATCTGTATGAATTATGTGGATTTAGACTACAGCGGTGATCTTTCGCTGTCTGAAATTATAGCAACAGCAAGGGGCGAACAGCCACAGGAAAAGGAAGATAAAAAGGAAGGTGAGTAATTATGCCTCTCACTTATAAAGCCGCCAATATGTACCTGGATAATCTGGTAGGGGCTCAACAAATACCCAGAAGAAGCTCATATCTGGGACTTTCTACCACTGCCCCGAACAGGGATGGGACGGGCTACACAGAGCCGGATGCGTCTGTTGGTTACGGTCGGGTAAAACTCGGCAACGATGCTTCATCATGGCAAGCTATGAAAGCTGCGTCTCTTGGTGCGACCACAAATGAATCGACCATATTTTTCCCGGAGGCAACAGCAGGTTGGGGGCAATGCACACACTATCTTTTGTTTGATGCTGAGACCGGAGGAAATCTTCTGGCATATGGCCCTTTAGATGATCCGATCACACCTTCTGCCGATAAAGTTCCAATCATTCGGGAAGGAAATCTGAATATGACAATGAGGTGATTTTATGGCGGCAGAAAAAACAAGCAACCTTGGTCTCACGATATACCCCGATATCACTGGGGTATATCAAAGAGATCTGAGGGAATCATACGCAAACAATTTCAAGCTGATTGATGAAGCTGTTCCAAAACTGGAATCAGCTTTGAAAGAGTATGTAGATCAGCAGCTGGGGGTGATTGAAAATGGCTCTTATTGAAAAACTGACCGCTATTGGTGATGCCATCCGGGAAAAAACAAATACGTCTGAAAAAATAACATTGGATGAGATGCCCCACATGATATCCATGATATCTGGAGAGGGTGGAGGCGATATCAAACCATATGTCAATTTTTATGATTGGGACGGCACACTCTTACACCAATACACACTGTCAGAGTTTTCAAAACTGGAATCGCTCCCAGAGCTTCCAGATAACCTTCCAGGACATACTTGCGTAGAATGGAATTATGATATAGCCTCCATACTTGAAATGCAAACTCATGTGAATGTTGCCGCTATTTATAACCAGAATGATGCGGATACCAACACAGAGGAACAAAGTACAGATCCCCTATACGTGGATGGAACAAAACTTTATTTGCATGTTACTTCACCAACTACCGTTACACTGTATATCAGGCAATCTGTTACGAATGGAGTTTCTATTTATTGGGGTGATGGCGAATCAAGTGGAGCTGGTGTGAAATACGGAACCTCTAATATATCTGTATCACACTCATACCAACCTGGCGATTATACAATCACATTCGTTTTAGAGGATGAATGTAAGCTCACTCTCGGATGGCAAAACAGCAGCTATAGCGTTATGAGTTCCTCTGGATTATCCTCTTCTGCTTCAACAAAATCGGCTCTTTGTTTAGTTCGGGCTGAGGTAGATTTGAGGAATACTATTTTATCCGCATATACCTTCCAGTATTGCTTAAATCTGGAATCAGTTATTATCGGAGACGGTACAGCAACGGTTTTACCGTCTTATACTTTCAGACAATGCCGCAGATTGAATAATGTTGTTTTATCTAACAGTATTACTGCAATAAGCTCTTACGCTTTTACGATCTGTAATTCTTTGCAGAGCATAATTATACCTGAATCTGTAAAGTCTATAGATTCATATGCTTTTGAATACTGTTATTCCCTTACAGATGTGGAGATTCCGGGATCCGTAAAAACAGTAAACTCTCATGCTTTCAGGGATTGCTATTCCCTAAAAAGTGTGTCCTGCCAAAATGGAACTGAAACAATAGGGCCAAATGCCTTTTACCGATGCTATGCTTTGATGTCTGTATCTCTTCCTAACACCGTAAAAACGATAAACTCTGGTGCTTTTACAGACTGTAGAGCTTTAAAAGAGGTTATGTTGCCCTCTGGCATAAGCACTATCGCAAATGATTTATTCAACGGATGCAGTATGCTGGAGCATATAAAAATACCGGGAAGCGTAACAACTATAGGTCAGAATGCTTTTAATGCATGTATCTCTCTGCGCTTTGTGGCGTTTCCAAAATCCGTCATAAAAATAGGGTCTACAGCATTTAATGGGTGCAGCTCTTTAAGAAATGCAGTATTTTCTGACAACCTGCAAACCATTGAAACACAGGCTTTTAATGGCTGTATTTCACTTGAGTACATCATTCTTCCAGGGAGTGTGTCTTCGATTGCTACACAGTGCTTTGTGTCGTGTATGTGCGTGAAAAATGTTGTTGTCCCTGAGACCTTAGAAGGAATGACGGGAATATTGAAAACCTGTTATGTGGAAAATCCAAAATTGGCCAATGTTTACAAAACAGCCCTTGATAATTGTTCTGCTATAAGGGACAGAAGTTTTGAAGGGTGTCTGTACATTGAAAAAGCCAATATTCGAGGGGCTATTGATACTGTTGGGTCGTATGCTTTTTCATCTAACCCTGTCTTAAAACAAGCGGTGATTGCTTACGGGGTGAACAGTATAAAAGATGGGGCTTTTGTGAATTGTTATGTTTTAGGGGATGTAGACTTTCCGGAAAGCCTTGTTTCCATCCTTGCATCTGCTTTTTCAGGATGCAGAGGAATGAGGCATTTGAACATTCCAGAAAACGTAACATCCTTTGGATCATCTGCATTCGCTTCAACCGGTTTAGAATCTGCTAAAATTACAGCGGAAACCGTAGATTTGCAATCCGGATTTTTTAGTGGCAGTTACAACCTGTCTGAATTGGATTTTACAGGAGTGAAAAAGCTGACATTAAGGGCATCTGCTTTTAATGGAACAGGACTTAAAGAAGTGGGCAATTTACCAAAGGAGACAACTATATCTGGACAACAAGTGTTTGAGTATTGCAGACAGCTTGTGTCAGCGGATATAAGCGGAACAGATATTACAGAATCAAGTTATCTTTTCCGGTACTGCTATTCTCTTAAAAATGTTTATCTTCCGAATAAATTACAGATGATCGGGCAACAAATGTTTCATCAGTGTTATTCTTTGAAAGAAATAACCATACCAGAAAACGTAACAACCATAATGGTCGATGCTTTTAATTCGTGTTGTGTTTTAAAATCTGTAGATTTTTTAGGCGTGGAATTGGTATCAATAGGGTCTAACGCTTTTTATCAGTGCTTTGCTCTTGAAAAAATAAGCATACCACCTCATGTATCGAACATGGTATCATGCTTCACCGGCTGTTATTCTTTGGAACATATATACATGTATCCGCTGAAAGTTCCTGAAGGAAATACCACTTCCATTGGATCAAATTTATCAACGGATTATATTATTCACGTTCCGAAAGGCAGTTTAGAGGATTATGAGGCTAAGTGGACAGCCCACGCCGGGCATTTTGAAGAATTTGAATTTATGGTAGCCGACAAGAAAACTTATACAAAATATGTTCTTCTTAGCGATACTTCTGCCAGAATAAAAAATGCTTTCACTCATTCACAATTCGATGAGGGACAGACATTTACCATTACACTGGACTATGGCGGAACCAATCTCACCAATATATCGAATCCTGTTTTCGATTATGAAAATTCTGTTATATCCTTCGATTTTGACCGGTCAGAATCTTTCAGCTATGACGCTGTAGAGAATTTGAATGTCAGCATTGCAGTAGATGGAAAAGATATTTCCTGTGAATTTTCTGCAACACTGAAATATGCCGATACTGACATTGTTCTGGAATACAGCATTGAACATGTATCGGGTTATAGGTTCTCAGAACGGTCAGACGGTTACTATGAATCAACTAACCAGGGTGTAAACGGCTCATATGCGCTTTGTAAACTGGTATTTCATACCACTTCGCCATTCCTCTATATTGATTGCATAAGTGACGGTGAGGCAAACTGTGACTTCGGTATCGTGTCAAATATAGATTGTATTCTTACATCGAATACAAATTCAGACACGGGTACTAATGTAAAGAAAAACTTTACTGGACAGCCAGACAGAAAAGAGGAAACTCTTGAATACGAGATCACAGATAATGACGAGCATTTTATTTATCTTAAATATCGAAAGGATGGATCCGCACATCGTGGAGCCGATTCTCTGAAGTTCAAAGTCCGCAGCATATATGATGAATAATCGTATATGCTGCGGTTTTTGATAGAAAATGAAAGAAAGGAGAATGAAGATGTATGCAATTAATGTAAAGACCATGCACGAATCCCCCAGCGGGATCCGCACTGTCCGGGCTTTTATCGTATCGGACACAGCTCCAGATACATTGCCGGCCAACGGTAAAGACGTAAAAGGGCTGACAGAAACAGATGTGTTTGCACCGTTTTCCATTCTGTATGTTATTGCAGATGTGGAAAACAAAGTCTACATTGCGGACGAATCCGGCGCATTCGTTCCACAGTAAAGGAGGATATCATGGAAGCGATTGAACTTATCTTACTTTTTTACAATCTTGCCATTAAACGGGCAAGGGCTTACGCTGACAAGCTGTTTGGCGGCATCACCAAAGGCGGTGTTGTCTGGAAAGGTGCAGTAAACTATTACAGCGACCTTCCTGCGGATGCTGCTGCGGGGGATTGCTACACAGTGAAATATGCGGGAAGCTCCGGCACAAAAGTCGATGGTACAGAATATGCCTGGGGAAATCTTGACGGGACTGCACAATGGATTCCGATGGGCCCGGATGTTTCCGGAAAGATTGATAAAGTTCCGGGGGCATCTGCCGGGAACATTCCCGTGTTTGACGACACCGGCGGCATTGTCGATTCTGACAGCCGGCCTATTTCCATCAGCGTGGATCAGATGACTATTAAGATCGATTATTAAGGAGGCCTGAAATGAACTATACAGACAATCAGGAGTTAAATGGCACACCTTACTATTATCTCGGAGTTGACGGTGATCGATATTATGAAGGTGTTGATTTAACTCAGAAATTTGCATTGGAGATTGCACAGTATTCCGATGCATGGCAGTGGATCAGAGCCCGCATCAAATCCGGTAATTTTGCCGGTATCCATGTTGCTGACTATATTCCGTGGACAACTACAGACGGTAAAAAGATTAAGTCCTGTGTGGCCGGTATCAATACATACAAACGGTATGGAGATTCCGAGACACCAAACCACATTGACTTTATCAGTAAAGACCTCTGGCCAATAAAGCATGTCATGAACCCGGTTAATTTCAATAACGGTGTCATTCCCATTGAAACCCTGTCCGGGGACGGATCCACAACCGATTTTGTGCTGACCAATGAAATGGCAGCTATCAGCAAGGTTACTGTTGATGGAACAGACACCACAGAATACACATACGATGTGGATTCCCATACCATTTCATTTGCCGCAGCTCCAGCATCTGGAAGCGGTAACATCACAGTAACCGGAAAAGGGTCAGAATATCCGTGGCTGTCTTCGGATCTGTATTTGTACCTTAACAGCTTAAAAGGTCATGTACCGAATGGAACCGGTAAGAACCCACCTGTCAAACTGGTGGATTATACAAATGATGGTGTATGGTCTAAAATGCCGGATGCCCTGAAAAATGTTATCGTAACAAAACGTGCCCTGCTGCCGAAACGTTATTCTGCGTCAGGAGCAGTCAGCTCCGACAATTCCTGGGGATGGGAAAACATGGGTAAACTCTGGATCCCATCCGAAATGGAAGTCTACGGTACAGCTGTCTGGGGAAATTCCGGATATGGAACAGGTGGGTTTGTTCAGTACCCATATTTCAACTGCAATATGCGCAGAGTGAAAGGTCTGGGAGACGGCGGTGGCCGCTACTACTGGTGGCTTGTCTCCGCTCTTGCTGGCTACACCAGCGATTTCGCTAATGTCTACAACTACGGGATTGCCAGCACCACCGGTGCATCCAACCCGTGGATCGGCGCGCCCGTCTGCTTCCGTATCTCATAAATCTTTTAATAATCCGGGGGCCTTGTGCCCCCGGTAGAGGTAAATGCTATATGAGTAACGTACTGGAAAGGTTTCGTAGCACATCCGAAATGGAGTTCTATCAAAATGCTGTGAAAATCCGCCATGAGGTGAGTCATTTTCTGATGAACGAAAAGAACATACCTAAACGGTGGCGTTCTGTCTATACCTATCCTACTATCGGGATGGTGCGGGACTTAATTCACCAGATTAAGAGAGCCAACAGAATTCATGCTTACTCTCCAGAGCTTCTACATAATCGAAAACAAGGATTTCAGATTGCACTTGATTCACTGGACGACATCTATGAGGAAATCCAGGGAGCCGTGCAGGACGTGTGGTGGGACACGCTACACGTCGAACCGGGCAATCCCGGATACAAAGACAGAATCCGAATCGAGAAACATGTGGAAGAAATCGGAAAACTCTTAGAGTATGAGGAAAGGCTGCTTAAAGGGTGTAAGTCAAATTCAAAATTGTTAAAACGTAAATAAGATTCTATATCGGTTATTTTCTGTATATGTGGCCGCAACAACTGGTGGCTTATCTCCGCTAATGCTGGCAACACCAGCAATTTCGCTAATGTCAACAACAACGGGAATGCCAACAACAACAATGCATCCAACACGTGGATCGGCGCGCCCGTCTGATTCCAGAAAATGTCTGATTCCAGGTAACTATTGTGGGGTGAGTATTGAGTAGGTCTTTTTAGACAGAAAGCGAGTGCCCCTTTTTTTAAAAAATTTTCATGGAAGGAGAAAATAACCGTCCCGCGCGAAGCGGGTAAATATATGCCTTGACGCGGCTGGGCGGACGCTTCTTGCATGGTCTGGGATGGCGATAATATACGCTGTTTGGAATCCAGCTAAGTACCAGATTTCATGGCCAGTGCCGCAAAGGAGAACACAACGCGCCCCTACAATAACACTCTGCGAGGTATGCTATACAATGAATAGTGCAGAAAGACATGAGGCCAGGTACCAACGACGTAAGGCAGCAAGGGAAGCTAAGCGGCGCAAAAAGTTGGACAAATACAATGATTTCAACCGGGTGGCTTCTGTTCCTGCTCTTATTCGGGCCAATTTTGATTCAAGAAAAGGTGTCCTGTGGAAAGCATCTGTAGCTAGATATAATGCTCACTTCATAAAGTATGCAGTAAAACAGTCGAGAGACCTCTATTCCGGGAAAGATATTTGCACCGGATTTTTCGTGTTTTGGATTGTAGAACGAGGAAAGAAACGACACGTACATAGTTTGCATTATGCAGAACGTGTGATTCGCCGTTCAGCGTGTATCAATGCTCTTGTACCAATTCTATCCAACAATCTGATTTATGATAACGGTGCCAGCCTTAAAGGAAAAGGCGTATCATTCTCACTTTCAAGATGTGTTGTGCATCTGCATAGGTATTTCCGGGAAACCGGAAGCAATGAAGGATATATTCTGATTATTGACTTCAAAGGATACTTTGACCACATTCTCCATGAACCCTTAATGGAGATAATTGACAAGTATGTATATGATCCACAGCTTAATGCCCTTACAAAACTATTTATCAATGCGGCGAATATGGATAAGCCGGACGATGAAAAAGGCATGGGGCTGTACATTGGGCCAGAGGATAGCCAGATTTATGCAGTCTCCTATCCGAACAAAATAGATCACCAGATCAAAGACGGTTGGGGTCTGAAGTATTTTAATCGGTACAACGATGATTCATATATCATGCTCAGGGACAAAGAAAAACTGCTGGAATATAGAGACCAGTTGTTTATGATGTACGATGAACTCGGCATCATTCCAAATCAGAAGAAAACCCAGATTGTGAAAATCAGTCGGGGTTTTACTTATTTAAAAACCAAATTCTTTCTGACAGAAACCGGAAAGGTCATAATGAAGCCAGACCATAACAGCGTTGTCCGGGAGCGTAGGAAACTGAAAAAGTTCAAACGCTTTTATGATAATGAAGATATGACGCTTCAACAAATAAGCCAGTCCTATATGTCGTGGAGGGGATCCATCCTCAAAAAGGATGCATACGAATCCGTGCGGCACATGGACGGGCTTTTCTTTTCCCTTTTTGGGACTATGCCATGGAAGGACAAAAAGAAAGGACGAAAACGACATGGACGAAAAAAGAGAACGCATTGTAGCTGAAATTAATGCCCTCAAGTCTCTTCTCTCTGATTCAGATTACCAGCTCCTTAAAATGGTAGAAAATCTGGCAGGGTGTACGAGTATCCTTGAAATTCTGGCTGTGTTCAAATCATTTCTCTCTGATTTTGGGGATCTGGTGAACAGCCGGAAGACATGGAGAGAAAATATCAATCTGCTGGAGGAGGAGCTGGAACAGCTTGGCGAAGACGCTACACAGGCTGATGGGCAATAAATTTGTCGCTTGAAAGGAGACACGATGACAAAAATCAGAGACAGACCGGGATGCTGGAATCCACACATATTACCTAAAAAACATCATGATGCGAAAGGATGAAAAAAAACTATGAAAGAAAAAATCTGTACAGGAATTGGAATTGTTGGCGGCTTCATTGCCTCTTTGTTTGGGGGGTGGGACGCTGCTTTGATTACGTTAATCATGTTTATGGCTATCGACTACTTTTCTGGTCTGGTGGTCGCTGGTGTATTCCACAACAGCAAAAAGACCGAAACCGGAACATTGGAAAGCAGAGCCGGATGGAAAGGTCTCTGTAGGAAGTGCATGACACTGCTTTTTGTACTTATTGCGTACCGGCTGGATCTTGCTATTGGTGTTAATTATATTCGTGATGCTGTGATTATTGGATTTATGGCAAATGAGCTTATTAGCATCGTGGAAAATGCCGGTCTGATGGGCATCCCGCTGCCGGGAGCAATCCAGAACGCTATTGACATTCTCACGAAAAAAGCTGGAAAGGATGATGAATAATGGCATACACAAATAGTCCTCTTGTTGTTTACACAAAACTCAGCCCGAATCATTCAGGGCTGAGAACACATGGCATTGACAGAATTACCCCACACTGCGTTGTGGGGCAGCTGTCCTGTGAATCGATCTGCGGATGTTTTACCAGTACATCCAGACAGGCAAGCTGTAATTATGGTGTCGGTACAGATGGGCGAATTTCTCTTTGTGTCGAAGAAAAAAACCGTTCATGGTGTTCCTCGAGTAATGAAAACGACCAGAGAGCCGTAACCATTGAATGTGCTTCAGATAAAACAGCACCGTATGCAATGAACAGCAAAGTCTACAATTCTTTGATTGACCTTTGTGTTGACATCTGCAAACGAAATGGTAAGAAAAAGCTGCTGTGGTTTGGTGACAAAACAAAGTCTCTGAACTACAATCCGAAATCCGATGAAATGGTTCTCACTGTTCACCGCTGGTTCGCAAACAAGAGCTGCCCTGGTGATTGGCTGTATGCAAGAATGGGTGATCTGGCGGCACGGGTAACGGAAAGACTGGGTGCTACACAGACGGGAACGACTGGGCTGCAGGCGTCCAGCTTGAAAAATCTGTCCGAGGCAGAAGTCATAGCTAAGGTCGGTCCGCTGTTCACAGCTAACCATAAAGAAAGCGGCATCCTTGCAGACGTTTCTCTTGCCCAGTTTATTCTGGAATCCGGATACGGAAAAACGGAACTCGCCCAGAACGCAAACAACTGTTTTGGGATGAAATGCACTCTTTCCGGGAACACATGGAGCGGGTCCACGTGGGACGGCAAATCAAAATATACCAAAGCCACGAAAGAGGACGATGGTACGGGTAAACTGCATGAAGAAACAGCAGATTTCCGTAAATACGCAAATGTGGAAGCCTCCATTGCGGACCATTCCGCTTATCTTCTTGGGGCGAAAAAAGGATCTGACCTGCGGTACAACGGATTAAAAGGCGAAAGCGATTACAGAAAAGCAATCACCATCATTAAAAATGGTGGATATGCAACTGATGTTTCTTACGTTGATAAGATCTGTAGCATCATTGAGAAATGGAGCCTTTCTCAGTATAACTATGTTCCCGGGGACGTGCTTCCGGAAACCAGTAAACCGTGGTACAGGGTAAGAAAAAGCTGGAAAGATGCTGCGAGCCAGAAAGGGGCTTTTCACGATCTGGAGAAAGCGAAAGCCTGTGCTGCCGCCAACCCCGGCTATTCCGTATATGATGAGAGTGGAAAGGTTCTGTACTCTCCTTCCAATCTCCCGTATAAAGTCCGTGTAAAGATATCTGATTTGTACATCAGGAAAAAGCCAACTGTTGATGCCGGATCGCACGGATTTACCGGAGCCGGAGTATTCACTATCGTGGAAGAAGCAACCGGAAAGGTAAACCGGAAAACAGGTGCCACAGGCCGTTGGGGCCTCCTTAAATCGTATGCAAACAATAGAGACGGTTGGATCTGTCTCGATTATGCAGAAAAAATATAATATTTCATATAGAAAGCCCTTGGGAGAATTGCTCTCTCAGGGGCTTTTTTTATGTTACAAAAACCGTTACATTCGTGTTACAATCGGCATTTTTTGTGTAACTTTGTAACACCAGTACCGTTACAAAGTTACATAAGAGTTACATACTGTGTAACGCTCATAAATCCTTATTTTTAGCATAAAACCCATATTTGTTACAATGTTACACTATTTTCCTATTGACCTGTTAAATAGAGAATTTAGAAAGGAATATACCTCTCTATTCCGCCTAATGCAGACACGTCTATACGCGCGCGAGAAAACAGTAACAATAGTTAAATTTATTTTACTAATCTATTGACAAGTTAAATATTATTTGCTATCATACAATCAGTTAAATAAATTTGACTTATGGAGGCATAAAATGGATAGCTTAAAAAGAGATCAAAACATATTAAAAGCAGTTCTTCTTCTCAGAAGGGTAAACAGGTATACATCAAAAGAAGAACAGATTGCAGAAATAAATAGTTGGTTTGCTGCTGGATGGACCGATTCTGATTTACAGGATTGGATTTCCGCTCTTAAAGAACCAGATCCCAGAGACGATTGGACACAGGAACAGTGGGATGCATATTATGATGATCTCGCAATGGCCGATTATGAATTTGAGCGAAACCAGTACACCTGCTGCACCAACAGAGATTACGGCCCGTCAAATCCATGGGACGCACCGGGAATGAGCATCCGAGATTTCATCTAAAAGGAGGAAAACAGCTATGAAATGTACAGATTGTCCATACTACTGGCAGGAAGAATGGGAGGATTTCCCGGAATGTCATTATGGCGAACCGGACGGATATGCTCCGTGTGAATATGAGGAACCAGAGGAAATAAATTGGGAAGATTACATGTAAAGGAGAATACACCATGAAGAATAAAAGAAAAACACTTGTTTGCGCCCTTGCATTAAACGCATTACAGGGAAAACTCTCTCCCGTACCTGACGGTATGGGAGAATCGATCCTCGATCTGTTCCCAGATATGGGAGGGATTCAGTTAGCAGAGCCTAGCAAAGAGATATTAAAGAAAGCATTAAGGTTTTGCGAAAAAGGAAGCCGGGTTTCTCATATTATCGTCAATCGAATAGATGGAGACGTACACATTTCTTTGCTGATCGATACCCCGGATGATCCGATAACATCCAATACAGATCTGCTGGGAAAGCCGGTACTGGCTTATGTTTACAATAACAGTTGTCCGTATTGTAGTGAGCTTGGATCCATTTGGCTTGAACAGAGAAAAGACCGAAATATATACCGGATTGGTTAGGAGGTGCGTCAGATGTCAAGAATTGAGGATTTAAAAGAAACAGCAGCCTGCGGTATGGTAATCCACTATACCGTAGACAAAGAAACGGATTTTGTCACGTACAACGATATCAACGGTCGTGGCGAATACCGGTATTCCGAAAAATGCCATGGATGTTCCTGGCGGTCTATCTGCCAGCCCACAGAAGCTGACTACTTAAAAATTCTGTCCGAACGTTTGGGGCGAGAGGTAAAACCTCTGGAAGTAATTGCACAGTTATTTAATAAAAGGGAGGATTATCAGGATGGAAAATAGAAAATTAAGGGCAAAAGAATCTTTTAAAAATCATCAGGCAACTGTCATTCTTCAGAACGAACAATTCTTTATCGTTGACTGGAGAAATAAAAATGGATCCGGAGAATATGCAGTTCGCTATATCCTGGACATCAAAAAAGGTAATTTCATCGTTACCGGAGATCTGGGGGATTCCGTTGCAAGTTGGTATAACACTGTCACTCCAGACAAGCTCAAAATTTATGTGAAGGACATCGGGTATTACATGAGCAAATTTCAGTGTACTTCTGATGACTATACCTATGCTTGGAAAGATATTGTGTCTGACCTAGATGATATCAGAAAAGAAGTGCTGGAGGATGAATGTTTATTTGTGGATGAGGTCAATGAAGACTTTAACCAAATGAAAAATATTTTAGAAGATTTGGACATTTCCGAATCACGCAATTACCCGAAAGATCTGACAGATTTGTTTGAAAAATACAATGAAGACTGGTGGGAATCTGGTTTTACAAATCTCGGCTGCCGGATAAGTCAGAGAGTTGTATTGTGGTCTGTCGGGTATCAAATGGCCTGCGAACAGATAGGAATTTAAGAAAGAGAGGGATTTAGATGTGCGATAGATATTATGTCGGAACTAATGTCATTGGTTGCTTTACCGTATGTGATCGACAGCGGGCTATACCTCAGTTGCCGGGTCAGCGGTATGGCTACACAAAGCGATATAATGCGCAGCGTGCTGTTGATGATTTGAATGCTGGAAGGGAAACACCAGAGAGTATGTATAAATTATGGACCGCAGGGGAAAAGCCCCTGCGGTAATTTTTAGTTAAATTTATTTTACTATACTATTGACAAGTTAAATTTTATTTGCTATGATGTATTTAGTTAAATAAATTTAGCTACAAAACAACAAATAAGGAGGAATTATCATGAAAGCGTATTTTTCAACAGGTAACTTTAACAATCAGGAAGAGTATAACACTTATGTGGCTCTTCCGGAAGAGGAAAAGGCAGAGGACGATTTCATCGTAGATCTCGACAAACTGGTGATTGGATATGGAAACATCGTTCTGTTCGGAACTGATGGAAAAACACAGGTCATTCCCAGAAAATCTTATTATTATGCAATGTCCGTTGCTGTTAATGACATTGCACTCGTGACGCATGGACCAGGCTTTAAGTCTTGTACAATCGTTGCGGACGAAAATGCAGAAAACGGATTTACCTTTTCTTACAATTCCGGCGTATCCTATGATGAATTCCTGGAAGACATTGGATCATATGTCGGTCATGTTGTTGAGTTTTTGGTAAAACGGAAACAGGACGGATATATCTGCCGGACACAGCGGTTTGTTTGGGACAATAGAGAATTTGGTCCGCTTCAGCCAGACGCGCTGCTTGAGGTGCTCAATGTGGAAAAAGTAAGATAGTCAAATCTCCCGCCCTCTTTCCGGAGGGCGGGAAACGGAGGAAATTCGGATGCCAGCTAAAGTTGATATTAAGGGTAAAAAGTATGGGCGGCTTACAGTCGTAAAGGATGCCGGCCGTGACAGGTTTGGTCAAATTATTTGGGAGTGCCTGTGTGATTGCGGAAACACCTGCACTGTCAAAGGGGCAGATCTGCGAAGTGGAAATACAAAATCGTGTGGGTGCTATAACGCAGAAAAGAAAACAGCAAGGATAAAGAAACAGACTGTAAATCACAGCAATCCTGCATCTATCCGATCTAAAAAGCTGTCCTCTGCCAACACCAGTGGCGTTCGTGGTGTTTGCCCCACAAAGAGTGGTCGGTGGCGTGCGTACATCGGACATAAAGGGCAACATATTTTTCTGGGCGAATTTTCCAGAAAGGAAGATGCTGTTGCGGCCAGAAAGGCCGGGGAAGAGAAATATTTTAAAACCGTTTTGGAAGAGGTGAAATTGAATGGATAAAAATATATTTAAGGCTCTCGGTGTTGAGGACAAAGACCAGCACCATTGGTATGAGGGGTATTACTGGAGGACACAGGACACCACATACTGCTTCACAGAAGACTATGAGCGGAATCCGGAAATTACGCATGACTATATCATATTCGATCAAATGACCGATTGGGGACTGCCGAACAAAAAGCTCAGAGCTGATATAAACCCGGACACCCTTTGTCAGTTTACCGGAAAACGTGATTCCAACAAAAAACATATATGGGAGCATGATATCGTTAAGGTAACGAACACCTATAACAATCCCGCCACGGTTTCCTGGTATGTGGTTCGGTATCTTTCGGATGCCGGTGCCTTCGTATTTACGGATCCGAAAGGGCTTATGTATAGCCATCTGAATGATTTTCACGATAAGTGTATCATAGAGGTTATGGGAAATGAGTTCGACAATCCAGAATTGCTGGGCAACATTAAATGTCAGACACCGGAAGAATTTCAGGAAGATCTGATGAAAACTATGAGAGAGCGAGGTTTTATACATGATTAAATCTATCAATGGGGATTTACTCCGGCAAGATTCCGGAGTTATCTGTCACCAGACAAATTACTATGGTGTTATGGGTGGCGGTATCGCCTATGCGATACAAAGAGATTTACTGACACCAGAGCAGTATGCCGAGTATGAGGAATATTGTAGGCTACACGGCAGAGGGGCTTTGGGAACAGTCCAGTTTATCCGGCTCAATGATGGCAGATACCTGGCAAATATGTTTAGCCAGGATGATTCTTCTGGAAAATCAGTTCTTACGGATTACGGTGCTTTCCGTGATGCGGCTGAAAAAGTGCAGCAGTTTGCGAAAAAGCATAATCTTACGGTCGCTTTTCCAGGATATATAGGATGCGGCATTGCCGGAGGAAATTGGGGCATCGTCTCCGATATTCTCGATGATATATTCAGCGGATCCAAAGTTGAATGCACAATCGTATATAGGGGGCGCCGCTAAAAATGAGTAAGGACAGATTTAGATTCAGAACCTGGAATAGGATGGATAAAACGATGTATACTGGCCTGCCCTATAGCGGTTCTGGAAAAACCGGAAGAGACACATTTGACGTTGTATTAAAGCATCCACAGATATATGAGGTAATGCAGTGCGCAGATGTTTATGATAATGACGGTGTTCTTGTATTTGAAGGAGACTACCTTTCTGACGGAATGACACTTTGGGAAGTTAAATACAGCAAAACGCACACAGGATTATTAGCTGTGGCAGTTGCTGGTCCACGGATAGACACTGACAGTGTTATTTTTTCTCTCTGGCATTTGTGCAATCACCACAATGCAGGAAGGTCAGTTCGTGTTGTGGGAAATATTCATGAGTATAAAGGACCATTAAAAAATTTGATAAATTAGGAGGATAAGAAAATGCAGGTAAAATTCAAAATGGAAAAGGCGACTAAAAATACAATCCGATTTACAGAGGTTCTGGAAAATGAGCTGGACGCACCGAAGATCGGGACAATCTATGTTCCGAAAGCCACCCTTGGTAGTATCGGTTGGACTGAAGGAAAAGAGCTTGTTGTGGAACTGAAAACAGAATAATGGAGGGTACGGGAATGAAAGAAATGACACTGAAGGTAAAACTCAACGATAATTTAAAATTTGAATGCTCCGGGGATGCAGATTTTGTGGCTAGAGAACGTGAACAGTTTTTCAGAGCTGCTAATCTTCCTATCATGGAGGGACCGGCTGAACCGGTTCATACTTCCGCTCCAGTATCCCAGACATCTGTTCTTGTAAGAGCCACAGAAAAGACTGGAGAACTTGCTGATCTGATTAAAGGTATTCAGTCTAGGGACATTCCGGTTAATGTAGGAGATTCCCTCTCTGTATTTTTGAAAGATGGAACACTGACAAATTTTGTTATCACTCAAATTGATGGGGATTACATACGCTTTGAGAGTGAAGATTGTATAGGCAGCAAATATGTTACCAGAGATAAGGTTGATGACCTTTTCAAGGACTTCTGGGAACAGTTGCCAGATGAATTAAAAAATGCGATTGTTCAGACACCACGTAAATGGCTGGATAAAGACGGTGTTGAAAACATGGATTATTTCAACCTGTTTCTTCCGTCCGCTCCGGAAGTATTTCCTGATGACGAATGTTATGGGGATAATGGGCTGTATGAACAGATGGAGTGGTATAAAGATCGTCGCCACAGATTGCGCAGACTATCTCCAGATGGTGATACAGTTCGCTGGTGGCTTATCTCCGCTTATGCTGGCACCACCAGCTATTTCGCTTATGTCAGCTACAGCGGGAGTGCCCACTACAACAGTGCATCCTACACGTGGGTCGGCGCGCCCGTCTGCTTCCGAATCCGTAAATCTAAATAAATCCGGGGGCCTTGTGCCCCCGGTTATTTGTGCTACACAATGATAGGGAGAAAATTATGTGGAAAATTCCAACTAATTATGAAATGGATGAAGAATGTGATAGGGTTAATGGAAATTGCAATAAGTGTAAATTCTCAAACTGGTGTGAAAATAACAAGATGGATCAAGAAGAATTATTGAACAGTTTAGAAGAATGGTAAGCTAATTGGAAAATCACTGATTAAAAAAAATCCCAGAGAACTTTTATAAGCTCTCTGGGATTCTTACGTCCACAGCAAACACATTCAAAAACCATATAATATTGAGTTTGTATGTGCGTGCTAAAGCAGGGACTGACACGCAGCGTACGAACCCTTCGCCTGCTTCCGCGTCCTTTAAATCCTTTAATGTTATGGTATTACTGTCCCCGCCAAAATTAAATGTGATCCTAAAATAGTCATCGTATACAAAGATGGAATTCACAAAAGTATCCACTAATCTGCGCTGGCATTCCCGATCTTTGTAATCCATATTTTTAAGTTGCTCCAGAAAGAAAAGAATATGATCTTTTGTCAAGCGGAATCCCCTGGCCAGTTCTTTATCGGCTATAGCCTTCTTCAGAGCCGTTTTCTGGGCATCTAATTCTTCCATACGGGATTTTATCGCATCATTAAAAATACCCGCCTCTATGGAGCGCACAAGGTTTCCTATGCCCTTTTCAACGTCTCCCAGCTGCTTCTGTAAGATCCGGAGCTGTTCCTGGTCGGCATCCTGTTCCAGATAAAACTGCCAGGTGTTCTCAGCAATAAATTCTAAAAGCTCATCATCCTGTAAAATTTTCTGTATCTGCTCCATGACAAGGTTTTCTATCCATTCTGCCCGGACCGTTTTCTTCTTACAGCTTCCGTCCTTCCTCCGTTTAACACACATATAGTAGCTGTACTTTACGCCCATTTTCCCGATGCCGCTTTCACCCACCATGCTAGATCCGCAGCATCCGCAGAACAGTTTATCAGACAGAATGTAATCGGTGTAGCTCCATTTATGTGATGGCGCTCTTCGGTTCACCTTTAGCATGTCCTGAACTTTGTAAAAAACATCTTTGTCAACGATTGCCGGAACTGCATCTTCGTCCCGGATCAAATCTTTATATTCATAAATTCCAATGTACTTTTCATTTTTCAAAACAACAGAAAGGCTGTTTCTGGTAAATGGTTTTCCTGCTTTTGTTCTGTATCCGTGTTCATTCAGATAGGCGATAACCTCTGTTACTGTGGATCCGGCAGCGTACATGTCAAATATCAGCTTTACTGTAGGTGCCGTATCCGGATCTATCACATATTCTTTGTCTGGTCCCATGTTATACCCCAGTGGAACGTGCCCACCAATGACATGATGCTTTTTCGCACTCTCATAAAGCCCACGGCGAACATTTTGGGAAAGCTGCAAGCTATAGTATTCTGCCATACCTTCCAGGACACTTTCCAGAATAACACCTTCCGGAGAATCCGGAACACTTTCAGCGACATATTCTACCCGGACGCCATTCTTTTTGCATCGGTATTTGTTAAATGTGATTTCTTCTCGGTTCCTCCCGAACCGATCTACCTTCCAAAGAATGATAACCTGGAACTGCTTCTTTGCTGTATCGGAAAGCATTCGCTGAAACTCATCTCTGTTGTCATTTCTTCCGGTCATGGCCCGATCAATATACTCATGAACTATTGTATATCCTTTTGCTTCTGCATAAGTATGGGCGGCCGCAAGCTGACCTTCTATGGATTGTTCAGTTTGACCATGGGAAGAATAACGGGCGTATACGACCGCACAATCACCACGATTATCTGATTTTTTATTATCCAATCCGCATACCTCCTTTGTCCCGTGTAGCCTTCATTTCGTAAAATCCGCAGATATGACCTTCCCATCTTTTTTGGTTATGCGAGACTTTGTTGTTTTTTCCTATACTTATCATTCAAAAGCATTCCTTGTATGATTCCCTCAATCTTAATTTTGTCTTCTGCATCCAGCTGATTATACAGATTCATGATCCCGTCATTCTTTTTATCTTTGTCTGTTTCTGTCTGAAATATATACGGTTTATCGGTCTTATTTATAGTTACGTCAGAATCAGATTTTGTACGGTCGGTCGGATCGTCAGTTCTTCCGAGCAGATAATCCGCTGACACACTTAACGCATCTGCTATTACCGCCACTGTTTCTCCTTTAGGTGCTTTGCTTCTTTTATTCCATGTTGATATGGTTGCGCGGGTCACACCAAACATATCCGCTGCTTTTTGGGAACATGGGTCAATTCCATTATCTGCACACGTCTGTGCGTATCGAGTATAAAAATCCATAGCTTGCCTCCTAGTTAAAATTTTTTTACAAAAACTATTGACAAGTCAAATTTATTAAGCTATACTCTGTTTGTACAGTTAAATAAATTTGACAACAAAAAACCAGACCTCCGAATTTCCTACTATTCGGCGGCTGACATCTTGGGTATTAATTTGACTTCGCACTCACATTATACCTTAAAAGTTAAATAAATTCAACTGTATAGTAATAAAAAGATAAATAAATTTTACAGAAGGAGGTAAACCATGGAAGCAATTTTTAACGAAGACTGGACAGCTGATGTTATCGGTAGAATGCACAAATTCCGAATTACCAATGTGCAGCTTGCCGCAGAATGCGGATACACACCGGCATATCTGTCCACAGTCCTCAATGGTCGAAAGACTTTTGAGAGTGAGGACACAAAACAGAGAACCAAAGATAAGATTTTGGATGCTCTGAAAAGAATTGAATCCAAATTAACTGCCGATGAGGGTGTGGACAATGAAAGCATTACAGATTAACCTCTCTCAAATCCCGCCCTCAGAAGTACATAACCTGTGTCAGACGTTTCTCTCAGCAATTAAACGCTTCTATGATTCCGATGAAAACATGGAACGATTTGAAGAATGGAGAGACAAAAAGTCTATGGAAAGAAATTGATTTTATCAAAATATAAGGAGGCAAAATTATGTTAGAAATCAAAATTATCATCGAAGCTCCGGCACTGACCGAAGCACTCAACAATCTGGCTGTTTCTTTTGGAAAAGGTGTTGTGGAAAAGGTTCCTTCACCGAAAGCAAACGAGATCCCCGCCACACAGGCTCCGGAAACTGCGGCCCCTCCCACAATGAATGCCCCAATATCTACAACAGCCCCGGTACAGCCAACACAGCAGCCACCGGTGAATACGGTTCCGCAAACTCCTGTAATGCCAGTTCAGCAGACAACTACACAGGCACAGCAGGTTTCTGCGGCTCCTGCTCCGGCGCAGACACAGGCGGCACCGATCACGCTTGATGCTATCTCCAGAGCAGGTGCGGCTCTTGTGGATCAGGGAAAAATGCAGCAAATCATGGCTCTTTTAGGAAAGTATGGTGTGCAGGCGATTACCCAGCTTAATGCAAACGCTTATGAGGCTTTTGCGGCTGATTTAAGAGCCCTGGGTGCTGCGATTTAAGGAGGTGTTCATATGGGAAGCCCAACTGAACACGCTTTACTCTCTGCATCGGCTTCCAGCCGATGGATAAATTGTACTGCCGCTCCCAGATTTGAGGTCAATTTCCCGGAAGAAACGAGTGAATACGCTTTAGAAGGAACTCTGGCTCACCAGTTCTGCGAGGTGGCGGCACAGTACAATTTTAATCTCATAACCAAACGGAAGCTCAACAGTGAAAACAGAAAGCTCATGAAAGATGAATGGTATCAACCGGAAATGTTAAAAACAGCCGAGTTCTATGCCCAGTATCTTTTTGAGAAATCCATGAGCTTTTCGGAAAAGCCGTACACGGTACAGGAAGTAAAGGTTGACTTTTCCGAATATGTACCGGATGGCTTTGGCACCTGTGACTGTGTAATGATCGGCGGCGGTGTTTTACATATAACCGATTATAAACACGGAAAAGGGGTGCAGGTTTCCGCGGTAGGAAATTCTCAGATGCGTCTGTACGCTTTGGGAGCCTTAAAAAAGTATTCCCCGATCTTTGGTGACACTATCAAGCGAGTATCTATGGCTATCGTACAGCCGAGAATCACAGAGGATGTAAGTGAAGAAGAATTGACCGTGGATCAGCTTCTTGAATGGGGTGAATGGGTAAAGCCTATAGCTCTGAAAGCATATTCCGGAATGGGTGAATTTGCCGCTGGCAGCTGGTGCCGCTTCTGTAAAGGAAAAGCGGTATGTAAAGCAAGAGCTGAAAACTATACAGCACTGGAAGATTTTAAGGATTGCTTCATTGAAGGAAAGATGACCGGTGAGGATGTCATGGCTTATGAACAGGCTGATTGCCTGGGAGCCGAAGTTCCCGGAATACTTTCTGACAATGATATCGCGGATCTTCTTATGCGTGGGGCTGAATTGGTGCAGTGGTACAAAGACATCGAAGAATATGCCCTGCAAGCCATTCTTTCCGGAAAAACAATCCCAGGATGGAAAGTGGTGGCGGGTAAAAGCAATCGTGCTTTCAGCGATACAGACAAAGCTCTGGCAGAAATTAAAAAGGCTGGATATAAGGACGAAGTTTTGTATAAGCCGAAAGAACCGCTTTCACTTTCCAATTTGGAAAAACTTATCGGAAAGAAAAAGTTCGCCGACTTGGTTGGTTCCCTGATCGTGAAGCCGCAGGATAAACCTACACTGGTGGTGGAATCCGATAAACGCGAACCGTATAATCCTGCGGTTGCCGATTTTTCCGGTGTAAGTAATGAGGAACCTACAACTTCCAGTTGAGGTTTATAAATGCCATATGACAATCCGGCTTCCAGCATTTTTAGATGATTGTACTTTGGCAAACAAAAAGAAATTATTCCGGTTGATATTTGAAGAACCGTACAGGAATGAAGAGACTATCCGAACATTGGATAATTATATTCTGGAAATGTCCGAAGATTTGAAATCTGTGTGGACAGAAAAAGGTCTCAAATATCAGCGGGAATACGAGGATCCAGTTTATTTTCTGCGGCAAAACCCCGGAAAGAAAAAAGAAGCTATTTCCATTCGTGCGAAAAACAAACGTATGTTGGAATCAGTTAAATCCGCAAAAAGTAAATATGAAAATTTTCAAAAAGTTATAACAGCCTGGAATGAGGCTAAGCTAAAAGCTATGTGAAAGGAGCATTTAATATGTTTAATCCATTTGATCCGTTTGAAACATCAATCCCCCCCGTCCGTTTTCCGGACGCGATAGAACTGTAAAAAGTGATATTGAAATTAAGGAAATTAAAGTCGGAGACAAGAGTTCGACAGATGACAAATTCAGAAATTTATTCCTGGATGTTTTAGAGAGAACAGCTCCGGATCAGGACCACAAAAATATGATTCTGGCAATCCGAAAACACGATGAAATTTACGAGACCATTTGTAAGATCGTGGAGGAATACGCACTTCCGGGAGCGAAAAATGAATCCCCGGAAAAGCGAGAGGCGGCTGTGAAATGCCTAGATGAAATGCTTAAATTAGCAAACGATTTTTTGAAAAATAATTAAAAAGGAGAAAAACAATATGTATCAGAACATTCCCACAAAAGTATTAACCGGTGAAGTAAGACTTTCCTATGCTCATTTGAGCGAACCGTATGCCAATCCGAATCAGCCAGGATCCGAACCGAAATATTCCGTTACTATGCTGATCCCGAAAACAGACGTAGCAACAAAATCTGACATCGACAATTCCATGAGAGCTGCCTATGAGGCTGCTGTAGTGAATGACTGGAAAGGTGCAAGACCGCAGCTGAGAAACGCACTCATCTATGATGGTGACGGTCTCAGAAATGACGGATCTAAGTTCGGCCCCGAATGCGCCGGTCACTGGGTTATTACCGCCAGCACAAAGAGAAAGCCGCAGGTTGTTGACATTTCCAATATCAACTGTGAACTGGCTCCGCAGGACATCTACTCCGGTATGTATGCCCGTGTTACTCTCAACTTCTTTGCTTTCAATACCAACGGAAACAAGGGTGTTGGATGTGGTCTCGGAAATGTTATGAAGACCCGTGACGGTGAGCCTCTGGCTGGTGGAGCTTCCGCAGCTTCCGACTTTGACGGAATCGGGCAGGCGGCGGCGCCGGCCACCTCTCCTGATTATGGAGCAGCCCAGGGAGGACTGATGGGAGCAACACCCGGAAGCTACGGCGCACCGGTAGCGGGTGGATTTGGAGCAGCTACACCGCAGATTAATCCGATCACTGGTCTTCCGATGTAAGAAAAGTGTATCCCTGGCAGACGAAAATAGCAGAAAGGACAGACATAAGCGTTCAAAGATAAGTCGTAATGATAAAAGTCTCTTGCGTGAGCTGTCGGAGGACATAACAAATGCCGTCATTGGGGATTGCGGAAATAAAGCTGGGAATACCGCATTTACAGTGGTTGTGACAGCCAGAAGCATTAAATACCCAAAATGTAGGATACGTGAATGCGAAAATGCGCACCGCATAGGTAATACGAATATAGGCAGAGGGTAGCCACTTTTTCAAGGAGGCAAAATATATGGTTCATCATCTATCAATAGATTTGGAAACATTTTCAAGTGTTCCAATTACAAAGGCTGGTGCTTATAGATATATCGCATCTGACGATTTTGAAATACTTCTTTTTGCCTATTCAGTTGATGGATCGCAGGTACAGGTTATTGATCTTGCTTCGGGCGAACGTATTCCTGATTGGCTCATGTCAGCGTTGTACAGCCCAGAATACATAAAACATGCATACAACGCACCGTTTGAGTTTATGGGACTGTCTAAGGTTTATGGAACCATGCAGCCGTCACAATGGCGTTGCACCATGTTTCACGGTCTATATTGTGGATATACAGCAGGTTTGGACGCAACTGGAAAAGCTCTGGGACTTCCAGAGGATAAGCAGAAATTAAATACAGGCAAAGCCCTCATTCGTTACTTTTGTGTTCCTTGTAAACCTACGAAATCCAATGGTGGGAGGACCAGAAATTATCCCCATCATGATCCGGATAGATGGGCTCTGTTTAAAGAATACAATGCCCAGGATGTTGTGACTGAAATGGAAATTGAACGCAGGCTTTCCAGTTTTCCGATTCCGGATTTTGTTCAGAAGCAATGGGAAACAGATTTGGTTATCAACTCAAGGGGTGTTGCCGTGGATATGTCTCTTGTGGAGGGCGCGCTGGTTATTGGCGAACAGGTAAAAGCCCAACTTATGGAGGAAGCCAGAAACATATCCATGCTGGACAATCCGAACAGCGTTAAACAGCTTGTGCAGTGGTTAAACAAGGAAACCACAGAGGACGTGGAGATCGACAATCTGAAAAAAGAAACCGTAAGCGAGCTTTTGGCAAAGGACAATAACAGTCCTGATGTTCAAAGAATGTTGGAGATCCGTCAGGAACTCGGAAAGACCAGCACTAAAAAATATGATGCCATTAAAGTGTGTGTCTGCCCAGACAATCGGGTTCGTGGACTGCTTCAATTCTATGGGGCGAACCGTACTGGCAGGTGGGCCGGCCGATTGGTACAGGTGCAGAACCTTCCGAGAACCTACACAGATCCGATTGAGCTGGCACGTGAACTGGTCGAAGACAGAAGGACATCTTCTCTCCGGCTATGCTACGGAAGTGTGTCTGACACGCTCTCACAGCTCATCAGAACGGCTTTTATCGCCAGCCCTGGCAATGTATTGGTCGATGCTGATTTTTCCGCTATTGAGGCACGTGTAATCTCATGGCTGGCCGGTGAAAAATGGAGATTGGATGTATTCCGGTCACACGGAAAAATCTATGAGGCGTCTGCTTCCCAGATGTTCCATGTACCTATTGAGCGGATCAAAAAAGGAAATCCAGAATACTCTCTTCGCGCCAGAGGAAAGGTCGCAGAATTGGCTCTCGGATACCAGGGCGGTGTCGGAGCTATGCGCCGGATGGACACCGGGCATAATCTGGATAATCTTACCGATGATGAGGTACAGGACATCGTGAATAAATGGAGAGATTCCAATAGCAAGATCAGAGATTTATGGTATTCCATCGACAATGCAGCTGTACAGGTCATTCAATACGGTGGCTGTGTGAACGTAAACGGTCTTTGGCTGGCAAGAGAATATGACTACAATCAGCAGACCTATTGTTTCACGATCACACTTCCATCTGGCAGAAAGCTGTTTTACATATCCCCGGAAATCGGGGAAAACAGATGGGGAAATCCATCTATCACTTATATGGGAGTAAATGACAAGAATAAATGGGGCCGCATCGAAACATATGGCGGGAAACTTGTAGAGAACTGTGTGCAGGCCATTGCCAGAGATTGCCTTGCAGAAGCCATAGAACATCTGGAGGCCGCTGGGTTCCCGATAGTGTTTCATGTACATGATGAGGTCATTATTGACATCCGACCTTTTGCAGACGACAAAACCATGCTGGAACAGGTGAAAAAGATCATGTCGCAGCCTATATCATGGGCTCCGGATCTTCCACTTAACGCAGATGGATGGGTCGGTGAATTCTTCACAAAAGATTAATAAGAGGGGTAATAAGAATGAAAAAGAAATTCAGATTTAACAAAAATAAAGTGTTAAAGGTATCTGCGTACATCAGTATTTATACTTGCATCTTGTCAGCTTTTATGGCTGACGGTGACAGCTATGTTCCGTTTATTGTATTCATCGTATCGCTGTCCTGGTTGTTTTTATTCGCTTATGCAAACGATTTACTGGGTCGCTTTATCAGAAAATAAGGAGGACAGGTTATGAAGATCATTAAACCGTCAATAGAGTTTATCACGCCACTTAACGGTGATGTGATTATGGAGCGGTTAGAGACCTGTGGCAGGGTGTGCTATAAGTCAGAAAACAAAATCACAGAAGGAAGCGCGGAATCATTCATCAAAAGCATTATTAAAAGGGGGCATGAGGCGGTTTTGGAGCATTGCAGCTTCACTGTTAAATTTATAGTCGATCGTGGCGTATCACATGAACTGGTTCGGCACAGACTGGCGTCCTTTTGTCAGGAATCTACCCGGTACTGTAATTACTCAAACGACAAATTCAATTCTGAAATAACAGTAATCAAGCCCTGCTTTTCTGAACCTGAAGAACCCGGTTTCGATATCTGGAAAGCAAGCTGTGAGAATGCAGAACGGTGCTATTTTGAGCTGTTAAATGCCGAATGGTCTCCACAGGAAGCAAGATCTGTCCTCCCGAACAGCTTGAAAACAGAAGTCGTTATGACCGCAAACATCAGAGAATGGAGACATTTTCTGAAACTCCGGTGTTCTCCCGCAGCTCATCCGCAGATGCGGGAGGTTGCTACACAGCTGTTGGATACGGTGTGTAAGGAAATGCCGGTGCTATTTGGCGACATTAAGGAGGGACTGAAGAAATGTTAGCAACTATATTTCAGTGTTTTCTTTTGATTGCCGCCGGTATATTCCTTTTCGGTGTGTTAGGAGCAAAGGAACACAAAGAAAAGAACCTGTATTTTACTATATCGTTCATTCTTTTAATTTTATTACTTATTTCATTAAAAATCATATAGGAGGATATATCATGTCAGGAAGAATTAAACATATGGAAAGAAGTCACTATTCATACAGAACAAATAATGCGGCTAATGTGTTTGCAGGATTTGAACACAGAGCCGTTGTTAAGAGCCATAACCAGGCTATGCGAAAAGCCGGTCCGAGCTTCATCAATCGGGTAAAAGACGGCATCAGAAAAATGCTTCACAGAGATCAGAGTAAATAAAGGAGGATCGCCATGCAGCATTTAGGCGATATAACAAAAATAAATGGAGCTGATATACCGCCCGTAAATGTGATTATTGGTGGAAGTCCTTGTCAGGATTTAAGTATCGCCGGAAACCGAGCTGGGCTTTCCGGCGAACGTTCCGGACTATTTATGGATCAGCTCAGAGTAATAAAAGAAATGAGGAAAGCAGATGCAGACAGAGGAAGGACAGGAAAAGATATCAGACCGAGATATATGGTCTGGGAAAACGTCCCAGGAGCTTTCAGCTCCAATAAAGGGGCAGACTTCGGTGCGGTCCTCCAGGAAACGGTCCGCGTCATCTGCGAAAAAGCCCCCGCTGTTCCTATGCCTAAGAATGGATGGCCAACAGCCGGATGTCTCAATGGAATGGGGGGGGATTGGAGCGTTGCATGGCGTGTATTCGACGCCCAGTTTTGGGGAGTGCCGAGGCGCGGGGGTAGA
>JBJETB010000048.1:0-5222 GCA_051883095.1 Anaerovoracaceae bacterium
AGCGGAAGTATTTGATATCTCGGTCTCTTTTGCTTACAGGGTGGTGGAGCGGATGAACGCTGACCTGGCAAGTAAAAACTACTATGTGATTTTAGGGCGGGTACCCACTCGTTATGTTGAGGACAAGATTTATGGTCTGGAACATGTAGAACAGTATTTATCGGAGGAAAAAACAATATGAGTATGACACAGGAAAAAATGTATATGAACGTAGATGATGTTTGTGCAGTGTTGGGAGTATCAAAAGCCTTTGCATATAAAATCATGAAAGGCTACAACGAGGAATTGAAAGAAAGAGGATTTCTGGTCATTCCGGGAAAGATATCAACAAAATTCCTTGCCGAGAAGATTTATGGCATGAAAGTGGAGGAATAGCGATGGGAGTATATAAAGAAGGAAAAAACTGGAAAGTACAGGTGTATTACAGGGACTGGCAAGGAAACCGGAAGAGAAAACAGAAACGTGGCTTTCGGACCAAAGGAGAAGCAAAAGAGTGGGAGAGGGATTTCCTTCAGCAGCAGACGCAGAGCGTTGACATCGAGTTTGGTAATTTCCTTGAGCTTTATTACAAAGATATGGAAGTCCGGTTGCGTGAAAATACCATGTACACAAAACGTTATATTATCGATCTGAAAATCAAGCCGTATTTTGAGCATAAGGTCTTAAGTGAGATTACAGTTGCAGATATCAGAAACTGGCAGAACGAGTTGTTAAAGCAGAATTATTCAGAGACATATCTGAAAACAATCAACTGCCAGCTGGGAGCAATTTTTAATTATGCTGTGCGGTATTACAACCTGAAAGATAATCCTTGCAGGAAAGCAGGCAGTATCGGGAAAAGCAAAGGAGAACCGAAGGATTTCTGGATGCAGGATGAATTTGAGGCTTTTCTTGAAACAGTAGATGATAAACCGGAGGCGAAGATGGCATTTCAGTTTCTGTACTGGACGGGGATGAGAATCGGGGAGCTTTTGGCATTAACTTATAATGATATCAATCTTGAGGAAAAAACGGTTTCTATCAACAAATCTTATCAGAGATTAAAAGGAAAAGATGTAATTACCAGACCGAAGACTCCTAAAAGTATCAGGGTAATTACACTTCCGGATTTTCTTGTTGAGGAATTTCAGGAGTACTGCAGTCATCTGTACGGAATTATGAAGCACGAAAGGCTGTTCCGTTTTACAAAATCATATATGGAACATTGTATGGTCAACGGAATTGAAAAATCGGGAGTAAAGAGAATTCGCTTGCATGATCTCAGGCATTCCCATGCGAGTATGCTGGTGGATATGGGCGTTGCTCCGCTGGAGATCGCAGAACGTCTGGGACATGAAAAGGTAGAAACAACATTAAATACCTATTCCCACCTGTATCCTTCGACCCAGAGCAAATTGGCAGGGCTGCTTGATATGAAATACAAAGACAAGGAAAGTAAAGGAGATGATGAAAATGCATAGAGGAAACATGAGAAAACTGCTTCCGGAAGAAACATGGACAATGGAAGAATATGAGAAGTTTATTTCTGTTTTTGATGTAAGGACGGAAGAAGGAATGGCGTTTGAAATGCTGTATTGGACAGGAATACGTGTTGGTGAATTGCTCGGATTATTGTATCAGGACGTGAATATTGAGATCGGTATTATCAATATCAATAAATCATTTCGGGTCGTTGCAGGAGAAGGGAAGTTTGTTAATACCAAAACCGTTGCCAGTAACAGAATGATTACAATGCCGGAATTTCTGGTAAATGAGTTGAATGAGTACATCCACAGTCATGTGAATCAAAGTCCAGATATGAGACTGTTTTGTTTTACTGACAAAAGACTGGCATATCATTTGAATCATGGAATTGAGCAAACTGGGGTTAAAAAAATTCAGCTTCATCGGATAAGGCAAAGTCATGAAAAAATGCTTGAGGCAATAGGTGTACCGTCATATGAGCGATGGGAAAGACTTGGTACATTGCGCATGAATTGGCAGTACGCAGAAGCATATGGCAATCATGTGCCTGAAAAACGTGTTGCAGTGAAGTTACTGAATGAAATACATACTGAGCAGAAAATGAAAAAGGAGGTACTTAGAAATGGCAAGTGACAGACATGGGAAACACAATAAACCGACAATTGCATTCCGGGTTACACCTTATGAACAGCAGGTCATCAATGAAAGGGTAAAGGCAAGTGGCATGAAAAAACAGGATTATATTGTCCGCTCCTGTATCTATAACCATGTTTGTGTGGTGGGAAAGCGGGAAAACCTGGAAATTCTCAGATCAGAGGCTCGTGAAATGTACACCGTCCTTGAAGAAGTGTCCAAAGACATAAAAAAGGATAGCCCTGACTTATCAGAGCAGGGGATGGAAAGCATGACGGAAAGATTTCTTGCATTTTTAGATGCAATGATGTGGATGTTGAAGGGATCAAAATATTTGTGGGAGGAAAAAGACAATGAAAGAAACAGTAAGTAATGACTGCAAGGTACTGGCTTTATGTTCGCAAAAAGGCGGTGTGGGTAAAACCACCAGTTGTGTAAATCTGGCAGTGGGACTGGCCAGAGAGGGAAAGCGTGTTTTAGTAGTTGATAATGATCCGCAGGGAAGCATGACGGCAAGCCTTGGCTATCACAATCCCGATGAGTTGAATGATACACTGGCTACAATTCTTATGAAAATTGTAAATGAGGAAACATTTGACGACTCTCTGGGGATTCTTCACCACGAAGAGGGGATTGATTTGCTTCCGGCAAATATCGAGCTTGCTGGTATGGAAGTGTCATTGGTGAATTTTATGAGCAGGGAACTGGTACTGAGGCAGTATATTGATCAGGTAAAAAATCTGTACGATTATGTACTAATCGACTGTATGCCATCTCTGGGAATGCTTACCATCAATGCACTTGCATGTGCGGATGCGGTACTTATTCCGGTTCAGGCAGCCTATCTTCCTGTAAAGGGATTGGAGGATCTGATCCGGACAATCGGTAAGGTGCGAAGACAGCTGAACAGAGGACTTTCCATTGAAGGAATATTGATCACCATGGTAGATAGACGAACCACCTATGCACGGGATATTACAGAATTAATTCACGATACCTATGGAAGCCAGATTCGTATTTTCACTCATAACATACCGTTTTCTGTCCGTGCTGCTGAAATCAGTGCAGAGGGGGTCAGTATTTTCCGTCATGATCCCAGAGGTAAAGTTGCAGAAGCATATCAGTATCTGACTCAGGAGGTGCTTTCAGATGAAGAGTAGAAGTGCATCGAAGATAAAATTGACTTCTTATGATGACCTTATTGGTGGAGCTGTATCAAAAGATGATATTCAGGAAATTCCAATCGGTCAGCTGCGGGATTTTGTGAATCATCCTTTTCATGTTAACGATGATGACGAGATGAATGAACTGGTAGAAAGTATAAAAACACAAGGGGTATTAACTGCTCTGCTGGTGCGTCCGTCGAAAAAAGGAGGATATGAGATTGTATCCGGGCACAGAAGAAAACATGCAGCTGTTCTTGCAGGCTTGACGCAGGTTCCGGTCATCATTCGGGAAATGAGTGATGATGATGCCGTTCGGGCAATGGTAGACAGCAATCTGCAAAGAGAACATATCCTTCCAAGTGAAAAGGCATTTGCATACAAGATGAAAATGCAGGCAATGAACCATCAGGGTGTCAGCGGAGGGATTTCAGCTGAAACCATCGGTAAAGCGGGAAAAGACAGTGCAAGGCAGGTGTACCGTTATGTCAGGCTGACTTATCTGCGTAAACCGATTTTGGATGCAGTGGACAAGGAACTTATGGGCATTCAGACAGGAGTGGAGCTTTCATATCTGGAGCCATCCGAACAGATCTGGCTGGAGGAGATTCATAATACTACAGGGAAATATCCAAGTCTTGAACAGGCGAAAAAAATAAAAATCAGAAGCGAAGAAAAGACATTAACGAAAGAAATCCTACGGCTTTTGATAATGGGAGAAAAAAGAAGGGCAAGAACCTTTACTTTAAAGCAAAATGAGATCAACAAGTATTTTACTCCTGACTATGATGAGCAAAAGATGCGTACCGTAATTATTGAGCTGCTGGAGGAATGGAGTAATAAGAATAAATAGCGGAAAAAGAAGGGAGGGTGATTCATGAGTATTAGAGCAACATTTAGCTATTTTCAGGGAATGGAAGGCGATATGTATCAGTTCTATCGGATTCCTAAGTTGTTGTTTACAAGTGAATATTTCAAAAATCTCTCCTGTGAGGCAAAGGTACTGTATGGTCTTATGTTAGATCGGATGTCGCTTTCAATAAAAAATCGCTGGCTGGATGAGGAAGACAGAGTATATATCTTTTTTTCTGTGGAAGAAATTATGGAAATGCTGAACTGCGGAAGGAATAAAGCGGTTAACTGCCTGAAAGAACTGGATCAGGAAACAGGGATTGGTCTGATTGAGAAGAAAAGGCTAGGGCTTGGTAAAGCAAATGTCATTTATGTGAAGAATTTCAGCCTCCGTGAATATCCAGACGAGCCTGCAGAAATGGAAATCGAAACAGATGATCCGGAATATGAGGAGCAGATACCTTGCAATTATGAAGAAAATATGCCTGAAAACGCTGTAAATACGCAGAAGTTTGAAAAACAAACTTCAAGAAGTTTAGAAAACAAACTTCAGGAAGTTTCAAAAACAAACTTCAAGAAGTTTGAAAAACAAACCTCAGGAAGTTTGAAAAATAAACTTCAAGAAGTTTCAAAAGCAAACTGTAATAATACTGAATATAACGATAATGAATCAAGTAAGACTGAATCATATCCTTCTATCCATCGTGACAGGAATGATGTGGATAAGATGGATGAGAGGTATGCATATCGTCAAATCATTTGTGAAAATATCGAATACGACATTCTTTGTCAGAGCTATAAGCCAGAAAGTGTAGAAGAACTGGTGGAACTGATGCTGGATGCAATTTGTACTACTAAAAAATATCTGCAAATTAATGGGGAAGCTATGCCTGCCCAGGTGGTAAAGAACAGACTTTTGAAAGTGGGGTATGAGCATATACAGTATGTATTTTTCAGCTTAAGCAAGAATACCACCAAAGTAAAGAATATCCGTCAGTATATGTTAACAGTTTTATATAATGCTCCCGTTACGATTAACCAGTTTTATGATGCAGAGGTACGTCATGATATGTATGGAGGATAAAATTATTCTGCCATGAGACTGTGGCT
>JBJETB010000048.1:5322-9217 GCA_051883095.1 Anaerovoracaceae bacterium
TTGGGTTTCAGTTATATACATGGCAGGAAGTCAAAATGCATTTACTATGTGCGGCTGTATTTATCCTTATTCCCAACATTGGGATGTGGATAATAACTGGAACAAAGCTGCTCCAATGTGGATTACGTTCTTTCATATTTGAATAAGAAAACTATTCTTTGAAAAGAGGGCATTGGCTCTCTTTTTTCTTTGCACGAAAATGTGCCAAATCAAAAAAATCTTTGAAAATCATGTCCGAATTTAAAACCCCCAATCCAGTGTATATGGAAGGCAAAGAGAAATTCCTCCGATTTGAGAAAAATCCAAACATGAAAGAGGTTCATTGTTCTTCCGACTGCACCTTGAAAACTAAAGGAGCTGATACATCTTGATTAACAGGCTTACCGGTTCTATTTATGACCGGCTCGTGCAGGCGAAGACTCCGTATCGGATACAGGAAGAGCGAAGCTTATAATGAGACCACCAGAAAGGTGCAGGACCTCTGCCGAAACAGGGGACTGTGACTGCTTATTTTGCAGCCGGGTCATCTGAAATGATGACGATCAGATGTATATGTACAGACAAGCCAAAATGCGAATACTATATTTCCTATATTGCAGGAGAAATCCTGCGTGAGTGGGGAACGGTTCGACTCCGTTCCTCATTTTTTGGTGCATAGAATGCGCTAAGGTTAGGAGGAAAAGCTTATGAATTCAATTACATTAATTGGAAGACTTGCCAAAGCTCCGGAGATCCGGCAAATCACGACTCAAAAGGGAGAGACAGAAGTGGCAAGGTTTCCGTTGGTAGTAAGAAGAAACCGTACAAATAAAGCATTTGTCGTTATGATTACCGCATACGGAGGCAACGCAGGATTTGTACAGAAGTATCTGGAAAAGGGGACAAAGGTTACTATTTGCGGTGAATTGGTCATCTCTCAGGTGAAAAATGAGGAAAATGGAACCGTATCTTATTTCACAGAAATCATTATGGATACAATGGAATTTGCTGAATTCAAATCAAAGAGAGATTCTGGCAGTGAGGGATTTGAGCCTGCAAGAAGGGCAAGCATTCCTTTTGAAATACCGGAAGAAATGGAACAGGAAATGCCATTTCGTTAAAGAAAAGAAAGGGGGACTTAGAACATGAGAAAATATTTTATGGAATTATTTGCAATGGGATTTGTTGACAGTGAAGGAAACCTGGTGGAGGAGAATGTCCTCCGGGATGCACAAAGAACTGCGGCACTGACAGCAAAGATTATGAAAGAGAATATGGACAACACATGGGAAATGGAATCTCATTTAAACCGGATATTTTGTGCATGGCTGATTTATTCAGATACGAATTTTTCAAGATCCATTACGTATGTCATTGGAAGAGAGGCTGCCTGCGTCGAAGAACACTTATGGATGGTGGGCGAAGCTCTGGATGATGATGAATTTAGCGATTATCTGTCAGAGTATCTTATGGCATTGATTGTCGAAGTGGCAAATGCGACAAGAGATCAGATCATTGATAATTTTATGAGGTTTATGACTGGGGGATCGGAAGATGGAGCAGGAGACATGTAAAGTAACAGAATTTCATAATACCGAGTTTGGTGCAATTCGAGTAATTGAAGATCAGGGAAGACTTTTGTTCTGTGGTACAGATGTGGCTTTTGCTCTGGGTTATTCCAAACCAAGAAATGCAATAAATATGCATTGCAAGGGAGCCCTGAAAAAGGGCGCCCTTACGGCAGGTGGAGTACAAACGATGACATTTATTCCTGAAGGAGATGTGTATCGACTCATTACAAAGAGCCATCTGCCCTCTGCACAGCGTTTTGAAAGTTGGGTATTTGATGAAATTTTACCAGCGATACGAAAGACAGGCGGATATATGTCCAGTGATCTTTTGGAAAGTGTACGCAATAATCCAGAGATACTTCTGGAATTTGCGCAAAGGTTATTGGATGAGAATAATAGGAATAGAGAACTGCAGAGTCAGATTAATGACCTTCAACCGAAGGCAAATTATTTTGATCACTTTATGGTCAAAGGAGAATGCTCAAATATTCGGACAACTGCAAAAGAAATTGGAGTACCTGAGCGGAAATTCGTGAAGTTTCTTTTAAAAGGCAGTTTTTTATATCGAAGTCCGTCGGGTACACTTCTTCCTTATGCGGTACCTAAGAATGAATCCCTGTTTATTGTCAGGGATTTTTTTAATAATGGACACTTGGGTTCTCAGACGCTGATTACTCCGAAAGGAAAAGAATATTTCCGAGCATTGTTTGAAGATCAGGAAGAGGAATAATTGGAAAGGTGGTGGTTGTCATGATTTCAATATGGGACAGCACGTAATACGCTGAAAGGAGGGAAATTCATGCAGGAAGAAGTAACACAGAAAACGGTGACCTTTTGTGTGCGTACCACAAAAATGACGGCAGATGTGCTGAAAAAAGTGATTGCTGCATACCTGCGGCATCAGAAACAGAAAAGTGCTGAGAAGAAAGCACAGAAAAATCAGCCGAAACAGGGGAAAATCACGGTGAAAGAGCTGGCAAAGCAGAATGCCGGGATGACGAGTATTGAGATCACACCCAAGAACATCAAGTCTTTTGAACGGTATGCCAGAAAATACGGGATCAATTATGCCTTGAAAAAGGATAAGACCAAAGATCCGCCGGTTTATATGGTGTTCTTTAAGGGACGTGACCAGGATGCGATCACCGCAGCTTTCCGTGAATTTACCCAGAAAGAGATCCAGAAGGCGAACCGCCCTTCCATCCACAAACGTCTGGCAGCATACAGGAGTATCGTTGCAGGGAAGACGAAGGGCAAAGCCAGGAATAAGCATCAGGAGGTATCCCGGTGAGAAAGCTTACTGCCGGGGGTATGACCAACAAGCTGAAAGCAAAAGCCAGAGTTACGCTGTCCGCTTTGGATATGAAAAAGCTTATTCTCACCAATCTTCCGTACCTGTTCATCTTTTTGTTTGCAGACAGGGCATCCTGTTTGTATCGGGCAAGCCCCGGAGCAGATATGGGAAACAAACTATTATATGCCATGGAACATGCTGACCGGATTTTGACCGGGTTTCTGCCAAGTCTTTACTACATGGATGTTCTGGTGGGAGCCGGGATTGCGGCAGTTGTGAAGATACTGGTCTGGCAGAAACAGGCAGATGCAAAAAAGCTCCGCAAAGGCGTGGAGTATGGTTCTGCCAGGTGGGGAACAGCGGAAGACATCAAACCATTTATGGCAGATGATTTCTGGATGAACATTCCGCTGACGGCAACGGAATCCATTACCATGGAGAGCCGCCCGAAGAACCCCAAGTATGCCAGAAATAAAAACATCTGCGTCATCGGCGGTTCCGGAAGTGGTAAAACAAGGTTTTTTGTAAAGGTCTCTATTATGATGATGAACTGTTCCATGGTCATCACAGACCCGAAGGGAACACTGATCGAAGAATGCGGGAAGATGTTAGCAAAAGGACCGCCAAAGAGAGACAAGCATGGGAATGTTGTGAAAGATAAATCCGGGAAGGTGGTGCATGAGCCTTATGTGATCAAGGTCTTAAATACCATTAACTTCTCCAAATCGCTCCACTACAATCCGTTTGCCTATTTAAAATCCGAAAAGGATATCCTGAAACTGGTGACGGTTATCATCGCCAACACCAAAGGGGAAGGGGAAAAGGCAACCGAGGATTTCTGGGTCAAAGCAGAAAAACTGCTGTATACGGCACTGATTGCCCTGATCTGGTATGAAGGGGACGAGGATGAGAAGAACATGAACACCCTGATTGACCTTCTGAATGAAAGTGAGACCAGGGAGGATGACGAGAATTACAAAAATCCAGTGGATATGCTGTTTGAGGATCTGGAAAAAAGGAATCCGGAACACTTTGCGGTACGTCAGTATAA
>JBJETB010000049.1:0-2000 GCA_051883095.1 Anaerovoracaceae bacterium
GGGGCAGACTGTCCGAAAACTATGATAGTTGAGTAACACTATCTCCTTAAGGTTGAACCACCACTAAAGGGTGTTTGACATAGACATAATTGCACATTGAAAACTGAATAAAGCACACAGAAAGCGCGATTTTCAGCCAAAAATATAGTATAATTGAAAAATGAAATACAATATTTGAGGTGAAGAGTTATGGCATATGTTCCTACATTTGACCGCACACAGATGATGCTGTGTTCCTGGGATTCCTTCGTAGATCCGGAGAGCATAGCAAGGCTGATAGATGCTTTTGTCAACAGCCTTGACCTTTCAAAATACAATGTAAAGGAGCCTGCAAAAGAAGGAAGGCCACCCTATGATCCAAAGGGAATGTATAAATTATACATATATGGAAACCGCAAAGGAATCCGTTCCTCCCGCAAACTGGCAGAAAGCTGTAAAGTAAATCTTGAAGTGAAATGGATGCTTGGCGGAGTGGAGCCGGACTTCCGTACGATCTCAGATTTCCGAAAAGACAACATTGACAGCCTGAAAGACATTTTTCATGAATTCAACCGCAGGATCTCAGGAGCGGTAGAATGGGGATTCTCTTCTATAGATGGCAGTAAATTTCTGGCAAATAATTCTAAAGACAGGAATTTTACAAAGAATAAGCTGGATGACAGGATCAAATGGCTGAATGCACATACGGATGAGTATCTCAGGATTCTGGAAGAACTGGACGAACAGGAAGAAATGGAGGAAACACAGGGGGATCTTACCCGTGAAGTGGTAGAAGCAAAACTCAAAGAAGCCCGGGAACGTCTGGAAAAATATGAAGCATATCAGAAACTGATGGAGGAAACCGGTGTTTCCCAGCTGTCATTGACGGACGCAGACGCAAGGCTTATGAAAAATAAGAATGGTTTTGCGGTAGCATATAACCCGCAGACAGCGGTAGATTCTGAAACGCATCTGATCCGGGATTTTGAAATGACGAACCAGGTAACTGACCATGGAATGCTCAGCCCTACAATGGAAGGGATTCGGGGAGAAACAACAGGGCAGATACTGGAAGTTGTAGCGGACAAAGGTTATGAGAATCAGGAAGATATGATAAACTGCCTTGAGAATGGAATTATTCCCCACGTGATACTGGCTGATGGTAAGGATGGATATGAACTTGAGATACCTTATGAGGAAGCAGAAGCAGAGACAGACAGTACTAAACCGGAAGAGCTGAAAAAGAGTCTTCATGCGGGAAAAATACCAGAGGTATATAAAGATGTTATTTCCGATATGGAAGTAAAAGAAGTACTTCGGAAAGTGAAAGTAAATCCGGAAGAAGTTGGTGAACCCTCAAAAACATATGGAACGCCGGAGGAGATGCAGGAGCGGGCGAAGGAGGGATATTTTGTCAGAGACCCGGAAAGAAATCTGGTATATTGTCCTGAAGGTGAAATCTTAAGGCAGAAATGCATTAAGAAAAACGGGAATATCCGCTATGCCAATAAAAATGCCTGCAGACATTGCAAGAACAGGAACAAGTGCTATAAAGGTAAAGGCGAATGGAAGGAGATTGATTTTACAAAAGATACTCTGGAGAAGCCATGCAAAGAGTGGCTGAAAGCAGAGGGAAAGAACTGTGAAAATGCAAAGCAGACTATAAAAGGCTGCTATGAGAAAGTAAAAGTTGTAAAGTTTTTCCTGAAACCGAGTCTGGAGAAAATGTCCTTGAGGATGTGCCTGTCAGAACATCCGTTTGGAACGATAAAAAGAGCCATGGGAGCTGCCTACTTCTTATTGAGAGGGCTGAGAAAAGTAACCGGGGAGTTTGCGCTCTTTTGCCTCGGATATAATATGGAGAGGGCAAGGAACCTTTTGGGATTTGAAAAAATGATGCAGCTTATGGCAACAGCATAAGCCCCTTTTCTTTTACTATGTGTGTTTTATTCAGTTTTCAATGACGCACAGAAAGAAAAGGGCTAATTTTATGCTCAAAAATGAGGTTTTCGGACAGCCTG
>JBJETB010000050.1:0-53515 GCA_051883095.1 Anaerovoracaceae bacterium
TGCGGCCTACAGCGTTTCAGATTACAAAAATGTATAAAAAGGGTGCGCACAGGAGTCTGCATCAATACGTATTCCTGTTGACTTTATTCCACAAAAAGAATAGTATTATCCTATAAAACAAGATGAGACAAACACAGGAGGTAGCATCATGTCCGAAGAAAGAGTATACACGATTGAGAGTTTAGGTACACCGCTATTTACAAGCCGTTCATCGGAGATTTTCCGATGGGAAGGAGAAGATAAGCTGCTGAAGCTGTTCAGAAAAGAAGTCGACAGAGAGTTGATTGACGGTGAGGAGATAAATACCAGAGAGGCCTTTGCTAAAGGTGTAACTGAAGTGGAATGCTTCGGACAGGTTGAAGTGGAAGGACGTCATGGAATAATACTCAAGAAGGTAGAAGGAGCAACCCTTATAGGCACTTTAGGAAAACAGCCTTCCATACTGTTTAAGGCATCACAGATAATGGCGGATCTGCAGATTGAGATGCATAACACTCACACCGATAAAATCAGAAGCTACAAGGAAATGGTCAAGCATACACTGATGAATGCACCGGTATTTGATTACCTCACATCAGAGGAAAAAGACAGAGCAATAGCTAAAATAGATGCTTTGCCTGACGGAGATTCAATTCTGCACTTCGATTACCATCCTGACAACATTATGACTCATGATGGAGAGTCTACTATAATAGACTGGATGACAGCCTGCAGCGGAGCACCGGCGGCAGATGTGGCTGCAACGGTTTTTCTACTGACGGAGGGAGAGATGATACCGGGGCTGTCCAAGGCGGTGGCTGCGGTGATGCAGTTCCTTCGTGGAAAAATATGCAGGAGCTACTACAAAAAGTATAAGGCCCAGACAGGCATGACAGATGAGGAAGTGCAGATTTTCAGGCTGCCTTTCATGATTTTCAGACTGGGCGTATGGACTATAGAAAGCGAAATACAGACGCTGCAGCAGAAGATCAGGGAAGAAATCGCGAAATAAAAGGTGAAATAAAGAACAGAAATCAACGAAGGAAGATCAGAAGAAAAATGGGTGACTTTGATAAAATTTGCAAGAAGATAAAGAAGCTTTCCCCGGATATTGAGATTACAGAGGAAAAGGGCTGCATAGTTCTGCGGGGGCAGGTTGACGACTGGCAGACAGCCGTCAAGGCAGGGCAGTTGGCGGTCAATAAGAAAAAATACCTGGGCGTGATTAACGATATAAAACTTAAAGACTTTGTGCCTTCGCCGGAAAGTGTGCTGCCTGAAGACAGCTCTCTGGATGGACAGAGACTGGACGTACTGATTATAGGAGGCGGCATTACAGGATGTGCGGCGGCAAGAGAGCTTTCAAGGTACAAGCTGGATGTCCTGGTTTGCGAAAAAGGAGCCGACGTGGCTTCCGGAGCGTCCAAGGCCAACGGAGGTGTGGTGCACGTGGGAATAAACTTCTCTGCATCATCCCAGAAGCATCATTATAACCTGATAGGCAATCAGATGTACGAGGAACTTTCGCAGAAGCTGGATGTGCCTTTTGAGAGAAAGGGACAGGTAATGCTCTGCTGCAAAAAGTGGGAGAGAATACCAGTATGGTTCCTGGCACATTTTGGTAAGAAAAAGGGAATACACGGCACACGATATATGAAGCGTGAGGAACTTCTTGAGCATGAGCCTAACGTGCCGGATTTTATTGACGGCGGCATGTTCATGCCTATAGGAGGAATCACCAGCCCTTACGAGATGACTATTGCCATGGCGGAAAATGCTGCATCAAACGGAGCAAGGTTCAGCTTTGAAACAAAGGTGGAATCCGTGGAACTTCAGTCTGATGAAGATGGTAAAGGGCATATTGTCAGCGTGAAGACAAACAGAGGAACTCTGTATCCTAAGCTTGTAATAAACGCAGCCGGAGTTCACGCTGATGAAATCGCTGATATGGCCGGTGACAGAACCTTTACCATTCATCCGAGACGCGGAACCGATATAATAACAGACAAGAAGGCCGGATACATGGTTAAGACCAGCATGGCCAAGGCGCCTTTTGCGGTGGCACCTTATGAAAAGGAAAAGCTGAAGGGAAAGGCTTTCGCAACCCTCAGACTTCTCATAAATGCTTTCAACGGAAGCAATCACACCAAGGGTGTAGGGGTGATACACTCCATTCACGGAAATATGCTCATAGGACCTAATGCCGTGGAGACTCCCGACAGGGAAGATACGGCCACATACAGAGACGAGGTGGATGCCATCATCAGAATGCAGCAGCACCTGGCTCCGGGACTTGAGTTCAGAGATATAATCGCATACTTTACAGGCGTGAGGGCACCGACCTATGAGGAGGATTTTGTTGTGAGAAGAGGCATATTCACTGACAATATCCTTGAGGCTGCGGGAATACAGTCACCGGGAGTGACGGCGGCACCTGCCATAGCTGTAGACCTGGCCAGGTGGGCAGCGGAGTATCTGGAAAAAACAGAGCATGTCGAGGCTAATGAAAACTTCAATGAGGAAAGAAAGGCTCCGCCTCGGCTTCGCGAAATGAGTCAGGAGGAAAGAGACAGGCTCATAAAGAAAAACCCGGATTACGGTATAATAGTATGCCGCTGCGAAGAAATCAGCAAAGGTGAGATAATAGATGCTCTCAATTCGCCTCTGCATGTGCCGACGGTGGATGGAATCAAGCGAAGACTGAGACCGGGCATGGGCAGATGCCAGGGAGGCTTCTGCATGCCTCTGGTTATGAACATAATAGCCGAACATGAGGGGATTCCTCTGTCAGATGTGAAGAAGGCCGGCTCCGGCTCGGTGATTTCATATGGATTCACCAAAGGCGGACCTGAGGCTGCAGTGGCTGCTGCAGCGGGAGACGCCGGGAAGGAGGAAGCTGATGAATAAGGAAATGAATTTTGACGTGACAGTAATCGGCGGAGGTCCTGCCGGACTTGCGGCGGCGCTGGAAGCACACAGGGAAGGCGGCAAGGTGCTGCTTATCGAAAGAGAGGACAGGCTGGGCGGAATCCTGAAGCAGTGCATTCACGACGGCTTCGGGCTGGTGCGTTATGAAGAAAAGCTTACAGGACCGGAATATGCTCAGCGTTTCATAGATGAGTTTGAGGCGGCGGGCATAGAATCAATGCTCACCACGTTTGTGACAGATATCATAAAAAAGGTCGGAGGCTTCACTATCAAAGCCGTGTGCAGCAGCGGAATCGAGACCGTAAATACGGGAGCGATTATCTTTGCCACAGGCTGCCGTGAGAGAACTGCAAGACAGGTGTTCATACACGGCACACGGCCTGCAGGCATATTTACGGCAGGTACGGCACAGCACCTGATCAACATACAGGGACAGCTCCCAACCAGAAAATGCGTTATTCTCGGCAGCGGGGATATCGGTCTGATAATGGCAAGGCGTCTTACTCTGGAAGGGGCAGAAGTTGAAGGCGTATACGAGATACAGCCTGAACCGTCGGGGCTTGCCAGGAACGTGCAGCAGTGTCTCATTGACTACGACATTCCGCTGCATCTTAGCCATACTGTTACCAGAGTATTCGGACGTGACAGAGTGGAAGCTGTGGAAATATGCAGAGTTGATGAAAATAAAAATCCGGTGTCTGAGACAGCTCGGAAAGTGGAGTGCGACGGACTCATACTGTCCGTGGGTCTCATACCTGAAAATGAGCTGGCAGAGTCGGTGGGAGTGACTGTAAACAAAGCCACAGGCTGTCCGACCTGCGGCGAAAACCAGATGACAGACGTGCCCGGGGTTTTCGCCTGCGGAAACGCACTCCGCGTGTTCGACCTGGTGGATTACGTTTCCGCCAGCGGCGAAGCCGCTGGCAGGTCGGCGATGGAATACCTGAAGGAGGTCAGAGCCAATGGATAAAAACATAAAAGAAATGATATGCATCGTGTGCCCTAACGGGTGCAGGATGACAGCATCAGCAGCGGGAACGGATGAAATTCAGGTTAACGGAAACGGATGCGTGCGAGGAAAGGAGTTTGCCATAAACGAGATGACCAATCCTGTGCGGAGCCTTTCCTCCACCGTCAGAACCGACTCAGAGGAATTGCCGGTGCTGCCCGTCAGACTTTCGGCCGAAATCCCTAAGGACAGGATTTTTGACATGATGGATGAAATAAACAAAATAAGGGTGACAGGACCTGTGAAGCCGGGCGCTGTGCTGGCAAGAAACCTTCTGGGACTGGGCGCAGACCTGATAGCTACGGCAGGTACACCGACAAAAGCAGGGAAATAAATTTTGACATCGGACCCGGTCAGTGATAGAATGTGAGTGATGCGTTTTTTCGCATTTTACGGATTAAAGATTACACATTACACATTGCAATGAACGGGGAACCTGTAATGGAACTGAAATATTTTTTTATAAACACGCTCAGAATAGAAGAGCAGGGACTGGATATAGGCTTTGATCTGTATTGCCCGGGACATCTGATATGGCTTGCGGCAATTGCTGCAGCTACAGTCATTTTGGCAAGATATTACATAAGACAGAATGAAGAGAGGCGTACAGGCATAAAGAAATTTTTCGCTGTTGCAATTCTTTGCTCGGAGATTCTGAAGGACGGCATACTGATTGCAATCGGCGCACCTATGAAGGGTTATCTGCCGCTGCACCTCTGCGGGCTTGCCATTTTTGCCATGCTGTGGGATGCGTTCAGTGGAAAGAGACGAATTTCAGGACAGATGCTTGCATATGCTTTTTTGCCGGGGGCGATATCAGCGCTGCTGTTCTGTAACTGGACCGAGTATCCGTTTTTTAACTTCATGTGCATTCACAGCTTTGTATTCCACGGATGGATAGTAATCTACGTGGTGATGCTGTATGCGGCAGGAGAAATAAGGGCAGACTATAGGGGGCTGTGGACCACGGCAGGTATTCTGGCCGTGTGCGCAGTGCCGATTTATATACTGGATATTTTAATCGACGAAAACTACCTGTTTCTCAATGAAGCGTCGGAGGGGTCGCCGCTGGTATTTCTGTGGAATGTTTTCGGGACACGTTTCGGTGCTCCGGGATATATCGCATCCTTTGCAGTGCTGCTGCTGACAGTTTTTCATGTCCTGTATCTGTTATACAGATGTATTAATAAAATAAAAGAAAAAAATATAAGGAAAGAGGAAGGTACAGTTGAAAGTACAGTTGAAATTGAGGAAGCCTAAAACCAAAAGACCTGAAATCTGTCTGTCTCTGTCATGCAAAAACCTTTTGGAGGTTAAACACGAAATTGCTGAATTCGGACAGTATGCCCAGATCATCGAGTGGTGCGCAGACAGCATGGAGTGTGCGGCTGACTATACCAAAGAAAGCTTCCTGGCTGATGCCAAGGAAGTAAAGAAGCTTTGCGGACGGAAGAAGTTCAGCATTGACTACAAGGCTGCGGAAGGAGAAGAGGGGGAAGCAGCTGTAAAGAAGGCCAACAGAGTCATGGGATGGGCAGTCGAGGTTGCTGACATGATCGATATCGATGCGGATAATCCGGAGATCGAAAGGATCATCAAGATGGCAAAACGCAAAAGGGTGAAAACTGAGGTTTCTCATCACGAATTCGACCGCATGCCGGACAGAAATGAAATAGCTGAAATGTTCCTCAGACTGGAGAAGACAGGTGGAGACATACTTAAAATTGCCTGCTTTGCTGCAGAAGAGGTGGACACATACAGCATTCTTGAAGGAGCCTCTGCATATTCACAGCTCAGCGGTGCCAAGCCTATCGTTGCTATAGCAATGGGACAGGAAGGCCAGGTCAGCAGGATATGTGCCGGAGATTTCGGCTCTGTGATTTCCTATGCCTGCGGTTCAGTACCTACGGCTCCCGGACAGTTCAACGCAAGACAGCTTTCCAGATATATGGATAAATATTACAAGGAAGAAAAATAAGTGGATAATATCATAACCATAGAAAATCTGATATTTGAATATACCAGAGGTGAAGAAAGTCAGCCGGTGAGGGCCATTGACAATCTGAATCTGGAGATAGAAAGGGGCAGCTTTACCGCTATCATAGGTAAAAACGGATCCGGCAAATCTACTCTGGCAAAAAACCTTAATGGGCTGCTGCTTCCTACAGAGGGAGTTATCTATGTAGACGGCTTCGATACCCGAGATGACGAAAACATATGGAATGTACGGCAGACTGCGGGAATGGTTTTTCAGAATCCAGACAACCAGCTGGTATCTGCCATCGTAGAGGACGACGTGGCCTTCGGACCGGAAAATCTGGGCATCGAGCCTGCAGAAATCCGACGCAGAGTTGACAAGGCTCTTGAGGATGTGAACATGGGCCAGTTCAAGAAAAAGGCGCCGCACCTTCTTTCCGGCGGACAGAAGCAGCGTATCGCCATTGCCGGTGTAGTAGCCATGAGGCCTAAGTGCATAATATTCGATGAACCTACGGCTATGCTGGATCCTAAGGGCAGGGCGGAGATTATGTCTATAATAGATGAACTTCATGCAGAGGGCATAACGGTTATACTTATCACTCATTTCATGGACGAAGCGGTGAGGGCAGACCGTGTTATCATCATGCATGAAGGGCACATTCTTCTGGATGGAACTCCTCAGGAGGTCTTCGAACAGGAAGAACTTATAAGGTCTGTTAATCTGGATGTACCGCTTATGGTGGAATTGGGTGCAAAGCTGCGCAAAGCCGGCATAGACGTGCCGAAGGACATTATTACTGAAGAAAAGATGGTAGAATTCATATGTCAATACGAGTAGAAAATCTGGTTCACATATACGATAAAGGCATGCCTACGGAGCAGCTGGCTCTGGACAACATATCTTTTACTGCAGATGACGGTCAGCTTGTGGGAATTATCGGCCATACGGGTTCAGGCAAGTCCACCCTGCTGCAGCATCTCAACGGCCTGTTAAAACCGGAAAGCGGCAGTATAGTAATAGGAGATACGGACATTACACAGCCGGGAGTCTCCATGGTACAGATCCGCAAAAAAATCGGACTGGTGTTTCAGTATCCCGAATATCAGCTCTTTGAAGAAACAGTTGCCAAGGACGTGGCCTTCGGACCCGGAAACCTGGGGCTTTCTCAGGAGGAAATCGATGAAAGAGTCCGCGAAGCCATAGAACTGGTGGGTCTGGACTATGAGGAAATCAAAGACAGATCTCCTTTTGAGCTGTCAGGTGGGCAGAAAAGGCGCGTCGCCATTGCCGGCGTAGTCGCCATGCGTCCGGAGGTGCTCATTCTGGACGAGCCTACAGCGGGACTGGATCCCAAAGCTCATAAGGACGTTCTGACCATGGTGGAGGAGGTCCACAGAAGGACAGGGAATATAACTATTCTTGTTTCCCACAACATGGCCGACATCGCAAGGCTTTGCGACAAAGTGGTGGTAATAGACAGCGGCAGACTGGTCACGGCAGGAACTCCTTATGAGGTTTTCTCCAAGAAGGAGGAACTGAGGGCTGTGGGTCTGGAGCTTCCGCCGGTGACAGCCTTTACGGAGACCCTCAGAGAGAGGGGAGTGGATCTTGAAGCCACTATTTTAGATACAGATACTGCGGCAGATCAGATTGCCGCATACTTAAAAAGGAAAGCTAAATGATCAGAGATATAACCATAGGACAGTATTTTGCGGGTAACTCGGTTATTCACCGGCTGGACCCGAGGGTAAAAATAATAGCTACTTTGCTGTTCATAATTGAGCTTTTTATCGTGGATAATTTTATCGGCTTTGCCATAGCTGCGGTATGTCTGGGAACGGTAATCGTCGTATCCGGAGTGCCATTCAGCTTTATTGTCCGCGGTCTCAAGCCTATAATCATAATTCTGCTGTTCACTTTTACTCTGAACATGTTTATGATAGACGGCCGCATTCTCTGGCAGTGGGGTTTCCTCAGAATAACAGCGGAGGGCCTCAGGACAGCGGTATTCATGGCAGTGAGACTGATCCTGTTAATTATCGGTTCTTCAATGCTGACGCTCTGTACCAGGCCGCTGAGTCTGACAGACGGAATCGAAAGGCTTCTTTCTCCTTTTAAAAGAATCGGTGTACCGGCTCACGAAATTGCTATGATGATGACTATCGCCCTCAGATTTATTCCTACGCTGCTGGAAGAGACAGATAAGATTATGAAAGCCCAGCAGGCAAGAGGTGCAGATTTCGAGACGGGAAACCTTATTCACAGAGCGAAGAGCCTTATTCCAATCCTGGTGCCTCTTTTTGTAAGTGCATTCAGAATCGCTCAGGATCTTGCCATGGCTATGGAAGCCAGGTGCTACAGAGGCGGTGAAAACAGAACCAGGATGAACGAGATGAAACTGAAACGCAGAGACTATGTTGCCTTCGCTTTACAGGCCCTGTTCCTGGCAGTGATAATCATAGAATCCAGAATATTTTAAGTTGATGGTTTCAACTGGAAGTTTTAAAGGGGAGTTTTAATGCGGCAGAGAAACATTAAAAATTTAGATGAAAGACTGGCGGCCAATTCCGCCTTTCTCATAGCTGATCCGCGCGCATGCAGAGGAAGATGGGCGGAGGTCTTCGGAAACGACAATCCTATCATGCTGGAAATCGGCTGCGGCAAGGGCAAGTTTATTACAAGCCGCGCCGCTGCAAATCCTGATGTAAACTACATAGCAGCTGAGGGACAGAGCAGCGTGGTGCTCAGAGCCATGGAAAAAGCCCAGGAGGGTCAGCTGGCCAACCTGAGGATTTTCATAGATTTTATCCATGATCTGAGAGATTACTTTGAGGAAGGGGAGCTGTCAGGGCTTTATCTCAATTTCAGCGACCCGTGGCCAAAGGCCCGCCATGCAAAACGCAGGCTCACCTACCATAAAAACCTTGAGAACTACCGGCAGGTAATGAAGCCGGATGCAGCAATAGAGTTCAAGACCGATAATGAAGGTCTGTTCGAGTTTTCTCTGGAAGAGATAGCAGCCGCAGGCTATGATATCATAGAAATGACCCGGGACTTGCACAGTCCGGAGAGTGAGAAGCTTTATGAGTCTGCACTATATACCACCGAATACGAGGATAAGTTCTCGGCGGCAGGAAAAAACATTAATTATGTGAAATTCTAGAATGAGAGGACAGCATGGCGCCAGAAAGACGCAGTTGTCCTTTTTTTGTAACGTTTGGGGAACGTGGGAGTTATATGAGTAAAGGGGAGGAAAATCCATGGACTTTGAAACAATCTACCGCCGGTATTTCAGGGACGTATACCTATATATACGCAGCCTGACTGCTGACGATGCTCTGGCAGAGGAAATCGCACAGGAAACCTTCTATAAAGCTTTCAAGGGCATAAACCGTTTTGACGGTTCGGAAAATATCAGAGCCTGGCTTTTTGCCATAGCCAGGAATACCTGCTTTTCATTTATGAAAAAGCAAAAGCACATTACATATGGCGAAATACCCGAATCAGTTGATGAAACAGTGTCTCTGGAAAAGAGTCTCATGGACAAAGAGAGTATAATGGAGATTCACTGTTTTCTTCATGAAATGAAGGAGCCCTATAAAGAGGTATTCAACCTGCGGGTATTTGGCGAACTGCCCTTTGAGAATATCGGACGGATATTCGGAAAGAGCTCCGGCTGGGCCAGGGTTACTTTTTACAGAGCAAAAGGGATGATTTTAGAATATATGGAGGCGATGGATCATGAAAGAAACCAATTATAAAATAAATTGTAACATAATCAGAGACATTCTGCCCCTTTATGTAGACGGAGTTGCAAGTGAGGACACTTCTGCGCTTGTGGAAGAACATCTGACAGAGTGCGAGGCCTGCAGACAGGAGGCAGAAAGGATGAAAGCTCACCTGAGCCTGCCTGACAGCGGAGAGGTGGAGAAGGCGGAAGCCAGAATCATAAAGGACTTCGGAAAGGAGTTCAGAAAGAAGAGCAGGATCAATGCCATCAAAGCGGCAGGTAGTTTTCTGCTGGTGGCCATCGCAGCATGGATAATTAACTGGTTGATTTTCAGCTTCGGAGTTCCCATCGACTGGAGGCTGATTCTCGAGATTATTAACACTAAAATGTTCATGGCGGCTTTATTCATCGGCCTCATAATTCTAGGTTCAATCCAGCTGAAGCTTGATGAGCGGTCTGATAATAAGACACCGCATCATTCCCGGAATTCAGATGACACTATGGACAGAATGGCAGGCTCCTTCGCGGGGATGAATCTTGATCCGGAAAAAGAAGAAAAGCCAAAGAATCCTATCGGAAAGTTCTATTTCGGCAAAACTTCCCGCCGCGGCAATATCAAGAGGATAATATGGACCGAAAAAAACATTATGGAGGACAGAATGAAGGACGCCGCCAGGCAAAAGTCAGGTGATGACGGGGAACAGTAAAACGGTCTTGAGATTATAGTTATACTAGGGGGATTACAAATGAAAAATGAAAAGGACAGAGCGCTGGCTATGGCCATTCTGCTCATAACAGTTACTGTATTCAGCACGGTGTGCTGTCTGGAGGGACTGCTCTCCGATGACTTTTCGATAATATCCTGGGCTGCAGGCTCACTCATGATAGGAGTCTGGATATGGGGCATCGCCTACTTTGCCTTTAATTCCACCAGGAAAAGGAGAATAGGGCAGCTGGTTATAGTTACCGCAGGAGCGGTTATCCTGACTGTGTCTGCTTACTGGATGAAGGTGGGATATATAAAGAGTTCTCTCCTGATGCTGACACCGCTGGTGCCGATCATGGGATTTGCTGACATGCTTGAGCACCTGCTGCAGATATTTGAACCTGACGAAAAAGCTATATTTGCGATTATTGCGGCTGTGCTCTCGTTAAGCAATCTGGGAATATGCGGAGCTGCAGGACGAGGAAAAGAAATAAATAAGTAAAAATTAAAGGGATGTAGTCTTCAATGTAAAATAAGCGTTAGGACTTCATCTTTTTTTGCCCGTGTGGCAAGAACCATATAAAATTTTCATTTTAACCGATTTCTTTGTATTTTTGCAAAGGAAAAAGGCAAAAATGAAAATGGCGAAAAGGCTAGGCGGGCCGGGCTGTGCCGCGAGTGCATGAAAAAGGGGTGCCAGACTAACGGCCATTTAACGTTAATACGGCGCCCCTTTCGGTAGGAATTCTTAATATTCAGTTTTTAAATTTAAAATTTTATATAATCTGCAGGGTTCACATAAACGCCGTCTTTCAGCATTTCAAGGTGCAGATGTGCAGGTTCCAGAGATTCGAAGACTCCTGTAGTACCTACGCCTCCTATGATTTTTCCCGCTTCTACAACATCTCCTGTCTCCACCAGATCAGCAGTGGAAAGGTTTGAGTACACAGTCATGAATCCTCCCGAATGAGTGATTTCAACGGAGGTTCCGTAGCGGTCATCCTCATAGATGGCAGTTACCGTTCCCGGTGCTGCCGCAGCTACCTGAGTGTCCTCAGGAGCTTCTATGTCCACGCCGCAGTGGGTCATGTACTGATCAAGAGTTACGGAGTAGATTAGAGTATCCATGGAATATTCATTTGTGACATAAGCCTCGTCACTTCTCACGGGATTGATGAACTTGGAAGCAGAAGCCTTGGAATCCTTTTTTTCAGCGCTGTCTACAGCGGGCACCTTAGAGGATGCTTCCTCCGATGGATTCGCAGCACCGTCATCTGAGATGTCAGGCTTTTCTTCTGCCTGGCCGGGAGTCTCGGTTTGTGTCTTTTCGGAAACAGGCACATCTGTATTGCTGCCGTTGATTTTATCTATATTTGATTTAATCGTAAAAATCGAAGTAAGGGCGATAACACAAAAAGCTAACATCAGAGCAATAGCAACCTTGTCCTTTTCTTTTTTTCGTTGTGCTTGACGCATATTTTCACCTCCAGTTAAGAATATTATTAGCAAAAAAACTGATTTTCATACGAAACAGTGCTTGTAATAATTACATAATCATAGTAAAATATAAAAATTAAATTTGATGAATAAACTTAAAAGGAGGCAGCCCGTGGAAGATTTGATTTTTGCATCGCAGCAGGGACGCATCATCCCAAAGGAGGATAAAGTTTTCGGAATAAATAATCGCGCTAAAGCGATGATTGCCAGAGAAGGAAAGGAAAAGGTTGTAAACGCCACCCTCGGTGTTTTGCTGGATGATAACGGAGATATTATGGTATTATCGTCCGTAAGTGAGGTATTTAAGAATCTGGAGCCAAAGGAATTTGCAGAGTATGCTCCTATTTCCGGTACACCTGAGTTCAGAGAAGCTGTGAAGAAGGATGCATTGAGAAGCTATGTGCCGCGCGGATTTGTGGAGGCCTCAGCTACGCCGGGAGGAACAGGTGCTATAAGAAACGCTGTGGCCAACTATACGGACAGAGGGGACAGCATCCTCATAGCTGACTGGTACTGGGCACCGTACAATACCATCGCAGCAGAGCAGGGAAGGAAAGCTGAGACCTTTACTTTCTTTAACAGCGATAGAAAGTTTAATCATGAGAGCCTGATGGAACATGCATCCGTACTGGTAGGGAAACAGGAAAGACTGCTGATAATATTGAATACTCCTGCTCACAACCCGACAGGATATTCACTGACAGCAGAAGACTGGCAGAATGTAAAGGCGGTACTGGAAAAACTTCCTGTCGAAAAGAAGATAACCCTTCTTGTGGATGCCGCATACATCGACTTCGCAGGAGACGAAGACGAATGCAGAAGTTTCCTGCCTGTGCTGGAGGAAATGCCTGAAAATGTGCTCCCGCTTATTTCACATAGTCTGTCCAAAGCGTACACTTTGTATGGCATGAGATGCGGCGCTTTAATATGCCTGGCTAAAACTAAGGAAATCGCAGATGAGTTCAAACGTGTGTGCGAGTTTTCCTCTAGGGCTTCATGGTCTAACTGCGCCAGAGCGCCACAGGTGATTCTGTCGAAGATATATGGCAATCCTGAGCTTAAGGCCAGAGTGTTTGAGGAAAGACAGGCCTGCAGGGAGATGCTTCTCAGAAGAGGAAGGGCTTTCGAGAAGGCGGCGGCGGAATGCGGTCTTGAGATGGTGCCCTTTGATGCGGGATTTTTCGCTTCCATTCCATGTTCTAATCCGGATGAAGTTTCAGCCAGACTTGAAAAGGAAGGCATATTCATGATTCCGCTGGCTAAAGGTCTGAGGGTTTCCATAGCCTCCGTATCTGAGGAGGTTTGCCGCATGCTTCCGGCGCGGATACTGGCTGCTATGAAGTAGACCAACGACGAAATAAATACATTGACATATAATTACAACCATGTTAAAATGTACATGCAAAGGGAAATTTGGAAAGGAGAAAAATGCCAAGACAAATTAACAGAACCCAGGACATTACATTTAACATCACACATCACTTCGGAGTACTTGATACGTCCCAGTCAGGCTGGACCAAAGAGGTTAATCTGGTTGAGTGGAACGGCAAGCCGGAGAAGCTGGACATCAGGGAGTGGGACCCCGAGCACGAGCATATGAGCAGAGGAGTAACCCTTCGTAAAAATGAAACTTTGACTCTGCTGGATATACTTTATCGTAATTTCGGTGAGGAACTTACAAGCAGCAGAAGTTTCAACAGTCGGCCTGAAACCAGAGAGCCGCAGCCGTATCCTCAGAGGTCCCAACCGCAGGCGGAAGAGACAGCCTGTGATGAAGGCGAAGAGCGTGCAGAATGTGAGTCATGCGGGCCATGTGCACCCGATGAAGAAGGTATTGCTTCATCGGAACAATTCTAAATTTCTGATTAAAAAAGACACCGGTTTCAGTCGAAGTCGGTGTCTCTTTTTTGGGAAATTAAAACTTTTAAACATGCTGCCGGTTATCTCTGAACAGAAATGTAATAGCATACAGAGCCGACAGGCCTACGACTGCATAGATTATTCGTGATATAATCATAAGGCCGCCGCCGAAAACAGCAGACACAAGATTGTAATTAAAGAAGCCTATGAGACCCCAGTTAATTCCGCCGATAATCAGAAGAATGAGTATCAACTTTTTCAAAGCAATCACTCCTTTCGCAAGATATTTTGTCCCAAAATGTTTTTTTTATGACTGATTTATGATACAATATCAACGAGTATAGCCTTAAAACGGGGACCAGCTTTTAAATTACAGATTTGGGGGAAATTTTTTGTGAAAATTCAGCTGAAAAAAGAATTAAGAGGACAATTTGAGGAAATAAATGTTCCTAAGGGTGTGACAATTGAAGACATATATAGAGAAGTGAAAGAAGACCTGCCTTATACGGTTCTGGCAGCCAGAGTCAATAACAAGATTGAGCGTCTGGACCACCACATCAATAAGGAATGCAGGGTGGAACTCCTGGATATGCGTACTCAGGAGGCCAACCTCATATATCAGAACAGTCTTTGCCTGATTTATCTCAAGGCAATAGATGATGTGCTGGGCAATGTTGAGGTGGACATAGAGAACGCCCTGAACAAAGGACTGTATACAGAAATAAAGACTCAGACTCCGGTGACGGCTAAAGATGTAAAAAAGATTCAGAGCAGGATGAGAGAAATCGTCAGTGAAGATATGCCTTTCGTCAGAGAAAAGCTTACCAAGGAGGAAGCAGAAAAAATATTTGTTGAAACGGGCTGCCCGGAAAAAGTGGAACTGCTTTGTGAAAACCAGCATATGCGCAAGATTCCTTTTTATTCTCTGGGAGGCTACAGGGACTTTTTCTATGGGCTCATGGTACCGTCTGCCGGATATATTCAGCATTTTGAACTGATGAAATACAGAAGGGGTGTGCTGCTTCGTTTTCCTCATCCGTCAAAGCCGGATGTGATACCTGAATATGTAGATGAGAAAATGCTCTACAAGACCTTCGGCGAGCAGAGCCGATGGGGTAAGCTTATGGGAATCGACTACGTATCAGATCTCAACAGGAAAATAGAAGAAGGCAAATTCAAGGAACTTATACAGCTCAGTGAGGCTCTCCACGAGCATAGAATTGTGGAAATCGCCGACATGATAAAGAAGCAGAAGAAGAGAATCATCCTTATAGCAGGCCCTTCATCCTCAGGCAAGACAACCTTTGCACAGAGGCTCTGCATCCAGCTTCGCGTAAACGGGCTTCAGCCGCTTTATATGGGAACAGATGATTATTTCGTAGAGAGGGAGGACACTCCTGTTGACGAGTTCGGAGAAAAAAACTATGAGGACCTGGATGCAGTCGATATCCATCTTTTCAATCAGAACATTAATGACCTTCTGGCAGGCAAGGAAGTGGATATGCCGACCTTTAACTTCCTGACAGGACATAAGGAATTCGGCAAAAGGCTTACTTCCATCAAAAGCAGTCAGCCTATAGTTATAGAAGGGATACATGCGCTCAACGAGGAGCTCACACGTGAACTGCCCCATGACGAGAAGTTTAAAATATATATCAGTCCGCTGACTCAGCTTAACATCGACAGCCATAACCGCGTTGTAACTACCGACCACAGGATGCTGAGACGTATGGTACGTGACTACAAGTACAGAGGGCACAGCGCACAGAGCACTATAGCAAGCTGGCCCAAGGTGAGGGCAGGAGAAGATAAAAATATTTTCCCTTACAGCAATGAGGCGGATGTGCTCTTTAATTCGGTTCATCTTTATGAAATATGTGTTCTGAAAAAATATGCAAAGCCTCTGCTGGAGGCTATCACCCCTGAGGAACCGGAATACAGCGATGCAGTGCGCATGCTTAATTTCCTGCGTTTCTTCAAGACTGTTGATGACGATTCCGCCATAGTAAACAATTCCATTCTCAGGGAGTTTATCGGAGGAAGCGTTTTCGTAGACTAGATTTACGGACTCAAAGAGGTAAAGATGGCAGATATAACAGTAGTGGGCGGCATCAATATAGATATAGAAGGCAGCCCTTTTGAAAAACTAAAATATTGTGACTCCAATCCGGGTAAAATCAATCTGGCCTTCGGTGGAGTGGGCAGAAACATTACGGAAAATACAGCAAGGCTGGGCGGCGATGTTGCCATGGTATCCGTAATTGGAGACGACCAGATGGGACAGGCTGCCAAAGCAGAGCTTGAGAGTCTGGGGGTGGACACCTCCTGTATTCGAACTCTGGAAGGTTGTAATTCAGCTATGTACCTTTCCATTCTTGATGATAAAAAGGATATGAAACTGGCTCTATGCGATATGGACATAATCGAGGCGATAACACCTGAATTTTTAGAAGAACACAGGGAGTTTATCGCCGGCTCACGCATTATTGCGCTGGACGGCAATCTGAGCGAGGAACTGCTCTGCTGCAGTGTTGAAATGTTCAGAGGTATTCCGATTTTCTTTGATCCGGTGTCAAGCATCAAGGCTGTAAAGGCCAAGCACTGCCTTGGAGGTTTTGAGAGCATCAAGCCTAACATCATTGAGGCAGAAATCCTCACGGGAATCACAATTGATGGAGACGAGGATGTGAGGCGAGCGGCTGACAGTCTGCTGGAAAAGGGTGTTAAGCGAGTATTTATAACACTTAACCGGGACGGCGTGTACTACAGAGATGCAGAGAGTGAAGGCTTCATCAGACCTGCTGACAATCTCAGAATTGTCAGTGCGACAGGAGCAGGAGACAGCTTTTCGGCGACAATTCTGCTTGGCAGTGTTCAGCAGAAGACTACGGAGGAGACAGCCCGAATGGGCATGGCGGCGGCATCCATAGCTATGGAATCAAGCCGTGCCGTAAACAGAGAAATGAATTTACAGGAACTTTTAAGGAGGATAAATAAAGATGTATAGGAATTTCATGGATATTAAACCGGAGGTGGAGAAGGCATTAGAGGAGGGAACACCGGTTGTGGCACTGGAATCCACGATTATTTCCCACGGAATGCCTTATCCTAAAAATGTGGAAACGGCTCTCGCTGTTGAAGATGTAATCAGAAAGAACGGAGCGGTTCCTGCCACCATTGCAATAATAGGAGGAAGAATCAAAATCGGTCTTACCGCCGAAGAAATAGAGTATATGGCTAAGGCAGACAATGTGCTTAAGGTGAGCAGAAGAGATTTTCCGTTTGTGATATCACAGAAACTTGACGGCGCCACCACAGTTGCAGGGACTATGATTGCTGCCAATATGGCAGGAATAAAGGTGTTCGTCACAGGCGGCATAGGAGGGGTTCACAGAGGCGCAGGCGAAAGCTTTGATATATCGGCGGACCTTGAGGAACTTAAAATGACAGATGTTGCAGTGGTGTGTGCAGGAGTGAAATCAATCCTTGACATCGGTGCGACACTTGAATATCTTGAAACGGCAGGCGTGCCTGTAATAACCTACGGAACTGATATGTTCCCCGCATTTTACAGCAGAGAAAGCGGATTCACCAGCGAGTGCAGAATCGATGAGACTTCAGAGATTGCTGATCTCATCAGGACAAAAGACCAGCTGGGCCTTCGCGGCGGCATTCTTATCGCATGCCCTGTTCCTGCAGAGGACGAGATTCCGTTTGAAAAGATGGATGTCGTGATTAAGCAGGCACTTGAGGAATGTGAGGAGAAAGGAATCAAAGGTAAGAGAATTACTCCTTTCCTTCTGAGCAGAGTGAAGGACCTTACTGAAGGCAGCAGTCTTGAGGCCAATATCAAGCTGGTATTAAACAACGCGGATATCGGAGCCAAGATTGCAGCAGATATTTAATGTCATATGTCAGCGAAAAACAGATATGGAGGAAAGATTATGAAAAAGAAGAGCAGAATTCTGGCGGCTGTTCTGTCGGTATGTCTTGTTGCAGCCATGATGCCGGTGATATCATTTGCTGCAGATACTGCGGGAGCTTCCGGCCTCAGCGATGATATCGTAGTGCTATATTCCAGCGATATAAACGGCAGTGTTGATGCAAACATAGGACTGGCAGGAATGACGGCCTATGCCAACGAGATGAAAACCAGAAACAAATATGTTGAACTGGTTGATTTAGGGAATGCTGTAAGCGGCAGTGTACTGGCCTCCACATCCAAGGGAGAATACGTTGCAGAGGCTTTAAATGCAGCAGGCTACAGCTTTGCAGTTCCGGGTGCCGGTGAATTCAGCTTTGGAGTACTGAATCTTGTCAGCAGCCTGGCAAAGACCGCGGACTATCAGTATCTCAGCTGCAATTTTACCTTCACAGCTACAGGGCAGACTGTTTTAAAACCATATAAAATCGTTTCCTATGGGGATACGAAGGTAGCTTACGTTGGAATCAGCGACCCGGACATTCTTGCCGAGTATGAATCATATTTTAAAAACAGCGACGGCACCTATGCATATTCATTTGCTGACGGAAACGGCGGCAATGATCTTTATGATGCGGTTCAGTCTGCTATTGACAAGGCCAGAGAGGAAGGGGCTCAGTACATTATTGCCCTTGGGAGTCTGCGTGATTCTCAGGATCCTGCTTATACCGCCAAAAGTATTATTGAGAATACCAGCGGCATCAGTGCTTTCATAAACAGTAATTCGGGGAAAGCCATTTCCGGAGAGCAGGTCAAGACAAAAGACGGCATGTATGCCCTTCTGACAGCACCCGGAGAGGGAACAAAAAGTATAGGTGTGCTTACTCTTTCTGCAGCTGGAAAGACCGTGTCATCTCAGCTTGTTAATTCATATAAACTGAAAGATATTAAAACCAAAGATGCTATTGATGCACTCACAAAGGAATACAGCGGGAACCTCAACGAGGCATTCGCAACTACCAGCAGCAGACTTGCGGCTACCAACGGAAGCGGTGTCAGAATTGTTGAAAGTACCGAGACTAATCTGGGTGATCTTGCAGCAGATGCTTACAGGGCTGTTACAGGTGCTGATATTGCTTTTGTGGAAGCTTCGGAAATAAAGGCTGATATTGCTGTGGGAGGAATGAGCTATAACGATGTTATAAGGGCAATTCCGGGGAATAAAAATATCAGTGTGGTTAAAATCAGCGGTTTTGATCTGATGGACGCTCTGGAAATGTCAGCAAGGCTCTATCCTGACAGAAACAGCGGATTCCTGCAGGTATCGGGAGTCACATTTGATATTCAGGAGACTGTGATTCCGTCGGTGACAGTGGATGGCCTGGGTAATTTTGTGAGTGTTGACGATGACTACAGAGTAACCAATGTAATGGTAAACGGCAAGGAACTCGACCTCATGGGTACATACACAGTGGCAGGCACCAACGATCTGCTGGATGGAAAGACCGGATATACGATGTTTAAAAACGGGCCGCTGACCAAGGTCAACGCAGCAGTGGACAATCAGGCGGTTATAACTTATATCCTGAATAATCTGAAGGGCTCGGTAGGCGGTGCTTACAGCAAGTCTCAGGTGAGAATAGATTCTATTAAGCTGGCGCGCCAGAGTGAAATAGATTCTCTGGTGGAAAAGAAGGCAGAGGAAAAGATCAAGGATTACAAGGAACAGCTGGCAGCTCTTCAGAAGCAGGTTGATGCTCAGGAACAGATTATCGCCGTGAAATCCCTTTCCATAAACGCATCCTCGAAATTCAGTAAATCCAGCTCCGGCAAGCGTTCCATCAAGGTAAGCTGGACTACCTCTGCCAATGTAAGCGGCATAAAGTATCAGGTATACCGTTCGACGAAGAAAACCAGCGGCTTTAAAAAAGCCATTACAACCAGCAAAAAATACTATACCAACACTTCGGGACTTAAAAAAGGCGTCACCTATTATTATAAAGTCCGCGGCTACAAGTATCTTAACGGCAAGTACTACTATTCATCGTGGTCTGATGTGACTTATAAGAAAGTGACAAAATAAATACGTTATTCTGGAAAGGTCAAAATGATTTTTCCTGCGAATAAAAAGTTTTATGCTGAAAGGAGAAGTTAACATGAAAACAAGAAAACTTCTGGCTGTTCTGACTATCATTGCAGTTGTTATTGCTATGATGCCGGCTATGGCCTTTGCCGAAGAGACACCGACTGACATCGCACCTGCTCCGGCAAAATCAAATGATATTGTTATTCTTGCCACCAGCGATGTTCACTGCGCCGTTGACGACAACATCGGCTATGCGGGACTGGCTGCATACAAGAAGCAGATGGAGGAGCAGTATAACTATGTTACTCTGGTTGACGCAGGTGACGCTATTCAGGGTCAAGCCATTGGAACTCTTTCAAAGGGTACATATCTCAGAGACATAATGAATGAGATGGGCTACGATGTAAGAGTACCGGGCAACCACGAGTTCGATTACGGCATGGACCAGTTCCTCAATGAAATTGCAGGCAAGTCAACTACCAAATATGTGAGCTGCAACTTCGTTGATAAAGCAAATAAACCTGTTTTTGATGCTTATACTATGAAAACCTATGGCAACAAGAAGGTTGCATTTGTTGGAATCAGCACACCTGAAACTTTCTCAAAGTCAACCCCTACATACTTCCAGGACAAGGACGGAAATTACATATACAGTTTCTGCGAAGGAAATAATGGTAAGGATTTGTACAAGGCAGTTCAGAATGCAATAGACTCTGCTAAAAGTGCAGGTGCAGACTATGTTATTGCTGTTGCTCATCTTGGTGAGGACGAATCAAGTTCACCTTGGACCTCATCAGAGGTTATAGCTAATACCACAGGACTTACTGCACTGATCGACGGTCATGCACATATGACGTTCACCAAGCCTGTAAAGGATAAGGCAGGAAAAACTGTAGAGGTTGTTTCTACAGGCGAAAAGCTTGAGAATATCGGTAAGGTTGTAATTTCTGAAAATGGAATTGTGAAAGTATCGAATGTATCTTCAGCAGAAGCGACTGCAAAGGATGCTGATATGGATAAGTTTGTAAAGAATATTCAAGCGAAATATGAAGGCATCCTTAAACAGAAGGTTGCAACCAGTGATGTCGATTTAAATACTCATACAGCTGATGGCGAGACGAGACTTGTTAGAAGTCAGGAAACCAATTTGGGAGACCTCTGTGCAGATGCATACAGGGCAGTTCTTGACGCTGATATAGCATTTGTTAACGGCGGAGGTGTAAGAGCCCCTATCAAGAAGGGTGAAATCACTTACGGAGATGTTATTGCTGTACATCCATTTGGTAATATGGCTTGCTTAATTGAGGCTACAGGACAGCAGATTCTTGATGCACTTGAGCTTGGTTCTATGAATGTGGGCGTTGGAGAAAGCGGAGGATTCCTTCAGGTATCTGGAGTTACATATGAAATCAACCCATTCATAAAGTCGACGGTTGTATTAACTGATAAGAATGAATTTGTGGAAGTTTCTGGTGCACGCAAAGTTTATAACGTAAAAGTTAACGGCGTTGCAATTGACCCTGCCAAGACTTATACTCTCGCATCTCATAACTATATGCTTAAGAACGGTGGAGATGGATACACTATGTTTAAGGGAAATAAGATCCTTAGAGACGAGGTAAAGATTGATAATCAGGTGCTCATCGATTACATTCAGAATGACCTTAATGGCAGAGTAGGAACTCAGTATGCAGAACCACAGGGCAGAATTAAGATTGCTACAGCTGACGAAGTAATCAATCCTATCATTGAAAAGCTTGAAATCGCTGAGTACGAATGCACAGTAAAGGCAAAGAGCACCAAGAGCTATGTGCAGCTTACATGGAATGCATGCAAGGCTGACGGTGTGAAGTATCAGGTTTACAGATCAACCAAGTCCACAAGTGGATACAAGAAGGTTATCACAACTTCCAAGACTTCATACAAGACAACCAAGCTGACCAAGGGCAAGACTTACTACTTCAAGGTAAGAGCAATTAAGACCATCAACGGTTCAACCTACTACGGCCACTGGTCAAACAAGGTTACTGGCAAGAAGACTGCTTAATATATTCTGATTAAATTTATAAATTATATGAATGCCGGGGTATGGACACCCCGGCATTTTAAATCTGCCACCTATATGCGAAAAACTACCATCTATCGATAAACAGTGGAAATTAGTTCTCAATAATTCTATACTGTAGCTGTAACAGAGGAGGTGAGAAAAATGCAGATTGAAATCAAAATTGACGAAAGCTTTAAGGAACCTAAAATCATTGTTGTCACAGATAAAATGACTGATGAAATAAATGAAATAGTCAAAAAACTCTCTGATGATAAGACCACGATGATTGCAGGCTTTAAGAATGATATTGTTGAAATATTAGAGCCGGATAATATTTATCGTGTTTTTTCTTTAAACGGTAAGGTAATTGCTGAAACATATTGCGGTGAATATTCTTTGAGGTTACGATTATATGAAGCGGAACAACGCCTTGATAGTCACATTTTTGTACGGATATCAAATTCTGAAATCATTAACCTAAAAAAAGTCAGAGGCTTCGATTTGAGCTTTACAGGGACAATTTGCGTTACTCTTTCAAATGGAACGGTTACTTATGTTTCAAGGCGATACGTCGCCAGAATTAAAAAAATGTTGGGAATATGAGGTGTCAAAGATGAAAAAGAAGATAATCAGTCGTGGAGTTGCAGGGTTTCCAATCGGTATTGCTATTGGTTTTGTAATAACTGTGATTATTTCAGTTTGCGTAGGTGATGGATTATTTTATCCTGTTACGCCGGAACTTATTGTTACGGCAGGAAATGAACTTAACGCTGTTATACTTCAAACAGTTCTTTGCGGTATAATGGGTGCTGGTTTTGCAATTGCTTCTGTAATATGGGAGATTGATTCCTGGAGCCTTGCCAAGCAAAGCGGAATATACTTTTTCGTTGCATGCATAGTAATGTTACCGATTGCCTATGTCACAAACTGGATGAAACACTCAATCGGCGGTATTCTTTGTTATGTTGGCATTTTTATTATAATATTTGTATTGGTTTGGCTTATCCAGTATTTTGTTTGGAAAAGCAAAATCAAAAAGATGGATGATAGCGTTAAAAAAACATCATGCGAGCAGATATAGCACTAATGAATGGGAACTATAAGAACACTGGGCTGTCAATTATCTTTGACTGCCCTTTTTTCTGTATCTGATTGTGTGTAGTACTCAGAGACCTTTTCGTTGATCATTTTAAAAAGCTCATCGTGACCTTCGACGCAGATCCAGTCCTGGGCCAGATAGAACTTTACTGTATCATAAACTTTCTTTTCGTAATATTCCATGGCGCCATCGCAGTCCAGCCCCTGCTTTTTAAGCTGTGCCAGGTCATAGGGCCCGAATTCTACGGTGATTTTGCAGCGCCGGCGAGGCTCGCCCTCACGGCCTGACGGAAAATCCAGCACATTAACATCTACTTTATCGAAAAACGGTGTATCACACGCTAATTTTATTTCTTTCATAATCCCCTCCATCTAAGCTGCTTGTATTTAATATTCTACCACAAATCCGGACAGGAATAAACGTTGTAATTATTTTCGAAAAAGTGGCTGATGTACAACATAATGTCATATGAGCTGGTCCTTCAGGCCTGTACAACGGCTAAACGTTGTAGAAAAACGGGGTTATGGAGCGATTGTACAACCTTATTTCCTTTTGCGTTGTAAAAATAGCATGTACTCTCATAATTAAACAACGAAAGACTCTGGCACCGCACGCTGTGCCGCTTTCCGGTAGTGCAATGTTGTAAAAATAATTTATTTTGCTGTTTTTTCACAACGCAGGCCTGCCAGCTTTAAACACAAAACAGGGCAAACGGGAAACGCCGAACGCAGCGTACGTATCTGACATCATGAAACCGTTGAAAACACATATTTTGCATCTCGAAAAAAATTAAAATTTCTGCGAAAAAATTTCAAAAAAACACTTGCATATTTGCTAAACATCATTTATACTAAAAAAGCTTGCTTAAGGCGATGAAACGGGAAGTTGCTGAGCTATCAGGTAATTTCCGTGGAGAATTGTCCCCACCAGATGGGGGCGAAGGGATTCGCCTGATTTTTGCCTTGTGTGAAAATGTAGGAAACGCACGAGAGCGTGTACGAAGTAAGCGAAAAACCTGTACGCGTTGAAAATAAGGCATTAGAACCCCTTGTACGAGCATAGCGTAAACAGTACAAAAAAAGAAAGGACGAAAAAAATGAGCGAATTACAGAAAATCAGAATTAAGCTTAAAGCTTATGACCACGCGTTATTAGACCAGTCTGCAGCTAAGATCGTAGAGACAGCTAAGAAGACAGGCGCAGATGTTTCCGGTCCGATTCCGCTGCCTACAGAAAAAGAAGTCGTAACAATCTTAAGAGCAGTTCACAAGTATAAGGACAGCAGAGAGCAGTTCGAACAGAGAACTCACAAGAGACTTATCGACATCACCAATGCTACACTGAAGACAACAGATGCTTTAACAAAGCTTGACCTGCCTGCAGGCGTAGACATTGAAATCAAATTATAATTTCAAAGGGAACACTCCCTTAGTAAGAACTCATGAGAGGGACGCGCACAGCGCAGAGCCAAACCAGAGAGTTCCAATGTAAGAATATGGAGGAAAAATATGAAGACAATCTTAGGAAAAAAGATGGGCATGACTCAGATCTTCGATGAACAGGGAAACGTAATCCCGGTAACAGTTATCGAAGCAGGCCCTGAAGTTGTAACTCAGGTCAAGACAGTTGAAACAGACGGTTACAACGCAGTTCAGGTTGGTTTCGAAGATCAGAAGCCACAGAGAGTAAACAAGCCTTTAACAGGACATTTTGCCAAGGCTGGAGTTCCTACAAAGAAGCATCTGGCAGAATTCAGAGTTGAAGAAGGCGAAAGCTACGAAGTAGGACAGGTTATCACAGTTGCTGATTTCGAGGTTGGCAAGAAGCTTGACATCACCGGCGTATCCAAAGGTAAGGGTACTCAGGGTAATATCAAGAGACACCACCACAGAAGAGGCCCTATGTCTCACGGCTCCAAGCACAAGAGACTTCCGGGCGGCCTGGCAGCAGCTACTTACCCTTCAAGAGTATTCAAGGGCAACGATGGTCCGGGAAGAACCGGCCGCGACACAGTTACTGTTCAGAACGTGGTTCTCGTAAAAGTTATTGAAGACAGAAACCTTATGCTGGTTAAGGGCGCAGTACCGGGAAACAAAGGCGGACTGGTTCGCGTTCAGTATGCAGTAAAAGGTCAGGACAAATAAGACTGGTGAAAGGAGGAAGCACAAATGGCAAAAGTAACAATGCTTAACATGGCAGGAGCTGAAGCAGGTTCAATCGAACTTAAAGATGAAATCTTTGCTATCACTCCAAACGAAAACGCTGTTCACGCAGTTGTAAAGAACTACTTGGCTAACCAGAGACAGGGCACTCAGTCAGCAAAGACCAGAGGCGAAGTCAGAGGAGGCGGCAGAAAGCCTTTCAGACAGAAGGGAACAGGTCGTCACAGACAGGGAAGCTCAACAGACCCGTCACAGATCGGCGGCGGCGTAGTATTCGCACCAAAGCCTCGTGACTACAGATATACATTACCTAAGAAGTTAAGAAGACTCGCTATGAAGTCAGCTCTTTCCTCAAAGGTAGCAGAAAAGGAAATCATCGTATTAGACGAATTGAAGTTTGATGCACCTAAGACAAAGGAAATGATCAAGGTGCTTGCAAACATCAAGGCAGGAAAGAAAGCCTTAATCGTAATGGCAGAGAAGGACGAAAACGTTGTTAAGTCCGCAGCCAACATTCCGGGCGTAAGAACTGCTCTTGTAGGAACAATGAACGTTTACGAAATCGTAAACCACGAAAGCTTCATCGTAACTCAGGAAGCAGTAAAGAAAATCGAGGAGGTGTACATCTAATGAAAACAGCATACGATATCATCTTAACACCTGTTATTTCAGAACAGAGTATGGATGTTGCAGCAGACAAGAAGTACACTTTCAAGGTTGCAACAGATGCTAACAAGACTCAGGTTAAGTTGGCAGTTGAAGAAATCTTCGGTGTTGAAGTAGCAAAAGTAAACATCATGAACTATGACGGCAAAGTAAAGAGAATGGGAAGAAACGTTGGCAGAACAGCCGCTTACAAGAAGGCAGTCGTTACACTTACCGAAAAGAGTAAGGAAATCGAGTTCTTCCAGGGACTATAATAGGAGGAAAGTAAACAATGGGAATTAGAAAATATAAACCAACTACTCCTGGTCTGAGAGGTATGACAGTTTCTACATTTGAAGAAATCACCACCAGCACCCCTGAAAAATCACTTACTGTAACTCTTAAGAAGCACGCAGGAAGAAACAACAGAGGTAAGATCACTGTTAGACATCAGGGCGGCGGCACCAGACCGAAATACAGAATCATCGACTTCAAGAGAAACAAAGACGATATTCCGGGAACAGTAAAGACAATCGAGTACGATCCTAACAGAAGCGCAAACATCGCTTTAATCGTATACGCAGACGGCGAGAAGAGATACATCCTTGCTCCTAACAAGTTAGAGGTTGGACAGGTAATCGTATCAGGACCTGAAGCTGACATCGTTGTAGGAAACGCTCTTCCAATCGCAAACATTCCGGTTGGTACAATCATTCATAACGTAGAGCTTAAGCCTGGAAAGGGCGGCCAGCTTGCAAGATCAGCAGGAAACGGCGCACAGCTCATGGCTAAGGAAGGAGATTACGCACAGGTAAGACTTCCGTCCGGCGAAGTTAGAAAGATCAGCATGAGATGCAGAGCTACAATCGGTGAAGTGGGCAACCTTGACCACGCAAACATCCAGATCGGTAAAGCAGGAAGAAAGAGACACATGGGCGTAAGACCTACCGTAAGAGGTTCCGTAATGAACCCTAACGATCACCCACACGGCGGTGGTGAAGGCAGAGCTCCTGTTGGACGTAAGAGTCCTGTTACTCCTTGGGGTAAGCCGGCACTTGGATATAAGACAAGAAAGAAGAACAAAGCTTCTAATCAGTATATCGTAAAGAGAAGAAACGAAAAGTAATAGGAAGGAGCAAGCATAATGGGTAGATCACTTAAAAAAGGTCCTTTCGTAAACGCTAAGCTGCTCAAAGCCATCGATGAGATGAACGCAGCTAACGACAAGAAAGTTATAAAGACATGGTCAAGACCTTCAACTATATTCCCGCAGATGGTGGGACACACTATCGCAGTGCATGACGGCAAAAAGCACGTTCCTGTATATATTACAGAGGATATGGTAGGACACAGACTCGGAGAGTTCGCTCCGACCAGAAACTACAGAGGTCACGCTGCTGACAAATCATCAAAGGTTAAGAGATAAGAAAGGAGATAATGAAAAATGGAAGCAAAAGCAGTTGCTAAATACGTAAGAATGTCTCCTATCAAGCTTAAGCCTGTTACAGACCTTGTAAGAGGAAAGGACTTAAATGAGGCATTAAACATTTTAAAGTTCACACCGGGCAAAGGTTCAGAAATCGTAGAAAAGGTTGTTAAATCAGCAGCAGCTAACGCTGAAAACAATTTCGATATGAATCCGGACAATTTATATGTTGCAGAAATTTATGCTCATCAAGGCCCTACAATGAAGAGATGGAGAGCCGGCGCACAAGGTAGAGCATCAATCATCTTAAAGAGATCAAGCCACGTTGGCGTAACTCTTAAGGAAAAGGAATAAGATAGGAGGTTCATTAATGGGTCAGAAAGTTAGTCCACATGGATTAAGAGTGGGCGTTATAAAAGACTGGGATTCCAAATGGTATGCAGATAAAAAGAACTTTGCAGATTACCTTGTTGAAGATAACAAAGTCAGAGAATATGTAAAGAAGAAATTATATGTTGCCGGAGTTTCAAAGGTTCTTATTGAAAGAGCAGCAGAAAACAAAATGAGAGTTATCGTTCTTACAGCTAAGCCTGGTATGGTTATCGGAAGATCCGGAGACGGCATCGAAGTATTAAAGGCTGACCTTAAGAAGATGACCGGCAAGGAAATTGAAATTTCCATCGAAGAAGTAAGAAGATCAGAGTTAGATGCACAGCTTACTGCTGAATCAATCGCTCAGGCTCTCGAGAGACGTGTTTCATTCAGAAGAGCAATGAAGCAGGCTATCGGCAGAACAATGAAGGCTGGTGCAAAGGGTATCAAGGTTATGGTATCCGGAAGAGTAGGCGGCGCTGAAATCGCAAGAAGCGAAAAGTACAGCGAGGGTAATGTTCCTCTTCACACACTGAGAGCTGACATCGACTACGGCTTTGCAGAAGCTGATACAACTTATGGTAAGCTGGGCGTTAAGGTTTGGATTAACCATGGCGAAGTTCTCGACAAGGGACTCCAGAGCGCAGTTCGCGAAGAAAAGCGTGAAAAGAGAGAAAGAAGACCTAGAAAAGACGGCGAAAGACGTGAAAGAAGAGCTGACGGAAACCGTGGCGAAAGACGCGAAAGAGGCGGCAGAGATGCCAGAACAGAAGCTCCTAAGGCTGTTAATCCTAGAGTAAGAAAAGCTCCTAAGCAGGAAGCAAAACCACAAGTAGAAGAACCACAGGTTGAAGCTGCAGAAGCTGCAGAGACAACTGAAGCATAAACATTTTGGAAAGGAGGAACTTAAGCCATGTTAATGCCAAAGCGCGTTAAACGCAGAAGAGTTCACAGAGGAAGAATGAAAGGCGTTGCAACCAAGGGCAACACAATCACCTACGGTTCATACGGCCTTGTATCACAGGAATGTGGATGGATCACCTCCAATCAGATCGAGGCAGCTCGTATTGCCATGACAAGATCCATTAAAAGAGGTGGTAAAGTATATATCAAGATTTTCCCGCACAAGTCAGTAACCAAGAAACCTGCTGAAGTACGTATGGGTTCCGGTAAAGGTGCTCCTGAGTACTGGGTAGCAGTAGTTAAGCCGGGCAGAGTTATGTTCGAGATCGAAGGCGTTTCTGAAGAGAAAGCAAGAGAAGCTATGAGACTTGCTTCACATAAGCTGCCGGTTAAGTGCAAATTTGCCATCAAGGAAAACGAAGCAAAGGGTGGTGAAGCATAATGGAATTAAAGAAAATGAGAGAACTTACAGAAGTTGAATTAAACACTGAACTCGATAAGATGAAGAAAGAGCTTTTCAACTTAAGATTCCAGCATGTTACAGGACAGTTAGAAAACCCTGTTAAGATGAGAGAATTAAAGAGAGACATCGCAAGAGTAAAAACTATAATCAGAGAAAAAGAGCTTGCAAAGGTTCAGGCTTAATAGAAAGGAGGATGTAATATGACAGTTGAAAGAAACAGAAGAAAGACTAAGGTCGGTGTAGTAGTATCCGATAAGATGGATAAGACTGTAGTTGTTGCAATCGAAGACTTCGTAAGACATTCCCTTTATGGTAAGGCCGTAAAGAGAACCAAGAAGGTAAAGGCTCACGATGAAAACAACGAATGCCAGATTGGCGATAAGGTTAGAATTATGGAAACAAGACCTCTGTCCAAGGACAAGAGATGGAGACTTGTGAACATCATAGAAAAGGTTAAATAAGGAGGCACCAGATCATGATTCAGACAGAAACAAGATTAAGAGTTGCTGACAATTCAGGTGCAAAAGAACTCCTTTGCATTCGTATCCTCGGCGGTACTTCCCGTCAGTATGCGAACATCGGAGATGTAATCGTTTGCGCGGTTAAAGAAGCAACACCAGGCGGCGTTGTTAAAAAAGGCGACGTAGTTAAGGCTGTAGTAGTTAGAACTAAGCATGGTGCCAGAAGAGCTGACGGAAGCTATGTGAAGTTTGACCAGAACGCAGCAGTTATCATTAAGAGTGTAGATGACAAGAACCCGGTAGGAACCCGTATCTTCGGACCTGTTGCAAGAGAGCTGAGAGATAAGGGCTTCATGAAGATCGTGTCCCTGGCACCGGAAGTATTATAGGAGGCATAACGGATGCGTATTAAAAAAGGTGATACAGTAATGGTTATTACTGGTAAAGATAAAGGTAAGCATGGCAAGGTTCTCAAAGCAATGCCTAAGGAAAACAGAGTAGTTGTTGAAGGCGTGAACATGCAGACCAAGCATGCCAAGGCAACAAGACAGACCGGCGCAGAAATCAAGCATCTTGAAGGTCCTATCGACGCTTCAAACGTAATGCTTTATGACGCAAAGGCCAAGGAAGTAATCAAATTCGGTTACGCTGTAAAAGACGGTAAGAAAGTAAGAGTTTCCAAGAAGACAGGAAACGTAATTGACTAGGAAAGGAGGAGACGATTTTGACAGCAAGATTAAGAGAAACTTACGATAAAGAAGTTTTCAACGCATTAAAAGAAAAGTTCCAGTACAAAAATGTAATGGAAGTTCCAAAGCTCGTTAAGATCACCATCAACATGGGTCTTGGCGAAGCAAAAGATAACGCAAAAGTTATGGAATCAGCAGTTGAGGAAATGGCTTTAATCAGCGGACAGAAACCTGTAATCACAAAGGCTAAGAAGTCAATCGCTAACTTCAAAGTCAGACAGGGCATGCCTGTTGGTGCAAAGGTTACTTTAAGAGGAGACAATATGTATGAATTTGCTGATAAATTCTTCAACATCTCTCTTCCTAGAGTAAGAGACTTCAAGGGTGTTAGCAGAAACTCTTTCGACGGTAGAGGAAACTACTCTATGGGTATCAAAGAACAGTTAATCTTCCCTGAAATCAACTACGATAAGGTTGATACAATCAAAGGTATGAACATAGTATTTACGACAACGGCTAAGACAGACGAAGAAGCAGCTGCACTGTTGGAACTGCTTGGTATGCCGTTTGAGAAATAGGAGGGTATTATGGCAAAGACATCTCTTAAGGTTAAACAAGCTAGAAAACCTAAATATTCAACTCGTGCATACACAAGATGCAAACTTTGCGGAAGACCACATTCCGTATTAAGAAAGTATGGCATCTGCCGTATCTGTTTCAGAGAGCTTGCTTATAAAGGAGAAATCCCTGGCGTAAGAAAAGCAAGCTGGTAAATATTTTGATGAAAGGAGAAACACTGTAATGACAATGACAGATCCTATAGCGGATATGCTGACAAGAATCAGAAATGCCAATACTGTAGGCCATGAAACTGTTGAGATCCCTGCATCAAAGATGAAGAAAGCCATCGCAGAGATCTTAAAAGAAGAAGGCTACATTGCGGATTTCGATATTATAGACGACAACAAGCAGGGTATTATCAAAGTTACAATGAAATACGGTGCTAACAAAGAAAAAGTAATTACTGGAATCAAGAAGATTTCAAAGCCGGGCTTAAAGGTTTATGCCAAGGCAAACGACGTGCCAAGAGTACTCGGAGGTCTTGGAATCGCAATTATCTCCACTTCCAAGGGAGTTGTAAGCGATAAGGAAGCCAGAAAAATGGGCGTTGGCGGCGAAGTAATCTGTTATGTATGGTAGGAGGAACTGAAAAATGTCTAGAATAGGTAAAAAACCTGTAGTTGTTCCTGCTGGCGTAGAAGTTACTGTAGATGCTAACAACGTAGTAACAGTAAAAGGTCCAAAGGGACAGTTATCACAAGAAATCAGTAAATTAATCAAGGTTGAGGTTGCAGGCGGGGAAGTTCTGGTTTCCAGAGCATCAGATGCAAGAGAAGAAAGATCTCAGCACGGACTTGCAAGAACCTTAATCAATAACATGGTTGTAGGCGTAACTCAGGGATTCGAGAAGAAGCTTCAGCTGGTAGGCGTTGGCTACAAGGCCGAAAAGAAGGGCGACACTCTCGTAATGTCTCTTGGCTACTCCCATCCGGTAGAATTAAAAGACCCTGAAGGAATCACTACTGAGTGTCCTTCCGCTACAGAAGTAACTGTAAAGGGTATCGATAAGGCAGTTGTTGGAAACTATGCGGCTAATATCAGAGCATGGAGAAGACCTGAACCTTATAAGGGCAAGGGTATCAAGTATGCTGATGAAGTTATCCGCAGAAAAGAAGGCAAGGCTGGCGCTAAATAAAGGAAAGGAGTGATTTGAAATGGCAAAAGAAAGCAGAAATGACAAGCGTGTTAAAAGACATGCAAGAGTAAGAAAAAACCTTTTTGGAACTCCTGAAAGACCTAGACTTTGCGTTTACAGATCTAACAAGAACATCTCAGCTCAGGTTATTGACGATGTAAACGGAGTAACCTTAGTTGCAGCATCATCACTCGATAAGGAGCTCAAGGGCGAAATCGGATACGGCGGCAACAAGGAAGCAGCTAAAAAGGTCGGCGAAGCGCTTGCAAAGAGAGCATTAGCAAAGGGAATTGAAGAAGTTTGCTTCGACAGAGGCGGATTCTTATACCACGGAAGAGTGGCAGAACTTGCTGAGGGTGCTCGCGAAGCCGGATTAAAATTCTAACAGGAGGAAATAAGGAATGCGTAATATCGTTGATGCATCCAAGCTTGATTTAAAGTCAACTATCGTTAATATCAGAAGAGTAGCTAAGACTGTTAAAGGCGGTAGAAACATGAGATTCAGCGTAACTGTAGTAGTCGGCGACGGCAACGGATACGTAGGTGTTGGTCTCGGCAAGTCCCAGGAAATTCCTGAGGCTGTAAGAAAAGCTGAAGAAGATGCAAAGAAGAATTTAATATATGTTCAGACAGTAGGAACAACAGTACCTCACAAGAACTTAGGCGTTTTCGGCGCAGGCAGAGTTTTAATCATGCCGGCTGCACAAGGTACCGGAGTTATCGCAGGTTCATCAGTTCGTACAGTGCTTGAAGCTGCAGGTATCAAGGACGTAAGAGCTAAATCAATCGGCTCCAGCAACACAGGAAACATGGCTTATGCAGCACTGGAAGGTCTTAAGGGCATGATGACTGTAGAAAAGGTTGCCAAGCTGAGAGGTAAGACAAAAGAAGAAATCTTAGGATAAGGAGGACGACGAAAATGGCAAAAATGATTAAGATTACTTTAACAAAGAGCACAATCGGCGCTTCCCCTAAGCAGAAAAAAGTAGTTGAAGCGTTAGGCTTAAGAAAGATGCACCATTCAGTGGAATTGGCTGACACTCCGCAGACTCGCGGCGCAGTAGCCAAAGTTTCGCATCTTGTAACTGTAGAAGAACTGTAGGAGGTGCATTCGGATGAAATTGCATGAATTAAGAGCGGCAGAAGGTTCAACAAAGAATCGTAAGAGAAGAGGCCGCGGTACAGCTTCCGGACAGGGTACTACCGGCGGCAGAGGCATGAACGGACAGAAATCAAGATCAGGCGGCGGCGTTCGTCTTGGTTTTGAAGGTGGACAGATGCCTTTATACAGAAGATTACCTAAGAGAGGCTTCACTAATATCTGGGGAACAACTTACGATGTAATCAATGTAGAAGACTTAAACAAGTTTGAAGCAGGTACAGTAGTAAACCAGAAGGTATTGGAAGAAGCAGGCCTTGTAAAACAGGTAAAGGACGGAGTTAAGGTTCTCGGAGAGGGAGCGCTTAATGTAGCTTTAACCGTACAGGCTAACAAGTTTAGCAAAACCGCTATTGAAAAGATTGAAGCTGCTGGAGGAAAGGCAGAGGTGATTTAGTATGGGTATGTTAAAAACTGTAGCTCAAGCATGGAAAGTTGCCGAAATAAGAAGTAAAATGATTTTCACACTTCTCATGTTGGTGGTATTCAGAATCGGTTCCAACATTCCGGTTCCGAATATCAACAGAAGTGTGCTCGCCGAGCTGTTTGCAGGCGAAACCGGTCTCTTCGACCTGTTCGACCTGTTCTCCGGCGGTTCCTTCAGTAATTTCACCATATTCGCATTGAGTATTACACCATACATCACTGCATCAATCATAATTCAGTTATTGGGCATGGCATTCCCTTACTTTGAAAAACTGGCAAGGGAAGGCGTTGAAGGCAGAAAGAAGATGGCTCAGTACACTCGTTATCTGACGGTTGTACTGGCTCTCGTACAGGCTATCGGTCTTACAGTAGGTCTTTTCAGAAGAGCTGTAGTAGACAAGAGCGCTTTCTCCATCATCGTTATGGTGCTGGTATTAACTGCAGGAACAGCTTTCCTGATGTGGCTGGGTGAACAGATCAATGAGAGAGGAATCGGAAACGGTATTTCACTCATAATCTTCGCAGGTATCGTAGCAAGAATACCGAGTGGAATCAGAGCACTTGCTACAGCCGTAGAAAGCGGATCATTATCAATAGTAACACTGATTATTTTCATTATTGCAGCAGTCCTTGTAACAGCAGGTGTTGTAATGATTCAGGAGGGACAGAGAAGAATCCCTGTTCAGTATGCAAAGAGAGTGGTAGGCAGAAAGATGTACGGCGGACAGTCTACACATATTCCTATCAAGGTTAACCAGTCAGGCGTTATTCCTATCATCTTCGCATTATCACTGTTACAGTTCCCGCTTACAATAACATACTTCTTAAAGGCTGATTCAGGTTTTACACAGTTTGTAACAAAGTGGTTATCACCTTCAGGAATGCCGGGAGTATGGGTTTACGGCGTATTGAATGTAGTGCTTATCATATTCTTTACTTACTTCTATACTCAGGCAACTTTTAATCCTGTAGAAGTAGCTGACAATATGAAGGCTAACGGCGGATTCATTCCTGGAATCAGACCTGGTAAGGCAACTGAGGAATATTTGCAGAAGGTAGTGTCAAGAATTACTATTGTAGGTGCTATATTCCTTGCTCTTATCGCTACATTACCTACAGTACTGAGCGTAATTGCTCCTGAATCACTGGGCTCAATCCACTTCGGCGGAACATCCCTTCTGATTGCAGTCGGCGTTGCTCTTGAAACTGTAAGACAGCTTGAAAACCAGATGCTTATGAGAAACTATCAAGGTTTCCTGAAATAAAGGAGATGAGTAGAATGCTTAGAACTATATTATTGGGACCTCCGGGAGCCGGCAAAGGCACTCAGGCCGCAAAGATTGTTGAAAAGTACGGAATTCCGCACATCTCAACAGGAGATATTTTCAGAGAAAATATTAAAAAAGGAACTGAGCTGGGAAAGAAAGCTCAGGAGTATATGAACAAAGGCGAGCTTGTTCCGGATGATCTGGTAATCGAAATCGCAACTACAAGACTCCTTGAGGATGACTGCAGAAACGGCTTTTTACTTGATGGCTTTCCGAGAACTGTTTATCAGGCAGAAAAGCTTGATGAATTTCTCGCTGCACATGACTCAAAAATCGACAAGGTTCTTGACATCGCAGTTGAAAAAGAAGAACTTATCGTAAGACTGACAGGAAGACGTGTCTGCAAAGCATGCGGAGCAAGCTTCCATGTTGTGAATATCCCTCCTAAAAAGGAAGGCGTATGCGACTACTGCGGCGGTGAGCTTATTCAGAGAGCTGACGATAATCTGGAGACTGTAACAAACAGAATAGACGTTTATGAAGCTCAGACCATGCCTTTGATAGACTACTACGAAAAGGCAGGAAACCTGGTTCACATCGACGGCAGCACAGGTCTTGAGAATGTATTCGCTGACATCGTATCTGCTTTAGGTGAATAATAATGATCATCATCAAATCAAGACAGGAAATAGGCTTGATGCGGGAGGCAGGAAAGGTCACAGGCCTGATACTCAATGAACTGAAAGAACTTATAAAACCGGGTATGTCAACAATGGATATAGATCGGTTTGTAGAGAAAACCGTTAAGGCGCACGGCATGACGGCAGCAGAAAAAGGATACTGCGGCTATCCTGCCAGCGTCTGCACCTCGGTAAACGAGGAAGTGGTTCATGGAATCCCCAGCAAGAAGCGAATATTAAGGGAAGGCGATATCGTCAGTGTAGACCTTGTAGTTGAATATAAGGGATATATGGCGGATGCTGCCAGAACTTACGCGGTGGGAAAAATCAGTCCTGATGCAGAACTGCTTATCAGAACTGCCGAAGAGGCATTTTGGAAGGGAATAGAATTTGCCAAGCCGGGCTACAGACTATCGGATATTTCTCATAATATTCAGACTGTAGTCGAGGGGCGCGGATTCGGAGTAATAAGAGATTTTGTGGGACACGGCATCGGAAGTGACATGCACGAAGACCCGCAGATTCCAAACTACGGAAAGCCGGGCAAAGGTCCGAGACTTCAGGCCGGAATGACGCTGGCAATTGAACCTATGATTTGTCAGGGTTCCTATGAAGTAGATGTTCTGCTGGACGACTGGACGGCGGTTACCGTCGACGGAGGTCTTGCCGCACACTATGAAAATACTGTTGTTATAACTGATGGTGAGCCTGAATTGCTTACCTTGTAGATTGAGAAGGAGATGTATTTATGGCGAAGAAAGACGTCATTGAAGCAATGGGAACAGTTGTTGATGCGCAGCCGAACGCAATGTTTAAGGTAAAACTTGACAACGGTTTTGAAGTGCTTGCACACATTTCAGGAAAAATTAGAATGAACTATATAAGAATTCTTCCGGGCGACAAGGTTAAGGTTGAGCTTTCACCTTACGACCTGACCAGAGGAAGAATCATATGGCGTGATAAGTAAATAGAGTGGAGGGTAAAAATATGAAAGTTAGAGCTTCCGTAAAACCTATCTGCGAAAAGTGCAAAGTTATCAAGAGAAACGGCAAAGTAATGGTTATCTGTGAGAACCCTAAGCACAAGCAGAAACAAGGTTAATTCAATCAATAATGCAGCCCGCGTGAGATTACCGGGACCCGCGCTTAATCGGCTGTTTCAAATTTAAAGAGATCCTGTCTATATCGCCCCCGGAAAGGCGACGGAAGATAGGGGAAGGAGAAAAAATATGGCTCGTATAGCCGGTGTTGACTTACCAAGAGAAAAAAGAGTAGAAATCGGTTTGACCTACATCTATGGTATCGGCAGACCAACTTCATTAGCTATCTTAGAGAAGGCTGGCATTAATCCTGACACAAGAGTTAAGGACCTGACCGAAGATGAAGCTGGTAGAATCAGAAAGATTATTGACGAAGACTACCTCGTAGAAGGTGATCTGAGAAGAGAGGTTTCCCTGAACATCAAGAGACTCATGGAAATCGGTTCATACAGAGGAATCAGACACAGAAGAGGTCTCCCTGTAAGAGGTCAGAACACTAAGACAAATGCAAGAACTCGCAAGGGTCCGAAGAAGACCGTTGGCAGAAAGAAAAAAGCAGGTAAGTAAAGGAGGTAGGACGTAATGGCTAAGACTGTAAAGAAAACAGTTAGAAAAAAGAAAAGAGAACGTAAGAATATTGAAAAAGGCCAGGCACATATCCAGTCCACCTTTAACAATACTTTAGTTACTCTGACAGATATGAGCGGAAATGCCCTTTCATGGTCATCCGCAGGTTCCCTTGGATTCAAGGGTTCAAGAAAATCAACTCCGTTCGCAGCTCAGATGGCAGCTGAAGAAGCAGCTAAGGGCGCAATGGAACATGGTCTTAAGACTGTAGAAGTTTATGTAAAGGGACCTGGTTCCGGCAGAGAAGCAGCTATCAGAGCACTTCAGACTGCAGGACTTGAAATCACTATGATCAGAGATATCACACCAATCCCTCATAACGGCTGCAGACCGCCAAAGAGAAGAAGAGTCTAGGAAAGGAGGAGTAATTTAAATGTCAAGATATACAGATGCAAACTGCAAATTATGCAGAAGAGAAGGTCAGAAGCTTTTCTTAAAGGGCGAAAGATGCTACAGCAGCAAATGTGCTATTGAAAGAAGAAATTACGCTCCTGGACAGCACGGTCAGGCCAGAAAGAAGCAGTCAGACTACGGTAATCAGTTAAGAGAAAAGCAGAAAGCAAAGAGATTCTACGGAATGCAGGAGACTCAGTTCAGAAACTTATTCGACAAGGCTGCCAAGAAGCCTGGTAAGACTGGTGAAAACCTTCTTATCTTACTTGAAACAAGACTGGACAACGTAGTATTCAGACTCGGCTTTGCCGCTTCAAGAAAAGAAGCTCGTCAGCTTGTAACTCATGGTCACTTCACTGTAAACGGCAGGAAGGCAGACATTCCTTCAATGGAAGTCAAGGCCGGAGATGTTATCGCAGTTAAGGAAAAGAGCCAGAAGTCACCTAAGTTCAAGGAAATCAAGGAAATGTCAATCACAGTTCCTGCATGGATGAGTGTAGACGTTGACAAGCTGGAAGGTAAAGTTGTTACTATGCCAAGAAGAGAAGATATCGATACTCCAATTGCAGAACACTTAATCGTCGAGTTATATTCCAAATAATAGCGTAGCATAAAAAGTTACAGCGAAACTTGGAATGAAAGGGAGGGTTTTTTAGTGATAGAAATCGAAAAACCAACAATCAATAAGTATATTGATGAAGATGGAAACTACGGCAAATTCGTAGTAGAGCCTTTAGAAAGAGGCTATGGCACAACACTGGGAAATGCGCTTAGAAGAATCCTTTTAAGCTCACTTCCGGGCGCAGCAGTCACATCAGTAAAAATCGACGGAGTACTTCACGAGTTTTCAACTATTGCCGGCGTTAAAGAAGACGTTACGGAAATCATCTTAAACTTAAAGAAACTTGCTGTTAGATTAAACGGCGAAAATACTAAGAGAGTTATCATCAATGCAGTCGGTCCGAAGGAAGTGACTGCAGCTGATATCATCGGCGATTCTGAGATGGAGATTTTTAATCCTGATCTTCACATTGCAACTCTCGAAGAAAACGCAACTCTTGTTATGGAAATCAATCTGGCAAGAGGCAGAGGTTATGTGCCGGCAGAGATGAACAAGACTGAGAACACACCGATTTCAGTTATCCCTGTTGACTCAATCTATACCCCTGTTAGAAAGGTTAATTTTACAGTAGAAAATACCAGAGTAGGTCAGGTAACTGACTATGATAGACTGGTACTTGAAATCTGGACTGACGGATCAATCACTCCTGATGAAGGCGTGTCAATCGGTGCTAAGATCATGCAGGAGCATTTAAACCTGTTTATCCAGCTCACTGATGCTACAGGCTCCATGGAAATCATGGTTGAGAAGGAAGAAGACCAGAAGGAAAAGGCTCTTGAAATGACTATTGAAGAACTTGAACTTTCAGTTCGTTCCTTCAACTGCCTGAAGAGAGCAGCTATCAACACAGTAGAAGAACTTACTCAGAAATCAGAAGATGACATGATGAAGGTTAGAAACCTTGGAAAGAAATCTCTTGATGAAGTGAAAGCTAAATTGGAAGAGCTGGGTCTTTCATTAAGACCTAGTGATGATTAATTCTTTGCAGAAAGGAGAATCTTAAAATGCCTGGATACAGAAAATTAGGCAGACCTTCAGCTCACAGAAAGTCAATGCTGAGAAACCTTGTAACTGACTTATTCAGAGAAGGTAGAATTCAGACTACTGACTGCAGAGCTAAGGAAGCTAGAAGAGAAGCTGAGAAGCTGATTACATTAGCAAAACGCGGTGACCTCCACGCAAGAAGACAGGTTTTATCATATCTGTTTGATGAAACAGTTGTTACTAAGCTGTTCGAGGAAATCGCTCCTAAATACGCTGACAGAAACGGCGGATATACCAGAATTCTTAAGTTAGGACCTCGTCAGGGCGACAACGCTGAGGTTGTATTCTTAGAGTTAGTATAACGATAAGCCTGGAGCGGCTATATTCAAGATAAAACCCCGAGATCCATGGAAGCATTTTGCGCAATATGGACTAGGGGTTTTATTTAAATAGTAATTTAAAACTAAAATCAGCAGCTCGCCCTATATGGTGAAGAGAGGAGCGGACAGCATGCATACATTTGCCTTGGAAAAGTTTTCTGATATGTATAATCGTCTGGATTCGGTAATGATTACAAACAAGCAGGGTATAATAGAGTATTCAGCCGTTTTTGATGACAGCGATAAAAGCATTAAGAATGAGGGCTATACAGGAAAAAATATTTTAGAGATATACCCTGATCTGACAGAAGAGACATCCAGCCACTACAGGGCGATAAGGTCGTGCAGGCCTGTTATAGATGAAATACAGACGTTGACTGACATAAACGGTAAAGAGCGTACAATTCTGAGCAGCACCTACCCTATCATAATGGACGGGCAGGTTATCGGCGCCATTGAAGGCACTGTATATCTCAGCAAGGATGGACAGCGCTACAGAAAAGAAAAAAACGAAAAAAGTTTTGACAAGGAAAAAGAAGATGGACTTTACAGCCTGAAAGATATTATCACCGGAGATGAGCACATGCTGGAGATAAAAGAGAGAATCGAACGTGTTGCAGCGGGCGAATCATTTGTCTTGATCAGCGGTGATACGGGGACAGGCAAGGAACTGGTAGCACAGTCACTGCACACTCACAGTGCCAGATCCAAATACCCGTTTATTTCACAAAACTGTGCGGCTATTCCATCGGGCCTGCTGGAAACAACTCTGTTTGGCTCAACAAAAGGCAGTTATACAGGTGCAGAGGATAAAAAAGGACTACTTGAGTTAGCAAACAAAGGTACACTGTTTCTTGATGAGGTTAATTCGATGGAAATATCGCTGCAAGGGAAGATACTTAAAGCGATAGAAGAACAGAAAATCAGGCGTATCGGGGATGACAAAGAGATAAAGATAAATGTACGTATTATTTCTGCTATAAATGAGAAACCGGAAAAGGCTGTAGAACTGGGGAAAATAAGAGAGGACCTGTTTTACAGATTAGGTGTTGTCCAGATCAGATTGCCTCGTCTGGCGGAGCGTAAATGCGATATTCCACTTCTTACAAATTATTTTATTGAAAAATATAACAGAATGACAGGAAAGAATATAAGGGGATGTACGGAAATCGTTCAGAAAACATTTAAAAATTACCCTTGGCCGGGAAATGTAAGAGAATTGAGAAATGCTATCGAATATGCATTTAACATGGTGCGGGGCGATGAGATAACATTATCTGATATTCCTGAGCATATATTTTATGATGTAAGGGAAAAAGAGCAAAACGGAATGGACAGCTGGGTGTCAATGTTAAGTGAGGGAGTACCGCTTACAACTGTGGTAAATGAATTTGAAAAGCAGCTGATTTTAGATGCAGCCCAAAACCATCCAACGCCTACAGAAGCTGCAAAGGCACTTAATATTACACGGCAGGCACTTAATTATAAATTACAGAAATACAATATAAAGTTATAAAAAATAGCCTCGGACGAAGGCAAAATTTTTTTCACCAAACGAAAAATTTTTTTCGTTTGGTCTTGTTTTTTTGAAGAAAATAAAGCAATCAGGAGCAGGAATGCAGAAATTTCAACGATTTTCGATTTTTGTAAGGCAGCGTTTATTGGCATGGTGTTTGCAATATTGTATAATAACTTTTAAATGAAACAATTTGTGCTGCAAAGTGAGGAGGAAAAAATATGAAATACGGATGTCAGTCAATGGTAGGTAAAATTAATTCGATCTTAATTAAGAAACCTGAAGCAGCTTTTATCAGTCAGGAAAATCTTAATAATACATGGGAAGATTTTAAGTATTTCGGTTGCCCTGATTATGAAAAAGTTCTGGAGGAGTATGCCGTTTTTGAAAAATATATTACAGACAATGTGGAAAATGTGTACTATCTTCCGCAGGACGACAGGACCGGCCTGGATTCTATCTATGCCCATGATCCGCTTAAGATTACATCGAAGGGAGCAATATATTTCCCGATGGGCAAGGAATTGAGAAGCAAGGAGTATCTTGCGACGAAGGCATATCTTGAGTCCATAGGAATCCCAACCCTGGGAGAAATTAAATCTCCTGGAAAAATGGAGGGCGGCGATGTTTTATGGATTGATGAAAGAACCGTTGCAATCGGAAGGGGCTACAGAACCAACGATGAAGGAATCAGGCAGTTCAAAGAACTGACAGAGGGTCTTATTGATGAGTATATTATTGTGCCGATGCCGCACGGAGATGGTGAGGACTGCTGCCTGCATCTTATGAGCATTATCAGCTTTGTAGATGTAGACAAGGCAGTAGTGTACTCGAAATATATGCCTGTATTTTTCCGCCAGATGCTATTAGAAAGAAGCATCCAGCTGATTGAATGTAATGACGAAGAATACGACTATTTAGGTACTAATGTGCTGGCGTTAGAGCCGGGAAAATGTATTACTATTGATGGTAATCCGGAAATTATACAAAAAATGAGAGATGCTGGCGTAGAAGTTCTTACATATGAAGGGAAAGAACTTTCATATAAGGGAACGGGAGGCCCTACCTGCCTGACCGCACCTCTTTACAGACTGTAAAACAAGGAGACTTAATATGATAGCAGGAGAAAAGATAGCTCAGGATATCAAGGAAACATTATATGGTTATGTGGCCGCACAGAGCATCAGCAATTCTCCCGGCGAGAAATTGGCAGAGACCTTTTTCTTAGAATACTTTTCCAGACAAGAATATTTTAAAAATAACCCGGATCTTTATGGTGCTTATCCGATAGCCGGAGATCCCTACGGGAGAGCAGCAGTATGGGCAATGTGCAAGGGCTCTGGTGAGGATACTATTGTAATGATTCATCACAATGATGTAGTTACAGTGGAAGATTTTAAGCTATTGAAAGACTGGGCGTTTCAGCCTGACCAGTTAGAGCAGAGACTTTACGACATTAAAGACTCTCTTGCTGAGGAAGCAAGAGAAGATTTGGAAAGCGGTAATTACCTGTTTGGACGCGGAGTTTGCGATATGAAGGGCGGAGGTGCCATTCAGATGGCACTTCTTTCTGAATACTGCAAAGAAAAAGATTTCAGGGGAAATGTAATTGTGCTGGGAGTTCCTGATGAGGAGAATTTATCGGCGGGCATGAGAGCAGGAGTTTTGCTTCTCAGAGAACTGAAGCATAAGTATAACCTGAAGTACAGGCTTATGATCAACTCAGAGCCGCACCAGAGAAAAACAAAGGATGAAGGAGTTTTTTCCTTTGGCTCAATCGGTAAAATGATGCCTTACGTCTATGTGCGAGGTTGTCTCGCACACGCCGGAAAGGTGTTTGAAGGATTGAATCCAACAGGTGTCATGGCTGAAATTGTCCGCAGGACAGAGGTGAACATGGAAATGTCTGATACAGTCGGGAGTGAGGCTGCACCGCCTCCTACCTGGCTTTATCTCCGGGAGAATAAGATATCTTATGATGTGTCTATGCCTCTTACAATCAACGGCTGTCTCAGTGTTTTGACTTTAAATCAGTCTCCGGCTGATGTCATGGGAAAGCTTCGGGATATATGTCAGCAGGCATTCCAGGCTGTTATTGATGATATGAATAAAAATTACGCTGTTTTTCTCGAGGAAACAGGACAGCCGGCACGCAGATTGCCATGGGAGGCTAAAGTTGTAGATTTTGGAGAACTTTATCAGGAAGCAAAGGCCGATTACGGAGAGAGATTTGAAAGAGCATATCAAAAGAAGATGGAGGAGATTAAAGATGCCCTTCATAAAGAGAACGCGTCATTAATTATATCAAATTTTGAACTGGTGGATTTCGTTTATAACTATGTAAATGACCTCTCACCGCGAGTTGTCATAGGACTTATGCCGCCTTATTATCCTAATGTTGCTAATGTTCTCGGCAATGCAGATGTGAGCGGTGAAACCGAAGACATGTATAGCTGGCTCAAACAGTACACGAAAGAAAAATTTGATCAACATTATATATGCGAAAACTATTACACCGGAATTTCTGACCTGAGCTATTCAAGCATCGGGGATGGAAAGGCTGTAGCCGATAGTCTGAAAGCATATATGCCATTCTTCGGGGATATTTATAATCTGCCTATGGATGCTATTGAAGACGTTTCGATGCCATGTGTTAATATCGGACCATGGGGAAAGGATTTTCACAAGCTGACGGAGCGGGTACTAAAAGAGGACCTCTATGTCAGAACTCCTCAAATACTGGATTTTGCAGTAAGAAAAGTTTTAAAGCACGATTAAAATGACAGAAGAGAAGTCAAAGAGCAAGGCAGGACCTCGTTAGAGCGACAACGTTGAGGTTGTATTCTTAGAGTTAGTATATTTATTTATGAACCCCGATAACTTCGGATTGTTAATCCGTAAGAATTCGGGGTTTTGTCAAACACTTTATAGTCTATTCACTATATTAAAATCTAAGCCGGCTTACTAATAATCTGCGACAATTATTGGAATAGTAAAGATGTTATGCATGTACTACAAAGTAATAGTTTATAAGAAAAACTAATGTGAGAATGGATGATAAAAAGTGTTGAATTATAATATAAATGTATGCGATAATATAAAAGGCAGAAGCCATGAAAGGAGATATAGTGAATGTTTGAGGCTATAGAAAACAAAACCATATCAGAAATCGTCATAGATCAAATACAAAAGAAAATAATAACTAAGGAGCTAAAGGTTGGAGATCAACTGGCACCTGAGAGAGAATTGGTTCGTGATCTAGATATTTCACGCTCGACATTGAGAGAGGCATTAAAAGCGCTTGAAGTGATGGGGGTTATTGAAAGTAAACAAGGAAACGGAAATTTTGTTGTTAACAACACAGAAAACAGTATATATAAGCCTTTGTCCCTATCTTTTGTTTTATCTAATGGAAAAAATGAAGATATAATGGAGGCAAGGCGTGTCATAGAAGGATATACAGCAAAGAAAGCAGCTGAGAAAGCGACCGCAGAAGATGTTAAGAAGCTGTACGATATATATGAAAAAATAGACATGGCAGATACTATTGCTGAAAAGAGTAAATACGATTCCATGCTTCATTATGAAATAGGAAGGATTTGCGATAATACTCTTCTTAATTTAATTCTTCAGGGAATATCATATGTTTTTGATCTATTCATTGAACAAATGGTAGAGAGAGCATATCAGGACAGACATTCATATGAAGAAATAAATAAAGAGCATAAACCGATTATAGAAGCAATAGAAAGGGGCGAGCCGCTGGAAGCTCAGGAGGCCATGCTAAACCACATAAATCTAATTGAGAAAAAATGGTACGAAGAGAAAGAAAACAATAAAATGTAATTATAAAGGGTACTCTAAATTATCGTGTGGGTGAGAGAAAGTCTTCTCTAAACTATCGTGTGGGTACCAGATCGAAAAAATGAGCACTAAAGGTTAGAATTCTAGCCAATAGTGCTCTTTTTATGTGGATTAATCTTTGGTCTTGTTGTAAAGCCCTCTCTTTTTTCCGGACCTTTTTTCACTCTGCAAGGAAGAAGTTAATGCATAAAAGACATCAGGTGATAATGCGAAGAGAACTCGTTTTCTGAATCGCTGGAAATTGTTTATGCCTCTGGATACAGCAAGATATGTTCTAATCTTGCCGTTAATGTTTTCTGTTTTTGATTCGGGTATCCACACAATTTACTTTTTGGGGATCTGTCTATTTAATTATTTTGAGACAGCCCCTTTATTGCCTCTAAAGCACCAAGAAAACGGGGCGAAATCTGCTATAGTTCTTGTCCCGTCTCCGTAAGATATAGTTTAAAACATCAAGTTAATCAATCTCTTTTATTTTCAAATTCCTAAGATTTTACGTGCTTCATCTGGTGTAGCAACTTCAAGTCCAAATTCCTCTATGCATCTTCTCGCTCTTGCAATTAATTGCATATTTGATTCTGCAAGAATACCTTTTTTATATACAACATTATCCTCCATCCCCACACGGATATTCCCACCAGCAGCTATTGCAGTATACATTACTTCCATAGCGCCTTTTCCGACACCAAATGCAGACCATGTTGATCCAGGCATTGCCTCTTTTAAGGCATTTCGCATTATAAGCACATTTTCAGCTGTTGCTGGGATGCCTCCCGCACAGCCCATACAAAACTGAAAATGTACTGGATCTTTCAAATACCCGTTATCTCTATACCATTTTGCTTCCCATATATCACCAATATTAAACACCTCTACCTCAGGCTTAACACCAGCTTCCTGCATTGCAATGCCCATTTTCATCAGAAATGCAGGATTATTATTAAATACACCCATATGCATCCAGTTCATAGTGGTACAATCATAAGATGCCATTTCCGGTTTAAGTATTTTAAAAGGCTTCATTCGATCCTCTTCCGAATTTCCAATGCCCCCAGCTGCTGTAAAGTTGCAAATTATATCACAATCCGAATGATTATTTCTTAAGTTATCTAAAACCTGTTTAAAAATTGCAGGATCCATGGAGTCCTTATCTTTTTTATCACGGATATGAATATGTGCAATTGCTGCACCTTCTTTCCAGCAACCGTAGATCTGCTCGGCAATTTCATTCGGTTGTGTAGGAAGGTTTGGATTATGGCCCTTCTGGGGCCATGCACCCGTTGTTGCAACAGTTATTATTCTTTTATTCTTTAATTCTGTCATTTTTCTTTTCTGCCCCTTCTTATTTCAAACGTCACTCTGCATAATTCATACATTAATACCTGTCTTCTGTTTCACTATACCATTCTTCTAACCATATGCTACTTCAAATAGCCAGAAGCTTTTTCAAAACTTACGCGCTATTATGAAGTAGCATATAAATTAATTGGCTTTCATCAAACAACCTCAAGGTGCAATTTTCCATTCAGCAGTTCGATGCCTTTGATATGCCGAAAGTTTTCTTTTCTGTTTCTTGTGAAAAGAATCCATTTTTCATGCTTTCCGTTTTTTAATTCAATATGAAGTGTGGGCCTTACGAATATTCCGCCATCTTTGATGTACAGACGTTTCACGGCATTCAAGTCTATCGAAAAATTTCTGTCATCCAATGGCATAAGTTCCTCTAATGTTGGTGCATCATGAATAAGTTGTCTTCGTGCTTCCGGTATCATACGCCAAAGGAGCGAACTGTAGACCTCATCATTCAGAATAAATACCAGCTGAGTATCGGTAATAAAGATATTCCAGTACTTTCTAGTATTCGGGCCTACATCTATTGCATTTACTACAGCAACGGCATCCGGACTGTTGATATATGAAATCATTATAGACCACCTTTCCGTCTAATCCTCAATTATGAATTTATTACGATCTTTAAGTCTTCTGGACAGTCACCCTCTTTACTTGTCAGGGAAACAAGTACAGTCACAGTAATTGCAATGAACATACCTAGACATGTACTCTGCACGCCTGTCGCCCAAACAAAGATACCTAAAGCTTTCATAATTTCAAAGGAAAGCGCAAATACCAGACCGCAAATAGAGCCACTGATTGCACCCTTTGCGGTACAACGCTTCCAGTTGAGGCCGAGAATTACCATAGATGCGAGAGGTGCCATGAAAAGACCTGCAGAAGTTGCTCCAAGCAGAGCCAATGCAGTTGTAGTCTTCAGTGCTACGAAAAGACCTCCTGCAAGTATAATGCACACTGAAATACGTGCAACAAGCAGTTCCTGTTTCCCTTCAAGCGGCTTTCTGTCTTTCATTAATAATGGAACGAGGTCTCTTGTAATCGCAGAAGAACCGATATTCAGGAATGCGTCAACAGTGGACATAATTGCACCAAGAAGTGCTGCAAATACGATACCTGCAATAATAGGTGGAACATAATTTAACAGGAATACAATGGATACTGTATCAGAATTTTCAATTGGTTCAATATGACCAAGTGCGGTTTCTGCTCTCATAAACAGACCCAGTGCTAAAATGAGCAGGGAAGTTGCCATATAACCTGCACCTGATCCAAAGCAAGACCATTTTAACTTCTTAGGATCGTTCAGCATGTAAAATCTGGAAGACACCGATGGAAGACCGGTATTTCCCAAGATACACATAGTCTGGTAGCTTAAGCAATACATTGCAGTAGAAGTTCCGAAAAGACTGACATATTTCGTATCTTCACTTGCAATAGCAGTAACAATGCCTCCCATTCCATCGCCCATAGCAAAGCAAGTACCTACAATAACAACTGCGCCAAGCAGCATAGCTGCTCCCTGAATAACGTCAGTGTAAAGCGCCGCCATTATTCCACCGGCAATGGAATAGAACAGGAGTATTCCACAGCCTATTGTAAGTGCAAGTGCAAGGCTGATACCAAAGCAGGCAGAAATAACATAGCCTAAAGACAGAATGTTGGTAGCAACATATGCAATAGAACCTATAATACATACTACTGCAACAATAGCTTTTGTAGCTGTATATGGAAATCTTGCATAGCATAAATCTGCAAAGCTCAGTACATTTCGGCGGTCAGCAATACAAATAAATTTTCGGCCTACCAGAACCCATGTAACGAAGAACATCAGTGGCTGCATCATGCAGAGCCACATTGCATTAAATCCGCCATTATATGCCATTCCAGGTCCGCCTACAAATCCGAACCCAGACATGGATGCAGAGAAGGTACCAAAAATCATCAGTGCCACACCTACTTTTCTACCCCCAGTATAGAAGTCGTCTGACCCTTTGTTCATTTTGGCTGTGAGAACACCGATAACAAAACACATTACCAAATAGATTGCAATTATAACCAGAATTTCCGGTTTATTCATTATTGGCCAGCTCTTCATTTGTCATTTACCTCCTTCTTATAATCATGATCAAATGCAGGTCTTCCTTTAATAAACCATTCATCAAACTTAATACCATGCATAATTTCCATCAGAAACGGCGGTAACCAATATAAGTATACAATTGCAGCAAATCCCACTGGGAATCCCAGGACGATTTTCACTGGAAGAGTAACTTCAATATGTGTCAAGCCGATGGCATATGCCAGGATCCAGCACACATTTATAATTACCCACGGAATAGTAAATGGTCCCAGTGAACCATTTTTGTTCAGTCCAAGGTAAACCAGACTGTCAATTAAGATAAGGCTTGCATAGATAAAAATAAATTTCCATCCTGCAATCCCCGCTGCAACGCAGATAACACAGCAAATTGCAGCAATGATACCCATTAGAGTGTCAATTCGTTTCAGCTTTTCTTCACTCATTTTTTACCTCCTCCTACATGTCTTACCGTTACTTTAACATATTATTTTTATATTTCTATAAATAACCATATTTTTTCGCCTCAAACCTTAATTCATCTCTGAAATCAGGATGCGCGATGGCAATAAGGGCATTGGCTCTTTCAGAGATACTTTTTGCTCTCAGGTAAGCCACACCATATTCTGTTACAACATATTGAGCATCAACTCTTGTTGTGGTCACGGGTGTTCCAAGACCAAACACAGGTTTGATTTTTGAAACCATTTTCTTTTCACCTGTTACTTTGTTCCTAACCATGGCGGTCGAATTCAGACAGATAAAGGATTTTCCTTCCGGATTTCTCTGTACCCCGGCCACATAATCAGTATGTCCTCCGGTACCGCTGTATTGTTTATGTCCGATAGATTCTGCTGCAAACTGCCCCATAAGGTCTACTTCCATACATTGATTGATTGAAACCGGCCGGTTTCCTTTCGCTATCACAAATTGATCGTTAGTATGAAGCGAAGTCCTGATTTCCACGGCAGGATTTCTTTTTATCCAGTCATAACATTCCTGAGATCCAAGTGCAAAGTTGGAAATTATTTTTCTTTTTTCAAAGGTCTTTCTGTTTCCAGTCAGCACACCAGCTTCCCAAAGTTCCATGAAAGCATCCCCTATCATTTCGGAATGTGCACCCAAGTCTTTCTTATCCTTTAGCATCTTTCCAAGTACATTCGGCATACTTCCAATACCTAACTGGATCGTAGACCCATCTTCAATAAGATCTGCAATATATCCGGCAATTGCAATATCCTTTTCATCTGGATCCGCAGCTGCTGATGTGACAATTTCATGCGTATTTTCTACAATTGCACTCACTTCGGTTATATGAAGGTATGTATCACCAAAGCATTCTGGCTGATTTTCATTCACCTCTACAATGACCTCTGCCAGACCACTATGAATTATTTCATGTATTGAACCTACTGAAAGTGCTAAATTAAAATACCCATGTTCATCCATTGGTGTAACATCAATTACAACCTTTAAACGTTCTTTTGGATATCTCTGACCATACTCCCAATTGATATTTCTAGTAAAGGCCGATCCATGCACAGGCGTGAACTCCGCACGCCGTTCTGCATAGGCGTCTCTGCCCATTTTGTTCAGAAAGATCATGGAATTCAAATAGATGTGATCCTCATACCCTGGCTCAAGAAAGGAACAGTTATTAATCGGTCCCATGCCGATTATTTCTACATCTTCAAAATCATTCTTTTGTTTTGCCAGATTTTCTAAGATTCCAACTGGTTCCCCTGTTATCAACCCAACGATTACTCTGTCATGAGAATGAAAGAGTTTATGGCTATCTTCAAGCGGCACAAGCTTTCTCTTATATTCATCTCTCCAATTTCTCATCGCTCTTATTTCTCCTTATTTTCTGAAGCCAAGAAATCTATCCAATTGGCTATCACCGCAAATCCGCACAATCCCCTTGACTTCATCAATACTAAATTTAAATCACTTTGAAGTTAACAAGGGTGCATTCATCATTAACCTTCTCAAAAGATACTTCAACCGGTGCATCTACATGAACATTCTCATATGGGGTGTCCACAATTTTTGTGCAAAGCTGGACACCTTCTTCCAGCATTACAATCGCTGAAATGATTGGCATCTGATCCATCAGTCCTGAATATGCGTTATTAACTGTCATCGTGTATGTAAGAATGTGCCCCTTTCCAGAAGCTTCAACAAAATCCAAATTTTCTGACATGCAGTCCGGACAATATTTTTTAGGATATAAAATTAGCTTTCCGCAATCCTTGCACCGCTGAACAAGAAGCTTGCCTTCTTTCGCTCCATCCCAAAATGGTTTACTGAATGTCGTAGGATTTGGTAATGGTCTCATTGTCATATTACACTACCTCCGTTCCTAAAATGGCTACCTGGCCATCTCCATAAGCACCACCAGTTCCTGTTTCTAAAGCAAATTTTGCACCTGGAACCTGTCTTTCTCCTGCCTGTCCGGAAAGTTGCCGTACTGTTTCTACTAGTACAGCAAAACCACCGCCGGCTCCGGTATGACCCTGTGACAACATTCCTCCATTTGTTGTCAACGGAAGTTTTCCTCCCGGGTGAGTATTCCCGTCAAGTACGAACTGACCAGCTGTGCCCTTTTCGCATAAACCTGTTGCTTCTAACGCTACCAGTGGAACAATCGGATAAGAGTCATATATTTCAGCAATATCAATGTCTTTTGGTGTTAAGCCTGCTTCTGCAAAAGCAATCTCCGCTGCTCTCTTATAAGTTTCTCCCCGCGTAAGGTCAGGAGACTGTGAATAAAAACTCTGTGTGGCCATTCCACCGGATCCAAGCAAATATACCGGATGCTCACAAACTTCTGCCGCTCTTTCAGCAGAGGTTACAATAAATGCAGAAGCACCATCTGCAAGCATATTGCATTCATAGGAATGTAACGGGAGAGATAATTCTTTCGATTCCATTACTTGTTCCAATGTCAGTTCCCTGCCTTTGAACATGGCATTTGGATTCAAATTCGCCCATTTACGATTAGACACACATACTGCAGCTATCTGTTCTTCTGTAGTTCCTGTTTCATACATGAATCGACGTGCCATCAATGCAGCAACACTATTATAATGCAGCCCATACGGAAGTTCCCATTCGTGAGAAATAGCCGCTGTTGCAAACATATCAATGCCCTGTTGTGCACCAAACCCAGTGCCCAGTTTGTCTGTATGGCAGCACAGTACTGCTTTTGCCTGTCCGCTTTCTACTAAACCCTTTGCAAGATCCAGTGCAATACCGCTGGTTGAACCACCAGAAAAAAAGCTTCCGCAGCTCTTTGTATTTTTAAAGCCCAACATTTCAGATACATAGGATATTGGAAAGAAAGAGTTAAATTCTCCATCTGAAAAACATCTGGTTGGAAGAACAAATTCAATCTCCTCTTTTTTTAATCCGGAGCTTAGGAATGCCTGGCGACAAGCTGTTACCAATGCCTCTGCAGCAGATCTGTTTGGATATTTTCCGGTCGGAACTTCACCAATGCCTACAATAGCAACTGGCTTTTTTCGTGACATAAAAGCCACCTCCTTTCTATTTTTAAATTATTAGTAGCAAAATTTATGCCAGCAGTAATCTTGACATTTGTCAAAACGTACAACCCTTGTATTTCAATGGATTCACCAAATCCGTCCATACCCTTTCAAAGTTAATCAACCTCAATGCAATGAACAAATGGACACAATTATATCCATTCGTTCATTCATATTTTTAACTTTTTGTTTACAAATGGACATAAACAAAATATAATAATAACTGTAGTCATACTAAAGGAGGTCCTGCATGCATAATATCGAATGGTTCAATGATCCAGCATCGCTCTATCTTACTATTTTGGACAATACTTTAGGTCAATTCTGGGTTACGGATGAGACTGGCCATGTTCTTTTTGTAAATAAGGAAACATGTTCCATTTTAAATATTGATAAATCGGACGTTCTTGGTAAAAGTACAGAGGAGCTTCAATCTGCCGGAATCATCGAGCGGTCAGTTGTGAAAGAAATTATAAAAACACAGAAGCCAGTCATAACGTCTTTAAAAACAGTTACCGACACAGAACTCTCCATGTACGGAATCCCTGTTTTTGATGACAGTGGAAAGCTTATTATGGCAATAGCCTATAATCTTAAAACCTCTGTACTGGAAGACTTTCAACAGGCAATGAAAGAAGAGCGTGACAGGTTACGGGAATTAATTTCAAATGATTGGCTTGCTCTAAATGGACAAAAATATCATATTATTTATAACAGCACATATATGCAGGAGATTATCTCAATACTTGATACAATATCTCCTACTGATGTTACTATTTTGCTGACCGGCCCGTCAGGTTCCGGAAAAGAGGTCATGGCAAGATACATACACAGCACCAGCAATCGCAGAGATGAACTTTTTATTCCTTTAAACTGCGCTGCCATTCCAAAAGAGTTAATGGAATCAGAATTCTTTGGTTATGAGAAAGGAGCCTTTACTGGGGCAGTATCTACTGGCAAGCAAGGATACTTCGAGCTCGCTAATAACGGAACCATTTTTCTGGATGAAGTTGCTGAATTAGATCTTTCTCTTCAGGCAAAGCTGCTGAGAGTTTTAGAAACCGGGGAATATAATAAAGTTGGTGAGGGTAAAATCAGAAAAACAAATGCAAGAATTCTGGCCGCGACAAACCGAGATTTAAAGGAACTTATCAAGCAGGGAAAGTTCAGAGATGATCTTTTCTATCGACTCGATATTTTTAATATTTCCATTCCTCCATTAAAAGATCGGCGGGATGAAATCATACCTCTCGCAGAATATTATCTTGATGTATATAACCAAAAGTACGGAACACACCGATATTTTGACGAAAACACATTAAAGAATATGCAATCTTATGAGTGGCCTGGCAACATCCGCGAATTAAAAAACACAATTCAGCGCTTAGTTGTAATCTCAAAAACGGACAGATTAAATTTAAATGTTCCTGTTTCACCGGAAGCCACACATGACTTTATCCCTAGTGCTGGCAGTTCGCTTGTAGATATGGTAGACAATTATGAAAAGAAATGTATTGAGCAGGCACTGAAAGCTTTTAACGGGAGTGTATATTCGGCAGCAAAAGCACTATCCATCACCCCTTCCGGTCTATATAAAAAAATGAAAAAGCACAACATAAATTTTTAGGTAAAAATATGGGGATTTTATACGGGGGTAAAAGTAAAAGGGGCTGTCTCAAAATAAAATAATTTAGAACACCATCACACAGACGCACGAAAGGGGCTGTCGCATTAACGGAAAATAACCGTTAGGGCGGCGCCCCTTTTTCGTATGCAAAAAACAATCAAAAAACAACCCTGCACACGCAAGCATACAGGGTTTGTGGTAAAATAATTGTATGACCAAACACAATATTTTA
>JBJETB010000051.1:0-1945 GCA_051883095.1 Anaerovoracaceae bacterium
TTTTATATATCTTTTTGCATGAATTGGGACATATGATAGTCATGCTGTCAGCCGGGGCAACGATAACATCATTTGGAATATTAACAGCTCATGTCAGTGCAGAAGGAGGAAATTATTCGACTCTGTCTGCTTTGTGGCTTCATGCTTGCGTGGGTAATTCTTCCATTTCTTTTCCTGCTGGGGAAGGCACCTGTAAATGATGATGCAGCAAAATTTTTATATGTTTTTTCGCAGGAATTTCATCCACTGATAGTAAGTGCTGTGTCTATGGCAATAATAGTGATTGGTGTTGCTCTGATCTATAAAAGAAGAATTATGCACAATTACCTTGAAGAGGTTCGCCAACTAAAGCAGCAATAGGAAATTCAGAATGTAGCAGGTGAAGGCTATTGTTTCCAGGATAATTGTGTTCGTTTCCTTTGCGGCATTTACAGCCGTAAACGCATCGGCAACCCTCCATTTTGCCACCAATGTTTTCATTGGTGGTATTCTTATGTGCGAACACAGAACAAAGGAGGCATTACTATGCAAACAGCAATCAAAGTCACCCGGTTGTCAAAGTCCTATGGCAATCGTCATGCGATAGACAATATCAGTCTATCTGTAGAATGTGGTACTGTTTTTGGACTGCTTGGAGCAAACGGAGCAGGAAAAAGCACTACCATTGAATGTATTTTAGGGACAAAAACTGCGGATAGCGGTACAGTAACCGTCTTAGGGTACAATCCCAAAAAAGACAGGCGCAGGCTCTTTCAAAATGTAGGCGTACAATTTCAGGAATGCGACTATCAGCCGGAAATCAAAGTTTCCGAATTATGTGAGGAGACAGCCTGCCTTTATAAAAATCCGTCAGATTGGAAAGAGCTTTGTGTCCGATTTGGAATAGGAGACAAGATTAACAACACTGTCAGAAATCTTTCCGGTGGTGAAAGGCAGCGGCTGTTTATCGTCCTTGCACTTATTCCAAATCCAAAGCTTGTATTCCTTGATGAACTGACAACAGGGCTTGATGTAAAAGCTCGTCGCGGTGTATGGAAAATTCTATCTGATTTGAAAAGCAAGGGCTTAACTATTTTTCTGACTTCACATTTCATGGATGAGATAGAGGCCCTTTGCGACGAAATCTGTATTCTCAGGCAGGGAAAAATTGTATTTTGTGGAACCATTGAGCAAGCAAAGGAAATAAGTGGCTGCACCAGATTTGAGGACGCTTATCTTGCTATTTCAGGGGAGGAGGATTACAAGGAATGAAATCGTTTGGAACACTATTCAAAAATGAGTTAAAGCTCAATATCCGAAATATGAACATGGTTATCTTTGCAGTCATTATGCCATTGGTAGTTTTACTTATTCTGGGATTCATCTATGGGGAAAAAACTGCTGCGGAAGGTGCGGCGTACACGTTCATGGAACAGTCATTCGGCGCGCTTTGCACAATAAGTATATGTGCAGGTGGTTTAATGGGATTACCTCTTGTCGTAGCAGAGTACAGAGAACGAAAAATATTAAAACGTTTTCAGGTTACCCCCATTAGTCCCTTAAAACTGCTTATTGTCGAATTAACCATTTATGTTGTGTATTGCCTTGTGTCCATGCTGACGCTCATTCCTGCGGCAATGCTTATATGGAATGTGAGAACAGTTGGCTCCTGGGCAGCGTTTTTGGGAAGCTGGCTGTTGACGATGGTATCTACCCTGAGCATTGGAATGATGGTCGGCGGCGTTGCTAAAAATTCAAAGAGTGCAAGCGTTATCGCCTGCATCTTATACTTCCCAATGTTGTTTTTTTCGGGTGCGACACTTCCTTTTGAGATAATGCCCGCAGCAATGCAGAAAATCGTGAGCATATTTCCAATGACACAGGGGATCAGGCTGATGAAGTCAGCTTTTCTTGTTTAATAGGAAAGTGCGTAACCGACTCAATGAATAGGCATATATAACAGACT
>JBJETB010000052.1:0-51736 GCA_051883095.1 Anaerovoracaceae bacterium
TTATCTCAAAAAAGCGAGGCCCTGAGAAGAACGTATGTGGTTTACCGTTTACGATGGAAATCTCTAATTGACCTGACAGCTTGTATAGATTACAAAAACGCCAACGGAAAGCATTGGCGTTATTGGTTTGGAAAAGAGAGTCGGGTTAAATTTTATTTTTACTCTTTAATCAAATTTGGAAAAGATATTTGAAAGCGACACAATAATTCTGTTCAAAAACAGGGAGATACTCTACAAGTGGATAAAGGAAACGGAGGGTGTTCATTAAGTGAAGTCGGTTGCCGAAAACATAGCTTTGGTTTACTATGATAAGGACATACATTCATATGACATGTGCGTGTGCTTGATTGTCGAAAATGGACTTCTTTTTTACTTCTGAATTTACTTTTTAGTATTCTTTACAATGCTGTTTAGCGTATCTAATAAGGGGACAAACCTCTGGAAATCGATAAATTGATAGTTTGCTAGAACGTACTCTGAGAAGATATCTTTGCCGTAGTGCTTGTTTTTATCTGGTTTATCTTTTCGAGAAAAAGTCTTCCCACCAAGTACAAGTCCTAATAAATCCGTTGAGAACAAATCTTCAATTTCGCACTCAGTTTTTTCATCTACTAGAGGGTTAGTTAGCAAAAAAAGTTTGGAATTTGGCAGTAACTTGAGTTGCAAAGTATTCTTCAATTCTTCGCGCTGAGCGTCGGTAATGTCAGTATCTTCACATAGAAAAGTCTTTAATGGTCGTTTGCTTTCGGTCTCATTATCGTAAAGCAGTATTACAGGGGAGTTTTGTTCGCGACCACTTATCTTTTGGAAATAAGAGAAGTAATTAGTAGCCCCTTTTTTACCTGTAAAATAACGATAAAGTACTTTCATCGCATCGCCGCCATCTAAACTGATGCCGAAGAAATACCTCCACCGTTTTGAGCGTCGAAAGAATCTAATCTTAAAAATAAATTTGCCCTTATCATCCTTTTCAATTAAGTCAGGGTATTTTGTATAAAACTTCATGAGTGCAGCTTTTAGATAACGCACGTCTGTTTTTCCCTCGGTCACGATAAGGGGTAAATCATTTGTATAGAAATACTTATAAAACATGAAAGCACGGTACTGTAGTTCGCGACCATTTAAGTGGTATGCATCATGTTTGGCATCATCAAGCTTATTATTATACAAGTCAAGCTGATTAATGAACGCAAATCTTCCCTCCAATTGTTTTATATCAGCAGGGATTCCATTGATTGTGAATTCTCCTGTGGTATATAGCTGATGTGCCATTGCTTTTGTTTTTCTTGCATAAGTTCGGTTAACATTAATTTTTTTATTTACAACAAGGCCAGTCACTTCTTGTCTTGAATCTTTGTAAAGTAATCTTGTTTTTTTGCTGTTGACAATAAAACCAGCATTTGAAATTACAGATGAAACTTCTCTGATGAAGCTTTCTTGATTATCAAAAAAGCTACCACTATTAGTTGAGAATGTTAAGTCATCTGCGTAGCGCGTGTAATCAAGCTTGTACTTCTTTGCAATTTTGAGAATGCGCATATCCAGAATTTGGCAAATTAAGTTCGTGATAATGGGGGAACTTGGGGCTCCTTGTGGAAGGCGTCCATTGTAACAAGCTATCTGTGCAATGATAATAGAAACTTCTCGCGGTAGCAAGAAAACCTTGGACTTCTCAAAATATCCTTGGACCCGTCCAAAATGAAAAGAATCAAAAAAATTTTCAAGATCCATATTAAGTACAAACCGTTTATTTCTGTGAATTTTTGCGTTTGTAATAATACTTTTTCCCTTTTCAAAGGCATGGGAGATGTTAGGCTTAGTTTCTGTTGAGTTACGCAGGTTCTGCTGATGTTCCCATAAAGCATTAGCTAGTTTGGTTTGTAGACTTTTTAAATCGCCGTACGGAGCGCAAATTGTTCTAGTTTCTCCATTCTTTTTAGGAATTTCAAAGGTTTTGTAATAACTATCTGGTTTCTCAACATATAAAATATAAGTTAACTTTTTACGTGAAATTCTGAGGTAATCGGCTAAGTCGTTTCTTGTTTTTATATCACTGAATTTCTCCATGGCATCTCTCCTAAGAAAGGTAAGCACGTGGCAACTCATTACGCTGGAATAAGTACGAGTGATAAGGTTATCACAGAAGCTTATAACCGAGAAAAGATGGAGAACAGCAAATGTGTCCACCATTTTAGTCAATGCTTGCGAATCACAAGCCCAAAATCTTGCCACGCGCTTAGTTTTGCAGAAAACTCTGCAAAATGATTATATGTTTTTTCGACATGTTTTTCAAGTGTAAACAAAAAAATACACAGTTTTCGGCAGTGAAAGGACACATATCCTAGCTTGACAGTAGAAATTTTTGCTAGTAAGGCGACTTACATGTACCGTGTTTTATTTTAGATAACGATAGCTATTAGCTTTTGTCACAGAATTGTTCTGTGCTGTTTTCCGTAAACAATGATTGAAAACAGATTATTAATCTTTAAAAAATGATTTATTACAGTATATAAGAACCGGTGTACAGCTGGCTTAGAAAACAGGAGGGACAATCTGTCCCTCCTGTTTTATTTTTTGCTTGTTGTTTGGTTCCGAACATAGTCAATGACACTTTCCTTAGGTATCTTCCATGGACGACCCATTCGAAATCCGTTTAGTTCTCCAGTGGCTAAAAGCTCATATACCCGGTTTTTTCCGATATGTAGAGCTTCCATTACATCTGCTATGGTCATAATATCTTCATATTCATTAAACATGACATGCTCCTCCTTCTATTTATTACATTATTGTTAGCTACGGGATAAGAAAAAGCAAAGGTTTGGGAACGTAGAGCTCACTATAAAGCAACTCTGATTTTTGAAAAGTCTTAAAAAGCTTTTTTAATCTTTACAAGTATATAACATAAAAGTAACCAGGTATTACTGCAGTATCTGTAATGCATGAAAAATGTATTACAACTGCGTATACTTGGGTAGTGTACCCCAAGGTACACGTATATATAGGTTGTTGGATTGTAATACAAAGGGGGAAAGAAAAATGACAAGAAAGACAATATCATTTAGAGCTGATGACGAAGTAAGTAAAATAATAAATAAGGTTATGGATGAGAAAAATCTGAATCAAAGCGAAGCAATAAGCTATCTGGCAGCTTCATATGAAAAAAACAATGGTAATAATAATCCATATTATAGAAAGCTGCTTGCAAAGTTCAGCATGGATATGGAAACTGCATTATGTAAAGTAGCTCAAACAGGCGAGATAAAGTATGCATTGGATGTAATGGAGGAATTCGAATGTCAAATATTGTAGTAATGAATAACACCTATAGTGATGAAGGAGCATTGGAAACGGTTTTTTACTATTGCCTTGAGAAATGTGAATATTGGGGCGGCTTTGGAGTGAGAGCCATCTCTCCACGGGAAGCAATTCAGTCCATGCAGTATATAAAAGAGTACTGGCGGAAAACCGGAGGAAAGCAGCTAGGACATATCGTTATTGGCGTTGATACAAATTTTGATACTGGAAGAGAATACACCAGATTACAGACTGCTAAGGATGGAGCATATTTGGATGACTTTGCAGTTATTGTATCATACTTAATTTATCAAGAGGGATTTCAGAATTGCTTCTTTAAGCATGTAAGCAAAGAAGGCAGACCGCATGTTCACTATGTCATCAATACTGTTAATGTATCTGATGGGAAGAAGCTAAGCAGTCATAGTGAACTTGCGTATGGAATTCATCAATTTTTAGCTGGTAAATATCCAGATTTGAAATGGACTGGCGTAAAGTTCAACAGAGGTTTGTACGAATAAGTAATCTGGATTAGAAAATTGAAATACAAAGTCAATTCACTCCTTGCAGGAAGTCGGTAAAAATGTTAGCATGACAGTAGAACGTGAAATACGTAAATCACACACAGAAGCTGTGCACTGAAAGTGTATTAGCAAAAGAATTTCGTGGAAAGGAAATAAGCCGGGTATCACCTTTGGCAAAGCAGGGCAAAAAAATGAGTAAAATGACATCCTGGCATGTTGGAGTAGCGGCAGAGGCCATAGTTGCTTCACAGTTCGTAAGATACGCTTATGATGTATCTGTACAGTATGGTGCTAATCAGCCGGAATATGATTTGATTGCAGTATCAGGAGACAGAATGCTGAAGATTTCTGTTAAGGGAAGCCAAGAAGGAAGCTGGGGACTTACCCAAAGCTTGAAGAAAGGACGATCCTATCATGAGGCTGCAGAAGAATGGTTGAGCCGACATCATAAGAAAACAGTATTCTGTCTTGTGCAGTTTAAAGGGGTAGAAGACTTTGAGATGCCAAGGATGTATCTTGCAGCGCCAGAAGAAATTGCAGATAGACTTTGCAGTGAAGCGAATGGTCGAGGAGATACCATTCTATATGAACACCATATATGGGGACCAACAGCTACAGCCTATGGAACAATAGATGAACTTCCAAAAGAATGGTTGTTTACTGCAAAACGTGCAGAAGAGATGTTTGAAAAATATGGTCAGTAATCAGACAGATAGAAAGTTCGGGTGGAAATCGAATCCATCCGTATTTGTTTCTTTTGGTTAGTTTATCTGAGATAACTGTTTCATGATGTAGTCATCGATAGATTTTCTCGGTATTCTCCATACTCTTCCTAATTTTCATGCCTCGTATAGTTCCCCTTGAGAGAAGTTTATACGCAAAGTATTCTGAAATATTAAGTGTTTATATATTTTTATTAGTTTTGTTGTCAAGTACATAAATGGCACTTAGTTGAATGACACACCCCTAATATCATTCGAAATAACCTTTTAATTTTTTAATTTCAGATGTACGTCTAAGCTTTTTTAGAGCCCTCATTTCAGTTTGGCGAACGCCTTCTTTCGTCATATTAAAATCATATGCAATCTGTTCATATGTCATTTTTTCACGATAAAAGCCATATCTCATTTTCAAAATTTGTGTTTCACGCTTATTAAGGATCTTCATAGCACTGTCTATTTCCTTTTTAAGAAATTCCTCTTCAATGGAGCTAAACATTTTATTTTCATCAATAATATAGTCATCCGGATATTCATTATCTCCATTTTCACACTCGGAAATTAAATCATAAATATCTTTTCGGGTTATTTGATAAAATACCATTTTTAGATATTCTTCGGCTTTGCCTATTCCAATTCCTAGCTTATTCGCTATAATTTCTAGAAGATCATATCCAGAATGATAAGCATATACATCAGTTATATCAATTAGGTTTGAAACAAAATAATAAACCCGAAGTATATTAGTTTTATACTTAGCAGGAAAGGCATAATACATCCAAACTGGTGTACATTCCTTTTGAATATTGTTTTGCACAACTGACGATACATACCATGCGAGTGTGGATGGTTCATTGGACTTTAAGTTATTCATGGCATCGATTAATCCAATAGTTCCTGTTGAAACAGCATCTTCTATGTCATAATCGTACTGACAAGAAAGAACCAAGGCGACTTTTAATACATTACGAAGATACCGACTTATTAATTTTTCTTTAGCATTATTATCTCTGATTGAACTGGGTGAAAGCAATTCTTTTAACTCACCATTTTTTGGAATAGATAATTGCTTAATATTATTTACAAAAGTATCTAGATTTGGAGATAATTCAAGAATATCGGTAAATACGGCCTCATAATCCATTTTCATGCTTTTCTTCAAGGTTTTATTAGCCTTATTGTGAGAAAATGATTCAAATGAAGTATCAGTAAACTCTTTCTCCACACCATGTACGTCATTTCCTTGAGTAAGAGAAGTAAGATAATCAACAATATCTATTATCTCACAAGCTGTATTTTTTTCTGATTCTTCAGTATTTTTTTCAAGCCGATGAAAGCCATCACGATTATATCCATTTCGATTGAATCCATATCTATTGTATCCTTGTCTATCATATCCTTCCTCATCATATCCGTATATATTATATCCTTCACGGTCAATTCCTTGTCTATTAAATCCGTATATATTATATCCTTCTTTGTCATATCCGTCTTTACTAAATCCCTTTTTATTGTAACCTTCTTTATTAAAGCCTCTTTTATCATAGCCTTTAATATCATATCCTTCTTTGTTAAAACCGTTTTTATCAAATCCATTCTTATTAAAGTTAGTTTTATTGAATCCTTCTTTGTCAAAACCGCTTCTATCAAAGCCTGTTACATCAAATCCTTCTTTGTCAAATCCGTTTTTATCAAAACCTGTTACGTCATATCCTTCTTTGTCAAATCCATTTTTATCAAAGCCTGCTGCATCATATCCTTCTTTGTTAAAACCGTTTTTATCGAAGCCGTCCTTATCAAACCCATTTCTATTGAACCCCTCTATGTTCATTCCATTGCAATCGAAACCTTTATCATCATAAAGTGTTCCGTTTCGATGAAATCCTTTTCTATTGAATCCTTTGATGTTATAACCATCTTGAGCATATCCTTCTTTATCTCGTCCATATTTGTTAAATCCGGATGCATTATATCCATAAGCATCGAATCCTTGCTCATCATATTTCGTTCCGTTCTTATGTATTCCAGACTTTTTGAATCCACGTTTATCAAATAGTGTTCCGTTTTTATGAATTCCATTTCTGTCAAATCTACGTTTGTCAAATCCCTCGTAGTTATATCCCTCGTCGTCATACATCGTTCCATTTCGATGAATCCCCTTTTCATTAAATTCATAGTTGGAATAATACTTTTTTTGATAAACCATAATGTGCTCCATTTCTGTGCTATATTTCATTTGTTTTCAAAAAGTAATTATATGAAATTCCCTTTGATCCAATATGTTACTCTGAACCGTTATTACGAATAATACTATTCTGGAGTATAGCACAAAATAATTGCAATTTCCATATGTAGTAAAATGAAATGTTTTTTCTACGATGATATCTAGAATAACTATAATTGAGAAGTCTGTCGGGTTGTTGTTTCTTCTTTTTCAGTTAGGGTTTTGCCTGGCTACTTTGATAATACTTATACAGATTGTTTCCTGTGGCTTTCTGGAAAAGTGTGATAGAGGAACAGACCATATGAGCTCCGTGAAGCAGTGTAGCTCTTGAACGCTTTGAAATGCATGGGTAAGATGCCTATTATAGAGACAGCCAAGGCAGCTGGCTATCAGGTTAGATTGCTGCCAATTCGAAGTTTACAAAAAATATTAAAACATATTATGTTACAGGTGCGACGAGTAAGACAATAAAGAATTTAACCAAGGGCAAAGAATACTATGCAAAAGTCTAATATTTCAAGCATATATTATAATATTGACAAGATAAGCCGACTGTTTGTTCAGCCGGTTTTTCATACCCCAAAATGGAAGGAGAGATTTTATGAATAGGGATAAACCGAGTAAAAAAAGTTGTTTCATGCGCGAATACTATCACTCACACTATGAGGATCCAGTTGGAGTAATGATAAGAAACAGCAAAAGAGGCAAGGAACTAGTAGAACAGAGATTAAACTACGTGCAAACATTCCAAGAGGAACTGGCAAAGAAAGCACCGGAGCTTATGGAGATATATTCAAAGCTAGTTGATATCACATTCAGGTGGCAAAGCGCATTGGCTGAAGAAGCATATATCTTAGGTGTGCAGGATAGGGACAGAGCATTATCACCACAGAAGTAGGAATAAGCTGTCATGTAGAAATACTTGACAGCCAGCCAATATTATCCTATACTATAGCGGTAAATATAAGCTAAAGTCCGTGGAAAAGAAAGGAGGACAACGATGATATTACTGAATATGACAACAATGAATAGAAGCTTAAGAATGAGATATAAGATTGTCCTTACCGGGTGTAAATTATAGTAACGGCGGGCATGGTTTCATATGCCAAAAAACAATCAAGGTAACGACAGTCTGTATCTCTTAATATGGAGGTACAGTTTTTTTATGCAAAAAATTAAAGGAAAATATGTAGCAGCAGATGTGTTTTCAGATACGGCAGAAGAATACGCAATAGCGCAGATTAAGGCAATATCTGATAACGAGGCAGCAAAAGACAGTAAAATCTGTATCATGCCTGACGTGCATCCCGGCAAGGTCGGACCGATAGGTTTAACTATGACATTGGAAAATAGGGTTTTGCCGTGCTTACTGGGAGCTGACATAGGCTGCGGAATAAGTTATATCAAAATAAAAGAAACCAAAGTAGAGTATCAGAAACTTGATACCGTTATAAGAGATAATATCCCTGTAGGTAGTAAAAGCAGAAGAGAGCCTCACAGATTCAGCAGGGATTTTGACTTTGATGATCTTATCTGCAGAAAGCACGTTGACAAGAACAGATCTACTTTAGGTCTTGGTACACTTGGCAGCGGCAACCACTTTATTGAACTTGATAAAGATTATGAAGGAAATATCTATGCCTTTGTGCACAGCGGAAGCAGATACCTTGGAGCAGCAGTATCGGAGTACTATCTAAAAGAAGGTCAGAAGCAGTTAAGGGGAAAAGGTATATCGGTTCCTTACGAACTAACTTATCTTGAAGGGAAGCTGATGGATGATTATCTTCACGATGTCAGAGAAGTGATGGGCTTTGCAATGCTTAATCGTGAGATTATTCTTTATGAACTGGAAAAGAGAATGAAATGGAAAGTAGAAAGCTTCGGTGAGAGTATCCATAACTATGTGGATGAAAACAGGATACTCAGAAAAGGTGCTGCATCGGCATATGAGGATGATGAGGTCTTTATTCCAATCAACATGCGTGACGGCATTATCATCGGAAGAGGCAAAGGAAATCCTGACTGGAACTTTTCAGCTCCACACGGGGCAGGAAGAATATTAAACAGAGATGAAGTGCGAAAGAAGCACACGGTTTCAGAATTTAAGGAGACCATGAAAGGAATATATTCTCCAACTGTAGGCAAAGAAACATTAGATGAGGCACCGTTTGCATATAGAGGCATTGACGAAATCGTAAGTTCTATCAGTCCATCAGTAAAGGTAGAGAAGATACTTAAGCCCTTGTATAACTACAAGGCGGCAGAAGAAAGAAGGTAGAAAAATGGCAACATATAGAGAAACACCATGCAGGTTTTATATCGCACTCGGACAGTGCAGCAAAGGAAGAGAAGCGAAGCATAAAGGATACTGCCAGCACTGCGGAAAGTACCAGCCACGAGCAAAGGTACGCAGAATCAATAGAAAAAAGCAGTATCTGAATAAGCTTAGAAAGGACGATTATCATATATGAATTTACCATACAGCGTAACACAGAATGAACTATTTGAAATCTTATTAAACATTGCACCGATGTGCCCCGTTTTTATATGGGGTGCACCGGGCATAGGAAAATCTGCACTTGTAGAAAAATTGTTGCAGAGTGTAAGTGTTACACTTGGACTGATACGGGAAACGTACCATCCGCAAAACTTATGGGTATGAATGAGACGGTTTTTTATATGAGTTATCTTCCTTCCGATACGAAGAAGGTTCTAGTCTTAAAAAGGGCTGTGCACGCAAGAAAAAATGAAACTCTTGCAATATTATTACAGAATTAATAATCATCTTTTGGAGCAAATTACTTTAATTGAAATTGATGAATTAGGTTTTGCAAGGAAAGTAAAATAAGGGAGAGTTGAGACTGGAATTGACCAGTCTCATTTTTTATTTGTCCTCGTCATAAATGAGAAGTTCATTAGGCGTGCAGCCAAATATACCACACATTGCATCAAGAGTTTCATATCTTATTGATTTTGTTTCGTTATTAATCATTTTATTGAAATTCTGATAACTCATACCTAGTTGCTTATACAGCCAATATTTTGTCTTGCCACGCTCTTGAAGGAGTGCAAGTGCATTTAACCTTATCATATCTCATGCCTCCATATGCTATTTAATGATAAGATATTATATGGAAAACTGGGTTGAAATATAGATTAATACATTATATAATGAAAACATAAGATATATACTGATTGGAAGGAAAAGTAAATGGAGATTGTGTTATTGATTTACATGGTAGCTGGATATTGGGCCGTCCCGCGTACGATATATAAAAATAAAATGGTAATTACATCATACTTTAATTGGGTAATGAGTCGGTTGATATGGGGAACAGTTCTTGGTTTTGTTTTGATTCCATGGGCTGTAATAAATGAATTCAGGAGATGAACTAAGAAATGGATAATTACTACGAGGTGCTTCAAGTAAAGAACTTTGCAGAAATAGAAGTAATAAAAGCGTCTTATAAAGCGTTGTCAAAAAAATATCATCCAGATGTAAATAAAGATGTACCGGCGGATGTTATGGTTAAAATAAATGAAGCTTATGAAGCGCTGAGTGATGTTGAGAAGAAGAAAGACTATGATGAATGCCTTAAGATGTATTTGAATGATGAGCAGAACGTAAATACAAACAAAACTGTTACATCAAAAGAAAACAACGAAAGCAGCAATGAATTTCAAGGTGATGGATATAGAATATCAAATAAAATTGCACGTGCAGCATCACTAACTTTAAGAATACCAATGAGTATAGCAGCGGCAGTAATTTTTGGAGCCATAGGTAGCTTTATAATTGTATCAATTCTAGACGATGATAGTAGCTGGCTGTTCGTTTTATACACTGTTTATGGAAGTTTAATGGGAACAATTCTTGGTAAGATATCTGATTGTGATAGTCCGGCATTTGCAATTATGGGTGCACTTATAACAATCATAGGAATGGTATTTCCATATTACTGGTACTATTTTGATACCATAGGGGTTCTTTATGAGGATGTGGCAATAGGTCGTATAATACTGGATTGTACTGGCGATGTTATTCACCTATTCTTGAAAGAAGGGTTTATAAGAGCTATGTTTTCAGTACTTGCACCAATAGCCACATTTTCGGCAATAATAGATAGATTATGATATTGTTGGACTATATTTATCAATAATTATATGAAAGATTTAAGGAGGAGAAAGTTATGAGAAAAGTAAGAGTTTTTATCACTACGGCAATTATTATAGTATTATCTTTAACAATATTCTGCGGACTTGCTTATGCAGAAGATGCTGTTAATGAAATACAGGTTAATAAGGAATACCGAATTAGTGAGTTGGAATCTACATATATGGAGGACTACAATACTTCTTTTACGATCTCAAGCAACGGACGTATTAGAGTGTGGATTAAGGACTGCAATTATGATATTTACGATGAAGAGTTATTCTTCCGAAATCTTTCTTCATTAAGAGAAGATAGAGATTTTAGAAAATGGAAAAAGAGTGCAGACCAGATGAACTCGGGGTGGATAACAGTTACTCCAGGTGAATGGGAAGTATTTTTAGCTGTAGATGGATTATATAGCGGAGGTGCTTCAAATGAAGTTCTTTTTATTGAGTTCCAAAGAGAAGGACAATATATAGGTGAGACTGAATCAAATGGTACTTTTTCTTCTGCGAATGCTATTGCGTCCGGGCAGATTTATGAAGGCAACTTTTCTGGAAAAAGCGACGATGTTACATCAGAAGATAATGACTACTATAAACTATCACTTGATGAGCCGGGGATAATCTCAATTAACCTGATCAATACATGCAATCGCAATAATAATGTGCCGTTTGAATTATACCGTGCGGATGAAAATAATAATAAAAAATTGATAATCTCAGAAACGGCTAAGACCAGAGAGTTTGGCGATAAGATAAAGAACTCATATAATGTTAGAGTGCCAGAAGGAGACTATTTTATTAAGGTAGAGTCCAACTGGAAAGAAAGTGCAGAGTATACTTTAAAGGCAGATTACCATACTGAATCTTCAGATTTATATGAGCAAGAATTCAATAATAGTAGCCGAACGGCAAATTTAATAAAAAGCAAAGTAAAGTACACAGGGAACTTAAACGATGATAAAGATGTAGACTGGTATAAAGTGGAGCTTGAGAATGAAGGGACAATTAATGCCGAACTCTGGATACCTGAGAATGTTGGAACAGAAAGTGTTCAGATAGAGCTTTACAATTCGAGTATGAAAAAGCTTTATTCAAAGACAACGACAAGTAATGTTTATTATGCATCAAAAAAGAAGACAGTTTCTGCAGGAACATATTTCGTTTGCATCAAGAGTGGAAGCAAAGGATTAGATAGCACTTATGACTATAAGCTTAGAGTCAATGCGATACCTATTATTAAACCTGTGACAGAATTAAAGGCTAAACTGACAGGCTATGATGATTTCAAGATCACATGGAAAGCATCAAAGGGTGCTGAGGGATATGTTGTTTATGCTAAAAAAGGGACAAAAGGAAGTTACATTAAGAAAGGATTTACTGAAGAAACAGAATTCTTAATCGGCAATCTTTCAGACGGTGTAAAATACACATTTGCAGTGGTTCCATGCTTAGGAAATGCTGAAGAATACTATGAATGTGAGTATGCTATAAACGAGACTTATGGATATACATTGAAGAAAGTAGTTCAAAACAACGTGAAAAAGTATAGCTCTTCAAAAGTTAAGGTTAGCTGGAAAGATATCAGCGGTGAAAGCGGATATCAAATTTGCAAAATGATAAAGGAAAATGGTGAGTATTTAGAGGTAAAGCAATATAAAACTACAAAGAATTATATTAATATCACTGCCAAGAAGGGCGAAAAATATTATTACAAGGTAAGAGCATATAAAAAAATTGGTGATGAGATTATTTATGCTCCTTGGTCCTCGATAAAATCATATAAGTTATAGCTTGAATTACAGAAAAAGGAGTAGAAATATGCATACCAAAACAATAAAAAATGTTTTGACTTTAGCTTTAATTATATTAATGGCTGCAACTGTTTTTGCTGGATGTGGAAATAATGATTTAGAGAAAGAATCTTACGTAGTGACAATTCACATAAAGTACGAAGAATCATCTGGATTAAATTATAGAGATGATGCAAAGCTTTTTATAGACGACAAAGAAATTGCAGATGTTGAGTATGCAAGTGAAACTGACTATACAGTTAATCTTACCAATGGAGAACATGAGATTTATCTAAAAAGGGACACACTGTTAAGAAAGAACAGCACAAATAAAATTACTGTGGATGTAGATGAGAACAATAAGTTCATATCCATAATAGCAAAGGAGAATGCAATTTCAGGGTTAAAGATTGAACTTTCAGATGCAACTCAATCAGTAGATAATTACCAGCAGAATATTGAAGAAAAAAATGATGGACTTGAAGGGACAATCGAAATTACAGATGATAGTTTAAAACTAACCCAAAAAGGTATTGAAGACAATTTATCTTATATGATAATTGAGCGTATGGCCTCAGAATCCCTTTTAATAGGTTCCAAGATAGAATCTATTGAGCTAGATACAGTAAGGGAGTTATATGATTGTGTGGTAACATTTAAATTCAATCAATGTACTATTGACGCAAATATTCTTTTAAATTATCAGGGTGGATTAGTGGGAGCCGATATTGTGGAAAAATTTGATGGAAATTTCAACCAAGATTTATATGATGAATTTTGCAAGGCAGTTGGATACATTGCAGTATATTTCCATGATGAAATGTGGAAAGAAATCTACCCGCTTTTAATGATTGAAAAAGAATCTTATATCGATTATAAAACGGCAGATTCCACTTTATTTGGAGCAGAATATTCGTTTGATTATGACTTGAAGAATGAAAAGAAGTTACGTTTTGTTATTACAATGAACTAGAGTAAATTGGATGTATAGCATGATCCGTTATGCGGACTGGATAAACAGTGAAGCTATATAATTATTTTTGTTAACGATTTAAGGCAGTAGCAATTTCGCTACTGTCTTTTGTTATACAAAAAAGTTACCAAAAGGAGGTGGATGCAGCAGGTAACACATAAAAAGCAGAAGAAAGGAAGCAATATATGGATAAGTTATTGGTTGCGGTTATAAGCTCTCTGCTTATAGCCATAGGAGAAGTCCTAGCTAGTGAGGAAGAAAGAAAGAATAAAAAGTAAAGGAGAAAAAATATGGCAGCTAATATTGAAACTATGTTCTACACAAGAGAGAAACCGTGGCACTCACTGGGCGTGAAGATAAGTGAGGCCCCAGAATCTGCAGAAGCATTAAGACTGGCAAGCCTTGATTGGGAGGTAGAACAGGAACCAATCTTTACAGAGGAAAACGTGCTCATACCAGGATACAAAGCAAATATAAGAAATACAGACAGAAGAGTTCTCGGTGTTGTGACTGACAGATATAAGGTCATTCAGAATACCGAGGCTTTTTCATTTACGGACGCACTTCTTGGAGAAGGTGTGCGTTATGAAACAGCTGGCAGTCTGCAGGGCGGTAAAAAAGTATGGTTGCTGGCGAGGTTATCTAAAGAATATATCATTTCTGGAGATAGAATCAGCCCATACCTTGTCTTCTCAAATACGCATGACGGTTCAGGCTCTGTGAAGGTGGCAATTACACCTATCAGAGTGGTATGTAATAATACACTGAACCTTGCATTATCAACTGCAAAACGTTCATTTTCTATGATCCATACAGGAGATATCAAGGAGAAAATGAATGAGGCAAAAAACACACTTTTTATGGCAGAGGACTACATGGAAAAGCTGGGTAAGGAAGTTGATTATTTGAGATTAAAGAAGCTGACAGATATTCAGGTGGATTCGTTAATCAGAAAACTTCTTCCATCAGACGAAAGCGATTCAGTGCAGCAGTTTAGAAACATTAAGAGACTGAGGGAAGATATGCATAGAAGATACTTTGATGCGCCGGATTTAAAAGATGTAGGAAAGAACGCATACCGCTTCATCAATGCAGTATCTGACTTTGCTACTCATGCAGAACCGCTTAGAAAGACAACAAACTATAAGGAGAATCTTTTTGGAAGAACCATAGAGGGAAATCCTATGATAGATAAAGCCTATCAGATGGTTTTAGCAGCGTAGCTTTGTTCAAAGGGGAGGATGTTTTAATGAGAAGATTAGTAAACACTAAGGGAATGGATAATAAGACATGGCTCGCATATCGCCGAATGGGGGTATGCGGGTCTGATACAGGGATTATATTAGGATATAGTCCGTATCGCTCTGTGATAGAACTATGGAAAGACAAGACAGGACAGATACCTATTGAAGAAAGTGAAAACAACTTTACTCACTTCGGGCATTTGCTTGAGCCGGTTATCCGCAAGGAGTTTGAAAGGGTAACAGGTCTTAAGGTGTCAGTTAGAAACTGCATTTTTCAGAGCGAAACTCATCCATTTATGCTGGCTGATATTGATGGTATTGTGACAGAACCTGATGGCAGCAAAGCTATTTTCGAAGCCAAGACTGCTATTGAGTACAAAAATGATATATGGGATGAAGGCAAAATACCGGAAGGATATTTTTCTCAGTTGCAGCACTATATGGCGGTTACAGGTCTAAAAAAGGCATACATCGCTTGTCTCGTAGGAGGGAACAAGTTCTACTATTATGCAGTAGATAGAGACGATGAGTATATAAGGTGGCTGATTGAAAAGGAAAGAGTCTTCTGGCATCACGTACTTGATTGCACGCCTCCTGATGTTGATGCTTCAAAAGCAACAACCACATATCTTAATCAGGAATATTCTGAGTGTATAAAGGATGAGATTGTACTTCCTGATGAAGCAGGAAGTATTGCAGAACAGTACCTTGTTCTTGATGAGACTATAAAGGGTCTTAAGAATGAGAAGGAACTCCTTGCCAATCAGCTTAAGATAATGATGAAGGAACACGAAATCGGAATAGCAGGAAATCATAAGATAGCGTGGAAATTTGCCAAGAGGACATCACTTGACTCATCAAAGCTTAAAGAAGTGCTCGGGGAAAGATACAACGAATATACAAAGGAAACAAGCTACAGGACTCTTTCTGTAGCTTAATTCTTTTGTTGATGGAGGAATTGTAATGAAAATAAAAGATATCGCAGGAAATATTAAGGTTATGATATTTAGAGGAACTAATTGTGTTTGGGACAGCAGCTTTGATGATTTGGAAAGTCTATCTGATTTAGGAGACGAAACGATTGAAGCTGTAGAAGTCTATCTTGCAGAATAGGGAAAGGAAGAGACATATATGATTAATGGTAAAGAAATACGTCTGCTGACGGCGGGCGAAATAGATGTAAGGGTAGGAGCAATATATGAGAAGGGTATTACCTTGCTCTTATATAAAGATGCCCGTGTTGATATGAATATTCTTGATGAAACCCTCGGTCCATTAAACTGGAAGCGAAAGCACGTAATGTACGGAGACGTGATGTTCTGTGAAGTACTTATAAAGGATGAGGAGACAGGTAAATGGATATCGAAAATGGATCTAGGTACGCTATCATATTCAGAGCCATTAAAAGGAGCCGCTTCAGATTCATTTAAGCGTGCCTGCACGAACTGGGGAATAGGTCGTGAGCTTTACACAGCACCATTTATATGGATTCCACTATCCAAGGTCACTGTAAAAGAGGAACGAGGAAAGAAGGTAGTTAAGGATTCCTTCAGGGTGCAGAGCATTGCATATAACGAGGAAAAGCGGACTATTGAAGGCCTTGTGATTGTAAACCAGGAAAATCAAGTGATTTTCCAGTGTATGAACATCAGCAAAGATAAGAATAAGGGTGCTAAAGTCACCTTAACAACAGAGCAGACTGCAGCACTTCTTGAAGAACTTAAAAGAACTGGTATATCTCTTACATCAGTGCTTAGAAAGCATAACCTCACAAAGATTTCAGATATGAGTCCTGAACTTTGGAAGAAAGCAATGGAAGCTTTAAGAGCTACTGCTGACAGAGCAGCATAACGGAAAGCTGCAGGAGGTAAATGCGTGGAAAATGTTACGACAAGGAAAAGAGTTTTTAATGTTGAAATAGCAGAGTCACTAATCCGGTGTATTAGTGTTATAGCCGCATCTGAAGTCGATGCTATTGAAAAGATTGCCGAAAAGTATAACAACTCGGAAATAGTCCTTGATGCGGAGGATTTCGTAGGCGTTAATTTTTCGGTCAGAAGAGAAAGGAGAACCAGAGATGGGAAATGAAATAACTTTTGAAATCAAGAAACATTACGGCGATATAGCAGAAAGTAGCTCCGGATGGAAAAAGGAACTGAACCTTGTATCGTGGAATGAAAGAGAACCTAAGCTTGACATAAGAGAGTGGAATCCTGAACACGATCACATGAGCAGAGGCATTACTCTTAATGCCGAGGAAGCAGGTAATTTGTACAACCTGCTTACGGATGCAATGCTGGATGGCTCATGGCAGGGTGAGGAATAGATACTTGAAAGAATATCATAATTATGATAAAATTAAGCCATAATACATTTGGGAGGGTAAAACAATGATTAATATAAGACCTGTTTCTGACTTAAGAAACAACTTCACCGAAATTGAAAACATTGTAAAAGGTGGAGAACCTGTGTATCTTACCAAGAATGGATATGGCACTATGGTTGTATTGGGCATTGAGCAATATGCAGCATTGACAGACGAGATTGAGATGAAGCTTGATGAAGCAGACAGAGCCGCACAGCTTGATGATACCCGTTATACTGAAGATGAGGTTTTCGGAAGGATCAGGAAAAGGATAAATGGAAAATAAAAAATATGAGCTTAGGTTTCTTCCGCTGTTTGAACAGGATTTGTCAGAGATTGTTGATTACATTTCGTACAGACTGAAGAATCCTGATGCTGCAGCAAGGCTTGTGGATGAAGTTCAAGGGGCAATACAAAAGAGACTTAATTATCCTGAAGCTTTTGAACCTTATCCGTCATTAAAGGAAAGGCAGCATCCGTACTATCGTATCTATGTGAAAAACTACATAGTATTCTACGTGGTTATTGACGATGTAATGGAAGTCAGAAGGCTTATATATAACAGAAGGAACATTAAAGAGCAGCTATAGAGGAATCGGAGGCATAAAACCTCCGATTCTTTATTATGTAGCTAAAGCAATGTGATTAATTATTAAGGGAGAAGAGAGATGTTAAATTACCTGAATTTTAAAGAAGAGCTATTGTCAAAGCTTAACACAATTGTTTTGGAGGATGGAATGTATGAGATTACGGAGAAAACATTTCATAAAATAAATCGTGATATGGAGGCAGTAGCTATTATGCTTAAAGAAAACAAGGAAGGTACAGGCTATGGTCAGATACACTACTTTGAAAACCTTTACTCAGATTATAAGAACGGCTTAAGTGTAGATGAAGTTGTTCGAACAATTATGGATAGCCTCAAAGAAAATAGACCTGAGAAAAGAAATCTCGACAAGGTGTTTAGCTATGAAGAATGCAGGGAAAAGATAGCTGCACAAGTTATCAGCAGAGAAAGAAATGAAGCAATACTTGAAGAGTGTGTACATCGCGATATTCTTGATCTGGCACTTGTTTATAGAATCATCCTTAAAAGTGACGACCAAGGTATGATGAGTACCATTATAACTAAAGAAATAGCCGATAATTGGGGAGTCAATGAAGAAGAACTATATAAAGTTGCCCTGAAGAACACAAAAGCATCTTCTCCATACAGGATTTCAAATATGTATGAGATGATTTTTGGTTGCAAGGGAGAAGGTATGCCACCTGTGTTTGTACTGGCAAAAGAAAGTGGGGGATTTGGAGCATCAGCGATTGCTTATCCGGAAGAAATGAAAAAAGTGAAAGAACTATTTAAAGGTGATTTCTTTATTTTCCCGTCATCCCAGCATGATTTGGTTCTGGTGCCATATGATCCACTGAGTGTTGAAACGCATAAAGAAATGGTTAAGGATATAAATAAAGAATCAATTGACATTGCGGACTGGTTATCGGATTCCGTATATTACTATGACTGTGAATCTGAGACCGTGAAGGTGGCAATATGAATAAAGCTTAAGTCCCATTGGGGTATCTCCATGTGAGACAATGGAAAGGAGTACGAAATACTTAACCTGATTGTTGGGTAAGAGTAAGCTTCTTCTTGTAAGCTGCGATAGTTTTTGTTAATATGTAATTGGTGAGATGTATTAATATTTCACCAATTACATATGAGAGGAATGGGGCTTGTGGGAAAAAAGTCAATAAGGGAAAATAAGAAACCATATCAATTAAGAAGAGAAGAACTAGGACTATCGAGAGACCAAGCAAGCGAATTACTAGAGTCTATACAACCAGAACGAATTTTAAGAATAGAAAATGAGGTCTCTCTTCCTCAGCCAGAAGAAGTTCTTATAATGGCAGAAAAGTATAAAATGCCAGATTTATGCAACTATTACTGCTCCAATGAATGCCCTATTGGACAGCATTATGTGCCAGAAATAAAGATTGAAGATTTATCTAAAATAGTCCTTAAGATGGTTGCATCATTGAATTCAGTTTCCAAGGAAAAAGACCGCTTAATTGAAATTACAGCTGATGGAACTATCGATGCGAATGAAATAAAGGATTTTGTTCATATTCAGGAAGAGCTAGAAAAGATTTCTGTTACAGTTGAGGCTCTACAGTTGTGGGCAGAAAAGATGATTGCAGACGGGTCGATAGATATGGAAATATATAATACATATAGAAATAGAGAAAAATAGTAGCATATTACTGTAACAGAAATGCAGACGTTTAACATAAATCGGTTAGGCGTCTTTTATTTTGCACTGAATGTAAGAATAGCCGTGTTTAAACTATAGTTGATGTTGTTTTTATTGTATGCATGATGACGTAAAATGATATCAAGAAAAGGGAGGTGATAAAACTGAAAACACAAAACAGATTATCATGTATACGTCTCTACAATATGGTAGAACGCAATCCAGCCCTTGCAAAGGAAGTAGGATTAAAAATCACATTTAATGAAAGACAAGCAAAACCACGAAACAAAGAATATGAAAATAAAGGTGGTAACACAAATGACAACTAATATGGTAGAGAAGCTGCTATCTAAAATGGAATCAACAGGTATTCTTACAACTAACGAGATGACATTCTTCGAGTATGCTGATGGATTAAAAGACTTTCAGGATATGGCAGTAAAGATGGTTATGAAAGGTAACTATGAGGAAGGAATGCGACTTGATGAAGCAATTTTTAGAATGGAATCTTCTGCAAGAAAGAAAGGTTTATCCCAAGATCCAGCAATCAGAAAAGGAATAAACGCATTAAAAACCGTTGACAGAGAATTGAGTATATCAATGTCAGGAATTCGAGGGGAGCAACTAGTAGCAAGAACGTTAGAATACATCAATAGACCAGAAGCTAAAGTTTACAAAAATGTATATTTAACCAATGGGATTGATGAAACTGAGTTAGATGCTGTAGTAGTAACAAATGAGGGAATTATTATTTTAGAGGTTAAGAAGACAAAAGATGATCTTACTATTACAGAAGATGGCAGACTAATTCACAGTGGAGATGAATGCTATGAAAAGAAACCTATAGGAGAAAAGATGAGAATAAAGAGACAATTGCTTAAGGATGTTCTTGAAACAGCATTTTCGGAAGTTGATGAGGCGATACCAGTATATGTAGATAGTTACATCGTTTTTTCAACACCAAGAGAAGTGAGAATACGTGTGAATGATAATTATCATCAGGAAAAATGGTGCTATAGAACAGGAATAAATTCAAGAATTGACAACTATTATGGAAGAATAAAATATTCAGATTCACAGCTTAATCAGATATATAAACAGATTTCAGAATTAGAGTCAAATAAGAAGAGATTCCATCTTTCTGTAGATTTTGATGCAGTACGATACGATTTGGCAAATGCAATAGTTGCATTAGAACTCGCTAAGACCGCAGATTGTGAGACAAGTAAGAACGCTATAAGAAAAGTTGTTGAAGTATCTGATTACAAGAGAATGGATAACGACTCCAGGGAGAAAATTAAGAAAAACCTGCAGAAAGCTTTACAAATGCAGATTGCCGGATGCATCGCAAGTTGCATTTTGGTAGGAGGCATAACCGCAATTGCTTCTGGAGGTGCAATGTTTAAAAGATAAAGTGTAGCGGATGAGAATTTAAGCACTTCCATTCTGTAGCTGCTGTAATTTATTTTTCAGCATGGAAAAACTATTATGTATGTAACAAAAGAAATTTATGATTACTGGGAGGTATAGACATGAAGTTGTTTCGTTTAAAGAAAGAGAATGCCTATCTGAAGAGTGAAGTTATCAGATTACGCAGGTTATGTAATGAGAAAGATTCATATTTTATGGAACTTATGGCTGATGGCTTACGTCATGGAAGTAAGCTCGCGGCAAAACATATGTCAGATCGAAAAAAATTCATTAATGGTGAATACTAGAACGAAAGAGGATGAGAAAAATGAACAATAAGAAACGGATTATGGCTATGAAGGTGAAAACGATGGTGAAGGGTTAAATGCATATGATGCAGCATTGATTTGGGTCTCAAGAGGAAAAAACGAAGATTAGATCTTCGGTTATTCTGAGGAAGAACTTGAAGATGCTCTCTAATCCAAAAATTAATGAGAAAAATGAATTGGTCAAATAATAATTGATTAGAAATGGAGGTATACTATGGGTTGGTTTGCAGATAAGTATGGTGAAGATGAACATCCAAAGATGTCCATTGATCTCTTTGCAAAACTATATGACATGTTTGGACAAGAAGCAGCAGAGGATACTCTTGACGATGTGCAGCAAGGGAAAATAAAAGAGGAGACAATATGGAAATACCTTGATGACAATGAATAATGGTTATACATGCCCAGTCCATGTGGCTGGGTTTTCTCATATCTAAAACCAAACAGATATTAGGTGAACTCAGATGCTTAAAGAGAAAAACAAAGAGATAGAGTTTCTATTGTTGCACCTCCCTAATGAGAGTGTATATCATCAGTCAAGCGGGAAAGAATCAATCGTATACCTAAAGAATATAAAAAAAGAGGACTCGTTACCATGCGACCTCTAACGACGCCATATGGCGGGAGGCCTCTTACACGTTCTCCGAACTTCCTCTTATCAAAACGCTAACACAATCAGACTCATAAGTCAAGTCTAAGAACAAAAAAAGGAAACACCACGACTGGTCAAATTGATAGGATTAAACCTCCCCGCTCTACGTCCGAAACGTTCCCCGAAGTTACTAAACTGGATAATTTGCCTATAGGAAGACCGATTTAAAAACGGTCGCCGACGTAGGTCCGGAACCTACCGCGGCCGTCGATAAATCAAGTCTCAAGATAATAGTAGCATATTCACAACACAAAAGCAATAATAACATTGATGGAGAACAGCTCCTTGGGATAGCCCTTGGGACACATTCAAGATGCTACTTTTTAGAGAAATTGTGATAATAAATCCACCGGCGAGAAAGGCCGGTGGATTCGTTACGCTATGTATTCTTTGCTGCTCTGTATTACATTTACAAACTGCACAGCTTTAGCTTTTCTAGCTTTATAAAGATGCAGATATGTCTTGGTGACAGTTTCCACTGTATCCCCAATGATTTCGGATATAGTGTATATATCTACGTCATTCTCGAAAAGGGCAGATACAAAGGTGTGACGTAAGGTATGCAGACCACAACCGCTTTTCATACCTGCATGGAGAAGGATAGAGTTAAACTGCTTATATAAGGTATCAGGACGCACTATTGAATTCCTGTCACTATATATAAATCTGTTTCCAGAAGGAAATTGCTCCATCACAGCACGTGCGAAACGTTCTGCTTCTTCATTCATAGGAACGTAGCGAATACTGTTCCTTGTTTTAGGCGTTGCTACTTCTAAAGAATAGGCATTTGTGCCATCGGGTCTTTTTGTAGCCATAGTGTTGACGCCTTTTGTAATACGGATGAGCTTGTTATCGAAGTCTATGTCACTTTTATTAAGAGCACAGACTTCACCTTCTCTGAGACCTGTATTCATCAAGAAAAGGTAAACAAGACCATATTTATATACTACATTGCCATTTCTGAACTTTCTTTCGGCTTCTGAGGCGAATCGAGTGATTTCATCTGGCGTGAACCATCTTACTTCCGAACGTTCAAATTTGTTTTCGGAGATCATATTAACTGCATTCATAGGGTTGTCAGCAGCATCTATATCTCTGCGAACATTTACAGCAAAATGGAACATACCACTGTAAGCATCATGAACCTTTTTTATAGAAGAATGGCTTAGCCCCTCATTGTACATTTTCCTCAATAGAGATGAAATATCTTCTGAGGTAAGCTGAGTCCATATTTTCATTCCGTGATTTGGCACGATATGAGTGTCAATCGTAGATTCAAGCCTCCTATAGCTCTGGCTTTTTAAATTGCTCTTATAAGGCAAAAACAGCCTTTTAAAGTACATTTCTACACTGAAACTACTTACATCTTCATTTGCTTTTTCTTTGGCTTTTTCGGCTTCTTTTTTAAGCATACGAAGAACCCTATCAGCTTCTGTCTTACTATATGCTTTTCGCTTCCGGTCTATTTCCTTGCCGAAGCAATCTTCATATTTCAGACGAACCTGATAAGTTCCATCATCAAGTAGTGTAATGCTGCCGTTATTTTTTCTTTTTTTAGCTGTCATTTTCTTATCCTCCTGATCATTAACCAAATTGCAAAGCAAATAATCATGCATAAGAAAAAATAAAAATATTCTTTTTTAATCAAGAGGATATATGGAAATAGTGGGATACAGGGGATTTTGACTTCCACCCAAAGTTCCACCTAAAAGTTCCACCTTTTTTGCAAAGAACGAAGCTTTTGTGCAGAAAATACAGCTAATTGGGAGAGAATCCCAAAGTTCCAAAAAACGTGAAAAACCTGAAAACTCAATGGTTTCAGGTTTTTCTCTTGGAGGCGACACCCAGATTTGAACTGGGGAATAAAGGTTTTGCAGACCTCTGCCTTACCACTTGGCTATGTCGCCGGGTTGGCTAGGGTAGCAGGATTCGAACCTGCGAGTGACGGAATCAGAATCCGTTGCCTTACCGCTTGGCGATACCCCAACATCGCTTGAATGATCTTTAAAATGGGGTGGGTAGTGGGATTCGAACCCACGTATACAGGAGCCACAACCCTGGGTCTTAACCGCTTGACGATACCCACCATGCTCGTCTTTTCGCTTCTGATTGAACACATCATTTATTAAAAGTTGGCGACCTGGAACGGGCTCGAACCGTCGACCTCCAGCGTGACAGGCTGGCATTCTAACCAACTGAACTACCAGGCCGCATATGGTGGGAGTTACAGGGCTCGAACCTGTGACCCTCTGCTTGTAAGGCAGATGCTCTCCCAGCTGAGCTAAACTCCCACATGCTTTTAATAAAAAAATGGTAGCGGCGAGTGGAGTCGAACCACCGACCTTCCGGGTATGAACCGGACGCTCTAGCCAACTAAGCTACACCGCCATGAATCAGCTACCAAAATCACTGCAAGAGTTATATTACCAAAATAACCGGCCGATGTCAACACATTTTTCATTTTTTTTATAGAAAAAATGTTCCCTTTTATCATTGCTAAAATACACATTTAGTTGTATACTGAATTGAAATTTAAATTCAGATTTGGAGCTGATAATTCTAAAATGAAAAAAATGAATACTTTCCCGGTAAAATATGAAGACAGAAGCATAGCTCAGATACAATCTGGGCTTTTTGTGATGCTTTTAAATAAATGACGGAGGATACACGAAATGATTGAACTCAGACACTTGAGAAAGGAATTCGAGGATATTACCCCTCTTGAAGATGTCAATGTCACCATTAATTCCGGCGACGTTATTTCCGTAATCGGTCCCTCAGGTACAGGAAAATCCACACTTTTGAGATGCATTAACATGCTCGAACCGCCCACATCAGGCGAAATTATCGTTGATGGACAGGTTATCAACGACGGAAAATGTGATTTGAATGAAATAAGAAAGAAGATGGGGATGGTTTTCCAGTCCTTCAATCTCTTCGGCCATCTTACGGTAATTGAAAATATCATGAATCCTCAGATCACCCTTCTTGGACGTTCAAGGCAGGAGGCCTATGACAAGGCGATGTATCTTTTAAACACTGTCGGTCTGAGTTCAAAGGCCTTCAACTACCCTGATGACCTTTCCGGAGGCCAGCAGCAGAGAATTGCCATTGCCAGAACTCTGGCCATGGATCCTGATATCATCCTTTTCGACGAGCCAACAAGTGCTCTTGACCCCGGCATGATAGGTGAAGTGCAGTCTGTAATCAGAATGCTTGCCAAGTCAGGAATCACCATGATGATTGTTACTCACGAAATGGACTTTGCAAGGAAAATTTCAAACAGAGTACTTTACATGGATGAGGGCGGTATTTACGAAGAAGGCACTCCGAAGGAAATCTTTGAAAATCCGAAGAAGCCTAATACAATCAAGTTTATCAAGAGACTCACATCTCTGACCTATAAAATTGAAACGGACGATTACGATTTCACTGAAGCATATGACGAACTTCAGCAGTATGCCGAAAAGCTTCTCATTGAAAATGAGCGTATCAGTGATCTTCAGATTGCTCTCGAAGAAATCGTTGTCAATAACATCATGGAATCAACTGAGCATCCCGATGTTCTCGTAAGAGTCGACTACTCAGAAAAGCACGACATTCTTACACTTACCATCAGATACAAGGGAGAACACCACGATCCGAAGGATTCCGATAATGAGCTGTTCCTTGAAATGCTGGACGAGCCTACAACGGAACTGATCGACCGGATAATCCAATCGGACGATGATGTCTACAACAACTTTATTCAATTGACTTTCAGATGGGAGGAGGCATAATATCATGAAAAAGACAACAAGAAAATATGCTTCTCTCGCACTAATGCTTCTGGTGGTATTTGTTATGCTATCCGGCACAATGTCTACAGCATATGCATCTGAGTACAAGAAAATTGAAGACCTGAACGGTAAGAAAATCGGTGTTCAGACCGGATGTCTCTATGAAACACATATCGCAGACGAGTGCCCCGATGCCGAAATCCAGTATTTCACAATGCCTCAGGACATGATCCTGGCCCTAAACTCACATAAAATCGATGCATACCTCATTGAAGAGGTAGGTTACTATGCTACAGCTGCTGCTCATCCTGAACTTTCAACTCTGAAAGAAAGTGCAGGTCTCTGTGAAGCGGCGGTAATCATCGGTAATAATGACAAGCAGGAAAGACTCCTCGGAGAAATAAACGAATTCATCGCAAACCACGGCCCTGACGGCGACGGAATGCTGGATGAGATGTACACATACTGGGTAAAGAATTTCGACGCGGAAACAAGCAGAACTGAGCAGGGAGGCTTTACCGGTGAGAACGGAGAGCTTATCATCGCATGTGAAGGCGGCTATGAACCATTCTCCTATGTAAACGATGAAGGTGACTGCGGATACGACATCGACTTCATGTACAGATTCTGCAGAGAATACGGATATACCCCGAATATTCAGAGAGTTGCCTTTGAATCCATTGCACCGGGTGCGGAATCCGGTAAATATGATATCGGTCTCAATATTATCCTGAGTGATGAAAGAGATGCCAATGCATGCCTTTCTGAAGTATACTACACATGTGATATTTTCATGGTAGTACCGGGCGAAACAGATGATAATACCGGTTTCATCGCGAAGATGAAAAACAATTTCAATAATACATTTATCAAGGAAAGCCGCTGGAAGCTTTTTGCGTCCGGTGCAGGCACTACACTTCTGATTACCTTAAGTTCCATTATACTGGGAACTGTAATCGGTTTCGCCGTGTTCATGCTGTGCCGCAAAGGCAACAGAATCGCCAACGGAATAACCGACGCAACCCTCTGGCTGATTCAGGGGATGCCTACGGTACTCCTTCTGATGATTCTCTACTATATCATCTTCGGTTCGACCAGATTGAGCGGCACTGTTGTTGCTATAGTCGGCTTTACACTTATTTTCGCCTGCTCCATGTACGATATGCTTTCAGTGGGTTTCGGCGCTATCGGAAACGGTCAGTATGAAGCAGCCACCGCACTGGGTTACAGTGACAGGCAGAGCTTTTTCAAGATTCTGCTTCCGCAGGCGGCAAGACATTTCCTGCCCATTTACAAAAACGAAGTTGTCACATTGATCAAGGAAACTTCAGTTGCAGGCTATATTGCGATTCAGGATCTTACGAAGATTTCTGACCTTGTAAGGGCTCGAACATATCAGGCATTCTTCGCTCTGATATTTACAGCCATCATATACTTCGTGATTTCCGGAGTCCTTACAAGAATCGTCGGAATAGTGGAAAAGAAGATTGATCCGAAGAGACGGCCGAAGGACAAGATTCTCGAAGGAATCAGCGTTGAAGAATAGAAACGAAAAGCAGAAGCGCCTCTCTGCTAGAGGCTGTCTTCTGCTTCTTTTATTGTGTCGTAACCGTAAAACTCCACCAGTATTTCCTGAATTATCAGAGAAAGCGATCTGCCTTCACTGCGGAGCCGTTCTATATATTCCGAGTAAAGCCGGAGCAGTTCCACAGGGTATGTGGCCAGCTCGCCGCGTGCATAGGTTTCCAGAGACGTGAAACCAGAGGCATCGCCATCTGAAGTGATAGGTCTGCCGGCAGCCGACAACTTGGGATAAAGCTTCGAAAATTCGATTTCCCAGGCAATCATAGCTTCAACTATCTTGTCTATGAGAGCGAGGCGTTCACCTTCCACAGGCGGGAAAAAAGGTTCAAGCACCTGATGATAGTATTCCGGATCAGTGAATTTCATCATGCGGGCATACTTTTCGTTCACTAGGTTTCTTCCTCGCAGCAGAGAATCTTCCGCAAAGACAAGATAACAGTCCACCATTTCATCAGGCCAGCTGTGATACTGACTGAAACGCATTATATAAAATGTCTCAAAATCGTCCTGACATGAAGCACGGCTGCCGATGTTCTCAACCTTCTGGAACATCTGCCATTCTATATCTATTATTCTTTCAATTTTAAGCTTTTTTTCTTCTGTAATAACCATTTTTCTACCCCTCAATATCTGCCATAGGCGGCAGTGAAGCAATTTTCGGGTCTTTTATTCCCGACATTATATCGTGAAGGTGGTCCTGCAGGAAAGCGCTTTTTTCCCGGGAAAAGTTCTGCCTGTTGAGCTCCGCAGCCACGTCAATACAGATGTTTTCTGTTACATCAAAGGCAAGTTCGTATGCTTCGTGTATCTTTCCGTCTTTCATCATATGAGGAACTTCCCAGATTCTTTCCAGAAGAGGGCAGCATTGTGTAAGCCGCTCTAACTTCATCGCACTGTGGAAAGCCCATTTATAGAAAGGGGTATAGCGCCTGTTCAGAAGATGAATCATGGAAAGCGTCGCTTCGGCAAATCTGGCCGCAGCCAGGGATGCACCGGTTATGTCGCGGCGTTTAATGCTCCGGAGCAGATTGTACTGCCCGGACTGGGACATGACGGCCGCCCTGGCCGCCAGTTTTTTGCGCAGGGCATCTTCCGGATAGAAGTCCAGAAGCCGGCTGCGAAAAGCTGTAAACAAACCCTGAGGGTCATGGAAGACCTCACCGTTGGTGCAGACAGCAAGCCTGCCTTCGGGAATAAGCAGCCAGTCGAAAGCTTCTTCGGGAACTTTATCCGTACCCAGGAACCTTTCATAGAAGCCGCTTATGGAAAAAACCCCAAGCCTCTTTGCTCCTTCAGCAGTAATCAGCATATCAGATGAGCGGAATCCGCCAAAATCCTTTGGCAGTCTGTCGTAGGCAGCCTGGAGGTTTTTGCCGGATGCGGCATAGTCCTCATCGGAAAGCCAGATACAGAATCCGGGACCGAAGTCGTGGTCGCGGGATATTTCGTCATCAAAGCCGAAGCATTGGGAACCTTCGCCTACAAGACCGAAGGCCATTCTGCCCGCAAGCCGAGGAAACTCTGTGACCAAGCGAGGAGCAAATTCCTCATAATATTTTTTTGAAAGGGTCAGTCCGTTCATATGGCAATCCTTTTCTTAATGTCTGAAGCGGTCTGCTCGAGAGAAGCAGCCTCTCCGTCATCGCCGACAGCTTTAAGACAAAGGGCCAGATTTTCGCACAGCACCGCATAGCTAAGGTTTTCTGTACCGTAATCTCTTTCGTTAAGCTTCATGGCTTCCCTGAAAAGCTTGGCAGCCTTCTCGTAATCGGCCTCTTTGTAATATATTTCTCCCAGAGTGCATACTGCGCCTGCATAGTGAACATCGCTGTCTCCTGATTCTGCTATAAACAGGTCGATTGCTTTTTTTACAGTGACCTTTGCTTCGTCTATCTGTCCCATGGCAAGGTAGACGTTGGCAAGATTGCTGTATGTGATCGCTATCTCGCTTTCGCTTTCTTCCAGTCCATTAAGGATGAAAAGGGCTTTTTCGAGGTATTCCTGAGCCTGCGGATAGTCGCCTAGATCCTGACAGAGAAAGCTCATATTGTTAAAGAGCGTAGCCAGTCTGTAATCTGCGCCAAGGCCGGCTTCGGCGAATTTTTCGGCAGCATCGGTGTAGAGGTTAAGCGCCTTTACTACATCTCCTGCCATGGTATATGTGGTGGCGAAGTTTACAAGGGTTGTGCCGTAGTGCTCGCTTCTTTCGAGCCCCATTTCGCGCATTAGTCTGAGGGCTTTCTCATACAGAGGAATACCCTCGGAATATCTTGAAACGGCTCTGTAGTAGCCGCCAAGCTCGTTGCATACGGTAATCACAGCGCCGGCATCGTTTTCGGCCTCCGCCTGAGCCAGTGTGTTCTTCATAAACTCTTCGGCCTCGGCGATTTTCTTTTCTTCAAAAAGCTTGTCCACCTGATAATAAAAATTGTTCATTTCCATATCTGCACTCTCCCGTGTTCTGCCGGATGATTTCTAATTGCCGAGTATTTCATGAATAAGCTTTTCAAGATCTTCTCTGCAGCCGCCGCATTTAGTGCCTGCATTGGTTGTCTGGCAGAGAACCTTAAGGTCTGTGATTCTGTCCTTGCGTATTGCATCCTCAACTTCTCCGCGTGTTACCCCGCGGCACGGGCATATTACGTAATCTCTTGATGTTTTGTCAGCCATATTTATCCTCCTGTTATCATGGAAAATGTCGTGTGTTTGTGACAGTTTCCTGAAATTTTTTCTATTTCATACTATACCACAAGATATGGTATATGCAACATTTGAATTTTTTGAAGGAATGTGGTAAAATAAACTATTACAAATTTTAGAGGAAAGAGATGAAATACAGATGACAAAGGTTGATATTTTTTCAGGATTTCTGGGCGCGGGTAAGACTACGCTCATCAAGAAACTTATAGAGGAGGCCTATAAAGGCGAGCAGGTGGTTCTCATAGAGAACGAGTTCGGAGAAATAGGCATTGACGGGGGATTCCTGAGAGATGCAGGCGTTGAAATAAACGAGATGAATTCAGGCTGCATCTGCTGCAGCTTAGTGGGAGATTTCGGAAAGGCGCTTGAAAAGGTGCTTGACCAGTTCCATCCGGACAGAATCCTTATAGAGCCGTCAGGTGTAGGCAAGCTGAGCGATATCATCCAGGCAGTAGAGGATCTGGATCTTGACCACGTAAAGCTTAACGGATTTACTACAGTAGTTGATGCCAAGAAGGCAAAGATATATATGAAAAACTTCGGTGAATTCTACAATAATCAGGTGGAACACGCAAGTTCCATAATTCTCAGCCATACAGCCGGTATGGATGAGGAAAAACTTGAGAAGGTAGTCGAGCTTCTTCGTGAGCACAATGACCATGCTGTAATAATCACCACCGACTGGGATGCTCTCGACGGCAAACAGATTCTGGCCGCAATGGAAAGAAGAGATACCATCGAGGAGGCCCTTCGTCATCTTGAGGAAGAGCACGAACACGAGCATGAGCATCACCACCACGACCATCATCACGACCACGACCATGATCACGAGGAGCATCATCATGACCATGACCACGATGAAAACTGCTGCTGCGGCCATGACCATGATCACGAGGAGCATCATCATGACCATGACCATGATGATCACTGCTGCTGCGGCCATGATCACGACCACGAGGGACACCACCATGCAGACGAAGTCTTTGACAGCATAGGCATTGAGACGACCAAGAAATTTACAATTGAAAAAATCAGGGAAGTGCTGGAAGCAATTGAAGACCAGCACGAATATGGTTTCGTTCTCCGTGCCAAGGGCATCGTAGAGGGTGCAGACGGACAGTGGATCCACTTCGACTATGTACCGGGAGAGGCTGATGTAAGAAACGGAAGTGCCGAGGTTACAGGAAGAATCTGTGTAATCGGAACTGATATCGACGAGGGCAAGATTCGCAAGCTGTTCCAGCTGTAATATCGGATATATTCACGAATATACTAGGGCGGTGCACTGTGTTTTATGCAAAAAAGTCACGCGAAACCCGCAAACGTTGAAAATAAAGTCCCAAAATTACACAACGAAAAGGGCAACATGTAATAATATGGGATAATTTGGAACGATATACATTTATATTACATAAATGTATGCCTTTCCATCGGTTCAGGGATGAAATTGTCGAGCAAGCCGAACCTGAAATTTTCAAAAAGTAATTTTTGCAGTTTTTTATGCGGGTTTCAGCGATTCAGGTGACAAAAATGTATAAAACCGGAGGTAAACCGAAAGAAAAATGGATAAAAATGGATAAATAAGAAATTTAAGGAGATCTGATAAATATGATTCAGAAAAAAGAAATACCTGTATACCTGTTTACGGGGTTTCTGGATGCAGGCAAAACCACATTCATACAGGAAACCATGGAGGACCCGGCATTTAACGACGGACAGAGAACATTGCTCCTCGTGTGCGAGGAAGGGGAGGAGGAATTCAGCCCTGTTAAGTTCGCATCATCAAATGTCAAGGTGGTGACTGTAGAAGACGAAGAAGAACTTACTGTGGAATTCCTCGAAAAACTGCAGAAAGAGAGCCGCTGTGAAAAGGTTGTAATAGAATACAACGGAATGTGGCTCCTTGATACACTTTACAACAACATGCCCGAAGGCTGGGTTGTATATCAGGAGATGACATTCGCCGATGCAGGAACTTTCCTCATGTATAACGATAATATGAGAAACCTGACAGTGGATAAGATGAAATCCACTGAGACCATAGTATTCAAACATTTCACCAAGGCTATGGACAAGATGCCGTACCACAAGATTGTACGCACCATAAACAGGCGCTGCGATATAATATATGAGTACGGCCCTAACAATATCGAACTGGACAACATAGAAGACCCGCTGCCTTTCGATATTAATGCACCTGTCATCGAAATTGAAGATAAGGACTATGCCATGTGGTACTCCGATATGAATGATGACGAGGCGAAGTACTACGGCAAGACAGTGAAATTCAAGGGCAGAAGCCTTCTGGGCGGCGGCCTTGAAGATGATGAATTCGTAATAGGCAGGCACATAATGACCTGCTGCGTGGAAGACATACAGTTCGGAGGTCTGGTGGCCAAATATCCGGGCAGCCAGAGTCTGGATCACGGAGGCTGGGTTATAATGAAAGCCACAATTCAAAAGGAGTATAACAAGATGTATCAGAGTGAGGGACCTGTTTTCCATGTTATAGAGGTGGAAAAGTGCGAGGCCCCTGAAGAGGAAGTTGCAACATTCTATTAATCGATGAGAATGCTGATGAGACTGTAAGGAGGACAGAACCGATGAAAGACTACCTGAAGGACGATTATCTGAAAAAAATGGACGCCTACTGGCGCGCAGCCAACTATCTTTCGGCAGCACAGCTCTACCTGCTGGACAATCCTCTGCTTAAGGAGCCCCTTAAGAGAGAGCATGTGAAGAAAAAAATAGTAGGTCACTGGGGTACAGTTCCGGGACAGAATTTTGTATATGTTCACATGAACAGAGCCATAAAAAAATATGACCTGGATATGATTTATGTTTCCGGACCGGGACACGGCGGCAACTTCTTTGTTTCAAACGCCTATCTGGAAGGAACCTATAGCGAGGTATATCCTAATGTGGGGCAGGACAAGGAAGGACTTAAAAAGCTTTGCAAGCAGTTTTCCTTCCCCGGCGGCATAAGCAGCCACGTGGCTCCTGAAACACCGGGATCAATAAACGAGGGCGGCGAACTTGGATATTCTCTGGCTCATGCCTACGGTGCAGTCTTCGACAATCCTGACCTTATAGCAGTATGCGTGGTAGGCGACGGAGAGTCTGAAACGGGCCCTCTGGCTACAGCATGGCATTCCAATAAGTTTATCAACGCTTCAAGAGACGGCGCGGTTCTGCCGATACTTGACCTCAATGGATATAAGATAAGCAATCCTACAGTATTTGCCCGTATCAGCGAGCAGGAAAGAGAATGGTTCTTCAAGGGCTGCGGATACAATCCGTATGTAGTGAAGGGCGATGACCCTATGACAATGCATAAGCTTATGGCAGAAACTGTGGATAAATGTATTGAAGAAATCAAGGAAATACAGAGAAAAGCCAGAGAAGAGGGCTGTACAGAAAGACCTTTCTGGCCGATGATTATACTGGAAACTCCAAAGGGCTGGACAGGCCCGAAGGTAGTGGACGGAAACAAGATAGAAGGAACATTCAGAGCCCACCAGGTTCCTATTTCCATGGAAAAGGAAGAACACCTGGCTCAGCTGGAGGAATGGCTGAGAAGCTATCATCCTGAGGAGCTCTTCGGTGATGATTACAGGCTTATACCTGAACTGAGAGAACTGGCTCCGGATGGAGATTCACGTATGAGTGCCAATCCGCATACCAACGGCGGCAAGCTGCTCCGCGATCTGAGGACACCTGACTTCAGGGCTTATGCAGTAGATGTACCTTCACCGGGAGCAGTAAAGGCTCAGGACATGATGGAGCTGGGCGGATATGTGAGAGACCTTTTTGTTCTCAATAAGGAAAATCACAACTTCAGAATATTCGGACCTGACGAGTCCAAGTCCAACAGGCTTTATAAGGCATTCGAGGTTGAAAAGAGAGCCTTTAATGCTGAATTCACCGATGAAGACGAGGACCTGGCACTGGACGGCAGAATTATGGACTCATATCTTTCCGAGCACATGTGCGAAGGATGGCTGGAGGGCTATCTTCTGACAGGCAGACATGGCTTTTTCGCCAGCTACGAGTCATTCATAAGAGTTGTGGATTCAATGGTTTCACAGCATGCCAAGTGGCTGAAGGTCTGCAATCAGCTGCCGTGGAGACAGAAGATAGCGTCACTTAACCTGATTCTTTCTTCAAATGTATGGCAGCAGGACCACAACGGCTTTACCCATCAGGATCCGGGATTCCTGGACCATGTGGCCAACAAAAAAGCCGATGTTGTCAGAATGTACCTGCCGCCTGATGCCAACTGCCTGCTTTCCTGCTTTGACCATTGCATCAAGAGCAAGAATTATGTAAACGTGATAGTAGCGTCCAAACATCCGAGCATGCAGTGGCTGACCATGGATCAGGCTGTGGTTCACTGTACCCAGGGCATCGGTATCTGGGACTGGGCAAGCAGTGACCAGGGCACAGAACCGGACATTGTTATGGCATGCTGCGGAGATACACCTACCCTTGAAGCACTTGCAGCGACTACAATTTTGAGAGACAGCCTGCCTGAGGTAAAGATAAGATTCGTCAATGTGGTTGACCTGATGAAGATGGAATCACACCTGAATCATCCTCACGGCCTTACAGATGAGGAGTTCGACCTGCTTTTCACCAAGGACAAGCCGGTTGTGTTCGCTTTCCACGGATATCCTAAGCTGATTCACGAGCTGACTCAGGGAAGAACCAATGAGAAGAACTTCCACGTTCATGGATACCTGGAGGAAGGAACCATTACAACGGCCTTCGATATGAGGGTTCAGAATCATATCGACAGATTCAGCCTGGTGAAGGAGGCCCTGAAGCATCTGCCTCAGCTTGGAGACAAGGCGGGACATCTGAATCAGCAGATGAACGACCTGCTGGTAAAGCATAAGAACTATATAGCCGAGTACGGACAGGACCTGCCTGAGGTCCTTGACTGGAAGTGGCACGTATAGGAGGCGTAAAATGATTATGTATTTTTCGGGCACGGGCAACAGCCGGTTTGCGGCGGAAAAAATCGCTGAAATTACCGGCGATGAGCTTGTATGCCTTAATGATTATATAAAGAATGGAACGGCCGGGGATTTTGTCTCCGGCAAGCCTTTTGTGCTGGTTTGCCCTACATATGCATGGCGGGTGCCGCCTGTGGTGGAGAAATACCTGGAAACTGCACGGCTGGAAGGCTGCGATGAAATGTACTTCGTGCTGACCTGTGGTTCCAGTACTGCAGGAGCTCAGAATTATGCCAGAAAGCTGTGCGACAAAATCGGAAAGAAATTTAAGGGCTTCAGGACGGTTATAATGCCGGAAAACTATATAGCCATGTTTCCGGTGCCTGACCTTGATGAAGCAGAGGATATAGTAAAAAAAGCCGTTCCTGTAATTGAGGATGCAGCACGCAAAATCGCAGCGGGGGAGTATCTGGACGAAAAGGTGCCTGCCCTGGGCGGTTTTATCAGCTCTGTGGTCAACTGGTTTTTCTTTACCTTTATGGTGAAAGACAAAGGTTTCCATCTGGAAAAGGAATGTACCTCATGCGGACAGTGTGCAAAGCTCTGTCCGATGAACAACATAACATTAGAAGACGGCAAGCCTGTATGGGGCGGAAACTGCACCCACTGCATGGCCTGTATCTGCGGATGCCCGGCAGAGTGCATAGAATACAAAAACGCCAGCAGAAAGCGCCGGCGTTACTGGTTCGGGAGATAGGAGACTTGATATGAAAATTAAAACATTTAAAGTAGAACGCTGGATGAACGAATTTGAAGACGATGCGGTATATAATCTGGGCGAAACATGTATAGACTCACTTAAAATCGGGGAACTGCTCACACTTTGCGGCGAAGACCCTGATACATTCCTTAAGGGGCTCAAGGATACCCGCCTTACTTACAGTCACATCTTCGGCTCACCGGAATATCTGACAGGCGTTGCAGGACTTTATGAGAACTTGAAACCTGAAAATGTCATACCTACTCACGGTGCTGTAGGCGCAAACAATCAGGTTATTACCACCTTAATCGAAGCAACTGACAATATGGTGTGTGTAATGCCTACATATCAGCAGCACTATTCCATTCCTGAGTCCATCGGAGCTGAGGTGAGAATTCTTCAGCTGAGACCGGAGAACAATTTCCTCCCTGATATTGAGGAATTAAAGTCACTGGTGGACGAAAACACCAAGATGATTACATTAAACAATCCTGACAATCCTACAGGTTCATGGATTCCAAAAGAAGAGATGGAGGCCATGGTGGAAATCGCAAGAAGTGTGGATGCATATATCCTCTGTGACGAGGTATATAGAGGCATATCAGAGGACGGAAGCTACATGCATTCTATAGTTGACCTTTATGAAAAGGGAATATCTGTAGGAAGTATGTCCAAGATTTTCTCCCTGGCAGGTCTCAGAATGGGATGGATTGCAACCCGGGACATGGATGTTATCCACCAGATTCACGAGCGCAGAGACTATGACACTATCAGCTGCGGCGTATTAGATGATATGCTGGCTTCCATGGCTCTCGCCAACAAAGAGAAAATTTTTGAAAGAAACAGAGCAATTCTTCTTAAAAACAGAGAGATTCTGGATCAGTGGGTAAATGAGACAGAAGGTGTTCACTATGTGAAGCCTGTTGCCGGAACCACAGCACTTGTTTACTACGATAAGGACATCCCTTCCTACGATCTGTGCGTGCGACTGATTCGCGAAAAGGGACTTCTCTTCACACCGGGCGAATGCTTCGAAATGGAAGGAAGCGTAAGAATAGGCTATGCTTTTGACTCCAAGCTTTTGAGACAGGGACTGGACAAGTTCAGCGAATTCCTTGCAGAGAATTAGTTTTTCAGATCGATGATATAATCGAGGTGAAGAAAGAAACCATCAGGAAAGCTGTAAAGCTTCTTAACGAACAAATATGAGTATTAACGCGTGCAAGAGGAGACCTGAAATGAATGTTGAACTTAAGGAACTCATAATTGAGGCTGTGGAGAGGCATCTGGGCGAACTGAAATCCATCAGAACATATCTCTACGAAAACCCGGAAGTGGGAGGAGAAGAGGCTAAAGCCTGTGAAATGCTTTCAATAACAATGAAAGAGCATGGATTTAACGTGACTCCAGGATTTCATAATATAGACTATTGCTTTAAAGCTGAATACGACAGTGGCAGGAAAGGGGCTGTTATCGGAATTACTGCCGAGTATGATGCCCTCCCCGAAATCGGTCACGGCTGCGGACATAATATAATATCAGCTGCAGCTTTGGGCGCGGCATTCGCTCTGAAAGCGGTTGTGGAGGAGACAGGAGGAAAGGTGATACTTTTCGGTACTCCCGCGGAGGAAAATTTTGTGAGCAAGGTTCAGCTCTCCGACGAAGGAGCCTTTGATGAAGCGGATGTGGTTATGACCGTACATCCGAGCCCCGAGAGCTATGCCAGCGGCAAAACAAATGTCATGGATGCACTGCAGGTCGACTTCTTCGGAAAGGCCGCTCATGCAGGTGCAAATCCTGAGGACGGCATCAATGCTCTGGATGCGGCAGTTCACTTCTACACCCTTATAGGATTTGAAAAGCAATACCTCAAGGAGGCTAACATATACGGGATCTTTGATGATGGAGGGCAGAAATGCAGTATAATTCCTGATCATGCATCATTGAAATACGTTTTGCGTGCAGGCACATTAAAAGAAACAGAAAAAATCAGAACAGCGTTTGAAAGATGTGCCAAATCGGCAGCTGATGCTGTGGGTGCAACATACAGAATATCACGCTATGAGCCAATAAACCTGAATATGGTTACCAATCAGACACTCTCTGGCGTATTTAATAAATATTACGAAGAACTCGCAGGCTGTAAGATGAAATATAAAGACAGCACAGCATCTACTGACATGGGAAATGTAAGTCATGTAGTCCCTGCAATTCACCCGTGGATAGGTCTGGACTGTCCTGACCTGATGCTTCACTCACGGGAGTTCGCCGAAAGGACCGTGACTGACGCAGGAGATGCGGCTGTCCGGAACGGAGCGAAGGCCCTGGCCATGACAGGTGCGGAGATTCTTTCCTCTCCGGAGCTGCTGGCGGAGATAAAGGCTGAATTCGAAGAGACAAAGACGGGTTTCTAAGAAAGTAGAATTTTAGCAGTTGAAATGATGTCGTATGAAAGTGGAATTTCGATGAATTTATACTGCATTTACAAATAATGGATGCGCATTGGCGCTGTCTATAGGCCAAAATGTCGTATGAATTCAAGAAAAAAGCCATTTCATACGACATTTTTTGTGTTTTTTCAGATTTATGCTGTATGAAAATTAATTTGGCAGCTTTTCATACAGCATTTTGATTTTGGGAAGGACGATTTGAGATGATTAAAAGGACAATGTCGTATGAAAATTCCTCTATCAGGTTTTCATACGACATTGTTGAAGTGCATTTATACTGGATTCTTATTTCATGCTGCCTGTTTTTTCGAACTTGGTGTGCCATGATAATGCTTCTTCCAGAATGTGTGGTGTCTGGCAAGGCATCTGCTCACAGGCTCTGTTGAAGTAGTCCATGAGTTTGTCTCTGTAGTCAGGGTGAGCACAGTTTTCGATAATCTTAACGGCTCTTTCCTTAGGAGAAAGCCCTCTTAAATCAGCGTATCCCTGTTCTGTTACGATTACCATTACCTCGTGCTCAGTATGGTCAACGTGAGGGCACATAGGAACTATAGATGAAATAGCTCCGTCCTTGGCGATGGATGATGTAGTAAAGATAACAAGAGATGCGGAACGTGAGAAATCTCCGGAACCGCCGATGCCGTTCATCATCTTTTTGCCCTGTACATGAGTCGAGTTGACATTTCCGTAGATATCCACCTCAAGTGCTGTGTTCATTGCAATCAGACCTAGACGGTGAGCAACTTCGATGGAATTGGAAATTTCCTGCGGACGGAATATGATGTGGTCCTTATAAAAGTCAATATCCCTGAAGAAAGCCTCCTGAGCTTCCGGAGAAGGAGCAAGGGCGGTACAGGATGCAACGCTGGCTTTGCCGCATTTCACAAGATCCAGCATGGAATCCTGAATAACCTCAGTGTAGCAGGTCAGGTTTTCAAAATCGGAGTCGCGAAGACCGTAAAGAACGGCATTTGCAACAGAACCCACGCCTGACTGAATCGGGAGCAGGGATTTGCCCATACGGCCTGAAGCCACTTCGTTTTCAAGAAATCTGATTATGTTCTGGCCTATTTTCTTTGAGTCTTCTGATATAGCTGCGAGAGGTCTGGTAAGGTCGCTCTTATCAGAGATGACGATTGCCTTTATCTTGTCCCAGCCGCACTTTATATAAGGTGTGCCGATGCGGTCGCCTGCATGAGTGAGCGGAATAGGCTTCCTGAAAGGCGGCTTTTCCTGCATATAAACGTCTGCCATGCCTTCCAGCGCGAGTGGTTTGGCCATGGCAATCTCAACTATTACAGCATCAGCCTCCGCAACATAGGTCGGTGTATTGCCAACAGAAGTTGTAGGAATCAGATTGCCCTCTTCAGTGATAGCCAGTGCTTCAACCAGAGCAATATCGGGCTTGTTCACGTGACCGCCTGATATGAACTCAGGTGAGCGTCCAAGGTGCATGTCAATGTACTCTATATTTCCTGCGTTGATGGATTTTCTCAGAGAAGCATTTGTCTGATATGGGATTCTCTTTCTGATGACACCCGCTTCTGTTAACTCTGTATCTACTTCCGGTCCTACCGAAGCACCGGAGTAAAGATCTATTTTTACTGTTCTTCCGGCTTTTGCCTGCTCCGCCAGTGCATGAGTAACCACCTTAGGGTAACCGGCATTGGTGAAACCGCTGATGCCTACAGCCATACCGTCCTTAATGAGCATGGCGGCTTCTTCCGCGGTGGTAATGAGCGCTTCTGCGCGGTCAGATCTTAATCTTTCTTTTAAATTTGGTTCTATGGCCATTTCTTTTCCTCCTGAATGGTACATCTTTTGCTATTAGAATTTTAAACGCAAAACGGACAAATTACAAGGTCATACATTGCATTCTTTTTGCACATAGTAATTAAGATTGCACTTAGATTTTACTTGCCTAAAACCACAGCCGAAAGTATAATTGAGATATAAAAGGAGGATAATCTCTATGCGAAAAACCAAGATAGTATGCACACTGGGCCCTGCATCTGCTGAGGAAGCTGTAATGGAAAAAATGCTCAAGGCAGGCATGAATGTGGCAAGGCTGAACTTCTCACATGGCACTCATGAGGGACATGGCAAAACCATTGATACCTTCAGGAAGGTCAGGGATTCTCTTGGCGTTCCTGCTGCCGTGATGCTGGATACCAAAGGACCGGAAATAAGAACGGGAAATTTTGATGGAGGCAGCGCCGAGCTTACGGACGGACAGCATTTTACCCTCACCACAGAAGACGTGGAAGGAAACAGCAGCATTTCGGCTGTTACATATAAGGATCTGCCACGGGAGCTGAAAGCCGGAGACAGAGTGCTCATAGACGACGGAAAAATCAGACTTCAGGTGCTGAAAACCGGCGGCAGTGAGGTGAAATGCCTCGTGGAGCACGGAGGCACTGTAAGCAATCATAAAGGTATAAACATTCCCAAGGTTGCTCTTAAGATGGATTACCTGAGCGAAAAGGACAAGGAGGATCTGCTTTTCGGTATTGAAAAGGACGTGGACTATGTGGCTGCATCCTTTGTGAGAAAGGCGGAGGACGTGGGACTTCTCAGAGGCTTTCTCAATGCTCACGGGGGCAGTAAAATAAAGATAATTTCAAAGATAGAAAATCTGGAGGGAATAGAAAATTTCGAAGAGATTCTGGAGCTTTCCGACGGAATAATGGTAGCCAGAGGCGATATGGGTGTCGAGGTTGATTTTGAAAGACTGCCGGGAATACAGAAGCGTTTCATCAAGCGCTGCCAGCAGAGCGGTAAAATCGTTATAACCGCAACTCAGATGCTGGAATCAATGATATCAAATCCTGTGCCGACCAGAGCCGAAATCACCGATGTGGCCAATGCGGTATTCGACGGAACTTCCGCGGTGATGCTTTCCGGTGAGAGCGCTATGGGACAGTATCCTGCAGAGGCGGTGGCAGCCATGGCCAAGATAGCAAGGCAGGCAGAAAAAGACGACCCTCGTTTCATACCGGGCAGTAATATATGGCATGAGATGGATGCGGACGATACCACCAATGCAGTGGGACATGCGGCCTGCACTCTGGCAAAGGATATAAAGGCTGAGGCTATAATCGCCATTACAAAGACCGGTTATACGGCTACCAGGATGAGCAAGTTCAGACCAATCACCAGAATTATTGCGGCAACACCGGAGCGCAAGACCTATCACCAGGCTGCTCTTCAGTGGGGAGTTGCGCCTATATTCGTGGAAAACCTGAGAGATCTGGAGGTTCTCATCGCAAGATGCCTGGAGGAAAGCAAGAAAGAAGGACTGCTGAAGCCGGGTGATAAAGTTGTAATCAGCGCGGGACTGCCGCTGGACATACCTGGAAACACCAATATGGTGAGAGTGGAGACTGTAAGATAGAATGCTTATAAACGAGGAAAACACAGATATAATCCTTATTAATCCGGAAGGAGAAATAATATTTGATGATATAGGAAACTACAGGTATTTTCAGCTGGGCATGGAAAGCGCGAGGGGAAAAAACCTCAGGGAGCTCTATGTGAATCTGGATGAGGATTATCCATTGCTTAAAGCCGCCCGTGAGGGCACCGCAACAGAAAACTTTGATACTAATCTTACTACCAGGCGCGGCATTGAGCTTAAAAAGATCGGTTCCTGCTATCCCATATACGATGGCGGTGAACTTGCAGGTGCCGTGGAGTTCGGCAGATTTTATTACGACAAGGATCATGTAAGAGAAATCGAGCAGCATTCGGAGCATGTGCTTTACAGAAAAAACAACACGAAGTATCTGCTGGATGATATCATAACCCAGGATCCTGACATGATGGAAACCAAAGGACAGATAGAAAAAATCGCTCTGTCTGATTCCAATGTGCTCATTTTCGGCAAAACGGGAACAGGCAAGGAGCTTGTGGCCCAGGCCATACATAATTCAAGCCGCAGATACGGCAAAAAGTTTCTCTCACAGAACTGCAGCGCCATACCTGACAATCTTCTGGAAAGCATACTTTTTGGGACCACAAAGGGAAGTTTTACCGGAGCTTTTGACAGGACCGGCCTTTTCGAGGAGGCTGACGGAGGTACTGTTTTTCTCGATGAAATTAATTCGCTAAACCCTGACATGCAGGTAAAGCTTCTGAAGGCCATAGAAAGCAAGAAAATCAGAAGAATAGGTTCGGACAAGGAGGTTGCTCTGGATTTCCGCGTGATAGCGGCCACTAACGAAGAGCCGGGCAGACTTCTGTCAGAAAAACGTATGAAGCCGGACCTTCTTTACAGGCTTGCGGTGGTATTCATCAAACTGCCGGACCTTGTGGACAGAAAAGGAGACATAGAGCTTCTGGTTTCTCACTTTATAAATTACTTTAACGAAAAGACAAACAGCAGTGTGGGGTACCCGGATAAGGAGATTATAAATATTTTTAAGAGGTACAGCTGGCCTGGCAATGTACGAGAGCTGCGAAATGTTATAGAAGGAGCTTTCGCTTTCGCAGAAGACAATAAAATAAAAAAGAATGATATTCCATCATATATACTCGAAAACGTGGTAAGCGGGACAAAGCCTCAGAAGGAGGAAGGACTTCAGAATGAAATGGATAACATGGAAAAACAGCTGGTTCTTTCGGCCTATGAAGCAAATGGAAGGAAGCTGACGGAAACTGCGGAATTTCTGGGGATTTCCAAGCAGCTGCTGAGGTATAAGCTGAACCGTTATGAGGAGACCGACAAATGAAGCTGAGAAAAGATTTTAAGGATGTAACCATTGTAAATCATACAGGTGGAATTGAATATATCAGTGTAATGCATCCTGATTTCTTCGGATTCAGACCCGAGGAACTGGTGGGAAAGAAGTTTACTCAGGTATATACCAATATCGATGAAGAAAGCAGTACATTCATGCGAGCCATTAATTACGGCGAAAGATACATGGACTATACACAGACACTGGAGCTTCTGGATGGCAGGCTTCTCAGCCAGGCGGAGGATATCTATCTTATCAGAAACGGTGAGCATGTGGTGGGCGCAATTGAGTTCGCCAGATATGATGAAAAAACTTACCTGATGAAACCCAATAGAATGAAGGATAATTCCGTGACAGATGAGGCCTTCTGTCTGGAAAATATTATTGGAAGCTGTCCGGAAATAAAAGAAATCAAGAGGAAGGTTTCTAAAATTGTCGACAGAGATTCGTCAGTACTGATCATGGGTGAGACGGGCACCGGAAAAGAACTGACTGCGCGTGTTATTCATGCGGAAAGTAACAGAAAAGAATATCCCTTTGTGTACATAAACTGCAGCGCACTGCCTGAAAGCCTTCTGGAGGGTCTGCTTTTCGGAATAAAAAAGGGCAGCTTTACCGATGCCGAGGAAAAGGATGGTCTGTTCAAGCTTGCTGACAAGGGAACCCTGTTCCTCGACGAGGTGGATTCAATGCCGATGGGAATTCAGGCTAAGATACTCAAGGTAATAGAGGAAAAAGCCATAAGGCCTATAGGAGCCAGTGAGGAGATATACCTTGATGTACGAATTATAGCAGCCTGCAGCGGTAATCTTGATGAGCTTCTCAGAACGAAAAAGATTCGTTCAGACCTGTTTTTTCGCCTTTCTGTCATTCAGTTTTCACTCCCGCCCCTCAGAAACAGGGGAGAAGATGTGCTGGAAATTGCCGATTACTATATAAAGAGATTCAACAAAACATTCCACAGAAAGGTTGAGGGCTTCTCCGCCGAAGCGAGAAAGCTTATGCTTTCTCATCACTGGCAGGGTAATGTGAGAGAAGTTAAAAATCTGCTGGAGGGATTCTTCTGCTCACGGAACAAATCTGTCATAGATGAAGAAGACGTAAGGTATTATCTGGACATGGGCTGTAAGCTTACCGGAGCGGAACAGGGAGTAAACAGACGGATTCTTGACGACTTTGCCGAATCGGGATGCAGCCTAAAGGAGTATCTGGAAAGAAAAGAGGTAAGCCGCATCAGAGAGGCCATTGACAGGGAGAAGGGAAATATTGTATCAGCGGCGAGAAGTCTTGGTATATCACCGCAGCTCCTCAGATACAAGTTAAAAAATTTTTAAAATAAAAGAAATTTATTTTACTGCGGGACGGAAATCTATATCTGTCCCGTTTTTTTATTTATATAAATGTGTAAATATTAACGATTTCTTAATACAAAGCTGACTTGGCACAAAAGTTGCTTTTAGATAGAGCAAAGGTTAAGAAGTGCAGACATAAGAGGTAATCGCATGATAGAAAAGGAGAGATACTATTCAAATCTTAAACGACTGGTAGAGGTACCTGGAGTTTCGGGAACAAAAGCAGAAGCAGAAGTCCCGGCCGTGATAGTGGAGATGCTTAAGGATATACCTTACTTCAGCAGCACTGCTGACAGCATCAGGCTGGTACCCTTGGAAAATGACCCGCTGGGCAGAGCAGATGTAGCGGCTTTTCTGCAGCTTCATCCGGAAAACCCGGAAACTGTAATACTGACAGGACACTATGATGTGGTAGACATAGAAGAATACGGCCATCTTAAGGATATCGCCTTTGATATTGAAAAAATAACCGAAAGAATTACGGAGATGCCTGTAGATGAAGACACCCTGAGGGATGCGGAATCCGGTGAGTGGATTTTTGGCAGGGGTACAGCAGACATGAAGTTCGGTCATGCTATGGCAATGGAGCTTCTGAGACATTACTCTGACAATCCGGATACCATAAACGGCAATATCCTTTATATGGCAGTCTGCGGAGAGGAAACAAACTCCGAAGGGATGCTTGAAGCGGTAAGATTTTTTAACAGCTTTGCGGAAGAGAAGAATCTTCACTACAAGGCTTTGCTGCTGGCAGAGTGCTATATGATGGAGGATCAGGCAAACAATAAGGAGCATTACATTCACTACGGTTCGCCGGGCAAAGTGATGCCCATGTTCTTCTTTGCGGGAGAGTCAACTCACGGCGGAGAACCTTTCCTGGGAATAGATCCTTCTCTTATGTCAAATGAGGTTTACAGAAGACTTGAACTTAATACAAGTTTCTGCCAGACGCTGCGCGGTTCGACAACACCGCCGCCTGTGTGCCTTAAAATGCAGGATCTGAAGACTGCTTATTCGGCATCGATTCCACTTTATGCCGCAGCTTACTACACACTTATAACCATGACCCTGGATCCTGAAGAACTCACCGAAAAACTGAGAACCATAGCTTATGATTCCATGAAGGCAGCCATTGACTTCCTGGATGAGAAAGCAAGGGAATATGACAGAATCACAGGTGAGAAAACCGTAAAATATGACTACACACCTTGTGTCATGACTTATGAAGAACTGCTGGGCGAGGTCCGGAAAAGCTATGAAGGAGACCTTACACAGCATCTCAGAGAATATGCATTGGAATTACAGGCTGAAAAAACAGAAGTGCATGACATTGCCATAATGCTTGTAAAACATCTGTATGAGCTCTATAAGGACAAAAAGCCTATGACAGTTATTTCTTATATACCGCCTTACTACCCGGATACTTATCTTCCGAAGACAGACCGGGATGTAGCGGAACTGATGGAAGCCTGTGACAAGGTTATCCGATATGCACGTGAAACGTACAATGAGCCCCTTAAGATGAAAGACTGGTATATGGGCATATCAGACATATGCTACACAGGTCTTAACGAGGAAATAAACTTTGACAGCCTTTTCAGAAATCTGATTGGCATAGACAGTGTATATCCATTCCCGGATGAGGAGCTGAAGAAGTTCAGAGTGCCTTCAATCGTTCTGGGAGGATACGGAAAGGACTTTCATAAACATACGGAAAGATTACACAAATATTATAATTTTAACGTTTTACCGGACTTATATGTCCAGATGATAAACACGCTTTTAAGTAAACAGTAGAAAATTATAGCAACAAAATTATGTAAAAAAGGAGGATTTATAATGATTACTACTGGCTTTTATTACATCGCGATATGTGTTGCGATACCTGCAATCATCTGTCTGGCCGAAGCAAAGACCGGCTGGAAAATCTGGAAATGGATGCCTGCATTCGTTTTCGTTTATCTGCTCAACATGATCTGCTGCACATTGAACATATGGGATCTGGAAGCAACTTATCCGGCATATGCTGCAGTAAAGAACAATCTCCTCTATGCCATGATTCCTCTGATGTTGCTCAGATGTGACATCAGAAAACTGGCAAAGCTGGGACCAAGACTTGTGTTGACATTTCTGTGCGCTGCATTTACAATCTGTATAGGTATTGTAGGATCTTACGCAATATTCGGCAGCTGGCTGGGAACTAACTCATCTCACGCAGCAGCAGCTCTTATCGGAAGCTGGATCGGCGGTTCCGACAACATGGTAGCTGTACAGGCTGTACTGCAGGTACCTGAAGGAGATATGGGAGCATGTATCATCATCGATAATATCTATTATTCCGTATGGATTGCATTCCTGCTGTGGGTTGGAAGCAAATCAGAAAAGTTCAACAAGTTCACCAAGGCAGACACTTCTTATCTGGAAGGACAGACTATCGACGCTGACAGCCTGATTGAAAAAGGCAACCCTGTTGACTTCGTAGGTCTGATTACGCTCCTCGGTTTCGGTTTCGGATGTTCCGCTCTGACTCAGGCAGTTGGTCAGGCTATGGGAAACAGCTTCCTCGGATTCCTGGATGGAGGAACATGGACAGTTATCCTTGGAACCGTTATCGGTGTAGTAGCAGGTATGTCACCTCTTGCCAAGTTAGGAGGCAAGGACGAATTAGCTACAATCCTTTGCTTCGTAGTAGTATCACTGCTGGCATCACGTGCAGGCTTCAACGAACTGTTTGATGCTCCGCTGTGGCTGGTATTCGGTGCAGTTGCACTGTTATTCCACGTAGTTCTTTTCGTACTGCTTGCAAAGGTATTCAAGTTCGACCTGTTCTCAATGGGTACTGCATCCATGGCATGCGTAGGCGGTACAGGATCTGCTCCTATCATTGCAGCTTCCTACAACTCAATGCTTATTCCTGTAGGTATCCTGATGGGTATCTTCGGCGGACTGCTTGGAAACTTCCTTGCACTGTTCTGCGATAAGATTATGGTAGTATTTGCATAAGTATATTTAATCTGATAGGCTGCTGTCATTTATGGCAGCAGCCTGTTTTATGAAATCCAAAATAAAAAGGAGAGGGTAGCATGAATGTAAATGAACAATTCAAGTATCTTAATATCGGTTTACCTGACAGAGTTTTAAGAAAAAAGATATATGGGGATTTTCCTGAGGCAATCCGTATGATAGATAAGCTTCTGGAATCCGGAAAAGGAACGGAAGCTTTTCGTGCCTGTCTTAATGTACAGAGAGAAATGATTTCCCGGCTGCCGGCAGATTATCCATATACCTTTGACGAAGCTGTAGCACTGGCACAGAGCGAGGCTCCGGATTTTACCGCTGAGGAAATGAGAGCCCTTGAGGAAGACGGGCGCATAGACTGGATTTATATAGACGGTGAGCCTCATTATTTCGACAGGTTTTTTGAAAACCTCTGCGAGACAGACCACTCCTATGCAGTTCGTGCAGGAAAGGTTGAACCGGGTGGAGATAATGACAATTTCGACTATCGCCATGAGATTTTCAGAAAACTTGAAGAAAATGGCGAACTGATAAATCGCATTAAGATCCGCGCTTCTGTCAGAATACACGATGATGAGTTCAAAGCAGGTGAAGAAGTACTTGTTCATCTGCCTATACCCGCAGCCTGTGAAGAACAGTCTGACATCAGGATAGAAGCTATGTACCCTGAAAACGCTGTAATAGATGGCGAAGATGCTGAGCAGCGCACTATTTCGTGGAAAGAAACCATGAAGGAGAATCACGAATTCTGGGTTGAATATTCATATACATATCATCTTACATATAAAGACACATGGAATGCTGTATGCGACAAGCAGCAGCCTGATTTCTTCACAGAAGAAAAGGCTCCGCACATCGTTTTCACTCCATATATACGCGATCTTGCATCGAAGCTTTCTGAAGGAACTGAAGATAATCTGGAAAAAGCAATAAGATTCTACAGATTTGTAACTGAAAACGTAAAATATTCCTTCTCGAGAGCTTATTTCGGACTGGAATCAATCGCAGAAACCTGTGCCAGAAACCTAGTGGGAGACTGCGGTATTCAGACACTGCTTTTCATCACCCTCTGCCGCTGCGCCGGCATTCCTGCACGCTGGGAGAGCGGCCTTGCAGCAGGGCCAAACAGCTGCGGAGCTCATGACTGGTCCAAGGTATATATTGCGCCAATAGGCTGGTTCCATGTGGATTGCTCCAGAGGCGGAAGTGCATTCAGACAGGGAGATGAGGTTCTCCATAAGTATTACTTCGGCAATATTGCCGGCGATGCCATGGTTGCAAACCGCGAATTCCAAGGAGATTTTGAGGTTGAAAAATCACACTGGAGAGCTGACCCGTACGACAATCAGCTGGGCGAAATAGAAACAAGCCGCGGAGGACTGATGTATTCTCAGTTTGACAGAGCAAAGGCTGTTGTTGAATTTGAAAAGATAAAATAAGGGGGAATTCCTTTGGAATTTTACGATTATCTGGAAAAAAATAAAGAAAAAATGATTTCATGCCTTCAAGGCTGTATCAGGATTCCCAGCCGTTATGCCGACGACGGCAGCGGCTATCCTTATGGACAGAAACTTCAGGACTGCCTTGAATATATTCTGAATCTATGTGAGGAAATGGGATTTGAAACAGGCTCAATGGACGGCCATGTGGGATGGTGCGAGTACGGTAAGGGAGAAGAGATGATTGCTGTATTAGGCCATCTGGATGTAGTCCCGGAGGGAGAAGGCTGGACGGTACCTCCTTATGAAGGAATTTTATCTGATGGTAAGATTTTCGGACGTGGTACAATCGACGATAAGGGACCTGTAATTGCCGCTCTTTTTGCTCTTAAGGCAGTGAAAGAATCCGGACTCCCGTTAAATAAAAGAGTACGGCTTATTTTCGGGCTTAACGAAGAGACGGGCAGTGCAGACATGAAATACTACATAAAACATGGCGGAGAAATACCTGTTATGGGATTTACACCTGACGGAGAGTATCCGGTGATAAACGGAGAAAAAGGCCTGGTTACTGAATTTTTTGAAAGGGACTGGACACAGTCGGGCCCGGTCAGAATTCTTGAAATCAATGGCGGCAGTGCCCATAATATTGTACCTGACAAAGCATCGGCTATACTTCTGTGTTCAGAACCTCTGATTGAGGAAATACTTGAGCTGGCAGCAAAGACTGAAAAAATTCGGGCAGAAAGACATGAAAATGAAATACTTATCGGTGCAGAGGGCGTCAATGCTCACGGCGGCACACCGTGGGAAGGGGAAAACGCCATCGGAAGGCTTATGCTTTTTCTTTCTCAGCTTCCTGTTGAAGGTGAGGCCGGAGATGTCATCAGAATGCTGGCACAAAGAATCGGGATGGAATATAACGGTGCATCTATGGGAATATCCATGGAGGATGAGCTTTCGGGATTTTTCATAATGAATCTGGGAGTAATAACCGCCGACGAAAAATATATTCAGGTAAAGACAAATTACCGCTACCCGGTCACAGGCAGATTCGAAGACTGCGGGCCTGTAATAGAAAAAGTTTTTGAGGATGCAGGTTTCCGAATATCTTATCTGCTGCATAAAAAGGCTCTCTACATGGAGGAATCCTGCCAGCTGGTACAGAAGTTGCTGAAGGTTTACAGAAATTACACGGGAGATGAGTCCGCACCGAAATGTATAGGCGGGGGAACATATGCCAAGATGATGCCTAACATTCTGGCTTTCGGACCTATTTTCCCGGGAGATGAAGTGAGGGAACATAAACCGGACGAATTCATCGAGGTTGAACGTCTTATGGATAATGCTAAAATTATGGCCGATGCCATATATGAACTTGCAAAATAGAAGAGAGAAGGAATAGAAATGAAAATAACAGATGTCAGAATTGGCAAAATATCCGTTCCTCTGCGCGTTCCTTTCAAGACAGCGCTGAGGACTGTCAACAGTGTCGAGGATGTAATTGTGGAGATTCATACAGATACCGGTGCTGTGGGATACGGAGAAGCACCGCCTACGGGAGCCGTTACCGGAGATACCACAGGGGCCATCATCGGTGCGCTAAAGGATCATATCATCAAGACAATAAAAGGCCGTGAGGTTGACGAGTTTGAAGATTTGCTCCAGGCGGTTCAGAAATGTGTAGTAAAGAACACCAGCGCCAAGGCAGCGGTAGATATGGCACTCTGGGACCTGTACGGACAACTCTATAAAATACCTGTATACAAAATGATGGGCGGAGCCCGCAAGAGCATAGTGACCGATATTACTATTTCTGTAAATGATCCGGAGGAAATGGCAAGAGATGCTGTAAATGCTATTGAAAGGGGTTATGACTGTCTGAAGGTAAAGGTAGGAGCCAACCCTGCGCTGGATGTAGCACGTCTTGAGGCTGTCCGCAAAGCAGTGGGACCTGACACATGCATACGTATAGATGCAAATCAGGCATGGAGTCCTAAAGAGGCGGTTCGTATTCTCAACAACATGCAGGAAAAGGGCCTTGCTATAGAATTCGTTGAGCAGCCTGTGAAGGCACACGATTTTGAAGGTATGAAGTATGTTACTGAGCGTTCCTATGTGCCTGTACTTGCAGATGAAAGTGTATTTTCTCCGGAGGATGCAATGAAAATCATGCAGATGGGTGCAGCAGACCTGGTAAACATCAAGCTGATGAAGTGCGGAGGACTGTACAATGCACTGAAGATTGCCTCTGCAGCCGAGGTTTACGGTGTGGAATGTATGATCGGATGTATGCTGGAAGCCAAGGTCAGTGTAAATGCTGCCGTGCATCTTGCCTGTGCCAAGAATATAATCACCAAGATAGATCTGGACGGACCGGTTCTGTGCAGCCAAGATCCTGTTATCGGCGGTGCGGTGTTCAACGAGAAGGAAATTACCGTTTCCGATGAACCGGGACTGGGAATCAAAGGCATTGAAGGCATTGTATATCTGGACTAGGTCAGTAAAGAAACATTTTTGCAGTATAAAAGCCCGGGGCATTTAATTACCTCGGGCTTTGTTTGTAAGTATGAGCTATGCGTCGTTTTTTACAGGTTCATTCTGCTCGTCATCTTCTATGTTCTCGTACGCATCCAGAATTGCATCTTTAATTCTGTTTCTCGTTTCAGAGAGCAGGGGATGAGCTATGTCACGAAAATCTCCGTCGCTCATTTTTCTGCTTGGCATTGCGATGAATAAACCGTTCCTACCTTCGATGACCTTTATGTCGTGAACTACAAATTCGCCGTCAAAGGTAACGGAAGCAACCGCCTTCATCTTTCCTTCATCACCAACTTTTCTGATTCTCACATCAGTAATATTCATTTGTTGTCCTATCCACCTTTCCCACATAATAATATGCTTGAGGTCATTATATCACATTGTTAATAATATTACAACAATCAGGCTAAAATATCTTGCTAAAATATATATGCGGCAACTTGAAAAAGTAACTTCACGGAAATTAATTTCTACAGTGAAGTTAATCT
>JBJETB010000053.1:0-1904 GCA_051883095.1 Anaerovoracaceae bacterium
TAACTACTCAGCCTAACGGCTGAGTACCTTATATCAGATTTGCTTTCTCTGAAAAAATCTTTTCGTCAAAACAGAGATTTTTTTCAGTATCTTATATTGAAGTTATCCACATATTCGGAGCATTGAAATACCCGCCTGATCCAAGCACGTTTATTTCTCTTGAATTGTGGATAACTTTTTTCATTTTTTTACTTTTTCCATCCATATTATCTATGTCTATCCACACCCGATCCTTTTTTCGCCATCGTTATCCCATGTCATTTTCACGAAACCTATTCCATAGCCCATTCGCTTTTTTTGACTTTTTCTGTTAAAATCTTCATAGAAGATTTTAACAGAGAGGAGTGTTTTTATGGGCGGCAATTACGAAAAAAATATTTACAAGCATCTCATGGAAATGATGGAGCGCTATGATTCCCTTGAAAAAGAACTGAAGTCTGTAAAAACCTCTACCAAATCGGAGGTTCGTTCTCTGAAAAGTGAAGTATCATCTCTCACCAAAGAGTGCAATACACTCAGGAAAGAAAATGCGGAACTCCGCGACAAAGTCAGCTCCCTTGAATCGGAAAATGCCCTTTTGAAAGAAGAAAACTCCCATCTTCACAGCATCCTTGACCAAAATAGTGACAATTCATCCCTTCCGCCTTCGACGGATCAGAAACCTTCGAAAAAGAAAGCAAATGAATACAATGGACGGCAGTCTTCCGGCAAGAAAACCGGTGGTCAGAAGGGCCATCCCGGGACCACTCTTTCAAAGGTATCCGTGGAAGAAAAAATCCGTTCCGGGAAATTCAGACATACCGTTGAAAACTGGGTAAATGGCAGCCTTGTGTCAGGGGATGTTCCGGATACGGATTACATTTCCCATTATATGATCGACCTTAATATTCTGGCTGACGCAAAGGAAATGCGCTTCTATGCAGACGCGGACGGAAACCATCATATACCCAAAAAATATCTGAGCGAAGTGATTTACGGGGATACCATAAAATCACTGGTGGTAGACCTTTACAGTGAAGGAAATGTTTCTCTCGAACGAATCCGGAAACTGATCTCTTCTCTGTCAGGTCAGGCGATTACGATTTCAGAAGGCAGCATTTTCCATTATTTAAAACAGTTTGCCCATTTTAGTGATTCCAGTCTCAGACAGATTGAATTGGAACTTCTTAAAGAAAAAGTTCTCTGCACAGACGCTACATATACTTCAACCGATGGCATACGGACCTATATCCGCAATGTCACTTCTGACCATGCTGTCCGTTATTATCCTATGGACAGCAAAACAATCGAGGCAGGCCGTCTGATCGATACCCTCAATGTATATGACGGCATTCTGGTTCATGATCACGAGACCGCAATGTATCACTTCGGCCGTGGACACGCAGAATGCAACGTTCATTTGCTGCGATATCTGAGGAAAAACTCGGAGGAGACCGGGAATTCATGGAGTACCGAGATGATCCGTCTGTTGTCAGATGCCAATACCCGCCGCAAAGAACTGATGCAGCAGAAAATGTTCTTCACAGAGGAGGAATCTGACCGGATCATAACACAATTCGGGGAGCTATTGGCAAAAGGATATGAGCAGAATCAGAAAACACAGAATCAATATGCGTCATCTGAAGAGTTAACTCTGCTCAACCGACTGACAAAATATCAGAATAACCACCTACTGTTCCTCCATGATGCGGATGTGAAATTCCATAATAATGATTCGGAACGGGATCTCCGAAAGTGTAAGTCACATCAGAAGATGTCCGGTGGTTTCAGAAAAGAAAGCGGCAGTAAACTGTACTGTGATATCATGAGCATCATAGAAACCTGCAAGAAAAAACAAATGCAGGTATTTGAAAGTATCTACAGTATATTTGCCGGTAAACGGGCCATTTATTGACCCGTTTTTT